>JAEFAR010000011.1 GCA_016287675.1 Lachnospiraceae bacterium
TCACAAAATTTTAAACCATGTCTTTTTGGGGACGGACTGCATTTTTCAAAGGACAACTTGCAAAGACGCCTTTGAAGCAAAAAAACGGGGCCTACCCCCGTTAGTTACACGGTTTTGCCCCGTTTGTATCATTATAAATCTGTCCTGGAGTGCAGAACGGGAAGTGTAATACTGATCCTTGTTCCTCCCTGTTCAGGTCGTTCCGCTCTCACTCCGTATTCTTTGCCGAAATAGATCCTGATTATGGTGTTCACGTTATTGAAGCCAAGATGTCCCCTTAATGCTTCGGGGTCATCGTTCTCCAGGGCCTTGACGGTCTCGTCGTTGATCCCTCTCCCGTTATCGGTAATGCTGATCTTAAGTATTTCCCCTTCCTGGGCCGCATCGATCTCTATATGCCCGTGTGACATGCCTTCAAAGCCGTGGATTATGGAGTTTTCCACCATGGGCTGAAGGATGAGCTTCGGAACAAAAAGCTGTTCAAGATCCGCCGGAACCTTAATGTCAACATCAAAGGAGTCATCAAATCTGATCCGCTGGATGTCGCAGTAGTTTCTCACCGTCTCCAGTTCATCCTTTAATAATATGAACTGATCCGCCGAGATCCCGGTCCTTAAAAGTCCCGCAAGGGACGAGGAAAGGGTCGCCACCTCCGGTACCTGATTTGCCTTTGCCACCCATTTTATGGTGTCCAGAGTATTGTACAGGAAATGGGGATTGAGCTGAGCCTGCATCATCTCGATCCTTGCGGTGTTCAGCCTCTTCTGTGCTTCAACTCTTTCATTTATGGTTGTCTTTAACTGGGATGTCATCTTGTTAAAGCCTGTTGCCAGCTGCCCGAACTCATCATCCCTGTTGATCTCGATCTTCGTATCAAAATCACCTTTTCTGAAATGACGCATTGCCGCAGACAGGGTGTTCAGAGGCTTTGCCACAAGTCCGCTCATGAAGGACGCTGCCACGAGGCACAGGATGATACTGAGTACAACCATTACCACCATTATCTCATAGCCGGTCCTCACCGCGGAAGGTTCAAAAGCGGGAGGTGTGATGTAGATACACAGAAGCCCGTGTCCTGCTTCCGAGATATAGATGTTGTCTGTGGAATCCTCATTGTAGGCTTTTCCGCTGAAAAGGTTCCGCCTTATGAGTTCCAGATCCCGCCCGTCCGCTGCGGATCCCGTGGAACACACGGGTCGGAGTCTCCGGTTGGCAAAGATGAAGCCATCACGGGAGTTTATTGATCCCTTCAGGGCTTCCTCTATCCTGTCCCCGGGGATCCTGATGAGGGCATAGCCGGAAGTCGGAACATCAATGACTCTTACAGCAATGAGAAGCTCGGGACCGTAGGGTCCGTTCACTCCGGAGTTCACCGCATAGACAGGTTCTCCTTTTTTTGCAGTTGCTTCCCTTAAGATCGAATAGCCCTCGGAAAGATGTCCCGAAACACCGCTCTGCCCCGTACTGAAGAGGCAGTCACCTTCTGTATAAAGTTCAACGATGGCAAAACTCCTGACATCCGACGACTCCTCGTAAAGTGCCGTATAGACCGTTTGAGGATTCAGCTCAAGCCCTGCCAGAGACATCATTATTGTATTGTTCTCGCTGATACTTCTCAGTGTCTTTTCGGAAAGCTCCATCATGTTAAGGACTTTGGAAGCTATGACCTTTTCCTGCTCTTCATCAGCCCTTTCATGATCGCTCTTTATGCGCATCTGGAAGCCCTGAATGGTAAGGAAACCTCCCATGACTACCAGAAACAATGTTACCGACAGAAAGATCCAGAAAAGCTCTCTTTTAAAAGAGTGTTTTGCAAGCTTTTTTATCATCTGCCCGCCCCGGCGATGATCTCGTCCCAGAGTTCAAAAACTCTGCTTTCATTTTCTGCCGATTCCTCTATGTCGAAGTCGATCCTTTTTATGGGCGCAAATTCTTCGGGAAGGTCCATGTCAGTCCTTACCGGCCTTCTTTTTATCTCCTCTGCCGCATATTGCTGGGTCGCTTTTGAAACAATGAAATCCATGAACCGTCCCGCATTGAAACTGTGAGGGGCGTTCTTCACCATTGCGCAGCCGTCGGGGACCGCACTTGTACCGTCGGAGGGGTAGATCATCCCGATGTCGCAGCCCTCCGCCATTTTCTTTATGGCACTTTCTTCCAGGGTGACTCCCACAAGGAAGGTTCCGTCGGAGATCTGAGGGATCACAAGCCCCGAAGAAGAAAGGACTTTTCCGTCCAAAAGATCGGAAAGCTCCCTTATGGCCTCCTCGGGAGTCAGATCTCTTAACTGCATGAAAGTTGAAATGATGGTGTAGCTGGTTCCGGATTTTCTCAGATCCGCAAAAGCCACTTTACCTTTCCACTTATCATCAAACAGTTCTTTCCAGCTTGAGGGCGCATCCTCTTCCGAGATCAGCCTGCTGTTGTAAACAAAGACCAGAGGCAGCTCTGTAAAGGGAGTCCAGCGGTCGTCTTCCGAAAGGAATTCTTTATCAAGTATGCCTTTCTCCGTGGTTGCGTAGGGCATGAAATAGTCCTTCGCGGCCTCAAAGCTCTCAATGCCGCCTCCGAACATCACATCGCATTTCCCTTCCGCAGAGGCATTCTTTAATTCCGCAAACATCTCCGTGGTGCCTCCCGCCTTTACGGTAACACAGATCCCGGTTACAGCCTCAAACTCCTGTATTATCGGAAGATACACCTCCTCCTTGTGGGAAGTGTAAACGATCAGCTGGTTATCAGACGGAATGCTGTACTTTTCCGAAATATAAGAAACAGACGCTTTTCTCTCCTCATTCCCACAGCCTGTGACAGTGAGGGCAAGGGCCGCCAGAATGCATATGCCTTTTTTAAATAATCCGGACTTCAATGGGATCTCCTTTGTAACATGCTGTAACTTACATTAAGTTTAACATTTGCATGCAATATTTCAAGTTGTAAAAATTTGTCCTGCGCAAAAGTGTATATCCTCTCCCCTGACCCACCAGCTTTCCATGATAGTTGGTAAGTGCTGTGAAGCCTTTAACAAAGCTGTTCACAAAGGTTACCAACTTTTTCGATTATTAGTGGAAACGTTGACTGGAGCCAAGAAAAAAAGTATATATGAGTTGTCACTACCGATCCGGCAGGATTGCAAAGCGATCGTGCCGTTACCTTTAACAAGGAGGAGAAGAAATGTATTGTGGAAAAACAAGAAAGATCGTTGCTGCGGTTTTGGGAGCCGCACTTCTGATCGCTGGTCTGACTGTGCCCAAGGCGCAGACGGCAAAGGCAGGACAGAGAAGCACTTTCAGTGTACTGTCCATTAACGTTGCGGGACTTCCCGCACTGCTTTCCAGCTCGAATCCGAGCGTTTACACAAAGCAGATGAGTGAAAAGCTCAACAACTATGACATTGTTAACACTCAGGAGGATTTTGCCTATCATAACGATCTGGTTTCAAAGCTGACACTTCCTTACCAAACAAGTTTCAGCGGAAACGTACCCTTTGGCGATGGTATGGATACATTCTCACGTTTCCCCATTTATGAGGATGTGAGGGTTAAGTGGAATGATGCCCACGGATTCATTACCGACGGTGCAGACGAGATGACCCCCAAGGGGATTCTTTTCACCGCCATCGAGATCGAGCCCGGCTACATCATAGACGTTTACAACATCCACACCGATGCCGACTGTGATGATGCTTCACTTGCCGCAAGACGTTCCAACATGAACCAGCTGGCGGCAATGATACAGGCACGATCCGCAGGTCATGCGGTCATAGTGGCAGGTGACACAAACTCCCGCTACACAAGAGAAGGCGATAACTTCGAAACAGCGGTTCTTGAAAGTTGCGGTCTCACGGACGCATGGATCGAGCTCGTAAGAAACGGAAACGTCCCTCAGGACGGCGATGCTCTGATGGATCACGACAACCCGAATTCCGCTTCAAATGAAGTTGTTGACAAGATCTGGTACAGGAGCGGAAAAAACGTTGATCTTCAGGCAATCGAATACAACCTTCTGGTTACTGAATTCACCGATGCAAACGGAGATCTTCTTTCCGATCATTATCCCATTACAGCAACTTTTGCCTATGAGATCAATCCTACCGTTAAGACAAGCGACACCTTCGGCGGAGGCGGCGGAAACTACTTTACTTTCCTTGAAGAAATGAACGGAACACTTCCCGTCAGTCTCACCATCCGCACGGGAAGCCGTGTGGACGGTATCACATTCAATTACAGGAACAGCTCCGCTACAGTCGGTGGAAACGGCGGATCCGCAAAGACTCTCGTCTTTAATCCCGGGGAGTACATTACAAGCGTCACCTTGTGCAAAGCAAAGAAATCCCTATTCGGAACCTACAGGATCTCCTACGTCTCCTTCACCACCAATTACGGAAGGACGATCTCCGGAGGTACATGGTCGGGAAACAACAGCTGCACCTACACTGCTCCCGAGGGCTACGCCATTGCGGGTCTTCAGGGCTTTGCAGCAAATGAGATCGACCGCCTCGGATGCATATATCTTCTTATCGAATGAACTAAAAAATTTAACCCTCGTCAGTCAATGACGAGGGTGTTTTTCTTATTTATACAATTTTGATACCCCGGTTCTTACCGCAGCCTCGGCAACAGCCTTTGCTACAGCTTCATGGGCTCCCTTGTCGTAAGCGAAGGGGAGGATGTGTTCTGTGGAAAGTTCATCTCCCACATGTGCCGCTATGCCTTCCGCAGCAGCCATCATCATTTCAAAGTTTACTGTGTTTGCACGGACATCCAGAGCACCGCGGAAAAGTCCCGGGAAAACAAGAACATTGTTGATCTGATTGGGCTTTGTGGATGAGCCTGTTCCCACAATAAAAGCTCCTGCCTCAAGGGCATCCTCTCTCTCGATCTCGGGAACGGGATTTGCACATGTGAAAACGATAGCCTTGTCATTCATGGAAGCCACCATCTCCTTTGTGACCACGTGAGGGGCGGAAACTCCGATGAACACGTCAGCACCCTTCATGGCATCTGCCAGAGTGCCTTTCAGCATTTCCCTGTTTGTTACTTTTGCAAGCTCCGCCTGAACGGGATTCATTTCCGGATTTCCTTCATAGATCGTTCCGTACTTATCGCAGGAAATGATGTTCCTAATGCCGCATACATTTAATAGGAAACGTGCAATTGCGATCCCTGCGGCTCCTGCCCCGTTGATTACCACCTTCACATCTTCCTTTTTCTTTCCCGCAAGCTTTAAAGCATTGATCAGGGCAGCAGTCATTACAATGGCTGTTCCGTGCTGGTCATCGTGAAAAACGGGGATGTCCAGATCCTGCTTTAATCTTGTCTCTATCTCAAAGCATCTGGGTCCGGAGATATCCTCGAGATTGATCCCGCCCCAGGAACCCGCCATGAGCTCGATAGTCTTTATGATCTCTTCCGTATCTTTGGAACGGATGCAAAGAGGATAGGCGTCTACGTCACCATATGCCTTAAAGAGGGCAGCTTTTCCCTCCATTACGGGCATACCGGCTTCGGGTCCGATGTCTCCCAGTCCCAGGATGGCCGTTCCGTCTGTTATAACAGGCACAGTGTTCCATCTTCTTGTGAGCTCGAAGCTCTTTTCTATATCGTCGCGGATGGCAAGACAGGGTTCCGCAACACCCGGGGTGTAGGCCAGTGAAAGCTCTTCCCTTGAACCCACAGGTACACGGCAGGAGATCTCGATCTTGCCCTTCCATTCACCGTGCTTTTTTAAAGATTCTTTTCTGTAATCCATCTTTTCTCTCTTTTCTGTGTTGATCAAAACACGAGTAACATGCCGATAATTTTATATGGATTGTAGCACAGCCTGCCTTTTTGTGCTATTCTTTTTACTAATGGAATATATAATCCACGGGAGGAAGACCATGGCAGACGTTCAAAAGAAAATGGTGATTCTTTACGTTCTTGAGATCCTTAAAAGGTACACGGACGAGAACCACACCCTGACCCAAAAAGACATACTTGACCTTTTAAAATCCAACTATGGCATATCCGCAGACAGGAAATCGTTAAAAAAGTACCTGGACGGGCTCATCGATTCGGATTTTGAGATTTCCTACCGTGAGATACCGAGAGCAGGTGCGGATGATGACGAAGAAAACATCCAGCTCACCGACTTCAGTCTGATCCATGATTTTACGGATGCGGAGCTTAAGCTATTGATAGACGGTATCCTTTTTTCCAGGAACATTCCCGTTAGTCAGCGCAAAGAACTCATCGAAAAACTGGAAGGTCTCTCCAGCATATATTTTAAAACCGGTGCCAAAAACATCCTCACTGTGAAAAGCGAAGAAAGCGCGGGTAAAGAACTGTTCTATAATATAGAGATCATTGATGAAGCTATTTCCCAAAACAAACGTATCGATTTCAATTACCTTGAATACCACACGGACAAAAAGCTCCACAAGCGTATCACAAGGAACAACAAGATCCGCCGCTTCACCGTGAGTCCCTATCGTATCGCTGCCACCAACAACCGATACTACGTTATCTGTAACAATGACTGGTTTGGCAAAGGCCTTTCCCACTTCAGGATCGACAGGATCACCAACATAAAGATCGTGGACGAACCCAGAGTTCCGGAAAATGAGATCGAAGGCTACGATCACGGCTTCTCACTTGCAAAACATATGTCCGAGCACGTTTTCATGTTTTCGGACAAGGCGGAACGTGTGAAGTTCAGAATGAAGAAAACACTTCTCTCAGAACTTTTCGACTGGTTCGAGCCGGACATGACTTTTACGGACGAAACAGAAGACGAAGTCACCGTATCCTTACTTTCCAGCCTTCAGGCCATGCGACTTTGGGCCACTCAGTTTGCAAGAGAAGTCACCATCCTTTCTCCGACAGATCTCGTGGATCAGATAAGGCAGGATCTGAAAGAAGCCTATGAAAAGTATCAAATTTAAAATTAGCAGATGTCAAATCAAGATTTGACATCTGCTAATTCTTCATTTACCAATAGAAACTTCCGATATCTGCAAGCTTTTGCAAGCCTTCGATAAAGAAATAGTCCGCATAATTCATCGTCATGTTATGATCTTTGGAATGGTAGGATGCGGAACAGTTCTGAACAAAAGCATCACAGTCAAGAGAGTAATCGCATCTCTCTTCTGCTATGGCTTTAAGGATCTTCTTACCTGTTTCCAGATAGTCTTTTCCCTTTTCCTCTCCCAGTTGCTTTGCCAGTTCGATGAATCCGCAGGCCATGATGCAGGCTCCGCAGCAATCCTCCAGGGCAGGCTCTTTGGGCTGGCAGAAATCAATGGGAATGATCCCGTTATCGGGAACATTCTTTTTGCAATAGTCAGCTATCTTCACAGCCGTTTCAAGATACTTTTTATCCCCTGTATGGATAAAACTGATAACGAAACCATAGAGTCCCCAGGCCTGACCTCTGGTCCAGGAAGAACCTTCTCCGTAGCCCTGACCACCCATGGATCTCATTCTCTCTCCCGTCTCGGGATCAAATTCCACGATGTGACAGCAGGAGCCGTCTTCTCTTATAAAAGCTTTGATCACCGTATCCGCATGGCGTTTTGCAACATTGGCGAACCTTGGATCTTTTGTGAGTTCAGAAGCGGTGTACAGCAGGGAAAGATTCATCATGCAGTCGATTATGGCCCAGCCCACATTATCTCCCCAAACATCATTCCAAGCACGAATGTATCCCACGGGATTGAATCGTCCCGCAAGGAGATTTGCCGCATGGAGAAGTGTTCTCAGGGAATCCTTGTTTCCCGTAAGCCTGTAATCCGCACCTGCAGTGAGCATATACATGAACCCCACGTCGTGATTCAGACCGGTAAAAGTCTCAAAGCATTTCTCCAATTTCTTTTCCGAGATACGGGCTATCTCTGCATAACTCTCATCCCCGGTGTCCTCATACATTTTCCAGAGAGTGCCTCCCCAGAAACCGTTGGTCCACCAGTCAAGCCCGCTTCCATCTCCTCTCGCTTCGGAGTTATCGTCGTAATTTCCGTCAGCATCGGTCCTGTAAGGGATCCTGTCCCTGTTTTTTTCCGCAGTGGCCTTTATCTTCTTCCTGACTTTTTCAAGTGCTTCGCTTACCCATTTTTCAGTTGCCATGGTATTATCTCCGTTTTATCGTTTTTCTGTATTCTAACATATCTACCCGTGAGAAACCATAGACGTATCTTCTTTATGATATACTTTTCTTATTTTTCGTTTTCTATAAAACTGAAGGTGATGATACCCTGACCCGTATGGCTTCCCAGGGTAGGGCAAAGAAAATTGTAATAAACGGTTTCTATACCGTATCTTTCCTTAGCCATGGCGCCGAGAGCCTCTGCCTCTTCAAGACAATTACCGTGCTCTATGGCGATCTCCTTAGGTAAGGTTCCTTTCTCCCGCAGCGGCTTCAAAGTCTCGCAAAGAAAGTCCAGAGCCGCTTTTCTTCCACGGACTTTGTTTAAAACCGTAAGACATCCCTTTTCATCAATGTAGAGAGTAGGCTGGATCTTAAGTATGGTACCCAGGATGGCTGCTGACTTTTTAAGTCTTCCGCCTCTGTAAAGGCTCATGAGACTGGGAACGGAGAAAAACACCGATGTTCTTTTTACCGCTTCTTCCGTCCATGCGGCTGTCTCCTCCAGTGATCTTCCGTCTTCTTTCATCTCAACGGCTTTTCTCACTAGAAGATTGGTCCCTCCTGAGCCCTTTGTGGAATCGATGACAATGATCCTGCAGCCGGGATTTTCTTCCATGACCTGTTCCGCAGCTACTTTAGCATTGTTGTAGCTTCCGCTCATATATGAAGCAAAAGCTATATGAAGAACATCAAAGCCTTCTTTTGCAGCTTTTTCAAACAATTCTATATCATACCCCACATTGGTGGCATTGGTGGTGGCGATTGTTCCGGCCTCGATCATCTCGTAAAACTTCCCGATGGGTATCTCTCCCTGCTCCAGTTCAGCACCGTATTCTACGCCATCTACGATATAATGAAGAGGATGAAGCTGAATGGAATGCTGCTTTAAATAATCCTCCGGAATGTCGGCAGTGGAATCTGTGGATACTATAAATGGTCTCATAATGCCCTCCTGATTTCTTTAGATCTGTTGTCTCTTTTTTAGACATCAGAATTATAACACAAAGGATAAAAAAGGCAAGACCTTTTTGTACTTATCATTAGATAACCTAATATTTGTTACAAGGTTGTTAAGAATCCTTTATGGATCCAACATAAAAAGAAAACAGGACGGATCCCTTGGGCTTGATCCGTCCTGCTTATTTACAATCGCGAAATTATATCGCGAATTGATTTATATTAAATCCTGATTTACAGAATTTAATTATCCTCTGTTCCTCCGAATTTGCTGCCAATCTTTCCGCCAAGAGCAGACATGATATTATCTTCGATAGTCTGTCCAACATTGTCGCTTTCATCCACACCGTTCATCATGGTGTTGATAGCATTCTTGGTTCCGCTCACAAATGAAGCGGATTTTCCGGATAGCCTTGACCCTAAGGAAGTCTTAACCTTCCCTGAGGATGAAGAAGAAAGATCGGTCTTTACTTTATTGGAAGATGATCCGGAAGATGTGACCACCCTGCTGTTTGATGATCTCAGATCTGTTTTCACCCTGTTTCCGGAGGAATTAAGGGAGTCCTTTAACTTATTGCCCAAAGCGTCAGTAACTGCCTTCTCGACACTGTCTCCGACATTATCACTTCCAAAACTGTTCATAAGGTCGTTTAAAAAATCCTTTGCCATATATTTCCTCCGTAGATCTCAAAAGATCCGAATGATTCCGGTTAAGAGTAACTATCTTGTAATGCATGCTCCGCAGTATTCGCAGTTTCCTGCGGCATCCGGAACAGTTGTGGCTCCGCAGAAAGGACAAACCATTGCTGCCTTGGGCTTCTCAGCCTCTTCTTCGATGGTGCGTGCCTCTTCATGTATTCCGAGAACGGCTGCTTTGATGTCTTCGGTGATCTTCTTACACTCTTCATAATCAGTGCTGTGAGGCATCTTGCGGGGATCTCCGTCCTTCTCGGTGATGAGAGTCTTGTTCACATCAAACTTCATTTCGCTGAAGTACTTGTGGTTGACATGGATCACAACACCAAAGCTGTATTTGTAACTGAACTGCCTGGGGTTAAAGCTGACCTGATTGCCCTCGGCATCACGGTCATACATCTCATCCTTGTTTTCCTTGATATCGATGTCACAGCCTGTAACCTGTGAAAACTTAAGAATATCGGGGTTAGCTTCTCTCCACTTTGATTCGTTTGTTACACAGAACTTGTTGGATCTGTCATCGATCATGACCTTGTACTTCTGACCCAATGTACGTGTAGGATTGAAGCTCTCAACTTCCTCTTTGTTCAGCTCACGATAGGAAAGCTGCTCTCTGATCTCATCCAGAGTCGACTTACGATTGTCGCTGAACCAGGGTGAAAGCCGTTTTGCACAGTCCTTGCAAAGATAACTGTCTTCAAGCTTTCTGCTTCCGATCAGATCCAGGACACCGATCTTCTTATTGCATATTCCGCAAATCTTTTTATCAAATAATCCCATATGTGACCTCCGTTTACAATTTCATCCGTTACGTAACAACTACTTTACGTCGTTGTCGTCAAAGATGTCTCCGCACTCAGGGCAGAATTTAGGAGGATTGTAGGGATCCTCAGGTTCCCAGCCGCACTTGTCGCATCTGTAAAGAGGAGCGCCTGCAGGCTTCTTGGCACCACAGTTCTGACAGAATTTGCCTTTATTAACCGTACCGCAGGAGCAGGTCCAGCCGTCCTCTGCAGGCTTCGGGCTTCCACATTCGGGACAGAACTTACCGGTAGCTGTTGCACCGCATTTGCATGTCCAGCTTCCTGCAGGAGCTGCTGCGGGAGCGGGTGCCGCCTGCTGCTGAGGAGCTGCCTGCTGCTGTTGCTGCTGACCCATAGCGAAAAGGTTCTGAGCGTTCATTCCACCGCCTGCCGCGTTCTGAGCAAATCCAAGGCCCATGAATCCGGTCATAGCGCCTGCACTATTGGAAGCCGCAGCCTTCATAGCATCTGCCTGTGCTCCCACGAGTGTAGCTGCTGCCATGGTAGGATCTCTCATGATAGCTGTACGCTGAGCCTGCTTGATCATATCGGCATCTTCGTCGGGAAGTGTCACTGAACCGAGAGCAACGGAAACCACAGTAAGTCCTCTGAGCTCTGCCCACTTTGCCGAAAGAGCTTCGTTAATCGCATTTTCAAGCTCTGTTGTATGAGCCACGATCTGATTGGGACGAAGCTCAAGAGCGGAAAGTTTTCCGAGGGCGGGCTGAAGAGCAGAGATGAATTCCGTCTTAAGCTGTGCATCGATCTCGGAGCGTGTGTAAGCACTTGTTACGTTACCGCAAACATTTGCATAGAAAAGGATGGGGTCGGCGATCCTGTATGAGAAAACGCCTGAGCAGCGAAGCGATACATCGATATCCAAACCTATCTTGGAATCAACAACTCTGAACGGAACGGGATTCGCCGTACCAAACTTGTTGTCGATGAGTTCCTTTGTATTGAAGTAGTAGATCCTCTGATCCTTACCCGTGTCACCACCGTAGGAAATACGCTTTCCGATGGTCTTAAAGGTATTGATTATGTTCTTTCCGAGAGAACCGCAGAAAATGGAAGGTTCTGATGAAGAATCCCAGGTGAACTGTCCGGGTTCAGCGCAGATCTCAACTACCTTACCCTGTTCAACGATGATCATACACTGACCTTCATTTACGGCAATTCCGGACCCGTTTGAAATGATATTGTCAGCTCCCTTCGTGTTGGATGAGTTAGGTCCGATCCTTTTCTGGCCCTTAACTACCAACACGTCCTTAGCGAGTGAATCACAATAGAAAAACTCTTTCCATTGATCGGCTATTACCGAACCCGCTGAATTAATTACTGCAGAAATAAGTCCCATAAATCAAATCTCCTTTCAGATTTTATAAATGTTGTTATGCCCAAGGATCAGCAGATCGCGGCTTCCTAATGTCAGCCAGAATCATCTGTTCCCATAAGAACCATTGTTCGCCTTTTCTTCTCAGTGTTATGGATCTGAGAGAATCTGCTCCGCCCGATTGAACGTACATCTTAATGTACCCTTCATCCGAGTAGGAAAAAGCATTTGTCTGAACTTCCACCACGTAAGGTCTGGATGGTATGTACTCATTCTCGGGTATTGCTCCCTTAAAGTAGGAAAAAGGAATGTACTTTTTCCCCTCCAGCTTATCCTTGATAAGCTGCCGGTCATATACGGACAGCTCCTGTGGACCTTTAAGGTAATTCACCATCTCAAGTCCGTTCACGGGATCCGTTGCATATACGCAAAAGGCACATACCGTATAAGCTGCTGTTTTAAAAGGATCCGTCAAGGAGGCATCGGAGAGTTCTTTTAATTCTTTCAAGTTCTTCGGAATTTCCGCAAAAGCCGTTTCGACCCGTTCGGCTTTTGGCCGAGAAGGCTCAAAGCTTCTTTCTCCCGCTGCTTTTTGCGGTTTGTGCAATATGGACAGAATACTCATTCTTGCCTCCTTCCTCAGCGACAAGCCAATTATTGCACAGATCCTTTCCAAATAAACTGTCACATCTGACAGTTTATTACATTTTACAGTTTTTTTATACTTTTATCAGGACAATTCCTGATCAGGATTTACTATGATCAGTTTTTTTTGTGATACCGCCATGCACAGCTCAAAGCGGTTTCTGTAGCCTGTCTTGTCCAATATGTTATTTAAATGAAAACGGATATTTCTTTCCGTGCAGCCGATCTTGTCCGCTGCATCCTTGTAATTACTGCTTTCCATCAGAGTCCTGAGTACCAGAAGCTCCGTGCCCGTAAGATGATAGCTGGTGGTAAGTCCCAGCCGCACCTCCGGCGTCTTTTCAGGATACACGCTTTCTCCTGCCATTGTCCTGTCCATCACATCAAGAAGCTCCTCGGTCTCGGTCTCCTTGTACCAGAAACTGTCCGCTCCCGCTTCCCTTGCTTTGTCCAAAAAGCTGCACTCCACCATGGAAGTGACAATGATCACCTTAATGTGGGGGTAGCGCTTTTTTATCACCGCCGCTGCCTCAAGGCCACTCTCATCGTACTCAGTACACACATCCATTAAGATCAGATCCACCGGATGCCCGGCGCAGAAAACCTCAGCAGACCCCGCATTCTTAAGCGTTCCTGCAAGAGTGTAGTTTTTACTGGCTTCGACATAGCCTATCATGCTGTCCCTTGCCATTTTCTGATCTTCCACGATCAAAACTCTCGTCATCAAAAGCCTCCTTCGAAGGATACATCATCATATCAGCCTGCTCAGCTCATCCCGTCCCGGCAGTATCACCGTCAGTTCAAAGATGGGCTGGGATCTGATCTCCATAAGTCCTCCGGCTCTTTCTATCTTTCTTCTTAGGGAAGACAAACCTCCGCCTTCGCTGATCCAGCCCTTGGGCGGTTCCCCGTTATTTGTGATCTTTGCCACCACTTTTCCTTCCATATGGCTGATGTCAACATACAGCTCGGTGGCACCCGCGTATCTGATGGCATTGGTAACGCATTCCCTTGTAGCCACAACGATAAGGTACGCATCCTCCTCTTTTTCCGGCAGCACACCCTTCAGGCTGATATTCAGCATGCCCTTACATGCTTCTCTCAGCTCATCCAGCATGTCCTTCTTTTCCGGTTCATCATAGCTTCGTTTCAAAACATCTATTGTCCTTTTCCAGCCCTCTATCACCGGCTCATCCCGCTCCGGGAGCACTCCTGCTTTCAACAGCTTTCGCGCCGCGATGAGGCTTCTGCCCATCTCATCATGCACGCGCATCTTCATGGAAAGAGTCTCCTCTTCCCTTGCTATGGTCAGGACATTTGCGGACATCTTCTTTATCTCATTGGATAATTCCAGAAGCTTCCTGTTATCGTAATTCAATTCTTCCATCCGGGCATATATTTCCGAGACCTCGGATGCCAGATACTCTGTGTACTTCGCGCCTCTTGCTCCCCAGATTTCCTTTTTGCCGAACATCCACACACTTCCGTCAGCCATGAAATAGTACTTTCCGTCCATGGGTCTGGTGCACTGATTCCCGGGATTTTTCAGCATATCCTCAAATTCTTTAAGATACTGGACATCATGTCCGCTGAGATCAAAGGAAAGCTTGTGCATCTTCTTGTTGCACAGCTTTAAGAATCCGTTTGAGTCAAAAAAGCATATGCCTGCAGGGAGATTATCCAGGGATTCTTTTATGGAATCTGCGGTAAGGGCGGGTTTTCTTTTAAAAATACTCATTCTGCCACCTCCCGGAACCTACGTGTGATCTCGATGATGCCGTCTTCTTCGCTGACCTCTGCATCAGACATGCCCATGAGTTTCAATTCATTGCATTTCAGATCGATAGAAAGGACAAAACAGCCCTTTTCCTTGTATATTCTGATCAGGAGTGATTCTGTCCCTCCGTAGACTTCCTCGCAGATCTTTTCATAGAAATCGTAGATCTCGGTGGCGATCTTTGTGGGTATCTCATCTCCCGCGCTGATGAAGCAGCTGCTTCTGATGCCTGCCAGTTCAAGATCGTTCACCGTTTCCTCGAAACAGAGTTCCAGCTCCCTGACGGGGATCTTATCGCTCTGTTCGCTGATAAAGATCAGGTTGTTGCGGCGCTTTATGTAGACGCCCAAAACAATGATTCGCCGCAGGATCTCGGTTCTTTCTCCGGGAGTTTCCGCGTTCCTGTAATCCCTTAAAAGGCGGGAGAGCATGTTGATCTGCTTCCTTGTTTTCTTCTGTATCGAATCGTAAAGGTTGTTCTGGGCTTCAAGTCTGTGAAGGTTCCTCTCGGCGTTGTAGGCTTCCGCAAGTACTGCATTTCGTGCTTCAAGATCCTTCTTTGCCTCGTCCAGCTCCTGCATGACGTTAAAGAGTTCCGTGGTATCCTCTTGCCAAAGGAAATGGCCCCCCCGGATCTTGAAATTCGAAAGACGTATGCCGTCCTCCAGAAGCACCGGTCCCCACTCTGTTTCCCTGATGGTCTGAATGGGATAGGTCACCGCATCTCCCGATGACAGGAAGGTTTTATAATCATCATCCAGGATCTGGGCCCTGATGGTGGATCTTCTGAAAAGTTCCTCGTATCCGGTACTGATGCGGATCAGACCGCTCCGAAGACAGCTTTCTATAATAAACATGTACAAAACGCAGAAGCTCACGGTCATATCACCGGCGATCACCTTGACAACGGGATTCCCCGCCGCAGTCAGCACTGCATATAAAAACGCCACGGAGATAGCCACCAACGGAAGGATCACGAATTTCTTCTTTTCATTCACCCTGCACTTGACCAGGATCAAAACAGTGGATGCAAGAGCCAGAAGCACCATCCATCCCCATACAAGATAGAACACGGGCTGATGGGAGTAGTTGTGTTCTGTAAAGGGACGTCCGTCAAACCTGAAAACAGTCTGATGAAGGTCATTGGTCAAAACCAGAAGCACCAGAACGGCACTCACGGCAAAGGCAACTATGGCGCCCCGTTTCCTGCTTTCCTCACGTTTTCCCAGGCTGTAGGACACCACAAAGAACAATGTAGGGATAAACAGCTGCGGAACGTAGTACAGATACCAGGTGTATCTGATAACTTCGTAGCTTTCCGCAGTGTATTTAATAGTCCTCACGCAGACCCAGAAGATCATAAGCGAAGCTATGGTGGTCAGGAGCTGTCTTATCCTGTTGTTAACAATTCTTTTTCTGACGGAGATTCCCCAGGAACCGAAGATCAGAATATAGATCGTGGGGCGAAGAAGAGTAACCGCATCATCCACGCTCTGCACAGAGCTCAGTCTGCTCAGCTGTCGTAATGCGGCCGCGATCACTATGCCTGCGACGATTATCGCAGTATTGATCTGAGTTTGTCCGATTTTTTCATATATGCGCTTTATGCCCATAACAAAAACGCCTTTCTCCGTCCCCTTTTTACAAGTATACCCAAAATGGCACCAAACCACAACTGTCAAAAATGACAGATTGCACATTCTCCCCCTTTGGTTTAAAATCAGAATGATAAGGAGGAGATCTTTATGACCGGATTACAGGAATACAAATGTCCCTGTTGCGGAGGTGCCATCGAATTTAACTCCGATGTGCAGAAAATGAAATGCCCCTACTGCGACACGGAATTTGAAATGGAAGCTCTGAAACAGCTGGACAAGGATCTGGCGGCGGACAGAGAAGACGATATACAATGGGATATGGGAGAGACCACCGAGTGGAGCAATTCGGAGATCGAGGGCATGCGGCTCTTTGTATGCAAGTCCTGTGCCGGAGAGATCATCGGAGACGAAAACATGGCCGCCACCACCTGCCCCTACTGCGGAAACAATGTTGTTGTAATGGGAAATTTTGCGGGAGGTCTGAAGCCCGACCTGGTCATTCCTTTTAAACTCAACAAAGAGGCAGCAGTGAAGAAAATGGCCGAGCATCTTACAGGCAAAAAGCTGCTTCCGAAAGTGTTTAAGGAAGAAAATCACATCGAAGAGATCCAGGGTGTCTACGTACCCTTCTGGCTTTACAGCGCCGATGTAGAAGTTTCCGGCAGATTCAAGGGCACAAAAGTCCGCACCTGGAGTGACGGAAAATATGCTTACACCCAGAAGGATCACTATTCCATCACAAGAGAAGCCACTCTTTCCTTTGAGGATGTTCCCGTGGATGCTTCCACAAAGATGGCGGACGATCTCATGGATTCTCTGGAGCCCTACGATTACAAGGCTGCGGTTCCCTTCCAGACCGCCTATCTTGCAGGTTATATGGCTGACAAATACGATGTTTCCATGGAGGATTCCAAACAGCGTTCCACCGAGCGCATAAAGTCCACTGCTGCCTCACGGCTTCATGGCACTGTCACCGGCTACTCCACCATTACCGATGAGCACACCAACATACGTCTCAATTCCACCGGAGCAAAATACGCCCTGCTTCCCGCATGGATACTGAACACAAAATGGAACGACCGGAACTACACCTTTGCCATGAACGGACAGACAGGCAAGTTCGTGGGAAATCTCCCCATGGACAAGAGTCTCAAGACCAAGTACTTCTGGTCATACACCGGCATTACCGCGGGATCCATCATATTGTTGTCACTCATACTTCAGCTTTTGAAGTATGTAATGTAAGGGAGGGCACATTATGAAGAAGATTTTAATCGGAATTTTAACGGCTGTGCTCCTCACTGCCTTCGCTCTTCCCCTTAAAGCATATGCAGATTCCGCCCTCGCAGATCATCCCGACTACTATGTGACGGACCTGGCAGATCTTTTGTCGGACACCGAAGAGCAGAAACTGAATGAAGAATTAAAGGCTCTGAGCGACGAACTGGATTTCGACATTGTGGTGGTCACCACCCATGATATGCAGGGAAAAACCGCCGAAGATTACTGCTATGATTTTTACGATTACACAGGCTACGGTCGTGACGACGTTTTCAGCGGAGTATGTTTACTTCGCTACATCACGGAGGATGGCAGTGATTACATGGTAACGATCATTGCAAGGGGCCTTGGAATAGTCTATTTTGACAACAATATCGACCATCAGATCGACCTGATCGCAGACGACATCATAGCCCAAAAGTACTACAATGCTTTCAGCGCATTCGGAAAGAATGCAGCAAAGCACGTAAGGGATTACAACAAAAATAATCCCGGCGAGATCGCGCAATATGAAGACTGGAAAAAGACTAACGGTCCCGATCAAGACGGATTGATAAGGACAGAAGACTATCTGGACTGGAGAGATAAGCAGGCAGCCTATAAAGAACACATGCGTTACAAACCCGCATGGATCGTGGCAGCTGTCATCATCGGTTTCATCGTGGGCGGAAGCGCCACAGCTTCCATGAAGAAACAGCTCATCAGCGTATCCACAGCCACCAACGCCGGGGGATATGTGAAAAAAGACTCCTTCAAGCTCACATCCCTGTCGGACACCTTCCTTTACAAAAATGTCACCGCTGTACCCATCCCGCAGTCATCATCAAGCGGAAGCAGTGGCAGTCATCACTCAACGGTACACCACAGTTCTTCAGGTCGTTCCGGCATAAGTGGAAGCAGAAGGATATAACTTCATAAACATAAAGAATCCCGACATTTCTGTCGGGATTCTTTTAAAATGTAACGGTAAATCTTGTACCGAATTCCGGTCTTGAAAGGACTTCGATCCGCCCTTCATGGGCATCGATGATCCATTTTGCTATGGACAGCCCCAGTCCGCTGCCTCCGGTCTGTGAATTTCTCACGCTGTCGGAACGGTAGAATCGCTCAAAGATGTGGGCAACATCCGATTCCTGCATCCCTATGCCCTCATCCTGCACAGCATAGGCAGGATGACCGTCCTGCATCATTACCTTAAGCTTTATGATATCGCCTTCGTTTGAGTACTTTGCGGCATTCTGGATGAAGATACGCAATGATTGCTTAACCATGGCAACATCTCCGTTCATCATCGCTCCGGGACATTCTTCAAACCGGTAATCGTGCTTGTCGTCTATCATGGAAGATTCTTCCCAGACATCCTTTACCACATCGTTCAGGTCCATCTCCTTCCTGGTCAGGGTGTTTCTTCCGCTGTCTCCCCGAGCCAGGAAAAGCAACTGCTCCACCAAGGTCTTCATGTGCTCCGACTCGTTTTTGAGAGCCTCAATGGACTCGTCAAGAACCGCCTCATCCGTCTTGCCCCATCTGTCCAGCATGTTAACATATCCCTGGATAACAGCAATGGGCGTCCTCAGCTCATGAGAAGCGTCGGACACGAAACGGGCCTGCTGCTTCTGATTTTCCCTCATTCTGAGAAGAAGGTTGTTGAGGGCTACCTCTATGCCCTGAAGATCGGAGTCTCCGGTATGGATACCCTTTTCCAGTTCATCCGGAGAAATGCTTTCAATGGCGTGTCCCAGGCTTTCCAGCCTGTTCTTTTCCTGTTTGTCATTGCTCTTTGTTTCCCTGCGCTTTTCCTCAGGCTTACCCGGCTTTGTACCGGTCAGCGGATCGTTAAGATCGTTCAGATTGATGCGGCTCAACCTTTCGGCTTTAACAGCCAGATCGTTCAGAGGCTTAAGGTCCCGCCGAACATCATTCGAGTCAAAAAGGGCAGCGAACAGGGTGAACAGCTGAAAACAGCCAAAGACAACAGCCGGTGTCCTGACATAGTTTTCCAGCCAGTCAAGGATCATCTGCCACTGTTCCTTCTGCATCTCCCAGATCTTTAAGGTAAGATTTTCATTATATAAAATATAGCTTATCACAAGAATAAAAAACAGCGCGACATCCAGCGCAAACAGGTCCGAAAACCGTTTAAACCAGTAATGGCCGTTTATTCTTCTGGCAATGGATGACATCCTTTTGCTTTCAGTCATATTCAGTCCTTAATGACGTATCCGACTCCGCGGACAGTCTGAATCAGTTTTATCCCGTACTTATCGTCGATCTTTGTTCTTAAGTATCTGACATACACATCTATGATGTTCGTCTCCCCAACGTAATCATAGCCGCATATCTCATTTATCAGAAAGTCTCTTTTCATAACCATGTTCTTATTTGTCATAAGAATTTTAAGCAGCTCAAATTCACGGTTACTGAGCTCTATGGTATCCCCCTTCACCGTGACCTCGTAGCGGTCCGTATCCAGTTTTACAGGGCCTATCTCAAGCATATGCCTGCTGTCTGTGTTTCCGGCTTTTCGCTTCAGAGCAACTCTGATCCTTGCCAGCAGTTCTTCGATGGCAAAGGGCTTGGTGATGTAATCGTCAGCACCCGCATCAAGGCCGGAGACCTTGTCCATGACTGCATCCCTGGCGGTCAGCATGATCACGGGGATCTCGCTTTCTTTGCGCAGTCTTCTCAATACTTCCACTCCGTTCAGTCCCGGCAGCATAATGTCAAGAATGACCAGATCAAAACGTCCGGAAAGAGCCATTTCAAGGCCCTGCCTTCCGTCCTCCGTCTTTTCCGCTTCATATCCTTCGTGCAATAACTCCAGTTCCACGAATCTGGCGATCTTTGCCTCGTCCTCTACTATCAAAATCCTGTTTCCCATTTTTTCTCCCCGTACCGGTCTTTTCCGAAAGCCGGGGCTTTAATGCCCCGGCCTCGAAAGCACCTTATTGTTCGTTGTTATCCTTGTCTTCGGAATTGCGAAACTCCTTTTTCAGGTTTTCCGCACCGTCTGCACACTTGTCGCAGAAAGCGTTCAGATCCACCTTCACTTCACTCGCACCGTCAAATTTGTAACGGCATTCGAAGAAGAGACCCACGATCATGAGCGGGAAGATCAGCCAGAAGAGGAAGATCAGGAAAAGGATCAGCACAAGAACGGGCATTGTAATGATCTCTTCGTGTCTTCTTTCAACAACAAAGCTCGTCTTGACGCTCTTCTCAAGAACCTTACCGCACCACTTGAAGAAACTGTTAAAGCCGTCCTTTACGCCGTGATTGCACTTCTTCTCGTAATCCTCCTGAGTCTTCTTGAACTTCTCTCTGCGTTCCTTTCTGTCTTTTTCTTCAACAGTAACGACCTGAACCGCAGGCCCCTTTACCTTTCCGTTCTTCTCAAGGTAAACGATAGCGTCCAGAATGTCGTAATTTGAAGCTTCCAAAGCTTCCTTTGCTGCCTCGTAGCTTACACCTGTTTTCTCTCTGATCTTTTCCACTTTTTCCAAATTATCCATAATGTTCCCTTTCCGATCGTCTCTCGATCACTATTATAATTGATTTCCGGTTTTCTCTCAACCGATGAACCAATAATAATCCATGAATATTAATCTAAAATGGGAAAAAGATTAAAAACAGATTAATGTTTGAGGAGAAATTGAAAAAGCTCTCCGGGGCACTGTGACCTTGGGTGGAAAAAATAGGACTCTTGTCCTATTCCTTTTTCGGTGTTCAGATGGTATACTACATGACAGTTAGAGACCCTAAACCTAACTACCCCTCAGCGAGTATGAAAACCCCATTTCTACTCGCACTTTTTTTGCCCTTCAGTCGTTACTGTTCACAGATATACAACATGATGAAACTCTGAAAGCTTGCTTTCAAAGAGGTTCATCATGTTGTATATTCTGCGCAGCAGTAACCGCCCCACCCACATGAGCATATAACGGGGTCCCTCCCCCACTTCGTGGCGGTCCTCCCCGTTATCATTAGTTGCGAAGCGGATTGCGAATGTAAGACAATGGGGAGGACCGCTGCGGAGCAGGGGAGGGACCCCATTGTATAGGTTGCGGGCGGTGTGAACAGTAACATTCGGCCCCACAGCTTTGTTACATTAAAAAGCCGCGGGGCTTTTTACTTACCCGCGGCTATGATGGCTTTAACATATTCTTCTTCGTACCATTTATTGGTCTTTCTGTTCAGTAAAGCATAGTTTTCTTTTTCTTTCCCGTAACTTGCGTTATCCCAGATCACTGTGGGGATCTTTATAACGTTTCCGGATGCATCCTTTAAGGAGGAAGCAGAAGAAATGTAATGCGCTATATATTTCAGTCTTGCATCGTAGTTGTTCTTTTCCGCATAGACTCCCCATTCACCGATATATACGGGTATGTTCTTCTTTGTCAGCTTGTTGCCGAGATTTGTAAACAGCCAGTCAACGCTGCTCTGCACTGAGGAATTGAATTCCCTGATGTTTGCGATGGCGAAATCGTAGGGGGTGTAGGCATGGATTGAAACCATGATGCGTCCTTCAATTCCCGAGGGATCCTTCGGAAGAACGAATTTGTCCAAAGAGTCCGATGAAGCCGCGTATCCGGGACATCCGATGTAGCGATCATTGTTATGGAGACCTGCGGTGCTTCGGATCGTGTTGACAGCCGCCTGGTTGTAACGGTTAATGTATGTCATGGCCTTTTGACCATCGCCGGAAGAAGCATTCCACTCATTCGCTCCCACCAGTCTGGGCTCATTCAATGTTTCAAAGATAAGATGATAGTCGTAATCTCCGAATTCTGTCGCAATCTGCTCCCAGATCGACGTTACGTACTCAAGCGAAGACTTTTCATGGGCAGCATCGGGGTACACGAAATAGGTGGCGGCATCATCGTGATGAATGTTTAAAATAACGAAAAGATCATCGTTAATGCAATAATCCACGATCTCATGCACACGCTTCATCCACTTCTCGCTTATCTTATAATAAGTGCTTCCGTCCGTCTTCGTGGTCTTTGTCACGTGGTCATGCCATGAAACGGGAACACGGATGGTTTTGAAGCCTGCCTCAGCCACAGTGTCTATCATTTTTTGAGAAACCTTGGGAGAACCGACCCATGCGGTCTCGTAACCCAGTTCATTTGTAAGCCAGGTGCAATCGTAGGCATCCATGGTGTTTCCCAGGTTCCATCCCGTACCCATTTCCTTAAGCATTTCTCTCCACTCGGGGATAACACTGTCCGTTTTTACCGGCGTGGGGGTGGCAGTCGCCTTTTTGGTAGGAGTGGCAGTTGCCGCGGCCTTCTTGGTGGGAGTGGCAGTTGCTTTCTTTGTGGGAGTCGCAGTCGCTTTCTTTGTGGGGGTGGCAGTCGCTTCCTTTGTGGGAGTCGCAGTTACGGAAGGAACAGGCGTAGTGTCCGTGATTTCCTGTTTCTCCGATGACGGTGTCCATCCGTATGGCATTGTCGTTACCTCTTTCGATTCATTTGTCCCCGAAATCCCGGAACATGCCCCAAGTAAAAGAGCTGCAGAGATCGCAAGGGTAAAAAAAGTTTTGTGTCTCATCTTTCCTCCGTCTGATCATTAAGATCTGACAGGCTGTCTGCGGTAAATATGCCTGCCATGGTGACATTTTCATTATTATACTATAAAAGTACATCAAAAACAACTTGACAAAGTTTTATCAAGGGCTTAGAATGCAGTTGTAAATTTAACAATGATTCTTCGGGGAGGGACGAAATTTCCCTACCGGCGGTAAAGTCCGCGAGCCAAGATCTTTGGGCATGATCCGGTGCGATTCCGGAACCGACAGTACAGTCTGGATGAGAGAAGAAAGAGTTTGCCTTTTTTGCGAAGAATCGTTTGACGTTTTTCGTCGGAAAGGATTTTTTTATGAAAAAGTTTTTTTCAAGCACACGTATGATGGTAACAGGCGCAATGCTTGCAGCCATTGCAGCGGTTCTCATGTTCCTGGATTTCCCTCTTCCCTTCCTTCCTTCTTTTTACAAGATCGATTTCAGTGAGCTCCCCGTCATCCTCGGCGCCTTCACTATGGGACCTGTGGCAGGAGTCATCATCGAAGCCTTCAAGATCCTGGTAAAATTCCTCATTAAAGGAACCTCTACCGCAGGTATCGGAGAACTGGCAAACTTCCTTGTGGGCATTTCCTATGTTCTTCCCGCATCTGTCTTCTACCTCGTAAAGAAGACCAAAAAGCAGGCTATCTTTGGACTCATCGTCGGTTCAATCACCTGCATCATCGCAGGATGTCTCCTTAACATCTATGTCCTTCTCCCCGCTTACGCAACGGCTTTCGGAGGAATGGAGAACATCATCGGAGCAGGAACAAAGGTCAACAAGAACATCACAAGCCTCGGAAGCTTCATTCTCCTTGCAACCGCTCCTTTAAACCTCATCAAATCCGCCATCGTTTCCGTGATCACGGTTTTTGTTTACAAGCCTTTAAGCCGCTTCATGAAAAACGGATTACAATAGTACATTTTTTGCCCCTGTCCAAGGACGGGGGTTCTTTTTTTCTCGCCTTCCGCGTAACTACAAGCGCTTTAAGGGTTTACAAAATCACCAATAAAAGTTAAAATAGCATAGGGCTAAAATGAGACAATTTTTTCTATGAGGGAGGAATTGCTATGAAATATGCGTTGACTAACGGTGCTATCCTCGACGGAACCTTGAGCATGAGGCCTCTGAGAGGCAAAACCGTTATGGTGAACAACGGGATCATCGAAGAAATAGTGGACTGTGACAGAGCAAATCTCAAGGGTTGCACCATCGTTGACATGAGAAACGGCTATCTGATGCCTGGTCTCATTAATCTTTGTGTGCATCTTTCTTCCAGCGGTTACGTATCTGCAAAACGTAAACCTCTTACAAAGGAGAGGATCAAACAGATCACTTCCAATCCCATTCTGACTTTCATCGAACAGAACAAGGCAGCCATTCGGGCAAAAACCGAGCTGCTGAGCGGTGTAACAACCATATGCACGGAAGACGGTATACCCGGGTGGGATTCCATGCTCCGTGACAAGATCGACGCGGGCAAAAAGCCGGGGCCCAGGATCCTGATATCCGGTGCTTCCGAGCATTCCGACGGACAGCCTTTCGGTTCTGCCGTTTCCGAGATCAAAGGAAAAAAGTCTGCCTACGTCACCACATTCTCATCCCTTTTCCCCTACGGGCACTTTGATGTGCACACTACGGGACTCAGCAATGAAGACAAAGAAAAAAGCAATATGATCTTTAACACCTCCGTAAAGCAGATCAAAACCTGCCTGGAGAATAAATCCACAGTGGGCGTGGCAACAGGTGCGGGAAACGACTTTGTCCCCCACTATGCCATGTACTGCGAACTGATCCTTCTCCACAAGTTCTGCGGCATGTCAAATCTTGAACTGATCCACACCGCCACAGAAGTCAACGCCCGGATCGCAGGTCTGGGAGACACCGTCGGACGTATTGCCGAGGGTCTTGACGCTGACCTCATCGTTTCAAAGAAAAATCCTCTGGAGGATCTGAACGCACTGAACGATCTGGTTCTTGTTATGGCAAAAGGCAGGCTGTACCAGAAGACTTCCTACTACATTTTCCCCGAGATCGACGCCATGTGGCAGCCTCATCTTATGTTTTAGAAATGAACTACACCTATATGTTAAAATTAAAAAACGGGAACTACTACTGCGGCTGGACCAATGACATTAAAAAACGTCTGGCTGCCCATCAGGCAGGAACAGCCAGCAAATGTACCCGTGCCCAGCGTCCCGTGGAGCTGGTCTGGCTTTGTGAATCGGACACCAGACAGGAAGCAATGAGCATGGAATGGCACGTAAAGCAGCTTTCCCGTTCCGAAAAAGAAAAACTTATAGAAGATTATAAAAATGGGAATCAAAAAAACTGCTGAACAGCTTCGGCTTTGCCGACAGAGGTTCAGCGGTTTTATTATTATCTGAGATAAACTTCGGGCTCGTTAAGGAACACGTCCGTAATACCTTTTTCCTCGAGTTTTGCGAAGTCAAGACGGGTGCCTGTTGGCTTTTCGGGATAGAGATGCTTTAAGAACCAGGCTCTCACCGTCATGCCCTCAAGCTCTTCCTTTGAAAGATCCATGGCCTTAGCGTAAGGGTGGAGCGCATTGCTTCCAATTCCGGCTTTATGGATCCTCATGCAGTCCGAAACCCTGTCGGCAAGCATCCCTATGTCCGCATCGGGTAAAAGCTGTCGGATTATGGGAAGGGAGAGCGCAGAGAAAGACGACCACACGATCCGGTCCGTAAGCCCTCTTTCCTTTACAAGTTCCACGATCTTTTTTTCTATGCCCACATAAGGGTAAACACTTGTCTTTAATTCGATGTTCAGCTTCAACCCCTTTCTCATGTAAGGTCCCAAAAGATCCAAAACTTCATTGATGGTTGGGATCTTCTCGATCTCTCCATTCACGGAATCGATCTTAAGGCTCTGAAGTTCCGAAAGGGTGTAATCCCTGACAAAGCCTGTGCCATTTGTGGTCCTGTCCACTCTCTCGTCGTGGATCACAACCATATGCCCGTCCGAGGAGAACTGAATGTCAAGCTCGATCCCCTCAAGCCCCGGGATCTCAGCTGCCTTTTGGAAGGAAGTTATCGTATTTTCCGGATACATCTGGCTGCATCCTCTGTGTGCCCATATTTTCATGGTGTCACCTCCGTTTTTATCATTTTGCATCTTTTGCATCGGAATTTCTCTTTGTATCAGTTTCCGATGCTTTCCTGCCTGTGCTTATCATTACCTTTGCATCGGAATTCTTTTTTTTTGCTGATCCCGATGCAATTTTCCACCTTTATTGGATTTTTTTCAAGCCCCCTGGCCGGAAAAAGCATCGGAATTTCACTTTGTTTCAATTTCCGATGCTTTCCTGCCTGTGCTTATCATTACCTTTGCATCGGAATTCTTTTTTTTGCTGATCCCGATGCAATTTTCCACCTTATTTGGACTTTTTTCAAGCCCCCTGACCGAAAAAAGCATCGGAATTTCACTTTGCTTCAATTTCCGATGCTTTTTCTTCGCCAAACCCTCAATTCATGGCATCGAAATTTCACTTTGTTTCATTTTCCGATGCTTTTTCTTTGCCAAACCCTCAATTCATGGCATCGAAATTTCACTTTATTTCAGTTTCCGATGCTTTTTCACAAAATGACACCATACCCCTGTCCCCAAAGGGTCAAAACAGCCTGTATTTCAAGGTGATACGTTCCAGCTTGCTTCCAAGCGGCTTCTTAAGAAGAAGGAGCCACAGCACATTCGAAACCGCATAGAGCACGGTGTAGGGCGCTGCGGTGCCCATGGCTGCAATGTACATCCCCACATCAAAAGTCTTGTTGTACCAGAGTACCGTCCAGACATCCATGACCATGGAAAAGAACACACCCGAAAAAATGCCGTAGATCGCAGCGGGGACCGGTCCCTTTTTAAGAAGCTTGCTTAAAAATCCCGCCAGAAGTCCGATCATTCCCCAGGACAACATCTGAAAAGGCGTCCAGGGGCCCTGACCGAAGTAGAAGTTTGAGATCACAGCCGCCATGGCTCCCACAAGGAAGCCCGCTTCGCCACCGAGGTACATGCCTGTGATCACGATGAGCGCCACCACAGGCTTGATGTAGGGGATGAACCGTCCCGTAACCGTGAGAGCTACAAGAACCGCCACCAGCGCCATTCGCCCGGTGCCCGTCCTTCGCATTTCAAATCCCGCAATGAAGAGCACTACAGAAAGCAGTGCCACCACCAGCGAGACAAAGGCGTAGGACTTGTCGTCAAAAACAAACACGCCCACCGCCACCGCTGCCGGGATCAGCACAAAGGGCACCAGGATCTTTATCATATTCCTTATTGTACTATTCTTTATCACAACCATTCAGTCTGATGATCTCCTCAGCTTCCCTGACACGAAGGATGCCGTCGTAGAAGCCCCTTGTCATGCGGTTTATTGCTGTTGTATAAAAATTGTTCCCGGCAAAAAATTCATGGCTCTCGCCTTCCGATGTCACTTCTCCCCTGAAAACAAGGGCACACCTGTCAGCCACAGCGGCGGCAAATTCCACATCATGAGTCACCAGAAGTATGGTGAGGCCACTGTCTCTCAGGCTTCTCAAAACCGATGCAAATTCCTTCTTTGCACAGGCATCCAGCCCCTTTGTAGGTTCATCCAGAAGCAGGAGCTTGGGTCTCGCCGCAATGGCCTTTGCCAGTCCCAGCATCTGCTGCTCGCCTCCCGAAAGATCGTAGGGATGACGGTCTGTGAGAGGCTTAAAATCAAAGGGCAGCATCTCCGGCTCAAATCTTACTTCTTTCAGCTCTTCCTTCACGGTGTCCGCAATGAACAGGGTCTGCACATCCTGGGGCAGCATGGCTACACATTCATTGTACAGCGTGCCCGCCTTGTATTCTTTTAGCTTTTTACCAAAGATCCGTATCTCCCCTGCCCATGCCTTGCAGATCCCCGCAGCCAGTGACAGGGTCGTGGTTTTTCCGGATCCGTTACCGCCAAGCATACAGAAGATCTCGCCTTTTCTCACTTCAAAACTCATGCTTCTGACGGCATCAGGAAGATCCTTTTCGTATCTGAAGCACACTTCCTTAAATTCCAGGGCTTTCTCCCTGTCTCTGATCCGCTCGGTCTTTGGAAGTGACTTTACCTCATTTTTAAAGTTTTCTTCTATGAACCTTCTGCCCTCGCAGACGTCCAGAGGGCAGTTTCCCGTTTCTTTAGGGTTTCCTGTTTCTTTAGGATTCCATGTTTCTTTAAGGGTTCCGTTCACTTTAAGCTTTTCGGTTGCATTAAAGTTTTCCGATACTTTAAAGTTTCCGGATGCTTTAAGTCCGGCAAAAAGGCGCACTGCAGCAGGCATTCCGTACAGTACCCTCTCATTTTCGGAGATCTTTTCAACCGTCTCCCTTGTTTCTCCGAAGGCGATGACCTCGCCCCTGTCCAAAGCCAGCAGCCTGTCAGACACGGGGATCACATTTTCCAGTCTGTGTTCTGTGATCACCACAGACAGTCCCGTGTCGCGGTTCAGTTTGGAAACCGTGGAAATAAAGTCCGCCGCAGCAATGGGATCCAGCTGCGCCGTGGGCTCGTCCAAAAGCAGGACTTCAGGCTGCATCACCATGACCGAAGCCAGATTCAACAGCTGTTTCTGTCCCCCGGAAAGTTCCGTAACGCTTTTTTCAAACCAGCTCTCGATCCCGAAGTAGCTTGCCATTTCTGCCACTCGTCGCCGAATGACTTCCGACTCGACTCCCAGATTTTCCAACCCGAAGGCCAGCTCATGCCAGACCTTGTCCGTAACGATCTGCTGCTCCGGGTTCTGCATCACAAAACCGATCTTCCCGGCGCTTTCCCGTGCAGTAAGCCCCTGCAGGTCACGACCTTCAAACAGGATCCTGCCCGACACGTCTCCCACCGGCGCCAGTTCCCGTTTTAAAAGCCTTAAAAGCGTTGATTTTCCCGAGCCCGTCGCACCGCACACCGTTACAAATTCCCCGGCGTTCACTTCAAAGGAAATGTCCTTCAAGGCAGGCTCCTTCGCTGTGGCATATGTGAAATTCAGATCTTTGACCTTAAAGATTTCCATTTTTCCCTTTCCGCTGCATCACTGATAAGGGGCAGCATCATGAGACCCGTATAGCAGGCATATGCCCACAGAGCCCCTTTGTTTAACAGCTTTCCGCTCATTTCCGGATAGAACACAAAATCCAGACTGCCGGAAAGCTTTATTCCGATCACTGCCAAGACCGGTAACAGGGTTACCGTGACTGCGATCAGATCCTTTTTCTTAAATGAGTACCGCGAAAAGAAGCTCCTTCTTCCGGAACCGTAACCCCGTGCTTCCATGCTGTCTGCCGTAACTATTCCGTTCTCAAGGCTCCAGCCTCCCAGTGCCACAAAAGCCTTAAGATTACTTTTTAAGGTGTCCGGGATATTGTCCTGCCTGTAGAGTCCCAGCGCCTTTCTGGCAGCCTTTATCTGCCGGAATTTGTTTGCAAAGAGAGGGATGTATCTGAGCGCCATGGACAGCATCAGCGAAAACTTGGGTGAGATCTTGCCGAAAACGTAGAGAAGCTTATCGCTTGTCATGAGGGTTGAAAAACCTCTGAACCAGTAGATCACGGAAACCACCATGGTGGCTGATGTAAAGCCGTAAGCCAGCGCCTCGGTGGTAATGGGATTATCGTTCACCACAAACAGCACCGTAGTTCCGTTGTGATGAAAAATGGGATTTAACAGCCCCAGCAGCAGGAACAAGAGAAGAAACATTCCCTTGGATCTGTCCTTTTTCCCGCGGTTCAGGGTGTAAAAGACCAAAAGGCTTCCGAAAAATGACACAAAAAGGAGAACGGGGTTCATAATGAACATGGCAAGCCCCGCCACAGATAAAAAGTAAATCGCGATCACTATTGGATTGTACTCCGATAATGCTGTCATGTTCCTACCAGTCCTCAAAATGTTCGTTTAGATCCCGTCCGAGATCACAGGTGTAGAGCCATTCGATCATATCTCCGTCTTTCAGAACATAATCTCCGCACCCGTAGGAAGGAGAAACTCCGTTTACGTGGTAGATCCAGCCGGAAAGCTCTCCGTACTGCTGCTCGTAGAGATAATTGATCCCCGCGATGTAGGTCATTCCGTGAGCTCCCGAAGCGGAACCCCTGTTTTCTATCTGAATGTTGTTTTCCCTGACTGCTTCCACCAGGATGTCGTAGACCGTGTCCCCCTCTTCGATACTGTAAGTTGTGACTGCAAGGATCACCCCATCCTTAGGAATGAACTTATTGTCCTCGTCCTTCACCGTGTCGCATCTTATGGTCAGGGTCACGGTTCCTATGGCATTTTCCTTTTCGACTGTGCTCCGGTAATAATCCGCTCCCGTCTCTATCCTTGTAAAATGCAGGATAACACAGAGGAGAGCGCACACCGATAGGATGAAGATAAAATTCTTTTTATTTCTTCTTCCCGTGATAAAAAGCACCAGAGCTGCCACTGCCCCGAAGCCGATTACACAGGCCATCAGAACAGTTTTAAGATCCGGAGACCACCTGCTGTTTTCTTCAGTCCCCAAGGTCGCTTCATTTCCTGCTTTATCACTCTCTGTCTTCTCATATGAAGTGTCTTGTTTTTCCCTGTCAGCGTTTTCTCTGCTTTTTATGCTCTCAGCTGCTGTCTTTTCACTGCCTTCCGTATCCGCGCTTCCGCTGTTTTCCGAAACTGCGGGTAAATCATCAAACAGATAGACAGGGCTTCCTCCTTCGTAAAATCTTTTAAGGGAAACCAGCGCCAAAAGCGCCTGATAGCAGGCGGAATCATTGGCCGCTCCCCCAAGCACATGAGAAAAACTGCCGTCTTCATTTCTGTATTTTAAAAGTCCGTCCAGGACTGTGTTGTCGTTTTTAATAAATCTTGCATCACTTAAAGGATCGATGCCAAGGGATGTGAGCGCTATTATGACCTGTGATGCACTTTCGGGGTTTTCCTGTCCGAAGCCCGAAAAACCGCCGTCCTCAAGCTGTCTTTCCGAAAGAAGCGCTAATGCTCCTTCGCAGACATCCCAGATCTCCTTATCCTTTTCATAAAAAGGTGCCAGTGCCTGTAATGCCATGGCAGTAACATCCACGTCGGAATTTGCTCCCATGACCGCCCAGCCTCCGTCGGGAAGCCTGAGCTCCGCAAGCTTTTCCGCCAGGTCTTTATCTGTGTAATTTTCAGGTGTACATCCGTTGTTTAAAAGATGAAGTCCGAAGATCCAGCTCATGACGCCCAGTTTTCCCGTAGCGTCGCGGACTGTCTCCCTAACAAATTCATTTTCTCTGTCACCGCAGGCGATCATTGCAAGGGAGATTCTTTGCCTTGTGGTCGCCCCGGAAACATTGTTGTTCTTTACAAATGTATCCAGGCTCTCACTAAAAGTCCTGTAATCGCCTGCTGCACCGCTTTTTATAAGGCTCAGCACGTACCACTCAGAGCCCTGTCCCGCATTTTCAGAAAGCTTTTCGATCCACTCCCCGTTGCTTTTGCAGCCCGCTTCTTCTTCCTTGCAGGAAATGATGTCCTCAATATACCGATTGATCTCATTTTCCGAAGCGGCTTTCACCGTAAAAGGCAAAATTGCAGACACCAAAAAGATGCCTGCAATCATGCACGATAATGTTTTTATTATTTTACTGCTCATCAGCCTTTTTGCCATAGATAACACTCACTGCAACACCTGCCATTGCAAGGATCATAAGGAATGCAACCACTGTCATTGTGTTGTCGCCTGTCTTGGGTGTAGCATCCTTTCCGGATGTTACGATGCAAACTGCGGGTACAAGAGTCTCTGTATCAGAAACAGCACTTACAACGTGTCTTCCTGTAGCGGAGATCTTAATGGTAACCTTACCGTTAGCGTCTGTCTTGTAGCTTGTCTTCTTTCCGTCAACAGTAACAGTCGCATTTGCAACGGGAAGAGTCACGGGTGCCCAGTTAGTATCATAGCCTGCTGCTGAAAGGGTGAGGGTGATGTTCTTTCCTGTGTTTCCTGTAACGATTTCCTGATCGAAGTAAGCATACTTGTCGGAGAAAGCTGTGGTATCCTGATAAACAAATGCGTTTACGTAGTCACCGTTCTTAACGGGATCAGCAAGTCCCATAGCTGATGCATTGTTAACATAGTAGCCGTAGCTTCCGCCGTTCTCAACGCCCCAGAGCTTTGTAAGGGAAAGTCCCCACTGGCTCTGTGCGGAACCGTAACCTGCAGCTGCTCCGCCTTTGTACTTTGCTTCATGCGCAAGGTAAAGAGCATCATTGATGGTAAGTGCTCCGTCGTTATCAATGTCCTTAACGGTAACAGGCTCCTGAGCCAGCTTTACGTCTCCGTTGGCAATGGTAACGTAAACAACCACGTCAGCGGGCTTTGCAGAGATCAATAATCCTGCTTTGGCAGAAACGGGATTTACCGCAGCAACCAAAAGGACTGTTGCAAGTAATGTTGCGAAAAACTTTTTCATGTGTCTACTCTCCTTTGATTTTCTTTTCAGCCTGGGCTTGGACCTTCTTCGCTTCGGTCCTTCGCCTTTTTGATCTGATCCTCTTTTCGATGTTCTTCTGCTTCCTGTCGTCACTTCTGGGATCCTTTAATCCTGCAGCTTCGAGAGCTCTGGGCCAGGGTCCCAAAAACGCCTTTACGGCGCAGACTTCTTCATCGCTGAAGTCCGAACGCCTCGGGAGACGGTCTTCACCATCTGCCGAAAGACTGTTCTTTTTTTGGATGAGCAGCTGAATACTCATCTCTTTTGTGTACTTTCCCATAGCCCATCCTTATCTGCAAAAGAAAAGCGTTTTGTTTCCTTCAGGATAACAAAACGCAACTGTTTTCACGCAAAATAATCCAAGGTCAGGTTCCTTCTTTCGAAAACTGTCCTTGAAGCGATTAAACGGTTGCATTCTTCTTACCCAAAAATGTTCGAAAGCTCCGCGTTTTTCACACGGGCTTACGATAACCTCACAGCTTCGGCAGGTATTCCGACTTAATGTTTTCCTTTTTCGGGAAACAAATTACGGTAATGGTGGTTGCGACGGATTTTCACCGAACTTCCCCCTGATCCGGATCTCTCCGGAACCGAAACTGGACTGATATTTAACTCAACAAATAGTTTATAACACAGGACTAATCGTAAATCAAGCCAAAAATAAGGCATATGCCTGCCGGATCACTCCTTCGCAGGCATATGCCCTCTTTATTAAGGAAACGTCACGCTGCCTTCGGCAACCTGACCAGACGCCGAAATGCATCTTAGTCGCTTCGCGAGGCATTTCGGCTTTCGTGTTATCAGATATTCAAAAGATCGCTGTATGCCTTAAGAGCACCATCTGTCTCGTGAGCAAGTACCTTCTTTGCAAGGACCTTACCCAGCTGAACGCCTTCCTGGTCGAAACTGTTAACGTTCCAAAGGAAGCCCTGGAACATTACCTTGTTCTCAAAGTGTGCAAGGATCGCACCCAGTGCCTCGGGTGTAAGTCTGTCGCCGATGATGATGCTTGAGGGACGGTTTCCTTCAAAGTTCTTGTTAAGATCATCGTTCTGCTTACCGCAGGCAAAAGCCATGATCTGAGCCGCTACATTTGCGCAGAGCTTCTGCTGGCTGGTGCTGCTCTGGATCACAACATCCGTATCCATCTGGTTGTTCCTGAATGCGATGAACTGCATGGGGATCGCATTTGTTCCCTGATGAAGGAGCTGGTAGAAGGAGTGCTGTCCGTTGGTTCCGGGCTCACCGAAGATAACGGGGCCTGTAACGTAATTTATCTTCTCACCGAAACGGTTAACGCTCTTTCCGTTGGACTCCATGTCAAGCTGCTGGAGATGAGCAGGGAAACGGCTCATTGCCTGAGAATAGGGAAGTACAGCCGTTGAAGGATAGCCAAGTACATTTCTCTCGTAAACTCCGATGAGGGCATCAAGCATTGCGGGATTCTTCATAGGATCCTTTTCCGCAGCCTTTTTATCCTCTGCTGCAGCGCCGTTTAAGAAACGGGCGAAAATTTCGGGACCAAATGCAAGAGAAAGAACTGCTCCGCCTACCGCAGATGTGGAGGAGTAACGTCCGCCGATGAAATCGTCCATAAAGAATGCAGCCAGGTAATCAGCGCTCTTTGCAAGGGGTGAAGTCTCGCTGGTTACAGCGATCATATGCTTTGCAGGGTCAAGTCCGGCCTTCTTTAAAGCGTCCTTTACAAAAGACTCGTTTGTAAGTGTTTCAAGAGTTGTTCCCGACTTGGAAACAAGGATGAAAACAGAATGAGCAACGTCTACGCCGTTAAGCACAGCTGCCGCATCATCGGGATCCACATTTGAAATGAACCTTGCTTCCATCTTGAAGCATCCGTTCTTCTTTGCCCAGTTTTCAAGAGCAAGATACATGGCTCTGGGGCCGAGATCGCTTCCGCCGATACCGATCTGAACGGCTGTGGTGAACTTTTCACCCTTTTCGTTAACGATCTTTCCTGCATGGACCGCATTTGCAAAATCGGCGATCTTCTGCTGCTGCTCAACATAGAACTTTCTCTTGTCTGTGTTTCCGTCAAGGACCGCATTCCCCAGCTGTCCTCTGGTCATGTGGTGAAGCACCATTCTCTTTTCACCGGTGTTGATGACTTCTCCGTTATAGAGAGCTTCAAATTTCTCATTGAGCTGTGCCTCTTCGGCAAGCTCCTTTAATATCGTAAGTGTTTCGTCATTTACCTGCTTTGCGGCAAAATTGTAACTTAAACCCGATGACATGGGAACGGAGTATTTTGCTACTCTTTTTGCTCCCTCTTCGCCGGCAAGCACTGTTCTCAAATCTGTTTCAGCAGTGTTTTCAAGCTTTTTAACCGTCTTTAACTCATCAAAATTCTTCCAAGAAATCATGGTTTACTTCCTTTCTGAATAAAATTCCTTTTATGATCGTGCGATAGTATAATCTAAAATTTCCGAAATGTAAATAAATCTGTTGTGAACCCATTGTAAAAAATCAGCCGTAAAAAAAAGGGCTTCCTTTCGGAAGCCCATGATCTCGGAGAGATCAGCCCGCAATGGCAACATATTTCTTTTCCTTGACCTCTTTCTGAGGATCCTTTTTAGGAACCGTAAGCTTAAGGATACCATGCTTAAATTCAGCCTTGATGTCCTCTTCGGTGATGTTCTCGCCGACGTAGAAGCTTCTTGAGCAGGATCCGACGTAACGTTCACGTCTTATGTACTTTCCGCTCTTCTTTTCCTTCTCATCCTTGTCCAGGCCCTTAACGGCATTGATCGTCATGTACCCGTCATCAAGTGTGATCTGGATCTCTTCCTTTTCAAATCCGGGAAGATCCATCTCAAGTTCATAAGCATCATCCAGTTCCTTGACATCTGTTTTCATTATGTGGCCGGCATTCTTACCGTAAAGTTTCTTTTCAGTGTTTCTGAAATCTTTGTCGTCCACGAAAGGGAAAAAGTCAAAGAAATCATCCAAATAGTTATCTCCAAAAACTGTAGGCATAAACATAAGTCATTCCTCCTTCTTACTGCGGTACGTGTTCTTCATGTACCGAAACTTTTGTTTACGAGTTATTGGAACCTTGGGGAGATTTTTTATTCATCTCCTTTGTTCTGACTACGTTATACCACGATTATTAGCACTCGTCAATAGTGAGTGCTAATAATTTTTCTAAAATAATTATAAACACTGCGGAAACGTCACGCTGCCTTCGGCAACCTGACCGGACGCCGAAATGCATCTTAGTCGCTTCGCGAGGCATTTCGGCTAACGAAAGAAGGCACCTGACCAATGGCCAAGTGCCTTCCTTCGATAATAAAAGGAAAATTCTTTAAAAAGACATTCTTGTAAGCAATTTAAACTGTGAATCTGGAGATCGCATCATTCAGCTTCTCAGCATCTTCATTGAGTTCCACAGCCTTGGATGAAAGCTGGGCAATGATCTCTGCCTGCTGGGTGAGCGTAGCGGTTACTTCCTCGCCGGAAGCAGCCACCTCCTCCGATACTGTGGAGATGTTCTGTAAGGAGTTACGAACACCGTCCTTTTCCTCATCAACCTTACGGAGCATAATGAGCGTTTCCCGAAGATCCTTTACAAGAGCTTCAACACTTTCATTGATCCTTGCAAAGACTTCCACCGTCTCATTAAGGGACTGAGCCTGCTCCATGATCATCTTTTCGGTCTTCTGAGCTGATTCCGTAGTCTTCTTCGTTGTTTCTTCGATGATGGCAGCGAAACGGTTGATGTTGTTACCGGATTCCATTGACTGGTCTGCCAGCTTTCTGATCTCATCCGCAACAACCGAGAAGCCTCTTCCCGCATCTCCCGCACGTGCAGCTTCAATGGAAGCATTTAAGGAAAGAAGATTTGTTTCTTCGGAAATATCACTGATAACATTTACAAAGTTCTGTATTTCAAGGGAGTTCTTTTCAACTTCCTTAATATCGTTCAAAAGCTCCTGTGTGAGCTTAACGGTAACATCCGACTGTCTGTTCAGTGTGGATACGATGGTCCGTCCTTCTTCAACGGCGCCCATAACCTCATCTGCGGCACTGCCCATGAGAGTCGTCCTGTTGGAAACCTCCGCAATGTTTTCGGAGAAGCTTACCATCAGGCGGTTACTTCTTTCAGTATTGGATGCCTGATCCATGATACCTTTTGCCACTTCATCCATTACATGAGTGGTGTTGTGGGCAGCTTCGCTGATGCTTACGGAGTCCCTGGACACGTCACTGGAAAGACCTGAAACCTTCTTACTGAATTCCTTCATGTCCATCATGACATCATGTATGCCTGTGATCATGGTGTTCAGGCTCGCCGTAAGGGTTGCAAATTCATCTCTTCTGTAAGTCTTGAAAACTCTTGTCAGGTCACCGCCTGCTGCTTTCTCAAGTCCTCTGGACATGTGTCTCATGGCCTTGGAAATGCCTGTGGAAATGAAGTATCCGATACCGAGAGCAATGACAACAGCTGCAATTACCAATACCAGTGTGATCGTTCTGATGGACCTCACCTGACCGGTCGCATTTGCTTCGGGGATCAGTGCATATAAGATGAGGCCGGTCCCCTCGACGGGTTCTGCTATCAGCATGTACTTCTTTCCGTTGTATCTGATATCGGAAGAATAGGTTTCTTCCAGATCTTTAATGTCATTGTAGAACTTGTGGGAGATAACGTAGCCTTCGTTCTTCTGAAGTTCGGTAACAACGCCGGTTCCGCAGGCCATAGCAACTTCACGGCCGTCTCTCGAGATCAGACCCACAAAGCTGTTATCGCCGAAGTCAAGATTTACAAGCATTTCCTCAACTGTGGAAAGCTTCATGTCCAGAATAAGATAATTGTCACCTCTGGTCATCCTCTGGATGTAGGTAAAAGCGTACTTGGTGGTGTCGGAGCTTGTATACTCATCGATGTAGGAATGATAACCGAACCATCCGTTTCTTGTGGCTGTGTTTTCAACGAAGTACTGACCTTCGGGACTGCTCTTGAATCCCTGATACTGGTCGCCGGCTTCAAGTTTGAAGCTTAAGGACGACATACCTGTTCCCTGATCCGGAATAACGGTGTAGGAGAATATATGGTCATTGGTAGAAAGAAGGTTTGATAGTTCCTTCTTCACTGCCTGCAACTGAGTGGCAAAGCCCGAAGCAGTCTTGTCTTTATAGTACATTGAATAGAAAGTGGCAGTGTCTGAAGAGAGAACCAGCTCAAGTGCCTTGGTTGAAATGGAGTCACAAACCAGTTCACAATAGTTTGCTTCCGCAAAAACCGTAGACTTTGCCGTCTCTTTGTAGGTCGAGATGATGCTGTCGGATGCAACATTGTAAGAAACAACACCCAGGATAACGGTAAGCACCACAGGCACCATGAATGCAATGGAAAGCGTACGTAACAGGCTTGTTCCCATCCCCTTGAATTTGAGATTGGGCTTTTTTTGCTTAAGGTTTTTTAAATCCGGCATTTTAAATAGCTTCATACTGTTGACCCCCTTGATCAGAGTATCATAACCTCATCCTATGAAATCTTATCATAAATTGGCGGAAAACTCTACTCATTTTATGCCTATTTATTATCACTTTAACTTAGCGATGCATCCCCCTGTTTTTAAGGTTTCAAAAAAATTCAAGAAAAAAAAGAAGCGTTCATTACTGCTTCTTTTTTGCCGCCACAAACTCTGAGTAGCTCATTCCGGTATATTTCTTAAAACATTTTCCGAAGTAGGCGGTGTCAGGGATACCAACCTCATTGGATGTGCAGAACATCTTGGCGTTTTCTCCCGCCATGAGGATCGCCCTTTCCATCCTGCATTCCGTCAGATACTCAATGAAGTTCTTCCCCGTCTCCTGTTTAAACCTTCTGCTCAGATAACTGGAGCTGAAGCCAAACTGCTGTGCCACAGACGTAAGATTGATCTTCGAATCCCTGTAATTGTTTTCAATGTATTCTCTGATCTGATCGATGGTGCTCTTGTCCATGGCCGCGTCGTCGTGAGTTTCTGTGATTCCCCTTCTCCTGACCTCCGCAAATTTCCTGTCCAGCTTTTCCTTAAGTCTTAAGAGTGTCGCAGTGAATTCGGATCTGACTATGGGTTTCAGCATATACTCAAACACCGGCAGACTTACACATCTTCTGGCATATTCAAAATCATCCATGGCAGTCATTATTATGATTGCGAGATCCGGATACCTTTTGGAAGCCACTTCGGTGAATTCTATACCGTTCATGAATGGCATGGAAATGTCAACTATGGCAATGTCCGGCTTGACATCATCAATAATATTGATGGCTTCTATTCCGCTTCCCGCTTCTCCGACAACGTCCATTTCCAGGGCTCTCCAGTCAATAGAAACCTTCATCAGGTTTCTTGCGGAGATCTCGTCGTCGATGATCATAACCCTGTACATTTTATTCTCCCTCCCCATTTGATCTCATTGCTATCTTCAGCCTGATCTCTGTGTATTCACCTTCTTCACTGGTGATCCTTATGGCATCTTTGTCTTTGCAATAGTATCTGATCCTTCTTATGGTACCTTTAAGGCCGAATCCCGAAAGCGCATCTTCCTCACCGTCATCTTCTGTTTCGGAAAGTATGCTCTCTATCTGCTCTTCGGTCATTCCCACACCTGTATCGTGTACCGTAACGACGAGATCCTTATTCTCCGGCTTTGCGGAGATCATGATGACCCCCGGTTCCCCCTTGACTCTGATGCCATGATAGATGCTGTTTTCCACCAGCGGCTGCAGAATAAGTTTGGGTATCATCACATCCAGAACGCTCTCATCTATGTCATATTCATCGTTGATGTTCTCTCCGTACCTCAGTTTCTGTATGGAAAGATAGTCTCTGATGATCTGTATCTCTCTTTTTAACGGGATTTCCCTGTCTCCCTTGCTGAGGAAGTTCCTGTAAAAACTTCCCAGAGTCTCCAGCGCGGAATACACCTTGTCAGCACCTGCCTCGCAAGCCATGTAGCTGATGGTTTCAAGGGAATTGTAAAGGAAATGAGGCTTGATCTGCTCCTGAAGCACTCTCATTTCTACTCTCTGAACGGCCTTTTCCTTGTCGATCAGTCTGTTAAGTACTTCCTGAAGGTACTCGTTCATGCTGTTGTAGGAATCCGCAAGCTGTCCGATCTCGTTGTCCGGCATTTTGACATCGATCTTTTTTAGCCATCCGGATCTTTTGGTGTCCTCCATGGCTTCGGAAAGCTCGAAAATAGGTCCGTTGATATCCTTTGTGATGTAGGAAGCAAGCATGCTCAAAGATGCGGTAAACGCCCCGAGAAGCAAAAGCAGCACGAAAATGATCATGATAGGGACTCTTGACCTTGAAGGATGTACTCTGCAAAGGATTATCAAGGGCAGACCATCGGGCTTGTATCCGGAGACCATGTGAAAATGTCCGTCACCGTTATCCTTGTGTACGATCTTTCCCGTACAGTAGCCTTTATCAAAAAGATCCGCCAGATCCTTTGCTCCCGCAAGATAAGTTCCATTTTCCGAAACTATGCACACATCCGCATTTTCTATGCTTCCCACGGCTGTTGCCAGCATCTTTGTGGAGATGTTCATAAGGAGTATGCCCGTGCGCTTCTGGGAATAAATGTCGTAAACAGCACGGGCAATGGTCACGATCTGATCCCCGCTCTGCCTGAACACTGCGTAATTACCGTTCATACGGATGATGGCTCCGCCCAGTTTCTCATAGATCTCTTCCTTCCAGACACCTGTATTCATGGTCTCATGGTCAATGTAGTATATGCCTTTTCCGGTGGAAATGTACTCTCCGTCGTTTCTGAAAATGAAAACGGAATCGATACTGTTACACACATTCAGCACGTCATTTACACCGTAGATCGTGTCATTCCTGAGTCCCGGATCCACCTCATCCGCCCTCATGAATTTCATGACCTGCTGATTGATCATGATGAGCCTGGAAATGTCCTTGTAGTTTGCAATATTACCGTTGATGGTGGCGGTAACGCCGTTGATCAGTGTTTCCGCTTCCCTTATGGTGTTTTCCTTTTTAGTATTCAGGTTGATCATGATCATGGCAGCCGCAAAAGTGACGGCCAAAAGGCCAAGGATCATGGCTAAAATACTCCAAAGGCGCACAGCAAGGGAATTGTGTGCGCCGGAATCAAAAAACTTATTCAGATAATTCTTAACCCATTTCATAGATCCGTACCCCGATACATTCTTCTATGACTGCATTCTAACATATCCGGGGGGATTTTTAAAGCATTAACCTTTAATGGCTCCGGCCATAAAGCTTGATTGTATTTTCTTGCTCAGGAAAACATAAACCAGAAGTGTGGGGAAGGTAGCCAGAACAAGTGCGGCTCCTACGGGGCCCCAGTCTGTGGTGTGTGTTCCGAAAAGCTCATTGATACCTGCAGGTAATGTCTTGTACTGGGTTCTGGAGTTAAATACGTTGGCAAACATGAGTTCGTTCCAGCACTGCAGGAATGTGTAGATCCCGATGGTGGAAAGAGCCGGTGTCATGAGAGGCACAATGACCTTAAAGAAGGTTCCCCAGATACCGCAGCCGTCGATCTTGGCCGCTTCGTCCAGTTCCTTCGGTATGTCGTCCATAAATCCCATGCAGATGAGTATCGCCATGGCAAGCGAGAAAGCAGAATAGGGAATTATCAGCGCCTGATAGCTGTTCAGCTGATGGAGATTTTTCAGTGTCATGTAAACCGGAAGGATTGCGGAATGAATGGGAATGGTGAGTCCCAGCATGAAGAACTTGTTCATGATCTTCCTGCCCTTCCAGACTATCCTTGACATGGCATAGGTCGCCATGACCGCTGCGATCAGCGTCAGAACAATTGTTGCCGCGGAAATGATGATACTGTTGAGGAAATATATGCCCATCTTACCGCCGGTCATTGCCCGTGCATAGTTTTCCCAGAGCCAGTTCTTGGGGAGTCCCGCGATGTTATCACCGAAGATCTCTGCATTATCCTTAAGGGAGAACGTAAACATCCAGTAAATGGGGAAAATGTTTATCAAAGTCCATATGGTAAGTAATGTGTAGATGATGGGCTTTATTATGGGATTAGTTTTTTTGACTTTATAAATCTCGTTCTCGTTCATCCTAATCCTCCTTCCTGAAAGCCGCACCGATCAACAACGCAAAAGCAAAGCATAAAATTATGAGGATAACTGCAATTGTACTTCCCATACCGTAACGGTTTCTAAGGAACATAAGGCTGATCATCAGGGTACTGGGCACTTCTGTTGAATGGAAAGGTCCGCCGTTGGTTAAAACATAAATAAGGTCAAAGGACTTAAGGGAGCCCGTTACCGCAAAAATAACGCTGATCTTTATTATGGGCTTTATGTAGGGGAGCACGATATATCTGTTGACCTGCCCCGCAGACGCTCCGTCAAGCATTGCGGCTTCTCTCAGGTCAACGGGAACGCCTTTAACGCCCGCATACATAAGAAGCATATGGTATCCGACGTACTGCCAGAGGATGGGGACAAAGGCAGCGCCGAGAGCGATCTTCTGGTTCCCGAGCCAGAGAACGTCTTTCACGTCGCCTGACCATTTAACCAACACATCTTCCAACGTTTTTAGTACTATCACGTTCCCTTCAGGATCGTTCGTTTTTTCCACCGCAATTGCTCTCAATGCTGCATTCAAAAGGCCGTAATCGGGGTTGTAGATCTTTAACCACAATTGACCGATAACCACCGTGGAGATCAGCACCGGTGCGAAGAAAACGGACAGGAAGCCTCTTTCTCCCTTTATCCCTTTTCCGAGCGCCAGCGCCAACGCAAGCGACAGAGGTAATTGTATAAAAACCGATAAAACTGCAAGAAGCAGCGAATTTCTCAAAGCCAGACCGAACTTAAAATCCTCACTTGTAAAAAGTTCTGCGTAATTCTTAAATCCTACAAATGTTCTGCTTCCCATTCCGTTCCAGTCAAAGAAACTGTAGTAGGTCGACATGAAGATGGGAGCGATCAGCACACCGACAAAGAGTAAAAGTGCCGGCGCAAGGAAGGCCGCTATGGTCAGGCCTTTCATGATCTCTTTTTTTCTGTTTTTATCTGAGGTGATATCTGATGTTCGCATGTTATCATTCCTTTTAAAAAACGGCCTTTCCTATATTTTGTTATAGGGAAGGCCGCCCCGTTAATTGGAGAAAAATTGAAGATGAAAATTACTTAATGTCTTTTGCAAGTCCTGCGATGAAGCCCTTGCCGTCGATCTGGCATCCGTAAACCTTTTCTACATAGGAGAGATAGATGTTAGCGGAGTCAGCGCTCTGAGCTGTATCACCGAACAGAACCATGAAGTTGGAGTTTGCTACGATGTCCGCAACGGAACGTGTAAGAGCATTAACGGAAGATGTATCGTAGTAAGGTGTCCAAGCGGGAAGTCCGCATCCGTCAAGGTAACCGTAATGGCAGATCTCCTTGCCGAGCTCAAATGCGAATGCTGCGGCTGTCTTTGCGTTCTTGCTGCTCTTTGCAACAGCGAGTGTATCGGAAGGACCGCCGATGAGCTGTCCGAGCTGAGACTTGTCTGCGTTGATAACAGGGAACTCTGCAACCTTTACCTTCGGGAAGAATTCTGCGTTCTTAGCGAAGTCTGCGCAGTTCCATGTTCCGTTCATGTAGAATGCATACTTGCCCTTCATGAAGTTAGCCTTAACTTCATCATTTCCGAGAGCCATTCCGTTGGGATCGAAGTAGCCCTTTGTAACCATAGCCTGGAAAGTATCAACAGCGTCTGCTACGTCCTTGTTGTTCCATGTGGACTTTCCGAGGAAGATGTCGTTCAGAACTTCTGCGCCTGCACTCTTCTCGATAACGGACTCAAGGTACTCTGTAACGCACCATGTTTCCTTACCTGCGCAACCGAAGGGGATGTATCCTGCCTTAATAAGTTTGTCACAGCACTCGATGAACTCTTTGTAAGTTCCGGGAACCTCTGTGTAGCCAACCTGCTTAAGGATGTCCATGTTAGCGAAAAGGCCTACAATGTTCATTGTTGTGGGAACACCGTAATGCTTTCCGTTATATGTTGAGTTAGTGAGCATCTTCACATCAAGCTCTTTTGACCAGTTCTTGTACTCTTCGTCGAGGCAGTAAACACGTCCTGCATCTACGAAATCGCCAAGGAATGCGCAAGCCCATGTAAAGAAGATGTCGGGCATTTCATCAGCTGCCACTGCTGCTTTGATCTTTGTCTTATATGACTGGTTCTCAAATGACTCCCAAGTGAAATCGATCTCGGGATGAGCTGCCGTAACGTCTGCTATAGCCAGTTCATAGGACTTACGGTTGGAGTCGGACTCCGTAGCGATACACCACATCTCAAGTTTTGTCTTGCCCTTGCTTCCGCCTTTTCCACAAGCTGCTGCGGAAAGAACCATAACTGCTGCAAGAGCCAATGCGATAAGTCTTCTCTTCATAATACCTCCTAAAATATGTGTTTTTTGCCCTTTCGGGCCGCGTACCCTTTCTCTCTCTGAAGCGGTACCTGCTTCATTTGATTAACGGGCTTTGATTGATTTATTTGAGACCCGGAATTCCCTGCCCCGAAGAACGTCTTCTTCAATGCTCCGGATCATAAATCCTGAATTATTTTCTTACCATGTCCCACGGATAATCCAGACACAGTTCATCACCATCCAGTGTATAAGGAATGACGGTGTTTTCAAACATGTCATTGTATATCAGTACTATGACGGAATCTTCTTCGTCGACCGCATAATACCCGGGGAAATAACCGTCTTCAAGGAAGGTTCCGCTTTCTGTAAACTGAAAGCTCCACTTGTCACAGGTCCAGCTTCCGATGATGCCCTCCGTTCCCGATTCTCTCTTGTAACGGGTGGGTTTGTAAACAAGTATCTCGTTCTGGTCGCCTTCGTTGCTCTTAAAAACGATCTTTACGGAATCCCCCTCTTCGTTCTGAAGGATCATGGAATCTTCCGTTTCCGTGCAGGTGTACTTTTTGCCGTCCAGCTTGGCCTTGCCTTCGTCATCGATGACAAGGGCAGTCTTTTCTTTGTCGTGATTGTACGCCCACTTTCCAAGATAAGGTCCGGTGTAAGCTCCCGCAGCTGCCGAACCTCCGCAGCCGGAAAGCAGGATCAGTCCCGAAAGCACCGCGGCTCCGATCGCATTTATCACATTGCTTTTCTTCACTGCTGTACCCTCCTTTTCTTTAGCAAGCTCATTTTCCTATAAAATTTGTCTAAAGTAAACGTAAATCTTTTACTTGAGGAAGTAATATTTTTACCAATATGCACAAAAGCGGTTCAAAAAAATCGTTTTTTTTGTGCATATTGACAAGGAAAATTTTGACTTGTCCCTATTACATAGGTTGTTGAATATTGGATTATTTTTGCTATAATTGTCTCGGGGTAAAGCTTTAACATGATGCCTTCCCCAAATAAATCAGATTGGAAAGATCCTATGGAAGAAAACAGTAAAAAAGCATGGCTCTATCTTTTGCCCGCCATTCTTTTTCTCGGCATTTTTATGGTCTACCCTTTGGTGGATGTCCTTATCTACTCCTTTGAAGAGGGGTTTGATTTTGCATCTCAAACCTACTACGGTACCGGACTCTACAATTTCTCCTATGTTCTTCACGACACCTACTTTCTGCAGGCTGTCCGAAACACATTCATCATAGTGATCATCACCGTTCCTGTCTCAACATTCCTTGCTCTCATGATCTCTCTTGGTTTAAGCCGAATTACAAAACTCAGAGAGCTTTTTCAGACTGTATTCTTTCTTCCCTATGTGACAAACACACTGGCCGTCGGCCTTGTTTTCATGATCCTCTTCAAGAAAACGGCCTACACGGACGGCCTCATAAATATGGTGATAAAGCTCTTCGGGGCGGGCCCCATCGATTTCATCGACGGTCCCTACTGGGCAAAGATGTTCGTAATGTGCTTCTACACTGTCTGGGTGGTACTTCCCTTTAAGATCCTGCTCCTGACCTCAGCCATCGCTTCCGTGGACGACATCTACTACAACGCCGCGAGAGTGGACGGCACCCCTCCCCGCAGGCTCTTTTTAAAGATCACTCTCCCCATGATCAGTCCCACCGTCTTTTATCTCATCATCACAGGCTTTATCGGAGCCTTTAAGGCATACAGCGACGAGGTGGCCATCTTCGGTACGGATCTGAATTCCGCAGGGATGAACACCATCGTGGGATACGTTTATGACATGCTTTACGGCACCGGAGGAGGCTTCCCTTCCTTCGCATCCGCCGCAGCCATCATTCTTTTTGCCATCATCATGACCATTACCTGCATAAACCTGCTGGTAAGCCGGAAACATGTACACTACTAGGAGGAAAATGCTGTGGGTAACAATCTGAATTACGCCGGTATCAAAGAAACCGAGAAAAAAAGAAAGGCCATAGCCAATGCCCTGATCTACGCCGGTCTGTCCCTCTGGGCCCTAATGGTCATCTTTCCTTTCTACTGGATGATCCTGACCTCCTTTAAGAGCTACGGAGCATACAATGCGGAATACGTTCCGAGATTCATCGCGATCCCGCCCACCTTGGGGAATTTTTCCAATGTCTTTACCGCCATCTCCTTGGGGAAGTACCTGCTGAACACACTGTTCTTCACAGTGGCGACGACCCTCCTTCTGCTGGTTGTGGCAGTGCTTTCCGCTTTTGCTTTTGCGAGGCTTAAATTCAAAGGAAGAGATCTTCTTTTCACCCTCTTCCTTTCACTTATGATGATCCCCAACGAACTGGTCATCATCACCAACTTTGTCACAGTTACGGATCTTGGGATGCGGAACACGTTCGCAGGTCTCATCCTGCCTTCCGTTGCCTCGGTCTTCTACATCTATCTCCTCAGGGAAAACTTCGCCGCAATCCCCGACGAGCTTTACTGGGCGGCAAAGGTGGACGGCACGAAGGATATGCGCTATCTCCTTAAGGTCATGGTCCCCATGTGTCGCCCCACCATTATCACCATCATCATCCTGAAGGTCATAGAATGCTGGAATTCCTATGTCTGGCCCCGTCTCATCACCGACGATCCAAACTACTTCCTGGTGTCCAACGGCATACAGGAACTCAGGGAAAACGGAATGGGACGTGAAAACATCCCTGCCATGATGGCGGCAGTCGTAGTCATCTCCCTGCCTCTCATCCTGCTCTTCCTGATCTTCAGGAAAAAGATAATGGCGGGCGTTGCGAGAGGAGGTACGAAAGGATGAGGAAAGTCTCTTTTAAGGCAGCTGCAGCAGGGCTGTGCCTTGCACTGAGCCTCACTGCCGGCTGTCACGGTTCCAGACATCAGGAAAGCTTTGTGATCCCGGAAGAGTTTGACACATCAAAGTCTTACGAGATCACCTTCTGGGCAAAAAACGACACCAACAAACGTCAGGTGGCCATTTACAACGAAGCGGTGGAGGCTTTTAACAGGCTCTATCCCAACATCACCGTGAACATCAGGCTTTACACCGATTACGCAGCCATCTACAACGACGTTATCACCAATATTTCCACGAATACAACACCCAACGTCTGCATCACCTACCCGGATCATATCGCGACTTATATGACCGGGCGGAATGTGATGGTGCCTTTGGACGACCTTTTCACAAACCCAAAGTACGGGCTGGGAGGAAGCGAACTGAAGTTTGACTCCCCGGCACTTTCGGAGATGGTCCCCCGTTTCCTGGAGGAATGTATCCTTGACGGAAAGCACTATGCGATCCCCTTCATGCGTTCCACGGAAGCTCTTTACATCAACAAGACCCTGCTGGACAACATGGGGGTTGAGATTCCCGAGCAGGTCACCTGGGACTTTGTGTGGGAGACTTCGGAAAAGGCTCTTGAAAAAAATGAGGACGGCACCTACAAGGTGAACGGACAGAATGTCCTGATCCCATTCATCTACAAATCCACGGACAACATGATGATCACTCAGCTCAAACAGTTGAATGCGGGCTACTCTGACGATTCTGGGAACATTCTCATCTTTAACGACACGACCACAAAGCTTCTGGAAGAGATCGCAAAGCACGGCAAGAGCAAGGCTTTTTCCACCTTTAAGATCTCCAGCTACCCCGGAAACTTCTTAAATGCAAATCAATGCATCTTTGCCATAGATTCAACCGCGGGCGCCACCTGGATGGGCTCTGCGGCTCCCCTCCACGACATCAGTGCGGATCAGATGAGGGATTTTGAGACAGAAGTAAAGATGATCCCACAGTTCGATCAGAATGCGCCCAAAATGATCTCCCAGGGTCCCAGCATATGCCTGTTTAATGCGGAGGATCCCGGAGAAGTCATGGCCTCCTGGATCTTTGCACAGTTTCTTTTAACAAATGAGGTTCAGATCGCCTACTCCCAGACGGAGGGCTATGTTCCCGTTACTCTTAAGGCACAGAACTCCGAAGAGTACCTGGACTACATCTCCCGCATGGGGGAGGACGACACCACCCATTACGAGGTTAAGATAAAAGCAGCCAAACTCCTTTTGGGAAATGCCGATAACACCTTCATCACTCCCGTTTTTAACGGTTCAGCGTCTCTCAGGGAAGCGGCCGGGGCACTTATCGAAAACACGGTAAAGGGCATGAGACGAGGAGGCACTTTTAACAGCGATTTTGTAAACAGGATGTACAAGGATGTCAACGCGCTCTATCGTCTGGATCAGATCAAGACCATCAACGGTGCCGAGCCCACGGAACTGGGCGAACTTCCCGCCCTTTCCGTTTTACTCCTTTCCGGTCTCGGAGCAGCCTGGATCGTAATCGCGGCGGTGTTTGTCCGCCAATGTCTGAAAAAACACAAAGCCGACGAATAATTCACAAAGGTTATTTTATTCTTGCCATTACACTCCAACGATAGTATAATGTGCGCGTAAAATACTGCGGACACCCTCACCGTCCGCACGTATCAACCCATTTTGCCGTACCGTTACGGCACAACATATAATTGGAGGCAACAATATATGAAGAAAACCTTATCAATGATCCTCGCTGCAGTTCTCGTTCTTTCCCTTGCTGCATGCGGATCCAAGAACGCTGTTCCCGAAGACGGAATGACCTACGCAGAGTACGCGGCAGCTGCTATTGAGAGCGAAGTAACCGTTTACACCTACTTCCAGGCAGCTCAGTCCTGGTGGGAAAAGGACGGTCAGGGCGTTGCAACCATCTACACTCAGGACAAGGACGGCGGATACTTCCTTTATGAGTGCAAAGTTTCCGAAGATGATTACAAGAAGCTGGTTCCCGGCACAATGATCCGTGTTACCGGATACAAGGCTGAATGGGCAGGCGAAGTTGAGATCTCCGATTGCTCTCTTCAGATCTATGACACAAAGAACACCTACGTTGCTAAGGCAGAAGACATCACAAGCATATACGGAACAGACGCTCTTATCGAAAAGCAGAACAAGTTCATCACTGTAAAGGGTCTTACCGTAGAAGCTCCCGCAACATACAAGTGGGATGGTTCGGGCACACAGGGTGATGACCTTTATCTCAAGGTCAACCTGAACGGAACCGTTTACACAATGGTTGTTGAGTCCTATCTCTGCGACAAGAACTCCGACACCTACAAGGCAGTTGAAGCTCTCAAGGCAGGCGACAAGATCGACATCGAAGGCTTCCTGTACTGGTACAACGGAGCTCAGCCTCACATCACAAAGGTTATTGCAAAATAACAAAACATGACTTTCTCACCCAAAGCCTCTTATACGGGACTTTGGGTGTTTTTTTGCTTGAATAGGTCCTTACCTTGTGTTACCATAGAAGCGTGTAATCCTATGCAAATATAACAATATCACTGAAGGAAGAAATATGGACGAAAAAAAGATAGCGATCCTCATAGATGGCGATAACATCTCTCAAAAATATGCGACACTCATAAAAGAAGAGGCCGACAAGTACGGTGACATCACACTTTTTAAGCTTTACGGCTCCATCAGCTCACCCACGGTGAAGCAGTGGATGGCAATAATGCCGAAGTACGGCATTTCACCTGCACTGCAGCTCTCCTATGCAAACAACAAGAGCATTGCCGACCAGGCTCTCACCATTGATGCCATGGACATCCTCTACAGAAACATCGTAGATATCTTTTTCCTTGTCACCAGCGATTCCGATTTCACAAAGCTGGTTTACAGGCTCAAGGAATCCGGAAAGATCATCATCGGAATGGGTGAATCCAAGACTCCCGAAGCTCTGGCTCAGGCCTGCAACGAATTCAAGGTACTTGATGTTTTGTTCAAAGCGGGCGTTGTTAAGACAAAAGTTCCCGAGATCCCCGCTCCCGTTGCGGATGATGTGGCGGCACCCATCCCCGTTGTGGACAAGATCATCGAGATCCCCACGGAAGAAGCCATCGTGGAAAAGATCGCTTCTGTGCTTGAGGACGATTGGGAAAATCTTGCCAACATCGGCGATGTGATCAGAAAAAGCGTTCCGGGCTTCGATGTACGAAATTACAAGTACGTGAGCTTCTCAGCCTTTGTCAAGGCTCACAGGGATGTCTTTGACGTGGACGAAAAGCTGGGTCCCGACAACATCCACAAGGTAGTGAACATCAGAAACCATCAGGATAAAAAGAAGGTCTTAAAGAACCTGCAGCTTCCCGTGGAAAAAGAGAAGCCCGAGGCTGAGGCTCCCGCAAAGAAGCAAGGCGAACAGGACGGAAAGGCAGCAGGAAAGGGAAACAGGGCACGCTCGAAGCAGGGACAAAGATCAAAGAACAGACAGTCGCACAAAAAGCAGCAGAAAAAAGAAAAAGCATAAAGCCAAAAAAACGGATCCCGTACAGATTGTATCGGGATCCTTAAATTTATTGTTCCTTAAGTTCCTCTTCCAGCATTTCGTAAAAGTCCGGGAACTCTTTCTTCAGTCTTATCGGCATTCCGTCGGCATTTACGAAGCAATGACCGCTTTCTCCCTCACAGATCAATGTTTCTTTGATGAACATCCTGTAAGAAAGCTTAAGTTTCACTCCGTTAAACTCCGCAACGGACACTTCGATGTCCACTTTGTCGGAAAACCTTGAAGGCTTTTTGTAACGGCAGTCTATGGAAAGAACGGGGGATATGATGCCCTCTTCCTCAAGCCTTGCAAAAGGCCAGCCCTTCTTTTCCAGAAAATCCACCCTTGCCTCTTCCATCCAGCGGATGTAATTGGAGTGATGAGTTACCGCCATCTTGTCAGTTTCGTAGTATTGCACCGTATGTGTGTACATTTGTCTCCCCTTCCCCCGATTCAATCGGTTAAAATTTCATCCATAATAACATCAAACTCATCCGCAGGTAAATCCTTTTTTAATAGTTTTTTTCTGCACAGACAGATCTTGTAGATGTCTCTGCCTCCCAGAAAATGATCGTAGTAACCCCCGCCGTGTCCCAGTCTTTTACCGTTGGACGCCGCTGCCAGACATGGTACCACAGCCACATCGATCTTTCCCTCGTACCCTTCATCCGATTCCGGTTCCAAGATCCCGAATTTTCCGGGTTTCAGATCTTTAAGGGCATAGATCCTGACTGCCTTCATGGATGGCTTTTTCCCGCACTTCGGGACATAGACCTCTTTTCCGCTCCTAAGCGCATCCTGTATGATCTTAAGGGTATCCGGCTCGTTCTCCATGCTGACGTAGATGAAAACGGACGTCGAGTCTTTATATGCACGGTTCGCAAGTACCGCCTGTATTATAGCCTCGTCCGATTCCAGCATTTCGTCGTAGTCCAGATCCTCGATTATTTGTTTTGCCTCTTTTCTGAATAACGATTTTTCTTCGAAAATATCCATGAATCTACTCTGCTCCCTGTTCAGATCCTAAAAATCATCCGGCAACGTTGACCTGCGCTTTGCATCATTTTCGATCCATTCATCCAAAGTCAGAGGAGTGTAATCCGAGAACATGCAAAAGCAGTTTATCATATGACATGGTATCCTTCCCTCTTCAGGGTCTTCAAATCCGGGTCTCACCACGCTTCTGGTAATGTTTTGAAACCTGTTCACCAATAGTTCGTCAAAAGTGTTGTGCACATGCCCGTAAAGCATATAGGTTTTGGGATTGCCTTCCTTATCCCTGTGAAACTGTCCCTTGTAACAGAACACGGGGTAGTGGCTCAGGATCACTCTTCTCTTATTATCCCTGACCTCTTTGTAATCCGCTATCCACTTGAACATTGCGGTATCAAACTTCTTGTCGCTCAAAAATCTGTCATGATTTCCCGCGATCATATACTTTCTGCCCTTTAAGGTCTCCAAAAGCTCCATGGTCTCCGCTGCCTTACCGAAGGAAAAATCCCCCAGTATCACAACTTCATCGTTACTTCGCACCCTGTCGTTCCATTTCCCGATCATGTATTCGTTCATGTCCTCTGCGGAAGCAAACCCCCGGTTGTCCATGTTCTCATTCATGTCTCCGTGAAAAAAATGCAAATCGGAAATGTAGTATCTCATTCAAAAACACCCCTTGGTCTAAATTTCAAGTTCTTTTATTGTACAGGCACAGAAGCTATTATTCAATTACCAAATAATAAAATAGCATCCCGCCCGTGGGGATGCTGAAATTTCATGTAATTGCCGAAAAAATATGCTTTACTTCCGCAAGGATGCGGATCGATCTTATTTTGATATGGGAGCCACCGTTCTCTCCAGGAAATCCATCTGCTTTGTGTAAACATCTATAAAGAAGTCTCTTTCTTCAACAGAAAGGAAATTCAGGGATGCTCTCTCTGCAAATATCATGGGATAGACCACCTTTTCGGCAAATTTTTCACCGGCTTCCGTCATCTCAAGATACTTTTTTCTTCTTCCCGTGTTGGTTTCGGAAGCGGAAATGTACCCTTCTTCAAGAAGCTTCATTGCCGCGGAATTGACTGTCTGTTTGGAGTAGCCCCAGTCCCGGACCAGCTCATACTGTGTGATGGGTCTCTTGTAGCTGCAGATAGCATACAGGATCCAAAAGCACATTTCAGAAACGCCCATTTTAGCGGCATAATCTCTGTAAATGGTTTCATGCCTTTTGTGCAAACTGTTAATAATGGCCATTTGTTCGCCGACGGTCTTTGCCATGGTTTTTTCCTCCTTGGTCAACGTCATAAAATGCATATATCCGATTTCATACCATTTTAGCAAAGAATTCAAAAAAGTGCAACTATTCAAACAGTTGCACTTCAATATTTTATAAATTTATAATATTTTCCGCCGCTTCTTCCGGAGTGGAAACAATGTAGGCTGCGCCTTCCTTCTCCAGGCTTTCGCGACTGCCGAAGCCCCAAAGGACTCCCATGGTCTTAAGGCCTGCGATGTTGGCCCCTTCCACGTCAAATCTCGTGTCACCCAGCATCAAAGCTTCCGACTTGTCCGTAATGCAGTGTTTCTCGAGGATGTACTCCAGTACGGCAGCCTTTGTGTTCCTCTCCGTATCGGAGCCGGCTCCGCAAAGATCGTCCATGAGGACATCCATCCCGAAATGCTTCATCACCTTTTCGGCAAACCCTATGGGCTTGGAAGTGGCAAGGATCAGCTTCTTTCCCGCAGCATGCAGAGTTTTGAGCATTTCCGGAACTCCGTCGTAGACCCTCGCTTCAAACAGGCCTTCCCGCTCGTATCTTTCGCGATAATTGCGGATCGCCGGCTCGATCTGCTCAGGTGTGAGCCCCGCGTCGGCAAATGACCAGGTAATGGGCGGCCCGATGTACTTTCTCAGGCTTTTCAGACTGTCTACCCTGATACCGAAGGACTCCAGGGCATATGCTATGCATTTCGTCACTCCCTCTTCGGAGTCCGTTATGGTGCCGTCCAGATCAATCAAAACATATTTTATCATCAGTACTCCTAACCGTTGCCCGTCTTACATGCTTTCCAGAAGTGCCTTGACTTCCGCACCCAGCTTTTTAGATCTTGCATCAGCATCTTCAAGGGAGGTTCCCTTAACACCGAAGTAAAGCTTGATCTTGGGTTCGGTTCCCGAAGGACGTACACAGAGGTAGGAATTGTTTTCCAGCTCGTAGTAGAGAACGTTGGAGTTGGGAAGACCTGTCTTTGTGATCTCTCCCGTCTTAAGATCCTGTCTTGTATCCAGCTTGTAATCGCGAACAGCCAGAGTCTTGAGACCGCTGATCTCCTTTACGGGATTCTTTCTGAGGGTCTCCATGATCTCTCCGATTTTCTGCAACCCGGTGATGCCCTTCATGGTTACGGAAATGATGTCATCCTTGTAGTAGCCGTAACGCTCATAGAGCTCGATCATGGCATCCCAAAGAGTCATGTTCTTGGTCTTGTAGTAGGCTGCAGCCTCGCAAAGTGCCATTGTTGCGACCACGGCGTCCTTGTCACGTGCGTGGTCTCCGATAAGGCAGCCGTAGCTCTCCTCGAATCCGAAGAGATAGGTTCCCTTTCCGGTCTCCTCAAATTCTCTCATCTTACCGCCGATGAACTTGAAGCCCGTCAGAACTTCGGTATAGCCTGTTTTATAGTACTCGGCGATGTCCTTTGCCATGTTGGTGGAAACGATGGTTGTGATCAGCATTCCGTCATCGGGAAGCTTTCCGTCCTTTTCCTTCTTGGACATGATCTCATAGTCCGCAAGAAGGCATCCGGACATGTTTCCGGTAAGGGAAATGTACTCGCCGCTCTTTGTATCCTTAACGTAAACACCCAGTCTGTCCGCATCGGGATCGTTTGCAAGGACCAGATCCGCATCGATCTTCTTTGCAAGTGCAAGTCCGAGGGCAAAAGCTTCCTTGGCTTCGGGGTTTGGATAGGAAACTGTGGGGAAATTGCCGTCGGGAAGTTCCTGCTCGGGAACGACCGTAACATTCTTAAAGCCCAGTTCCTTAAGTACACGGCGCACAGGAAGATTTCCTGTTCCGTGAAGAGGTGTGTAGACGATCTTCAGTCTGTCTCCCCATTCTTTGATGGCCTCGGGCCTCAGAACGAGCTTCTTTAAAGTCTCTGTGTAGGAGTCATCGATCTCTTTTCCGATAACATTGTAGAGGCCCTTCTTAACCGCTTCGTCTTTGTCCATTGTAAGCGCCATGCTGAAATCGGTAACATTCTTTACTTCCTTTAAGATCTCAACATCGTGAGGGGGAATGATCTGAGCGCCGTCCTCCCAGTACACCTTGTAACCGTTGTACTCGGGCGGATTGTGGCTGGCGGTGATGTTTATGCCCGCTGTTGCTCCCAGATATCTTACCGCATAGGAAAGAACGGGAGTGGGGCGAAGGGACTCGAAAACATATGCCTTGATGCCGTTTGCATTCAGGCAGAGTGCTGCCACATCGGCAAACTCGGGTGACATGCGTCTGGAGTCGAAGGCGATGGCAACACCCTTTTCGCAGGCGTTCATTCTCTTGATGTAATTGGCAAGGCCCTGTGTTGCCCTGCGCACGGTGTAAACGTTCATTCTGTTGGTTCCGGCTCCGATGATGCCGCGGAGTCCGCCGGTACCGAACTCAAGATCGGTGTAAAATCTCTCCTTGATCTCATTGTCATTGTCAGCTATGGATCTGAGCTCTTCCTTGGTCTTCTCATCGAAGTAGGGATTGCTGAGCCATTCTTCATAGGCTTTTTTGTAATCGGTCATTTTTGTCTCCTTTTCTCAAAAAAACGTATCCTTACATCTATTCATCCACGCAAGCCGATGTGTAATCCAGTATCGCGTCCCCGTCGTGATCGGCTCCGTTGTATTTAAAAGTATATGCAATATTACCATATATAACAGTCAGCTCAGCTTCCCCCAGTACCTTCTCAAAATCACAGGGGATGGTTCCCAGATAGTAACCGTCAATGTAAAGATCTCCTTTAAAAGGTCCGTAAACATAGATAGCATGATCGTCATCCAGCTCGTATTCCATGTTTTCCATTTTCTTTAAAGAAAGATCCTTGAAAACAAAACCTTCCGGAACAGGTGTCGGCGTGGGTGTCGCTATCCTGATCTCGGGTGTGGGTGTCGGAGTGTAAACGGCAGCCCTGCCGTAAGGGATAAGATCGAAGACAGTCACTGCATTTCTGGCAATGTTGATGGTCTCCGCACCGAAAAGCCTTCCGTAGGAAGCTTCCACTCTGTACTCGCCTTCCCGTACCACGTAGTTTGCGGGATCCTTAATGTCAAAAGCGTATCTCGCTCCGATCAGCACAAGTCCTCCGATAAAATCGTCGTAATTCGCAAGAGCCAGCGTCCCGTGTCCTATGGTCACTTCCACCTCAAGGACGGTGGTTCCTATGCCCCTGATGGTGTATCTGTCGGCTGTGGGAAGAAGTTCCGAAACATCGACCTGCTTTCCGTTGTTCATGATGCAAAGATTGTCGGAATATCTGTAATTCTGATTCCTGATCACCATGCGGTTTTCCTCCGGAAAGATCTCCAGATCGTCGATCTTGGATTTCTCCCAGACTTCATCGCTCCGGGCGGCAAGGGCAACAGTGTCGGGATCCCTGTCCTTACATGTGAAGCGCAGCAGATCTCCGATCCTTAAAACCCCTGCGGTAATGAGTGAACCTTCTTTGCCGTAGAACTTGGTGGATCCGTCGTAGAAGACTTCAATCTCCTTTTCCTCTTCCACGTCTTGAAGAAAGAGTTTCCTTTCCTCCTTGTCCACTTTCAAAACTACCGCAAGAAAGCTTCTGGGCTTCATGATCTCTTCGTTTTCCGACCGGTCGTTCCCTGCCTTGGGATCTGTCTTCACTTCCGGCTTTTTGAAAAGCCCGGCAATCCCCACGGAGATCAAAAGCATGAGAACAGCCATTCCCACCACTGCCCAACGGCCGGCGCCGTTTTGCTTCGGCTTCTCTTTCTTCATCTCGCCGGAAGGTCTCAGCTTCTCCTTCTGCTTCTTCGTTCCGTACACTCTTCTTTCTTCGTACAGTCCGTTATTCTTTTTTGTATCCTGCTGATCGCTCATATCAAAATTCCCGAATAAACTAGTAATTCAGACAGGCAAGATCCAGAAGTTTTTGCTTCTGATTAAGGGACTGGTCTATCAGTACCTTATCAAGCAGAAAATCCAGCATCTTACCGATCTCGGGTCCTTTTTCAAAACCTGCTTCTATGAGATCGCTGCCTGTGACTGCCAGCTGGCTCACCGACACACAATCCCCTCTTTCGCAGATGATCCTGTAGGTTTCCTTGGCCTTGTTCAGCTTAGGCAGATTCTTTGCAACACGAACGGTGTTGTCCCCGTCCACATTTACAAATCCGTCTGCCAGCATCAGGGCCGTCTGGAGTTCAAAAAGCAGGGGGCAGAGTGCGGGGCCGATCTTTTTCATGAATCCGCGGACAGCCACATCATTGACGATGATCAGCTTCTGTCTGTGGAAATCCGTAAGGCGCACCACTTTGTCCCTTGTTTCGTTGTCAAATTTAAGCCTCGTCATGACCTCACGCACCTTGTCGTGTTTCATGCTCTCTTCCGCATCAGCCATTTTCGACGTGGCAACTGCTTCGTATCTTTCACCGGGCTCATCATTGCCGCGGACTTCCGTGAATTCCCCGGCATCGGCTTTAAACAGGCCCGTGTCTGTGTATTCCGAAAGGAGCGCCGCCCATTTAAGGGTCAGCAGATTCTTTTCGTCAAATGCATTATTGGGGTCGGTGGCTATGCTTCCCACAAGGGAAACTGCCTTCACGGCTCTCATTCCCGACATGGCAAGTCCGTTCTTAATGCCCTGCAGACCTCTCGCATCCGCTCCGCCTGTCAGGATCCTGTCAAATTCGGGAAGAACGACCTTGGTGACTCCCGCCTCCTGAGCGGCAAACAGCCTGTCGGGCCCTTTGGAAAGAAGGATCTTGTTGAGTTCCACCCTGATCCTTTCCGCACTGACCTTCGCAAGATTCGGAGCCTTTTCCTTTGCGGCCTCAAAAGTCTTTTCATCGATCTCAAATCCCAGCTGGGCGGCAAAGCGGAATGCCCGTAAGATCCTCAGGGCATCCTCGTCGAAACGCTCGGATGCTTCTCCCACACAGCGGATCAGTCCCTTTTCCAGGTCTTCACGGCCTCCGAAAAGATCCACCAGGCCTTCTTTTTCGTTGTAGGCCATGGCATTTATCGTAAAGTCTCTTCTCAAAAGATCCTCGGAAAGCTTTGTGGTGAAGGTCACTTCCTTAGGATGGCGGCAGTCTTCGTACTCCCCGTCGATCCTGTAGGTGGTGACTTCATAGCCCGTCTTGTCGATCATGACCGTTACCGTTCCGTGCTGTATGCCGGTGTCCACGGTGCGTCTGAAAAGCCTTTTAACGTCTTCGGGCTTGGCTGATGTGGTGATGTCCCAGTCCTGAGGCTTTCTTCCCAGTATGGCATCCCTTACGCAGCCCCCCACGGCATAGGCCTCAAAGCCTGCTTCCGTAAGGGTCTCTATTATATTTTTAACCTCTTCGGGCAAACGAATTTCCATTAATATGCCTTACCCCAGTAAACAAGCTTCTTTGCGGGCTTTCCGCAGCAGACGCAGACGTCGGAGATGTGCTCCTGATCGTTAAAAGGCATGCATCTCGATGATACAGCCAGTTCATCCTTGATCTTCTCCTCGCAGGCTCTGTCTTCACACCACATGGCGCGGATGAAGCCGGGCTTGTTTGCTGCGATGTCCTTGAGCTCCTCATAGTTGTGAGCATCCCAGATGTGGCTGTCCCTGTGAGCCTTTGCGCGCTCAAACATATCCTTCTGGATGGTCTCAAGGATCTCGGGGATCTTTGTTTCTATCTCATCAAGATCTACAACGATCTTTTCTCTTGTATCTCTTCTTACGATCACGCAGTGACCCGCTTCAATGTCCTTGGGTCCGAGTTCTACTCTTACAGGGATACCGCGCATCTCACAGTCCGCAAACTTCCAGCCGGGCGTCTTGTCGGAATCGTCGATCTTTGTTCTTGCAACCTTTGCGATCCTGTTGTAAAGCTCTGTAGCCTTCTCAAGCACGCCTTCCTTCTGCATCTGAACGGGAATGACCATGACCTGGGTAGGTGCAACTCTGGGAGGAAGTACAAGACCCGAATCATCGCCGTGAACCATGATGATGGCTCCGATGATACGTGTGGAAACGCCCCAGGATGTCTGATGTGCATACTGAAGCTGGTTGTTCTTGTCTGCGTACTGTATGCCGAATGCTCTTGCAAATCCGTCGCCGAAGTTGTGGCTGGTACCGGACTGGAGAGCCTTACCGTCATGCATGAGAGCTTCGATGGTGTAGGTAGCTTCCGCACCCGCAAACTTTTCTTTCTCCGTCTTCTGTCCGCGAACTACGGGAATAGCAAGGAAATCCTCGCAGAAATCGGCATAGAGGTTCAGCATCTGTACGGTACGCGCTTCAGCCTGCTCCTCGGTCGCATGAATGGTGTGACCTTCCTGCCACAAGAATTCTCTTGAACGAAGGAAGGGTCTGGTCTCCTTTTCCCAGCGAACTACAGAACACCACTGGTTGTAAACCTTGGGAAGATCTCTGTAGGACTGGATAAGATTCTTATAAAAATCGCAGAAAAGTGTTTCGGAAGTGGGACGAACGCACAGCTTCTCCTGTAAGGGCTGTAATCCGCCCTGGGTTACCCACGCCACTTCGGGAGCGAAACCCTCAACATGATCCTTTTCCTTCTCCAAAAGGCTTTCGGGAATGAAAAGAGGCATGTAGACATTTTCTACGCCTGTTTCCTTAAAACGCCTGTCCAGCTCATGCTGTATGTTTTCCCATATAGCATAGCCATAGGGCTTGATGATGAGACATCCTTTTACGGATGAGTAGTCGATGAGCTCTGCTTTCTTGACTACGTCGGTGTACCACTGCGCAAAATCCTCTCCCATAGAGGTTATCGCTTCCACCATTTTCTTGTTGTTATTGTTGTTGTCTTTAGCCATAAGATTATTTACGTGCACCCTTTGCACGCGTCCTCCTTTACTTTTTTATCGGCTGTGTTTCCCGAAAGCCGTTTTTAAAGGTTTTCGGGTTTTGAGGAAATTTTTGGGCAAACTTCCCCATTTAAAAATTATACAGAGTTACTTTAATGTAGAAACTTTATTTTGTCAAGGTACAAAAAAGCAGACAAACCGCCTTTTGCATGTCTGTCTGCTTTTCTTTAGATCCGCTGGATTTCGGCGATCACTTTCCTGTTTTTGTGATCGATGACCTGCAGGGAAACCTTTTCTTCGGTTCCTTCAACTTTTACCCTGACATTTTCTTCGCCGCAATCCACCGTGAAACGGATGATGGGCGGATTTTCAGGAAGGATCGACACTCCGTCGTCGTTAAGAAATTCGTAGCTGAATGTCCCTTTATCCAGGGCATATACATAAAACACCGTCTTCCCCTCTTCCTGCATGGGGACAACGGATCCGGCCCTTACAAACCGGACAGGAAGCCCGTCCCAAGGAGCGTCAGTGGTAACTTTACCTGTGAAGACGGGATCACCGGCCTCCTCATTTCTTTTTTCTCTCTTTCCTCTGTACCAGCCGGTTGGCACATTAGGCAGTTCAACCGTCACTCTGTCCGCACCCTCATCAAACACAGGACAGGCAAGGACAGAATCTCCGAAGTAAAAAGCATCGCTTTCCACATCGTAGCCCGGATGTTTCAGGAACACGGGATAAATAATAGGATCGTGAGTCTTTACGCTTCTGTATACCTCGTTGTAAAGATAGGGAATGAAACTCTCGCGAAGGTCAAACAGCCTTTTTACATTGGGGATCAGATCAGGATAGAGCCAGGGCATGGTGGAACTTCCGTCGGGATTCCAGGAATGGAGCGTGAAGCGGGGGGTAAAGATCCCGTACTGTATCCATCTCATGAACAGCTCTTTGGAGGGAGCAGGTCCCGCAAAGCCTCCGATGTCCTGACCGAAGTTGTAAAAACCCGAAAGAGACATGGTCATACCCATCTTGTGGTTAAATCTAAAGTCTTCAAAGCTCGTGCGGTTGTCTCCGGTCCATGTGGCTGCGATACGCGGAAGTCCGCCTATCCCGCATCTTGAAACCGCGTAGGTCCTGATACTCCTGTCCTGGGCTTCCAGGCTGGCCATGGTCATCAAGAATGAGAAAAGAGGCCTGATCTCCGCTGCCCTGACAGGTGTTCCGAACCCGTGGGCCCACACTTCCTCGTCGCAGACATCGTACTCGTTGTTGTCGTTCCATATGTTTTTATAGCCCTTGTCCACCAGCTGCTTTTTAACGCAATCCCTCCAGAAATCAAAGGCTTCCGGGTTTGTGAAATCAAAGTAGCTTCCGTAGCCCGACCAGAAAGGGAAGATGGCGGGGGTTCCGTCCTTGTAATGAAGGAACCAGCCTTTTTTCGCGATCTCGTCGTAAAGGGGATGATCTGTCAAAAACGCAGGCTTTACATTTGGGAGGAATTCAACTCCCGCATCCTTAAAGTATCCTGCAAGCCCTTCGGGTGAAGGCACTTTGTCTGTGTTCCAGTGGAAAACGTAGCGCTTTTCTCCGATCTGGGTGTATCCGCTGGAAAGGTAGAAGCCTCCGGGGGATATGCCGTATTTTTTACATGTATCTATGAAGTTTCGGAGCTGTCTGTCAGCGTCAGGCGCATCGGTGTAGGCCATGGTGCTTCCGCAGTACTTTAATGTCCACTTGGGCGGGAACATGATGGGGCCGCACATTTCCGAAAAATGCCGTACTATCTCCGGAACAGTTCCGAAGATCACGTAGTACACCAGGTTTTCTTCATTGCATCTGAAGGACTTGAAAGGAATATAGTAATTGTTAAGCTCTTTTCCAAAGGAGAATTCCCCGTTGGAGTAGGTGTCGTAATAAATGCCGTAAGCCCCGTTGGAATTCTCGCAGATGTAAAAGGGCAGCTGCTTGTAAAGAGGATCCGAGGAAGCCGCATCAAAGCCCATGGCATCACTCGCCGCCATCTTGAAGCTTCTTCCGTACTTGTTAACATCTCCGCTCTTGTCTCCCAGGCCGAAGATCTTTTCTCCCGGCTCTCTGGAAATGAAGTGCATGCTGCCTCGTCCCAGCTCATGTCCGAGATTTAATGAAATATAGTCCCGGTCCCTGAACAAAAGCCGCTTTTCAGCTTCTTCCGTTCCGGCCTTCAAAACCTTTAGTCCGAATCCGAAGGTGTTCAGCTCGATCTCCGCCAGGTCCGTCACGAACCTGTATGTTTTTCCCTTGCCCTCAGGATGAGCGCAGGGAATTTCGGAAGCCGCAGGTGTAACTGTCTCAAATCCGGCGGTACTCAGCTTGTCACGCCCTTTTCTTGTGCACTTTCCATCCGGGCATATGGTGAATGTGGGCAGCAACGGCTCATCACTTCTCACAAAAGAAACTCTTATGCAGTTTTTAAAGAAGTCGATACGGGAACATATGCTTTTCCCTTCTTCCTCCTCCGACTTAAAAAAGTAGCTTGAATCGCTGTGATCCGTGATCTTAAATAAATGACTGTACTTCATCCGGTACTCCTTTAACAGTATCCTCACGCAATGTCTATGGTCTTGTTTTCGTAGGCTTCTTTCAGCTTTTCTTCCTTTTCGACCTGGAGTTTCTCAACCCTTGCCTTGGAAAGGGGGTAGAGGAAGAAGAGTATCACTGCCATGAGCGCGAAGAGGACAGCAGGGATCAGTGTCGCCAGGTCGTACATCTTCTTAAGGTTCTCCGTGGTCTGCACAGCACCCTTTTCATACTTGTAATTCATTCCGAGAAGCGCGCCGTTAACGCATATGGCTGCAACCACCTGACCAAGCTTACGGAAGAAATTGAAGAAGGAGTAGGCTGTACCGTCGTCCCTTGAACCGGTGGTGACTTCGA
>JAEFAR010000080.1 GCA_016287675.1 Lachnospiraceae bacterium
GGTGAAACGCTTAAAAATGCGTTTTATGCTCTCAAACTCGGGAAGAAATTTTCGATGCGGCTGTTTATCAATGTGATATTCATGTCTGTCATGGGATATTTCGAATGGGTTTTCTTTTCCTCGGTCTTTATGAAAAAGATCGTAGGATATTTGGAAAACAATGAGGATTATCGCAAGATCCTGGCCTATATAGGCATTTGCGGGCTTGTGATCGGGCTTCTGAATCTGTATGAGCATTACTTTCAGAACGTGACGTTGCCGATAGAGGGCACACGTTTGTACGGTAAGCTCTATCATATGCTGTTCGACAAGGCAAGGAATGTGGAACTCAGCTGTTACGAAAATTCCGATTTTTACAATCAATATACCATGGCCATGGACGGAGCCGATGAGAAGATAGGCGATGTTTTGAAGCGATTCTGGGGTATCATCTTTGGTACCATAGCCACAGGCTTTGTATTTTATCTGATGTTTACCATCGATAAATTTGCGGTCATATTTATTATCTGCCCTTTGGTGGGTAATTTTGTTTTCGGAAGCATCAAGAATAAATATGAATACAAGCGCTACAAGGAACAGGTGGCGGGAAACAAGATGCTGAACTACGTGAGCCGAGCCATGTATCTTCCGGACTATGCCAAGGAGATCAGGCTCTTTAACGTATATAACATACTTAAAAGGCAATACAGCGATGCTACGGATAATAACATACGTGCCGCGAAAAGATATGCCTTTCCCAATGCTTTTACCAACTTCTGGAAGATAACCTTCACTTTCTCGGTCATCTTTGAAGGAGTTCTGTTTTACGCCATATACAGAAATCTGGTGACAAGATCCATCTCCCTTGCGGATCTGACCATCATGACGAGTATGATGGTATCCATGACCTGGATACTGATCGGACTCTTTGACGATATCGTGAACTTCATGAAGGATGGCGTTTTTATCAACAATCTGAGGGGCTTTCTGGAGTACGAAGAGAAGATACCCGAGGATTACGACGGTATCGTTCCGGAGAGCTTTGAGTCTTTGGAGTTTGACAATGTTTCCTTCTCGTACACTGACGAAGAAACCATAAAGGATCTTTCGTTTACTGTCAAAAAAGGGCAAAATGTGGCGCTGGTGGGGCATAACGGAGCAGGAAAGACCACGATCATAAAACTGCTGTTGAGGCTCTATGATCCGACTTCCGGAGTTATCAGACTGAACGGCAGGGACATTAAAGAATACAACCTTCATGCCTACAGAGACCTTTTTGCCACCACTTTCCAGGACTTTGCAATAATGGGCATGTCCATAAGGGACAATGTATTGATGGGACGTCATTATGAAAACGATGACGAGGTGGTAAGTAATGCGCTTAAAAAGTCGGGAGTGTACGAGCGCGTAATGAAGCTGGAAAAGGGCACAGATACCGTGATGACGAAGGAATTCGACGAAAACGGTGCCGTGTTCTCGGGCGGTGAAAGTCAGAAATTGGCGGTTTCCAGGACTTTTGCAAAGCCCGCCCCCGTAAAGATCTTTGACGAGCCTTCAAGTGCTCTGGATCCCATTGCGGAGTACGATCTTTTCAATAACATCACAAAAGAAGGAAGCGACCATACCCTTTTGTTCATATCCCACAGACTGTCCAGCGTCAAGCACTGCGACAAGGTGTTTATGCTTGAAAAAGGCCGGCTGGTGGAGGAAGGCTCCCATGAGGACCTTATGAAGCTTGACGGGAAATATGCAAAGATGTATCGCCGTCAGGCCAACAACTATCTTGCAATTGACGAGAAGGAGGCAGCGGTATGAGCAAAAGTAAAAAAGACGAGAACAAGCAGCCCTTTAAGAAGGTGTTGCTGAATAATATGTTTTTGATAAAGCTATGTTTTAAGGCTTCCCCCGCACTTGTCATATTTCCGGTACTGGATGCGGTGAGAAACCAGGTTTCCATTTTCTTTGAGCACACCGTGTGCATAGGTTATGTGCTGGAGGCAGCGGAATTCGGCTATCCTTTTAAGAAGGTGGCTGCGGCCATCATCCTTTTGTTTGTGTGTATATCCATCGGCATGGTCTTTACCGTGTGGGTAGGAGATTATGTGCGCGCCAAGGAAGGACCCAAGGTCAGCAAAAAGATCAAACTCATGCTTTATGACAAGGCCAAAGAGCTGGATCTGGAATGCTATGACAATCCCGACTATTACAACGAGATGGTGCTGGCGATCTCTGAGGTAGACAAGCAGATAGATAGGTGCATACAGTTTCTCTGCAACTTTTTTGCGGGACTTGCCACCTTTATCACCACAGGCATATATTTTATGAAGAAGGACGGGCTTTCCATACTGTTTGCGGTGGGATCCTTCCTGCTTACCTTCTTCTTCATGCAGGCATATAATAAGCTTTCCTACAAGATCAGGGTGTCCAGAAATCCCTACGAACGAAAGAGGGATTATGTGAAGAGAGTATTTTATCTGCCCAATTGTGCAAAGGAAATGCGCTTGAACCCTGAAGTCGGGGATATACTTTATAAGGATTTTGATAAGGCGAATGAGGAAGTTGCGGGCGTCGAGAAGAGATATGCCGGAAAGCATTTTTTAATGAGCTATGTGGCGAAATACATTGGAAACGATTTCTTCTGCGATGTCATCTATATTGCATATCTGGTGCTTAGGGCTACGGTTTGGGGATCGCTTTACTTTTCAAGCGTTGCCATCCTCTACAATTCCTTCGGAAGGATGAAGAGGGGGCTCAGGGTGTTCACGGACACTTATCCCTTTGCCTGCGAGACAAGCCTTTACGTGCAGAAGATACGAAACTTCCTGGAGTACGAGAAGAAGATCGTCTCTACGGATGGGAAGGAACCGGAGCAGTGCGCGAAGGAGGTGCGGGTGGAAAACCTGTCTTTTGCCTACAACAAGACCGGAGAGATGCTGCTTAAGGACATAAATCTTAACATAAAGCCGGGCGAAAAGATCGCTCTGGTAGGTTACAACGGAGCGGGGAAGACCACTTTTGTAAAGCTTTTGATGAGGCTTTACGATCCGGTGGGCGGCAGGATCCTTATGGACGGAAACGATATAAAGGCCTACGAAGTGGAGAAGTTCAGAAGGTCCATCGGCGTTGTTTTCCAGGACTTTAAGATATTTGCGGGCACGATCTCGGAAAATGTGGTCATGGATAATCTTAGCGGAAATGAGGAAGAAAAGGTAAGAGATTCCCTTTCGGACAGCGGATTGCTGAAGAGAGTCGACAAGATGGAAAATGGCACGGGGACCTATCTTACCACGGAAACCAGGGATGACGGCGTGGATATGTCCGGCGGCGAGTCCCAGAAACTGGCGATATCCAGAGTATTCTATCAGGATGCGGGGCTTATGATCCTGGATGAACCCTCCAGTGCGCTGGATCCCATCGCTGAATATCAATTGAATCACGCTATGCTGACAGCAACCAAGGACAAGACGGTGATCTT
>JAEFAR010000081.1 GCA_016287675.1 Lachnospiraceae bacterium
TGTTATCTCTTGTCTTAAGACCAAGAGCAGGCTTACCCCAAGGGGTAACAGGGCCGGGACGACCAACAGGGCACTTACCTTCACCACCACCATGAGGGTGATCGTTGGGGTTCATTACGGAACCTCTTACTGTAGGTCTGATACCCATGTGACGCTTACGTCCTGCATTACCGATGTTGATAAGGTTGTGGTCGATGTTGCCGACCTGACCGATTGTGGCACGGCCTTCGATGGGAACCATTCTCATCTCGCCGGAGGGAAGACGAAGAACTGCGTACTTTCCTTCCTTAGCCATAAGCTGTGCTGCGTTACCTGCTGCACGTACAAGCTGTCCGCCCTTGCCGGGTGTGAGCTCGATGTTATGAACCATTGTACCGATGGGGATGTTCTTTAAAGGCAGGCAGTTTCCAACTCTGGCTTCTGCTGTCTCGCCGTTCATGATTGTCCAGCCGATCTGAAGACCTGCGGGAGCAAGGATGTAGCTCTTTGTTCCGTCAGCATAGCAAACGAGTGCGATGTTAGCGGATCTGTTAGGATCGTATTCAACTGTAAGAACCTTAGCAGGAATACCGTCCTTGTTTCTCTTGAAGTCGATGATTCTGTACTTTCTTCTGGAACCACCGCCCTGATGTCTGACTGTGATCTTTCCCTGATTGTTACGACCGGAGTTCTTCTTAAGAGATACAAGAAGAGACTTCTCAGGTGTTGTGCATGTGATCTCCGAGAAATCGGAACCGGTCATATTTCTTCTGGAAGGTGTATAGGGAGAATATGTTTTAATTCCCATTTTTATAACTCCTTTCAACTAAGCGACACGATACATTTAGGAACTTCCTATTTTTCCACGCCGCTGACTTTTCATTTAAAGTCTGCCTTATCGGCAAACTCATTTCTTTTTACAGGCCTGTGAAGATTTCGATGTCGGCGCTGTCAGCTGTGAGCTGAACGATTGCCTTCTTTCTCTCGGAAGTCTTGCCCTGTGTCATACCACGTCTGCGTGTCTTTCCGTCAAGTGTCATTGTGTTGACCTTTGCAACCTTTGCGCCTGCAAACATCTTCTCAACTGCTTCCTTGATCTGTGTCTTTGTAGCATCCGGATTAACGGAAAATGCGTACTTCTTCTCAGACATGGAGTTCATGCTCTTCTCTGTAACGATGGGAGCCAAGATAACGTCATAATACTTAAGATCTGCCATTATGCGTACACCTCCTCGATCTGCTTTACAGCATCCTTTGCGATAACAACTGTGTCATACTTTAAGATATCGAATACATTGATGCTGTTTGAAGCTGTTGTTCTAACATCAGGAATGTTTCTTGCGGAAAGGATAACGTTGTTGTTGTCCTTGTTAGCATCCATAACTACGAGAGCCTTGTCAAGCTTGAGAGCATCAAGGAGAGAAGTCATCTTCTTTGTCTTGATCTCAGCAAGTGCAAGATCATCGATAACTACGAACTTGCTCTCTGCAACCTTAGCGGAAAGAGCGGACTTGATAGCAGCTGCCTTTTCCTTCTTGTTCATCTTGAGAGAATACTCCTTCGGCTTGGGAGCGAATACAACACCGCCGCCAACCCACTGGGGTGATCTTGTTGAACCCTGTCTTGCGTGACCTGTGCCCTTCTGCTTCCAAGGCTTTCTTCCGCCACCGCTGACTTCTGCTCTTGTAAGAGCGCTCTGGGTTCCCTGACGCTTATTTGCAAGCTGTCCAACAACAGCCATATGCATCAAATGTTCATTTACTTCTGTTGCGAAGACTGAATCGTTGAGTTCGATAGAACCAACTTCCTTGCCTTCCATATTATAAACTTTTACGTTTGCCATTTTAGTTGTTCCTCCTTTCTTAGAGATTACTTACCGATCTTAACGGTTTCCTTTAAGGTAACTAACGCCTTCTTAGGACCGGGAACAGCTCCCTTAACGAGGATGAGATTCTTGTCAGCATCTACTCTTGCAACCTCTAAGTTCTGAACTGTAGCCTTTACATTACCCATCTGTCCGGGCATATGCTTACCGGGGAACACACGGCCGGGTGTAGTAGCGGGACCGTTGGATCCTGCATGTCTGTGGTACTTGGAACCATGCTTCATGGGTCCTCTGGAGAGACCGAATCTCTTGATACCACCCTGGAAACCTTTACCCTTTGTGATACCGCTTGCATCGATCTTATCGCCTGCAGCGAACACATCAGCCTTGATCTCCTGGCCTACCTTGTACTCCTCGGCATTTTCAAATCTGAATTCTCTAAGAAATCTCTTGTTTGAAACGCCTGCTTTTGCAAACTGTCCCTTGCGGGGCTTGTTGACAAGTGACTCTCTGATGTCACCGAAGCCAACCTGTACTGCGGCATATCCGTCGTTCTCTACGGTCTTAACCTGAGTAACAACATTGGGAGTAGCCTGAAGTACTGTTACGGGGATTGCTAACCCGTTTTCGTCAAAGATCTGTGTCATACCGATCTTTGTAGCTAAAATAGCTTTCTTCATTTTGAATCTCCTTTCAAAAATCTACAGCGGACCACACCGTTTCTCTTACCTTATATATTAGGAAAGGACGCCATGCGGTCATTCCAGATGGTTGAAGGAACCATCTATGTTCCGATGTTTCCGGAACGTTTTGTGCAGGTAATTACATCTTGATTACGATGTGTACGCCTGCAGGGATCTCAAGTCTCGAAAGAGCATCTACAGTCTTCTGTGTAGGATCGATAACATCGATCAGTCTCTTGTGAGTTCTCTGCTCGAACTGCTCACGGCTATCCTTGTACTTATGTACGGCACGGATAATCGTAACGATTTCCTTCTTTGTAGGAAGGGGAACGGGACCACTTACCTTAGATCCTGTCTTCTTTGCAGTCTCAACGATCTTTGCAGCTGATGCGTCGATAAGCTGATGATCGTACGCCTTGAGTGTGATTCTCATCACGTTCTTCTGATTAGCCATAAAAAATGTCGCCTCCTTATTCGCACTTTTTGGAACTAAGTACGACAAGCGGTGACTGTACACGCTACCGTGTGTTTCCTGCCTGTCGGAATAACAAACCAAGGTCATCCCTTGGCTGCTTATGATCTCTCAACCTCCCGAATAGGCTGAATTCGCACGTCTGTTGCTCTCGCAACTATTGTTTGGTACAGTGACTTGTCGCCAGGTATCATAACTTGACATTTGCTCCGCGGAAAACCCGGGCCACAAGGCTCGGCAACCTCCGTTTCATCGCTATCAAGGTCACAACGGGTCGCATTATACACCCTTTTTTTGAATTGTGCAAGAGATTTGTGCAATTTAAATTATTAAATTTCTATAAAGTTTTACTGTTCACAGATATGCAAGGTGCTAAAACTCTGAAAGTTCACTTTCAAAGAGTTTCAGCACCTTGCATATTCTGCGTAGCAGTAACCGCCCCCGCTTAATGAGCAAGTAGCGTAGCGGATTGCG
>JAEFAR010000012.1 GCA_016287675.1 Lachnospiraceae bacterium
GGATCCTTTGTACATCTCCTGTCCTTATGGTGCTTCCGTGGTTCACACCGCCCATCTCGCACACCCTGCATTCTCCGCTCACGTAGATAAGCTGGGCATCGGGGCATGTGTGGGGCACGTTTTCTCCCCTCTCATACTCTCCGCAGGAAGAGCAGGTGAGTCCCCAGAAGTAGAGTCTTTCTCCGCATATCGGACAGTTCGTACCCGTATAGTTCTGTTTCTTTACGAAAGTATGCACATGAGCGGGGCTGTGGTCTCCTCCGAAGGGAGTGGTACCCCAGACTGCGTACAGCGTCGTTCTTTCCCACACATCATAAAGGGTGTCTCCCCCGTGATACATATCAAAGTAATCCGAAGGACCTTTCCCTGCCGTGAACTTCGTTCTGCTCCATCCCCAGAAGTAATATCCTTCTCTTATGGGTATGTCGGAGATACAGATGCCTTCATAGGCTTTAACAGTTGATGGAAAGTTTGATACACCTCTCACCTTTCCTCCGTTAGCATCGTAAGTCACCTTACAGGACGATCCTTCCGGAGTGAAACGTTCTGTCCATCCGTTAGTTATGATGCTCCTTATGTTTGCCTGCTGTGAAGAGCTTAAGTAGATGTCTCCCGAAAGATAGTGTCCGTCTCCCTTTCCTCCGCTTTTTGATGACGTATCCACCTTCCATCCTTCACGGTCAAGCCTTTCAATGTCGCTCTCCGTCTTCCATCCCGATCCGTTATAAGGTCCCACGTGGTTGTCTCTCGCATATACAAGGACAGTGGATACGGCTTTAACTATGTAGTGCTCCCGTCCCCGTATGGACTTCTGAGGGTTATTGTAGAGGTATTGGTAGAAGTCAAATCGGAAAGCATTCGGATTTCCCGCAGTGAGTCGGCAGTTATTCCCATCGTTTCTGTAATAAAGAAGGGCTTCACCGTTATATTTGAGAACATATGTTCCGTCAATGGAGGATCCTCCGGACTGCTTGTCCATGTGAATAGTCCCAAGGAACTCTCCCGTGTCTTCATCGTAAACCTCAAAGTAAAGGTAGCTTCTGAAGGTGATCTCTGCAGCTCCCGCTCCCGAAAAAGCATCATCCCAGAGGATGTTTTCATTTCCTCCCGATGCTCCGAAAGCTTCAATGTGAACAGTCCCCGAAAAGAATATCAGGATAAGTACCGATGCAATGAAACGATATATATTTTTAAGAGTGTTTTTCCTCATTATCATACCCAACAAAAAAAGCAGATGTGTACGACCCACGGCAGCATGCCATGCATGCTGCCAAAGATCGCGTCAGACGGTCTGCCTTCCGTCTGAACTTTAATGTTTAATAATCGTAAAAAGGTCCGTCCCAGGTGTAGAATGTGTTCCAGTTGTCTCCGACAACATTTCCGTCAGAGTCCACCTCAAAGACATTGAAGCAAGGCCCGAAGCCGAACGAGATGGACTTACAGTCGTAGTGTTTCCCCGACCACTTGTTAAAGCTTCCGTCGGAGTTACAGATGACCGCATCCCTCATGTTACCGTCGGATCCGTATCTGAAGAACACCTTGATCCCGTAAGTGGGCTCATCAAAGCACTGGACACTGTAGCTTGATCCGTCAGCGAGCTGAAAGGTCGTTAAGCCGCTTTCTTCAATGATCTCATTGCTACCATCCGGATGAACGACATAAGTCCAGTCAACTTCAGTTCCGCTCGAAACCTCCGTCCCGTCAGGATAAGTGATGATCGTTGCCGTACCATCCTTGTCCGTGTTCACCTCAACCACCGTTCCGTCCTCATAGGTCGTGGTCGTCGTGTCTATCCCCTTCCCCCATTTATTTGGTTCATGTACCTCATTCACAACCTTGTTTTCTGAAGGTGCGAAGGTGGGATAAAGAGCCTTGGTGGGTAAAGGAGTAGCAAAGGCCGAGGGAGTCGGTGTATGAGCCGGCTTCTTTGTCGCAGTAGGTTTAGGTGTCGGCGTATTGGTCGCAGTCGGAACAGGCGTGTTGGTAGGTGTGGGAGTGGGTTCCGCAGTCAATGCCTTATAGGATATGAATCCCACAAAGCCGTCATACTCTACCCTGCTCCACTTGTTCTCATGGACTCCCGTCCTATGAAGCTTCGTATCCTTCGGGACCGTCGTAAGAAGCGCTGCATTCACATCCGCTTCTGCCCTTAAGTTAGCCTTTCCCGTGGTCCAGACGTAATCGTCAACAGCCTTTACAGGATCCGGTGTAGGTGTCACTGTGGGTGTAGGCGTGTCCGTCGGCGTAGGGCTTAACGTAGGGGTTGGTGTATCCGTCGGTGTAGGATTCGCAATGCCCTGTTCTGAACCCGAGCCTGTCGAGGGTTCAAGGGGATTGCTACTTAAGGTTTGTGAAGGTGTGGGAGCTGCTGTAACTGTCGGCTGCGAAATTACCGACGGTACATCTTTTGGATTTTGGGGTTTTGCACAGCTGCAGCCTTCAAGAAATCCCGAAACAGAAATCAGAATGAGACAAGTGATCACCACTGTAGACAGGTGGTGCCTCCCCTTTTTTAAAATTGTTTTTTTCATTTTACTCTCCTGAAATGCTTGAAATTGCCCCTCATATGTGTTATATTTCCATTAAAGAGAGTACCCACTCCAAAAAGTGGAAGCTCCCGAATGTGATTGGAATGTCCTTACGGACACCGCCTCACTCGGGGTTCAGACGAGTGAGGCATTTTTATTTTCGCTTACTCTTTCTTTTGTCAAGAAAGGAAAGCAGTGTTACAACAAGAATATTTGAGGAGATCAGTAGACCGATCGCCTCAAACACGAGAGATAATATCTCGAAATCTGTCATAAGCATCACCTCCCTTCGGAATGAATCCTCCGGGAACTGCCACCCTCGTCATGGGTACTCTGTTTTGTGGGTTTCCCCACGGGTTAAGATTATAGATTAAAAAACATCCGATATCAATATCGGATGTGTAGAAAAACAGGGGTTCAAATTGTGCAGTTTGCACAATTTTTTTTGTCAATTTTCGGGGGAAACGCTGAATTCTTCTCCGTTTTCACCACTTCTTTGCTCACGCTCAAGTTCCTTGAATACGGGAAGCACGATCCCCGCATCCGTCATGATGAGAGTCATGGGTCCGATAAGGCATCCGATCACAAAAAGCACATCATTGACCGCGTAGAACAAAAGGATCTCGATCACCCAGAGCACTAAGATGAGCAAAGTCTTTGTGAAGAACCTGATACCGATCTTCCTTGCGTTCCTCAAGTTTTGGATGAGAGTCCCCTCGTATCTCGCTTCAAGCGGGAAAATGTACATCATGTGAATGAGCATGACGAAGAACACTATCAGCCCGATAATAAGGAAATACACAGGATTTCCTTCAACCGCTTCAAAAAGCTGAAGATCCAGCCACAGTCCGTAAAGGATCACGCCGAAGCCCAAGGTCAGGATGATACCGTGTTTCAGGTTTTCGACATATGCCTTCCAAAACTGTCTGAAGATGTGAGTGTCCTTTGCATCGTAGATCTTAAGTGCCGCATTAAACGCCGCTATTACCGATGCTCCGGCAGTGACCACGGGAATGCATCCGATCAGGAGGCAAAAATTGATCACTGCCACATCGGCGACTGTATTCATGAATTCAATAAATTTACTGTTTATCCCAAAGAGATTTTTCATTTGCAGCCTTTCAAAACGGTATTATAGAGCTTTCTTTCGTCTATTTGATCTGTGAAGCAAATTTTGCTTTTGCAGCGCTCCTGCTCCACTCAAGGCACTGGTCGTAGCCGTATGCCCTGCACTTTTTGATCATTTCCTTAACTATGTAATTGTACTCCGCTTCGGATGATGCGTAAATGGCATTCCATGAGTACTGTGTAAGGCAATCCGTTACCTGTGACCATACCGTCTCCAGTTCGGGAGATTTTTCGGGCGATACGTAGCCCTTTGTTGCGGGCTGTAAGTAGTAATCGGTCTTTTCGAAGTACTCCTGAGTAGTGTTGCAGCCTGTTCGATCTACCCAATCCTGCTGAATGGGAGTGAAATCCTTTTCAAGCTGTGTCTTCCAGGTGTCCTTGTCATAGGTCTCGCCGTGCTTGGAATCAAGATTTACGGCGGCATTGTCCCATGTTGTGTTGTTGATCTGTATGCATCCGTCATTGAATGTTCCGGAGAGTGCATATTCCTTACCGGTATCGAGCGACTTGAACGTAACACCCGCCATGTCGTAATTAGAGTCGGCATTTGTCTTTTCACCGAGCTCAGTGAAGTAGATCCAGCCTTCCTCATCGTAATCCCATGTGAGACCTCTGGGTCCGTACCAGGATGTCATTGCTCCGTCGGGAGTTGCCAGCCAGTTGATGATCTCCATGCAAAGCTCGGGATACTGTGTGTTTGCGCCGATGGACCAGATCCTGGATCCGCCGTAGGGGTTCATTCCCGCAACGGGTGTGTGAGCATCTGCGGGACAAAGTGAGAACATCATCTTCCCGTCCTTAAGATGCTCAAGTGTGTTGTATCCGGAACGTCCGGCGTAATTAAATACAGAGAAAAGAACTCCGCCGTTTGCCAGCTTTTCAGCCATATCATTGTAGGTCTGGGACATGGAATCGGGGTCGATGAGACCTGCTCTGTAAAGCTTGTTTGTCCATGCCAGCATGTTAAGATAGGGGCTGTTATCATCAAGTGCGCCGTAGAAATCTCCGGTCTTTGCGTCGTAATGACCGAGACCCAGATCTCCGTCGTAGCCGTAGTAGGTGGTCGCTATGCACTTAACATACATGCACATGTCGCCGTCCCAGTCGGGCCACATGGACAGGGCATATGTGGGCTCTCCCGCTTCATCCGTGGGGCAGATCTCCTTCATCTTTACAAGTACGTTGTAGAGATCGTCCATGTTCCTGACTTCCGGATACCCCAGCAGCTTGTAGAGATCCCATCTCACATCCCAGGTGTAGAAAAAGGCGGAATGTGCGTCTGCGCTGGGTGCAACGGCATGTCCGAAACCGTAGATCTTTGTTCCGTCGCCGGAGATCTTTCTGTTGTTTTCAAGTGCGAGCTGCATATGCTCGTTTATGTAAGATCCGTATTCCTTTAAAAGATCGTCTTCTTCCCAATCGTAGAGGAGGCCGAGTTTAACCGCATTCTGGTAGTTTGCTCCGTCACTTCCCCAAACCACTATGTCTCCCAGATTTCCTGCTTCCACCCTTGTTTCGTAGGTGCCTTCCGCTTCGGGAATGATGTTCAGTTTAACATTGAACTTGTCCTCAAGAAGGGCTGCACTCCAGCCTCCCTGTATGCCCGAATAATTGGCAAGTTCCGAAAAAACAGTGATCGTGATGGGCTCTTCGTTCTTCTTTGCCGAACCCTTTGCCCCTCCGCAGGCTGTGAGCGAAAGCACCGCCACAGCAGAAAGAAGCAGACCTAAAATTCTTCTCTTCATAATTATCTCCTCTCTTTTTCCTCTTTTCCGGTTCCGTCAGCCCTTGACCGCGCCCAACATTATGCCCTTGACAAAGTAGCGCTGCATGAATGGGTAGACAAGAAGTATCGGAATGACCGTAACCATTGAAATGGTGTATTTTATGATCCTATTGGAAAGGGTTCCGGACGCAATCCTGTTCGCCATCGCCGAATCCATAAGTGATCCGAGGTCCGTAGTCTGATTCAGGTAAATGTACAACCTGTGCTGTAAAGTGAAAAGGCTCGCATCGTTCATGAGGAGCAGCGAATCCTGGAAGGAGTTCCAGTTACCGACGGCTCCGAAGATCGCGATCGTCGCGAGTATGGGTTTTGAAAGCGGCCATATGATCTTTGTAAACACCTGCATAGTGGTAGCGCCGTCAAGCAGCGCACTCTCCTCAAGTTCCGGAGAGATCGACTCGACATAGGTCTTTACGAGAATGATGTTGTAAGGAGCCACCATTCCGGGAATTATATATGCCCAAAAGGAATTGGTGAGGCCCAGCATCAGCATGTTCAGATACCATGGAATGAGGCCCGCGTTAAAGTACATGGTGATTACGATCATCCTGTACCAGATCTTTCTCTTCCACATGTGCTGCTTTGTAACGATGTAGCCCGCAAATCCGGAGATCGCGACCATGAGAGCCGTTCCGATCAACGTCCTCATTATCGTTACCGTGAAGGACTGTCCGAGTCCCGTTACGTTCAGAAGAGCCAGATAGTTGTTTAAGTGTATCCCTCTCGGGAAAAACGTGACCATACCTCTGTTTACCAGATCGTTGTTTGAGATCGTGTTGATGAAGAGGTAGTAGAACGGGAAAACGCAAAGTATCATGAAAATCGTAAAGAAAATGATGTTTACGATGTCAAAGATCCTGTCTCCCGCTGTGTTCTTGTAGATTATGAGACCAAAGCTCGAATCACGCTTTGAATTTTTCTTTTTGTCAGCCATAGCACACCCCCTATATGATATTCTCGCCGCGAATGGCCTTTGAAACGTTATTGGCTACAAACAGCAGGAATACACTTATCAAAGACTTTGCCATGGAAACCACCGTTGAAAGAGGTATCATCGCTCCGCCGTTACTGTTTACGATACCGAGGTTGTAAACGTAAAGGTCCAGCACTTCCAGGGTGTTCTTGTTTATGGGGTTTGAGAAAACGAGGTACTGCTCCATTCCGTTGGAAAGGATGTTCGCTATGGAAAGCATAAGCATTACGCAGTAGGTGGGGATCAGCGCGGGAACCGTGATGTGCCACATTCTCTTGAACCGTCCGGCTCCGTCCACCATTGCGGCTTCGTAGAGGCTCTGATCGACACCCGAGATCGCGGCTATATAAATGATGGCGCTCCACCCGAGTCCCTTCCAAGTACCCCATGCAAGCATCTTGATCCAGGAAAGCGTGTCATTCTGCAGGTAGTTGGTGTCCGCAACCGACTTTGTGAGTGCCTCGATCAGATCGTTTACAAAGCCTTCCGTCGAAAAGAAAGCAAAAGCGATGGCATATACAAGTACCCAGGAAATAAAGTTGGGGATCGTTGTCAGGATCTGAACCGACTTCCTGAAGCCCGTGCTCCTGATCTCCGAAAGGAAGATCGCGAAGGCTACGGGGAACCAGCTTGTAAGAATGCCTAGGGATGACATTACCAGAGTGTTCTTTAAAACTCTCATGATGTCGGTCCTTGTCACTTCACTGCTGAAGAGGTAGCCGAACCATTTGAAGCCCACGAAATTGTCTGCAGTAAGATCTGCGCCGGATTTGTAATCAAAGAAAGCGTATCTCCATCCCCAAAGAGGAAGATAGGAGAAAATGAATGCCAGCATGAGTATGGGCAGGATGTAAAGGAAAAGCTTGTATCTTTCCTGCATCTCCATGCGCTCTTCCCTCTCGTTCCTTAATTCCGAAACGAAAAGCAGGGCTGAGATCACCAGGAGGATGACAGCAAATACAAGGAAGAAGTTTAAGTTCCATCCGGGCTCAAGCTGCCCGAGTTTTTTGCCTGCGACCTTGAGCTCAAGATCAAATCTCCCGAAGGCATTCCTCGCCAGAATGTCTCCCAGAAGAAGGAAAGCAGAGCCGATCATGGGGAAAATGCTGCCTCTAAGCCTCATTTTATTGTTTCCCAGGGACATGCATCCTCCGATACCCGAAACCGCAACACCCACAACAAGCGCTATGCCCGAAAACTGCACCAGCCTGAAGGTCAGCGCCGAAATGTATCTGAAGCCCAGTCCCACATTGGCTGTTAGATTTGAATAGGAAACCGCTGCGGTAAAGATCGAGCAGTACTTACTGATCTTGTCCGTGATTCTTGCGGGAAAAAACGCCGGCAAGAACAATGTGACGGTGCTGAAAAGGATCAGCGCCCTCTGAACCCAATAAACGTAGCTGAAAGGTTTCTTGGGTTGTGATATGGAACTCTGTTTGATAATATCCACTTTTTCCTCCCATTTAACGGACCGGTTCTCCTTATTTTTCCGGTCCCATAAGATCCTTTCCACCATTATAAGGCTTTGGAGCCTTTCTTTTTATGATACAAATCCGATTTAATTTAAATGAAATTTTCGACACTTCCACTACCTATAAAATCTTTTAATCATTTTTATTTTCTTCTTGTATTTGGGTTCGTGTTATTGTAGAATGAAAAAAATTCTTAAGGAGGCATTTATGTTAAGACACGTGATAAGCCCTCAGGACCTTACGGTCAAAGAGCTTGAAGATCTTATCAATCTCGCGAAGGACATGTATTCCCATCCTTCAAACTACTCTGAAAAATGTAAAGGAAAAAAAATAGCTACTTTATTCTATGAACCAAGTACACGCACCCGTTTAAGTTTTGAAGCCGCAATGCTTAATCTCGGGGGCAGTGTTCTTGGTTTTTCTTCTGCCGATTCGTCCTCAGCAGCCAAGGGTGAAAGTGTCGCAGACACCATCCGCGTCATCTCTTCCTACGCTGACATTGCAGCAATGCGTCATCCCAAGGAAGGTGCTCCCCAGGTAGCAGCCATGCACTCTTCCATCCCCGTGATCAATGCCGGTGACGGCGGTCACAATCATCCCACCCAGACTCTTACAGATCTTTTCACCATCAGCCAGCTTAAGGGCCGTTTAAACAATCTCACGATCGGTTGCTGCGGAGACCTTAAGTTCGGTCGTACCGTTCATTCTCTGATCACAGCAATGTCCCGTTACGCCGGTGTCAGATTTGTTCTCATTTCCCCCGACGAACTCAGGATCCCCAATTACTTAAGAACAGAAATCCTTGATGCCAAAGGCATAGAATACAAGGAAGTAAACAAGCTGGAGGAAGTCCTTCCCACCCTCGACATCCTCTATATGACAAGAGTTCAGAGAGAACGCTTCTTCAACGAGGAAGACTACATCCGCTTAAAGGACAGCTTCATCCTTGACAAGGACAAGATGAGTCTGGCGAGTCCTGATATGCTTGTAATGCACCCCCTTCCGAGAGTAAACGAGATCTCGGTGGAAGTGGACGAGGATCCCAGGGCAGTTTACTTCAAGCAGGCAGAGCTGGGTGTCTACATCAGAATGGCATTGATTTATACGCTTTTAAAGGAAGCGGGAAAGATAGAGGGTTGATTTATGCTGAATATCAGTGGATTAAGCGAAGGATACGTTCTCGATCACATCAGAGCCGGGGAATGCATGGAGATCTACACATGGCTGGGCCTGGACAAACTGGACACGGAAGTGGCTCTCATCAAAAACGTAAAAAGCAAAAAGATGGGTAAAAAAGACATTATTAAGATCGAGGGAGATCATTCCCTGAATTTTGATATGCTGGGTGTAATGGATCCCAACATCACAATAGATGTGATAAAAGAAGGAAAAATAGTCGAAAAAAGAAAGCCCAGCATGCCGGAATTCGTTGAAGGCATTATCAAATGCAAGAATCCCAGATGCATCACAACAATCGAGCAGGGCCTCACTCACAGATTCAGACTTACGAATCCCGAGAAAGGCACCTACCGCTGCGTTTATTGTGAACAGAGCTTTAAGAAAAGATAAAAGGATCGTCATCATGATGGCTCTTAGGCGTTTCGTCCTCGGAGTCATCATTTTTTTTGGTCCTTACGGAATCCACCTTATCCTTAAGATCCTTTTTCTCTTTGGCAGAGGATGTGAATTTGTCCACCAGATCGGGGATCATGTCAAGAACCTTTGTTGCCATATCCTGATTTTTGATGTTAACAAGCTTTGCATGACCGTCTTTCAGCACGATCACTGCGCTGGGTGTGATCTTACCGCCCATTCCGCCGCCGCTTCCGCCTTTTCCGGACTTACTGTGGTCCTTTGCCCAGGCTCCCGCAGCCACTCCGAAGGAAACTTCCACCAGCGGAAGGATCGTCGTTCCGTCATCGAACCTGACAGCCTCACCCACTACGGTCTTTGTGGAAAGAAAGCCGTCCATTCCTTTGAACAGAGATTCTACAGTATTTTCAAATTTGTTATCCATTCTCCTATTCTCCCTCCGGTACTTTTTCCGAAAGCCGCACGAGCCGCTTTCCGAGTTTCCTCAAGTCCTTATTAAAATACAACAAAACAGCGATCAACGCAACGGTAAAAATCCTTACCCTGCCCTTCACCGTGATATCACAGTTAAAAACCTCGTTCTCAAAATCGGGTTTCAGGTTTAAAAGAGCCCCCATCCGTGCATATAGAACCGAGACAGCTCCCAGTACCTCGCCTGTGGTCGCGGGATCACTGAAACCGAATTCCACATTTCCTTCTATCCTCTTCGGGATCACATGAAGCAGAAGCTTTTTGATTCTTTTAAGCGCGACTTTAACCGCTTCTTTTCCGTCATCCCAGGCAATTTCCAGAAGATCTCTGTTTTTAAACAGGTTCTTTAGCCTTTGCACCGGAGAAAGCTTTGCCTTTTTCTTTGCTTTCTTTTTGGACTTTCGGGGTCTTTCGGTGGCTTTTGACTCTTTAGTCTTTTTGGATTCTTTGGGCTTCCTGTTTTTTTCAGGTTCGTCAGAGTTTTTAAATTCTATAGGCTCCTTAATATCTTCAGGTACTGCAGATCTGCCGACCTCTTCTGTTCCTTCGGTTTTCATGGGCTCCCGGGACTTTGTTTCTTCTTCGCTCTTCGGAGCCTTCTTCCACAGCTTTTTAAAGGCCACTCTTCCCTGCTTATCAAGCTTTTGGTCCGCATATTTGATTTTTATGCATACGAATCCGAGAAGCCAGGTGATCTTTGCATCTCCGCTCATTTCATCTTCGTCCTTTTTAAATCCGGCGGTGTACCTCACCGGAAGAAAAAGCACAAGTGCCAAGAGCAGAAGGATCAGACCAATGATTCCCAGAAGTATGAATCCGGTGATCTTAAGAATCAGCATATTTTTCTTCCGCAAGCTTTAAAAGGATCTCGTTGGCTTCGCCCCGGTTTCCTGCGATCCCGTAGACCAGAAGATCCCGTTCCCTGTAGTAGGGAAACAGCAAAACCTTTTCCTCGATAACATCAAAAAGATTTTCGGGATTAGAAGGATCCGTGATCAGGAGTATGTTTCTGCAGATCTTTCCCGCTTTTATCCTCCTGATGGTGTGCAGTTTTCTGTGTTTCAGACTTTTTCCCACATGCAATGGTTTATTAAAGTTAATCATAACACTCTCTGATAAGATTAATGGAGATCTGCTTCTCTCCGGAATCCGTGCAGCCGTTAAGAGCCTGTCTCACGTACTCCATCACTTCCGTGTGACTTGAAAGCATTACGGGAAGCTCTCTAAGAAGCTGGGCAGTGACGGCACGGTTCTTGAGCCTGCCTCCCTTCTTCAGAACCTCTTCCAGATCCTTGGCAAAGCCGGATCTGACCTCTTCAAGATAATCGTCATCTATGGCAGTGTTTTCTTCGATGAGCTCCGCAAATGTGCTCTCTCCGCAAAGCCTGCAGGTCATGAGGAGCCTTTCAAAAGGAACTGTGAGCATCAATTCCTCAACCTGCTTTTTATAGTTTTCTTTGATCACAAGAAGAACAGATTCTTCGTCACTGATCCTCTCGTTCAGCTTTTCAACACGCTCTTCCGTTCCGCTGAAAAGCTTGTCGTAATCAACATCTCCGTCGATCATGCTCTTTAAGATCTTGAAGATCCCTTCACAGGCTTTTTCAGTTTCAAGAGTAAAGTATTGTCTTGTGAGGAGCACCGCAAGAAGCGCATTTGAAAGCTCCTGCAGATCGGTGAGTTCATCCGCAAGGCCGGACACGAGATTTGATGCGATCCTGTAATCATCCTTAAGATCAAAGTACCTCTGAGCTTCTATGGTCGCGAAATCAGTATTTTTGATCTCATCCACAAGCTCGTTGACGTTTTCGTAAACATTGTACTTCTTGTCGATCCTGTACATTCCCGATGCGGATCTGAGCATATAGTCAAAGGTGTCGATGGCTTTCTTGTCGGATCCTCCGTAGAGTGAAAATGTGGTGTTCACCAGATCGATGATCTTACCCTTTGTTAGTCTCACGGGAAGACAGGAAATGGCTGTCTTGATCCTTTCGTTCACAAGAGCATTCTCATCATCCGAGAAGATCCACTTTAGTATCTCTCTTGCCAGATCGTCATTACTGGTTTCCTCCACCTGAACATACTCAAATTTCGGTTCGAGACGGTTTAAAATGTATTCATAGATCACAAGATCGTCAACAATGGCAGTGACAGCTTCCATACGGTGTCTGACGGTCTCTCTGATGGCAATGACTCTCTCAACTGCCGCTTTATTGTCCACCGGGCTGCCGTCACAGAGCGTTTTGATCTCGCTGAGCAGGCCCTCGTAAAGTTCTTTGTTATGTTTATCCAGATCCGTATCATCGAATTCACTCTTGTCCAGCTGCATCGAAAGGGACATTGCCAGGTTGTGAAGGGCAAATTCACCATAGAGGGATGCCATGGAATTTAAATAAACAGGAATGTTTTGTTCGAGATTTTTTCCTTTACGGATCTCGTTTTCAATATCTCTTATGTCTGACATGATAGTATCTCCAAAGTGTGATGTGCGCCAAATAGTGGCATAGGAATTATTTTAACATAAGTTGCGGGAAAATGCTATAACTATCCATATTGTAAAAAGGATCTCCGTATCCTAAAAAATAGAGAATGCTGACTGCCAAAGCAGTCGCATTCTCTGTTTTTTATTTACTTAGATCCTTTTAACGTGTTCATGTGTATACAGGTGGTCCATACAATATTCGTAATTACCGTCACACTTTGTGCAAAAACGGAATTCAATGTCTCCATCCAGCTCCGTCCTTCCACAGATGGCGCATTTGTGGCGGGTGATCACGCTTTTACCGTTATGAGTTGCTTCATTGCCCGCATTCACCTGAGCCCATCTGATGCTCTTACGATAGTTCGCTTTCCGCCTCATGTCCGAAGGTCTGAACTTTCCGAACAGATCCCTCGTTCCGAAGAAGAAAAGAATGAAGTTCAATAACGACATCAGAATGTTCACCGTTACGTACCACTGTCCGTTAACAAGGGACTGAACAGAGGTAAAGGCAAGAAAAGCACCGTATACTATGCCCAGTATCTTGACCCTTATGGGGATGATGAACAGGAGCAGCACCTGGGTGTCCGGAAAAGTAGCCGCAAACGCCAAGAAGATGGACATACAGATGAAGTAGGTGGAAATACTGTTAAACCAGTATCCCGGCAGCATCACTATGTTTCCGTTCTTCATGTAGGCTGCCAGACCGAAAAGGTCCTCAGCCGTAATGGTAGCGGCGTTAAGCATATCCGAAAACTGAAGATAGGCAAAGCCGTAAACTACGAAAGCTCCTATGATAGTGAACAGGATTCCCGAGAAGATGTAGACATTGTATCTGAAATCTCCCCACACGCTTTCCATTGTTTTACCGATGGAATAATAAAAGTAAAGCATGATAAGAGTCCAGAAATCCAGCTGTCTCGGAGGGATCAATATCCATGTGAACAGTCGCCAGACCTGTCCGTGGAGGATCTTGTAGGGATTAAGAGAGATCCACTCTATAATGGACACTCCCTGAAAGATCATGGGTACCAGATACTGAAAAATGTAACCTGCAACATAACACATCACCAGGATCAGCGAAAGATTGGATATGGCATACTTCCCGTATTTTCTTTCAAGCCTGAAAAGCAACTTACTCATAAACACCTCATAAACTTATTACAATTTGATCTATTCCGCCGTCTGAGCGTCAGCCACCACCTTTTTTGCTGCCTCGATCTCTCCGAAGGTGGGAGCATCGGGGGAAGAGATCATTTTCTTTCTTACCATTATTATCATTACGATGACCGAGATCAGGCCAACGCCGTAGAAGCAATAGCTGACAACATCTTCGTTTTTAGCGTTTCCGCCGAGCACGGAAAGTAACTGCGCGCTTCCGTTCACGATGAAATGAACAAAAACGGAAGCCCAGACACTCTTAAATTTAATGGCTACAACAGCCAGTACAGCACCGATCAGGGATGCATATACAACCTGGATGAGAACACCCGATAAAGGCGCCAGCTGGATATTTGAGAAATGCATGCATCCGAAGGCCACCGAAGTGATGATGATAGCTGCAACATCATTCATATACTTTCTTCCGTAGTTTAATGCAAGTCCTCTCATCAGAAGGTCTTCGGATAAAGGTGCTGCAATAACAACTGCCAGAGCCATGACAACGGAAGTGGCTCCGTCTCCCGTAAGGTTCTCGGAAAGCATCTGATAGTCCTGTGAAACTTTCTCGGGAAGTACCATGAAGCTTAATACCAGGATCACATTGATCAGGAACTGGATCGCGATTCCCGTACATACAAGGAAAATGATCTTTTTACCCGTAAATGCATTCTTTAACTGAACTTCCGGCTTTCTGACAGCTCTCCACCAGAAGAAGATCCCCACAGAGATCAAGAGATCACAGGCCAGGGTCGAAACAGCAACGTAGGAACTGTTCATCAGCTGTTCAGTCACCCATTCTTTATCCTGCAGTATTTCCATGCCCGCTCCGGATGAAAGAGCTTCCGCAACGATCCCCGGAATATAGAACAACTGAATGATGGACGAAATGATCAGATTTCCCGCAAGGAACACAAGGACAGGCACTATAGACATTACAATACCCAGTAACCAATTTTTTTTCTCATTTTGCATTTTTCTCTCCTTTGAAATAAACTCACAACTCCGCTCGATACTTTTACCGTATCAACGAAAAATTATAGCAAAGCCCCCGCACCAAGACAATTAAACAACTATAAATTTTTGTATTAAAAATGGGCCTTGACGGTCAAGGCCCGGGAAGAAAAACTTATCTTCATCCTTTTATTATCATTTGGTTTAAAACTATTTAAGTCTGAGCTTTACAACACTGCATGCGGGCATATTGAATTCCACGCCTTCACTTGTCTTCTTAAAGTCACTGAATCCCTTCAGAGTAACTTCTTCCTGTTTGTCAAATGTGTTGTAAGCACCCATATCAGCTGTGATAACAGAGCCTTCGATCTCCTTGAAATCATAATCTGTGATCACTGCCTCTACCTTCTTTGCTTCCTTGGCGGAAAGATTTGCAACCGTAATGGTCAGGCTGCCGTCTGCTGCCTTGGAAACGGATTCGTAAAGATCGTCCACCTTGTTCTGTTCCGTTCCGATCTTTGTCTTTTCAACGGAGCTCTGTACAAGCTGAGCGTCCTGATGGTCGGCATACATCTTGAAGACGTAGTAGGTGGGTGTCTTAACCATCTTCGCACCTTCCGTAAGGATAACGGACTGAAGAACGTTGACCAGCTGAGCTATGTTTGCCATTCTCACACGATCTGAATTCTTGTTGAAGATGTTTAATGTGGTTGCAGCTACGATGGCATCTCTCATGGTGTTCTGCTGGTAGAGGAATCCGGGATTTGTTCCGGGCTCAACATCGTACCATGTACCCCATTCGTCAAAGATGAGTCCCACTCTCTTTTCGGGATCGTGTCTGTCCATGATGGCGATCTGCTTCTTAAGGAGTTCCTCAGTAAAGGTCATGCACTTAAGAGTAAGGTAGTACTCTTCCTCGTCAAAGCCTGTTGCAGCTCCCTTGGAAGCTGCCCAGCCGTGAGGAACAGTATAGTAATGAAGTGAAATTCCGTCCATATATCTTCCGGCGATCCTCATTACAGTGTCCATCCAGTTGTAATCAGCCGCATTGGGTCCGCAGGCGATCTTGTAGATCCTGGGTCCGCCGTAATTTCTTACATATGTCTGGTAACGGCGATACTCGTTTGCATAGTACTCGGGAGTCATGTTTCCGCCGCATCCCCAGTTTTCATTGCCCACGCCGAAGAAATCGATCTTCCAGGGTTCCTGTCTTCCGTTGGCCTTTCTAAGATCAGCCATGGGAGAAACTCCGTCAAGAGTCATGTATTCAACCCATTCGCTCATTTCCTGAACTGTTCCGGATCCCACATTACCGTTGATGTAAGTCTCGCAGCCCAGCTGACTGCAGAGTTCCATGAACTCATGTGTACCGAAGCTGTTGTCTTCCAGAACTCCGCCCCAATGAGTGTTGATCATCTTCTTTCTCTTTTCCTTGGGACCGATGCCGTCCTTCCAGTGGTACTCGTCCGCAAAGCAGCCGCCGGGCCAGCGGAGTACGGGGATCTTCATCTCCTTCAGAGCTTCCACAACGTCCTTACGCATTCCCTTGACATTCGGAATCTCAGAGTTTTCCCCAACATACAGTCCTTCATAGATGCATCTTCCCAGATGCTCCGAAAAATGTCCCTGAATCTCCCTGTTGATCTTGCTGATCTCAACATTGGGATTGATGTACATCTTAGCCATATATTCCTCCAAAAGAATAATACATTCGCTTTTTGTTTTAGTAAAAGCTAAAACAGTAAACTAACAAATAAAGAATACTACATTTCCCTGTCCATGTCAACAAAAATTCTGTACCCGCGTAACGACCGATTACTGTTCACACGCCACGACCGATCATGCATATAAAAAGACCGCCCGAAGGCGGTCATAGAGTTTAATGTTATGCGTTAATGAAATCCTTACGATAGTCAACTTCGAAACGCTCCGCAACGGCAACAAGTTCTTCATCGCGAATGGTGTTGACTCTGGGAAGTCCTGCAGCAAGGAGATAGAGCTGAGCTGCCTTTTCAACTGTCTCAATGAGTCCGAAGGTTTCATCCATGTCCTTACCGGAACCGTAGATACCGTGCATACCCCAGATAACAAGTCTGTAGTCTTCCATCTTTTCGGCGGTTGCTTCACCGATCTCGTTGGTTCCGCAGACCATCCAGGGAAGTACACCGATGCCGTCGGGGAAAACAACTATGCACTCTGTGCAGGTCTTCCAAAGGGCTCTGGTAAATGTTCTGTCGTCAAGCTCGATCACCTGGTTCATTGCCAGTGTATTTGTGGGATGGCAATGCATTACAACTCTGTGATCGGGATCTTTTCTGAGACGTGTCATATGTGTCATCAGATGAGCGGGAAGCTCACTTGTAAACTTGCCTCCGTCCTTGTAGCCCCAAAGGAGCTCTGCGGTTGTGGCATCCTTGGCGATCCTGATGATACCAAGGTTTGTTTCGGGATCGTATTCCACATTTTTAAAATACTTTCCTGTACCGGTAACGATGAAGATCTTTCCCACAAGGGACTGTGCCTGGAATCCGAGAGGAATGGTACGGATGACCTTTGTAAGGTCCAGGTACTCTCCAACTTCCTTCTCATCAAGCATATAGCTGATGTTTCCGCCGTTTCTCTCGTCCCATCCGAGGCGATACATGTTGGCGGTGGTTCTCATCATTTCCTGCACAAAAGGTGCTTCAAAAATATTCTTCATATCTCATCCTGCTTTCTTTATATAGTGATTTTTTAAAGCTTTCTCATTAAATGCTTGGCAGCAGCGCTTTCCTTATTGATGTAGCGGATCTCGCTTCCAAACTTGATCTCCACGTTATTTACGTCGGAGTTGTCTATGACTATGCCTTCTCCGAAGTACTTGTGGATGACCGTATCCTTTTCCTCAAGGCCGTCAAGTTCCTTCTTGATCATTTCCTTTTCTTTGATGGCATTTGCCATGGCAGCCTGACGGTTTGCCTCGTAATTCTCTTCGGCATCGACTTCATCCACGTAATCTTCTTCCTTCACGGGACGTACATTCTGCTGCACCCTGTCATTGAACTTTTCGGGTGTCACCCTTCTGAGTCCGTTGATGGTCTCTGCCTCCTCATGATACATTGCATTCTTCTTTTTCGCAACAAATACAAAGTATCCTGCGACACATGCCACAAGGACCAGTGCCACGATCAGAAGTCCGATCCAGGGGGGATTTCCGTTTACACTGTCTCCCATCCCGGGTGCGGGAAGTGTGGGTGTAGGTGTCTTGGAGGGTGCGGGACTGTTTGTGGGTCCCTTGGTAGGTGTGGGCGTGGGAGTGGGTGTGTTCGTTGCCACAGGTGTGGGCGTGGGAAGCGGAATGGCGGGATCCCCCGTCTTTTTGGTGTATTTCCCGTTAATATATCCGTGGAACTCGATCCCGTCTTCGATCCATCGTATCTCGTACCAGAGGGCCGTACTTCCGTCGTCGTACACAACATCGACCTCGCTCATTACCGCCACAAGATCACCGCTTTTCAGCGATATGGTCTTGTTTGTGATGGGGTGAGTGATCTTGTTGTAATTCTTTCCCGCTCCCACCCGCACATTGAGGGAAGTGGTTATCTTTACCACGTAGGCATCGGCGTTCTCGGTCTCGGCCGTGTATTTGTAAGTGGGTTCTGTTACTGCGTAAACCGTGATGTCCTTAAAGAAAAAACATACAAGCAAAAACACGGTAACAGCCCTGCAAATGCGTCCAAACCATTTGTTTAACCCCTTATGTCTGTTATTCTGCATAATGGAACCCCTTTCTGTTTTTATAATTCATCCATGTTGATCAGATTGATCTTATCGTAGGCCGCAGCCACTTTGATGTCCTGTCCGAAACCCGATTTTGCAAAAATGTAGATCTCGTCGGCCACCACTCCCGCTATCCTCATGAGTTCGCGGTACTTCCGAAGCTCCGCTCCGTTCATGGGTGTGGACTTGAAATTGCAGAAGGCCACAAGTGTATGTCCCTCTTCGTCTCTTCCCACCACATCGATGTCCCCTGCTTTGCCGTACCATCTGCCCCATTTTTCGTACTTTCTGGACAGCTTTCCAAGGTCCGACATGAGTTTCATGTACTCAAAGCATACGCTTGCGTATCGCTCACGCATAAAATTGTCAAGATCATAGGAAACTATATTCTCATATACTTCCTTTTCCATTCCCCGGTCTAAAAGTGACATGTTGGGGAAAACGTATCTGTACCAGAAGCAAAGGTAATTGTCCTTGATACAGTACATGCCCTTTTTTACATCGTCATGGGAACCGGTCTCCATGGAAAAAACCTTTTCAACTATGTCAAGGCAGATGAGGTTCTTAAGATACACGCTGATCTTGGCTCTGGAAAATCCCGTGCGGGCATATATGTCATTCAGCTTCCAGTTTCCTGCCGCCAGAGTGGCAAGGATAGCATTGTAAGCCGGAAGTTCTCTCAGTTCACTCTTTAAAAATCTTTCCGCCTCATTCCTCAGAAGTCCGCGCTTCATAAGGAAAAGCCGCATGATGTTGTCCTTCACATCCAGCTTTTCGCTCCAGTAATCAAGAAGTCCGGGCACTCCTCCCAGGATGCCTCCCGCATAGATCGTGTCTGCCATCTGCATCTTCGGGAAACGGTCCAGAAGTTCAACAAAGGTGAATTCCTTAAGTTTGATAAAGCCCGCAAGATTCCTTGCCGCAGGCCCCATGTCTTCCACCAGTGAGTTCTCCACCCAGTTGACGGAAGAACTTAAGAGCAGGAACATGATCTTCCCTTCCGTCTCAGGCTCTTTCATAAGTGTAACGAAAGCATTTTTAAAGCCCTCTCCCGAAGAGATCATATACTGAAATTCATCAATGACAAAGACTGTCTTGCTTTCCGGATTTCTCTCCACTGCCTGCTTAAAGCAGCGGTAATAGGAAAATGCGGCGTCATGAGCATCACAGGCAACCCCCGCTTCTCCCGTAAGAGTAAGGAGCTGCTCCTGCTCGGACAATTCTCTTGCCGAATAATACACTGCCGGCAGGTTTTTGATGAATTCCAGCGCCAGCGTGGTCTTTCCCATACCGTATCGTCCGTAGAGCACGATAGCCTTGTTTCCTTGGCTTTCGTAGCTTTCCGTAAGTTGTTTTAATTCATTGTTTCTCCCGACCAATGTGTTCACCCCGATAAAGTTTAGTTACATCCTGTCAGGTGCGGAAAATCCCAAAAGATCGATACCGCACTCCAGAAGTCCTTTTGTCAGTTCCAAAAGAGCGATCCAGCCTTCTCTCTTCTCCTTATCCTCTTCAGTCAGTATCTTGGTGTCATGATAGAAGCCGTTGAAAGCGTCCGCAAGCTCATAGACAAATCTGCAGACCACGTGAGGTGCAGTGTCTCTGAATGCATTTTCAAGCATATCATGAAAGCCCGAGATCTTTAACATGAGATTCTTTTCGGAATCCCCGGAAGGCACTTTGATCTTAGAAAGATCTCCCTGTTCTCCGAACTTTTCCTTATGCTTGTTTAAAATGGACTTGATCCTTACTATAGTATAAAGAATGTACGGGCCTGTGTTTCCTTCAAATGAAGTAAATTTGTCCGTATCAAAAATGTAATCCTTTGTGGCCTGATTGGAAAGATCACCGTATTTTAAAGCCGCAAGACCAACTATCTTTGCCGTCTTTGCCGCCTCCTCGGGCGTCTCTTCCCTGCTTTCCATGATCTTGTCATAGACAGCATCGTTTACCATCTTTATGAGAGCTTCCAGGCGAAGTGTTCCGCCGTCTCTTGTCTTAAAAGGCTTGTTGTCCTTGCCGTTAACGGTTCCGTTTCCGATGAAACGAAGGTCTGTGTTTTGGGGGACTATGCCTGCTTTCTTTGCTGTACGGAAAACCTGAATGAAGTGGAGTTCCTGACGCTTGTCCACAACGTAGATCACCATGTCGGGCTTGTAGTCCTGCTCTCTCTGAACAAGGGTCGCAAGATCTGTGGTCTCGTAGATGGCAGCTCCGTCCGATTTACGGATGATGCAGGGAGGATACTCCTTCTTGTCTCCTTCCTCACGGATGTCGACAACCAGAGCGCCCTGACTTTCAAAAGCAAGTCCGCTCTTTACCATCTCATCTACCATATCCTTAACATAGGGATCGGCGTCGCTTTCACCCTTCCAGAGTTCAAAATGAACATCAAGATTATCGTAATTTCTCCTGAGATCTTCCTTGGAAACGCTTATGATGTGCGCTCCCAGTTCCTTGTAGCCCTTCTCCCCCTTCTGGTACTTTACGGTAGCTTCGTGGCACTTGACTGCGAAATCCGCATCTTCCTTCATTCTTGCACTTGCTGCGGGGTAGATCTCTTCAAGGTCAGAGATGGTGAAAGGTGCTTCCGCAGGGTACTCTCCTTTAAAATCCGGATCAAAGTAAGGAAGATCGGGCTTCCTCAGCCGCAGCTCTTCGATGACTTCTCCCATCTGAAGACCCCAGTCGCCGAGATGTGCGTCTCCGATAACATTGTGACCTGCGAATTTGCAGATCCTCTTTACGCTTTCCCCGATGACAGCGGGACGAAGATGTCCCACATGGAGGGGCTTCGCAACGTTTGCTCCGCCGTAGTCCACAACGATGGTAAGTTCCTTTTCGGGCTTTTCAAGACCGAATTTTTCGGAATTTTTCATCCCTGTCAGATGATCCGCAAGAAAAGCGTTGGCTATCTTAATATTGATAAATCCGGGCATCACGGCTTCAATGCTATCAAAAGCTGCATTGTCCTTAAGCCCTTCAACGATCTCGTTTGCGATCTGAATCGGGGGCTTCTTAAAAGCTTTTGCGGCTGCCATTGCACCGTTACACTGGAAGTCGCAAAGGTCGGGACGGTTGGACACGGAAACTCTTCCGTACTCTTTTCCGTAACCTGCCTTTTCAAAGCTTCCGGCCAATATGTCCGTAATTTTTTCCAAAATCTTTTGCATCTTTAACTCCTTAACTCACGATTTAACAAATCCCTCATAATTTAACACAGAAGCCATCAAAGTTCAAGGTGTTTGAAGTATAAAAATAGGTTATAATAAAGAAAAAGCTCCTGCGATCCTATTATTTTCAAAACATGCTTTTGTGCAATTTATCCTTTAAAAACTGTCAGTTATCCTTTTATGATCTCTTAAAAAAATTTTCGGTTAAAATGCAGTTATCAAGGTCGGGAATGTTCCCCGGCTTTCAACCAATTTCTAACGGAGGAATTTTTATGGCAAAAATGTCCAAAAAGAAATTTACCAAGATCTTCTTACCAATTTCATCTGTCGCTTTAGCATTTGCAATTGCGGTTCCTGTACTTTCAAACATGTACTCCACCACACTTGACACTGCTTTGGGACAGGGCAAGCTGCACGTCATTGCCGCAGAAGGCTCGGAAAACTGGGACACAGATTATGTTGAACAGAAGTATACTTCCGAGGCAGATGCAAGAGCTGCCGGCGAGGCTTTGACTAAGAAGATCGCCGATGAGGGTATCGTTCTTCTTAAGAATGACAACAATGCACTTCCCCTTTCAAAGGGCGACAAGGTCGCACCTGTGGGTTATGCCTATAAGGAGCCCGTTTACGGCGGTTCCGGTTCAGGTAACGTTGACACCTCAAAGCCTTCGATCATCACACCCCAAAAGGCTCTCGCAAATGCAGGTCTTTCAGTTGTCGGCTCCATCGAAAAGATCACACTGAACCAGCAGGCAGCCGACATTGCTGAAGCAGCAGGCACATTACCCGCTATCGCAGGCTCCGGTATGTTCAAGAATGACTTCAGACTTAAAGCTGCCGAGCCTTCCATCTACAATTCCGCAAAGGCTGATTTTAACGGTGCCGCAGCCATCATCTTCATCGGAAGAGGCGGCGGAGAAGGCAATGACATCAAGCGCGACGGTTATACAGACGGAACAAGACACTATCTGACACTGTCACAGAATGAAAAGGACACCATTGAATATGCAAGAAACAACGGTGCTTCCAAGGTCATTGCGATCATCAACTCTTCAAACGTTATGGAACTTGACTGCCTCATGTCAGGAAAATATGCAGCAGATGCCATTCTTTGGGTAGGCGGCCCCGGTTCGACAGGTTTCGAAGCTATGGGCGACATCCTCGTAAACAACGTCAACCCTTCGGGCAAGACGGCTGACATTTACGCAAAGGATTTCTTTAACGATCCCACCTACGTGAACATCGGAAACTTCGAGTACAGCAACGCGAAGTACGACGGCGAAAAGACAGCTCACTACGTTGAGTATGAAGAGGGCATTTACGTCGGCTACAAGTACTACGAAACAGCGGCTGCCGAGGGCGAGAACTACAATGATCTCGTAACATTCCCCTTCGGTCACGGCCTTTCCTACACAACATTCGATCAGAAGATCACAAAGTTCAACACCAGCGGCGGAAAGATTTCCGTTACCGTTGAAGTAAAGAACACCGGTAATGTTGCCGGCAAGGATGTGGTACAGATCTACTGGGGAGCTGATTACACCGATTTTGACAAGACAAACAAGATCGAAAGATCAGCAAAGAACCTTGTTGAATTTGCAAAGACAGGCGTTATCGAGCCCGGTAAGACCGAGACGGTCACTGTTGAATTCAACACCGAAGACCTTGCTTCTTACTGCTACACAAGAACCAACCCCGACGGAACTGTAGGCTGCTACGTTCTTGAAAAGGGTGATTACGATATCTTCCTCGGCAAGAACTCACATGATTCCTACGATTCAAAGGTTTTCGCCCAGGGATCCACAGTATGGTTTGACAACACAAATCCCAGACAGTCCGAAAAAGACGGTCAGGCAATTCTTGAAGCTGACGGTACATTAACAAACACACCTGCAAAGGTTCAGGTCAGCGCAGATGCAGAATTCGTTGCTGCAACAAACAAATTCCAGGAATCTTCCGACTACATGAACGAGTCCGGAGTTACAATGCTCACAAGAGCTGACTGGAAGAACACAAAGCCCACAGCAGGCACAGTAAAGGCTCTGGAAGGCAAATACCTTGCAACCTTCAATGCCAACAAGAAAGACGGCTTTAATGCAGAGACAGATGCAAACCTCGGAAACGTTGCATCTTCCAAGGTTTACAACAACGATGCCATTAAATTCGCAAACAGCGGCTACGACCTTTCTCAGATGAGAGGTAAGGATTACTACGATGAAGAATGGGATGTTCTCCTCGATCAGATCGATTTCTCCAACGCAGACGTTCAGGAAGAGTTGAGAGATCTCCTCTTCTACGGCGCTTACAACACAGCTAAGCTCACATCCATCGGTAAGATCTCCACAAAGGACTACGACGGTCCTCAGGGCTTCTCTTCCTTCATGGATTTCGGTCATGACTGGTGTGCATATTGTTCCGAAGTTGTGGTTTCTTCCACATGGAACATCGAACTTGTTGAAGAATACGGTGCAGCAGTTGCAGACGAAGCTATCGCAGGCACCAGCAAGATCGCAGGATGGTATGCACCCGCAATGAACATCCACCGCTCTCCTTTCGCAGGAAGAAACTTCGAGTACTACTCAGAAGACGGCGTTCTTGCAGGTAAGATCGCAGCTTCCGTTATCACAGGTGCTGCAAAGAAGGGCTGCTATGCTTACATGAAGCACTTCGCACTTAACGATCAGGAAACAAACAGAACCGACAGTATCTGCACATGGGCTACCGAGCAGGCTATGCGTGAAGTTTACCTGAGACCTTTCGAACTTGTTGCAAAATACTCCAGAGGTCAGGTTTCCTACACAGCTGACGCACAGGGTACCAAGGCTTCCAAGATCACAAAGGGATGCACAGCCGTAATGTCCTCTTTCAACTGCGTGGGCGCTACAATGGCATCTTCCAACTACGGTCTCCTTACAGGAGTACTCAGAGACGAGTGGGGATTCCAGGGTGCAGTTATCACAGACTTCGGTCCTGTTGTAAACTACGATGCGATGATCAGATCCGGTAATGACTTCCTTCTCAATGCAAACTGGGGCGGAGCTAAGCCTGCACTTGATCAGGTATTTGCAGACACAACATCCAACACTGCAAAGCATGTAATGAGAGAAGCAGTTAAGAACATCTCCTACACTGTTGTAAACTCTCTTGCATATGACGAGATCGCTCCCGGTTCCACATCTTACAGAGATGTTTCTCCCTGGAAGATCTGGTTCGGCATTCTGACAGGCGTATTTGCAGCATGTGCTCTTACAGGCTTCTGCTTAATCATCATCAAAAATGTTAAGAAAAACGAAGACTGATAAACAATAATAAAAACAATGAGCCGATCGTAGGATCGGCTCATTTGTTTTTTATCAAGCATTAGCTATCTCTCGTCACAAACCTGGAATATGTAGAATTTCAAATAGTAGCTTTCGTCCGCATTCCATGCGATGGGGTGATCCGGTGCCTGAGTGCGGTACTCCACCTGGCGGAGGCGCTTGTGCACGCTCTTCGCTGCCTGGGCGATGACCTCGGTGAAAAGATCCGGAGTCATGAAATGGGAGCAGGAACAGGTGGCAAGGAAGCCGCCGTCCTTAACGATCTTAAGTCCCCGCATGTTGATCTCTCTGTAGCCCTTCATGGCTTTCTTTACGGAATCCTTGGATTTCGTGAAGGCCGGAGGATCAAGGATGACCACGTCAAACTTCTTTCCCTCTTCTTCAAGCTTCGGAAGAAGGTCAAGCACATCGGCGCATTCAAAATGTACAGTGTCCGAAAGCCCGTTCAGCGCGGCATTTTCGGTTGCCTGAGCCACAGCAAGGTCAGATGCGTCCACTCCCGTAACCTCTTTTGCTCCCGCAAGTCCCGCATTAAGTGCAAAGGAACCGGTGTGGGTGAAGCAGTCAAGGACGGTTGCATCCTTGCATAGCTTCTGTATGGCAAGACGATTGTATTTCTGATCCAGGAAGAAGCCGGTCTTTTGACCGTCGGCAGTATCCACAAAGTACTTTACTCCGTTTTCAACGATCTGCACCTTTGTGTCAAACTCAGGCCCTATGAACCCTTTGACCCTTTCCATTCCTTCCAGTTCTCTGACCTTGGCGTCACTTCTCTCGTAGACTCCGCGGATCCTGATCCCGTCGGCGGAAAGCACATCCTTTATGATGTTTACAAGGATCTCCTTGTAACGGTCTATACCAAGTGCAAGGCTCTGCACAACAAGTACATCCTCAAATTTGTCCACTGTAAGCCCCGGAAGATAGTCTGCTTCTCCGAAGATCAAGCGGCAGGAGGATGTGTCAACGACTTTCTTACGATAGTCCCAGCAATCCTGTATCCTCTTTCTGAAGAATTCCTCGTTGATCTCTGTTTCGGTGTCCCTTGTCAAAAGTCGCACCGTGATCTTTGATCTCCTGTTAATGTATCCGATCCCAAGGGGATAGCCATTGTTACTCTTTACAATACAAAGATCACCGTCAATGAAATTTCCGGTGATCTGCTCTATCTCATTGTCGTAAACCCAAAGTCCTCCGGCATTAAGAGTTCTGCCCTCGCCTTTTTTAAGATTTACGATCGCTTTAATCTCAAACATAATTATTTCCTTTTACCCTATCCTTTTAAACTGCGTTTCAACAGCCGCTTACTGCTTTGCTTTAAACACGAACAGCTTACTGAAGATATAATTCAGGATGACTATGATAACGCTTACAATGAGCTTTGCCACATCAAGTCCGAAGATCTGAGCTTTAAGCCCCAGCACGACCAATGCGGGAGTTCCCAGAATCTCGATCACTCCGGTAGCCACTCTTGCCCCCACAAAACGTCCGCATTCAAGCGCCACGTTCTTTGCTCCGTGTGCTCTTTCTTCAAACACCCAGAGGCGGTTGGTCACATAGGCAAAGGCTACTGCCGCCACCCATGCTATGATGCCTGCGGTACCTTTTGAAAGGAAGGTGTCGATGGCTCCCCGGAATCCTTCGGTGGTAACCGCCGCAGCACCGTCGCCGTTTGTAAGCAGTCCGTCGAAGATCCTGTAAACGATCCAGTTTACTACGGTTGTAAGTACACCGAAGATGATGTACATTATGGTTTCTCTGTTAACAATCTTCTTAAAGATCTTTTTTATCGTTTCCATTTTCTTCAGGCTTAGTTCCTTCCTTTAAGTTTTTCATGAAGACTTTGATCGCATTCTCGGAATCCGCACCCTTCAGCTCTCTTTCTTCTTTTGAGATCCTGGCGGCTATGGCTATCTCTCTTGAAACGTCGTCTTCAAAAATGTTCTGCTTTCTGCGTTCTCTCTTTGAAAGTCCGGTGTTGATGAATTCGGAATTCAATGTTTCCGGATCGATCCTCTTTATCTTGGTGTAAGAAACGGTCTGTATCGGCATGTTACGCTCTTTCAGCTTGAACTCCACAAAGGTCTTTACAAGGAAATACAGAACTGCAAAAGTCGGAACACCGAGTATCATTCCCGGTACGCTGAACAGACCTCCGCCCAGTGTAATGGCCACAACCACCCAGAAAGCGGAAAGTCCCGTGGAATCTCCCAGAATGTTGGGTCCCAGGATGTTACCGTCAAACTGCTGTAACAGGATAATGAAGATAACAAAGATCAGTGCCTTGTCAGGGTTAACCACCAGCACAAGCAGTGAGCAAGGGATCGCGCCGACCCAGGGGCCGAAGATGGGGACGACGTTAGTTACACCGATCACCACTGAGATCAGAGCAACATAGGGTGTGTCCATGATGGAACATCCTATAAAGCAGAGAACTCCGATGATCAGTGAATCGATCAGTTTACCCGATATAAAGCCTCCGAAAATACTGTCCGTCTGACGGGCCACTGCAAGGATCACGTTAACGGTTTCCTTTTTAAACGAAGCATATAAAAGCTTTTTCATCCCGCCGATGAATTTGTGCTTGCTGATAAGCAGATAAACAGCAACACAAAGTCCCAGGACGATATTGATCACTATCTTAAAAGCACCTACAAGACCGGAGCTTAATTTTGACATCAGCATGTTGATCTGTCCCAGCAGGTCGGTCTTAACCCATGAAATGGCAGAATTGATACCTGACGTCAAAATCTCCTGTACCTGTTTCTGTACGGACTCATTTCCTGCAAAGAGATTTGAAATGTAATCGTAAAAAGATACTCCGTAATTCTGTATGTTTCCGATCAGAGTAAACATACTGCTGATAACTTCGGGGATGACCATGGAAAGCAAAGTCACCACCACCGCAAGCAGAAGGACCAGTGCGATACCTATGGACAAGCCCTTTGCCAGCTTCTTTCTCGTCTTCACCTGAAGTTTCGTGTGAGCCAGAAGCTCTCCCAGACCGCCGTTCAGGAACGTCACAATGGGATTAAGGATGTAGGCCACAAATATACCGATGTTCACAGGCATCAGTATTTTGATCACTCTCTTTACAAACCCTATTATGGACGGCAATGAGTAGATCAGAAAAAAGAAAGCGATGGCAGCTGCTATCACGAAAAACATCATTATTCCGGTTTGTATCCTGTTTTTGTTATCTTTCATGTAAACCTCCGAATGTCAAACTATGCGAGTCAAAATGTCGGACTTTACTGTTCTTCAGCCTCTGCGTCCCCTTTTCCCCTTAAAAGCTCTCCCACTGCGGGTACAACGGAAAATCTGACAAAGATCTTCTGTCTCGCATGAGGGCAGGAAGGCATATGATTGCCCTCCTCATCCATAATATCAAGCACCTCCGCTTCATCAAAAGTGCCGTCAAAATGCATGATCTCAAGTCTGTCACCTACAAGGAATTTGTTCTTCTGCTCAAGGATCGCGATCCCATCACCGGTAACCTCAGCCACCGTTCCGTAATAGACAGCATCCTTCACGTAAACGTTGTTGTCGTAAATCTGAGCATCCGCCCCCGGCCTGTTAAAGAAAAAGCCGGTGGTGAAATTTCTGTAAGTGCACTTGGAAATGCTTTCTCTGTAAGAAGGAAGGTTCTCAATGTATTTTTCAGGTGATTCAAAGAAATCATCGATGGCTCTGCGGTAAGTTCCCGCCACAGTCGCCACATAGAGTGCCGTCTTCATTCTTCCTTCCACCTTAAAGGAATCTATGCCTGCATTAACAAGTTCCGGAATGTGTTCGATCATGCAAAGATCCTTGGAATTAAAGATGTACGTCCCCCTGTCGTTCTCAAACACCGGCAGGTACTCTCCCGGCCTGTTCTCCTCCATGAGGTAGTATTTCCACCTGCAGGGATGAGTGCAGGCACCGAGGTTTGCATCTCTTCCGGTAAAGTAATTGCTGAGAAGGCATCTTCCCGAGTAGGAAATGCACATGGCACCGTGAACAAAGGTCTCGATCTCCGGGCCGTCGGGAGTGTTTTTCCTGATCTCCGCAATCTCCTCAATGGAAAGCTCACGGGCTGAAACCACTCTTGCAGCGCCTCTTTCCTTCCAGAAAAGGAAATCCATCCAGTTGGTATTGTTGGCCTGAGTGCTGATGTGCCTGTCGATTTCGGGCGCAAATTTCCCCGCAAGTTCGAAAACTCCGGGGTCTGAGATTATGAGAGCATCGGGCCTGATCCTTGAGAGTTCCTTAAAGTACTCCTTTATCCCCTCCAGATCTCTGTTGTGAGCAGTGATGTTTGCCGTAACATAAACTTTTTTGCCGTACTTGTGGGCAAAGGCGATGCTCTCCGCCATATCTTCATTTGTAAAGTTTTTTGCTTTCGCACGCAGTCCGTAAAGCTCTCCGCCGATGTACACGGCATCCGCTCCGTATCTGACTGCGGTTTTAAGTACTTCCGGGCACGAAGCCGGAAGCAGTAATTCCGGTTTTTTCATTTTAATCCTGTTTTTTTAAAGTCAATGCCATTCCGTCCCCCACCGCAACTATGGATGTGGTGAGTTTCGGATCGTGTTTTATGGAAAAGAGGAAATCTCTCATTCTCATGTGGATGGTTCTGTCCCTGCGCTCAATGGCAAATTTGGAATCGATTATGGAGCCTTCCTGCAGGACATTATCTGTCACCAGAAGGCTGCCCACCTTAAGCATCGGTAATGCATTCTCAAGAAAATTCATGTACTGGGCTTTTGCCGCATCCATAAATACAAAATCGAATCTCCTGCCCTGCTCCCTTAAGACTTTCAGTGCATTTAAAGCATCGTCCTCGATCAGGGTAACATCCTTTGCTCTTTTGATGGCCGCCAGATTTTTACGTGCCTCCACGAGCCTCATCTCAACCTTTTCGATGGTCGTAAGCTTTGCTCCCTCAGGCATATACTCGCTGATAAGCGACGCCGAAAAACCGATAGCAGTTCCGATCTCAAGTATCTCCATGGGCTTTGTAAGTTCGATCAGAAACTTCAAAAGCGCCTGACTGTCTTTCCTTATGATGGGTACTTCGTTTTCCAGCGCGTGTTTTTCAAGCTGGGCCAGATACTCCGGCATCTCACTTTCAAGAGATGCGATGTAATCCGCCATTCTTTCTTCAATGATCATCTGTTCACTCTCCGCTGGGTGGTTCAATGGCATTGGCGTAATTCGTAATGGTGTTGATGATGTCGTCATAGGTCATTGAAGTGTTCAGATGGTAAGTTCCCGCAAGGATCTTGTAACCCATCAGTTTTACTTTTATGTAAAATGAGTAACGGTTCACCACCAGCCTGTTCATTTCAAGCTTTGAAGCAAGCTCCATGGTGGAAGTTCCTTCAGGGATAACGATCTCAACATTTACACCGGGCTCTTCTTCAACTACGGTGTCTCCAAAAACCTGATAACAAAAATCATAGACGAAAACACTTGCACGATAGACAAGAAAGATCACAAAAATGTAAAAGATCACATTGAGGATCAAATGGAGCAAAAACGAAAGCATATCCAACGCTGCCATCGTTCCTGCCTGTCTTCTTCTCCTGATTCCGCCATGCACTCTGTGCGCCATTAGTCATCACCCTCCATGATAACGGGAAGTATCATAGGATTTCTCTTTGTCTTCTTCCAAACGAAATCGCTCAGAGCATCTCTGATCAATCCCTTCATCTTGACTCTGTCCGAAATCCGACGTCTCACGATCTCTTCAAGAGCTTCGCAGACCACATCATATGCCTGGTCCATAAGGTTGTCCGCTTCCTTGACATAGACGAATCCTCGTGTCAGAAGCTCAGGTCCGGCGATCACTTCTCCCGTAACTCTGTTTATGGTAAGCATTACTGCGATAAGTCCGTTTTCAGACAGTACCTGTCTGTCCCTGAGGACAACGTTACCCACGTCGCCCACGCCCAGTCCGTCAACAAATACGCCGCCGGAAGGTACTGTGCCTACGATCTTGGCTGCTTCGGAGTTCATTTCAAGTACATCACCGCACTTTAAAATAAACACATTATCCTTGTCAACACCCATGGCCTTTGCGATCTCCGCATGACTCATAAGGTGTCTGTACTCTCCGTGAACCGGGACCGCAAATTTGGGCTTTGTAAGAGCATACATAAGCTTCAGCTCTTCGGCACTTGCATGTCCCGATACGTGTGTATCCTGATAGAGCACCTTTGCTCCCAGAACAGACAGCTCATTGATGACCTTGGAAACGGATTTTTCATTTCCGGGAATGGGATTGGAACTCAGGATCACCACATCTCCGGGCACGATCTGCACCTTCTTGTGCACTGCTGCCGCCATTCTGGAAAGAGCTGCCATGGCTTCGCCCTGGCTTCCGGTGGTGATGATGACCACCTTTTCCGGAGGATAGTTCTTGATCTCGGAAATGTCGATCTGCATGGTTTTGGGGATGTTGATGTAGCCCAGCTCAGCTGCACAGTTCACAACATTTACCATGCTCCTGCCCTCGATGGCCACTTTTCTTTTGAATTTCTTTGCGGAATTGATGATCTGCTGTACACGGTCAACATTGGACGCAAAGGTGGCAACGATGATACGTCTTTTGGTATTGTCGGCGAAAATAGTGTCAAAAGTATGACCAACGGTACTTTCCGACATGGTGTATCCGGGCTTCTGAGCATTGGTGGAATCCGCAAGCAGGGCAAGAACACCCTTCTTTCCGATCTCAGCAAATCTCTGAAGGTCGATGGGATCACCGAAAACAGGTGTGTAATCCACCTTAAAATCCCCTGTATGGACAATGATCCCCGCAGGAGTGTAAATGGCAAAAGCGGACGAATCCTGAATGGAATGGGTGGTCTTTATAAATTCCACTCTGAAGCATCCCAGGTTCACGCTCTGGCCGTGCTTTATTATCTTTCTTCTCACAACATTTGTCAGTCCATGCTCCTCAAGCTTGTATTCTATAAGTCCCATGGTGAGCTTTGTTGCGTAAACAGGCACGTTCAGTTCCTTTAAGATGTAGGGTAACGCGCCGATATGGTCCTCGTGTCCGTGGGTTATCACTATGCCCTTTACCTTATCCGAATTCTGTACAAGGTAAGTTACATCGGGGATAACGCAGTCGATCCCGAGCATATCATCATCGGGGAATGCCATTCCGCAGTCCACCACGATAATGGAATCTTCGTATTCAAAAGCGGTCATATTCATACCGATCTGTCCCAAACCGCCTATGGGGATGATCCTGACTCCGTGAAGATCGGTGTTTTCTTTATTCTTTTTCTTTCTGTTCATAAATTCCTTTCGATCAAACCAATTGAATATCTTCCAAAAGTCCCTCAAAAACACCGGCGATGGCTGCTATTTCATCGTCGTCTTCGAGGATCTCATATGTGATCTCATTTTTATCATCCGTTGATACTTCCTTAAGGATAAGTGCCTCATCCTCTTCTCCCACAGTCGTGTTGAGAACAAGAAGATAGGTGCTGCCGTTCAGCTTTGTCTGCTCAAGGACGCGGAATTCCACTTCATCTCCGCTGTCTCCGGTAAACTTGATAATTTCATCTTTTTCAGCCATTATTATTCCTCTTATGATCTAATTCTTTTTGTCCCGCTCGGCGTCAAGATAGGACTGCAGGATAATGGACGCAGCTATCTTGTCCACCACCTCTGCTTTTTTCTTCCAGTCCAGTCCCGCTTCATCCAGGATGCGGTGAGCTTCAACCGTCGTCAGGCGTTCGTCCTGCATTACGACTTCCAGCCCGGTGCGTCTCCTGAGATCATCAGCCACCTTTTGAGCCAGAAGAGCACGCTCTCCGACAGTGTCATTCATGTTTAAAGGGAGTCCGAGAACGATCTTTTTGACGTCATACTCAACGATCAGCTCTTCGATACGCCGGTAGGTCTTTCTCATCTGGTTCTCATTCTCTCTGCGTATGGTTTCCACGGGCTGAGCCGTAAGAAGGAGTTCATCGCTGATGGCAACTCCCATAGTGGCTCCGCCGTAGTCCAAACCCATAATTCTCATTTTGCAGTACCATCCTTAAAATTTGTGTCAATATAGTTTTGCAGAAGTACCTCAAGGATCTCGTCACGTTCAACCTTCATTATCAGGCTTCTCGCCCCGTTGTGACTTGTGATGTAGGTAGGATCACCCGACATGATGTAACCTACGATCTGATTCACCGGATTGTACCCCTGATCCGTGAGTGCCGCATAGACACGATCGATAATGTCCTTGGCCTGAGGGATCTCATCCTTCGCCGTCTGGAAAAATTTTGTAATGTTAATCTCCTTCATTGCTACTCCCTTCGTTTTTTAACTAAATATCAAAAAACAAAATCCCATCCTTCACCGTTTTACCGACGGCAGTGACAAATTCACCGCATTTTCTGCCTTCTGCGGGGATCGCACATCTCACGTATCTTTCCGTGTAACCCGTAAGATACCTGCGTCCGTCGATGGTTTCTTCTTCCTCCGTCAGAACTGTCTGTTCCTTACCGATGAAACTGCGGGCATATGCAAGGCCCATTTTTTCTTCGATAGAGATCAGCATCCTGCTTCTGGAATTCTTTACTTCATCCCTTACCTGATCCGGCATTCTGTCAGCGACGGTACCGCGTCTTCTGGAATACTTGAAAACATGGATCTTGGAAAATCCGATCTTCTCGGCAAAGTCACATGTTTCTCCGAATTCCTCTTCCGTTTCCCCCGGAAATCCCACTATGATGTCAGTGGTAATGGAAGGGTTTTCGTAAACCTTTCTGAGTTCATTGCAGCCCAGTTCGTAATCCCCGGAATTATATTTCCTGTTCATCCGTTTGAGAACAGTGTCTGAACCGCTTTGAAGAGAAAGATGAAAATGAGGACAAACCTTTTTGTTTTTTGAAAGCCTTTCGGCAAAATCTTTCGTGACCACTCTGGGCTCCAAAGAACCGATCCTGATCCTTTCGAGACCGCTAACCTCCGCCATTTCTTCCATCAGCCTGAGAAGTGCTTCTCCGCCCTTCATGCCGTAGGCTTCATAGGAAGAAAGATGGATACCTGTGAGGACTATCTCCCTGTAACCCAGTTTAACAAGATGTTCCGTCTCCGCCAGAACATTTTCCGGCTCTCTGGAACGTATCCTTCCTCTGACGTAAGGGATTATACAATATGTACAAAACTGATTGCATCCGTCCTGTACTTTCATATATGCTCTTGTATGAGAAGCCCTGTCGATGTTTTCCAGATCCTCATACTCTTTTTCTTTTGCAATGTCGGAGATCTCTTCCACAAAACCGCGATCCGTCCTGTTTTTAAGACATTCAAGGACCACATCCGCGATCATGTTCTTTTTGTTGTTTCCCACGATGCCGTCCAGTCCCAGAGCTTCTCTTTCCGTTTCGCTGAGTGCCTGGATGTAGCATCCTGCGGCTATGACCACGGAATCGGGGTTTTCTTTTTTTGCTCTGTGGAGCATCTGTCTGGACTTTCTGTCCGCAATGTTTGTAACGGAACAGGTGTTGATGATGTAAACATCGGCAGCCTGTTCAAAATCCGTAGCCACAGCGCCTTCAGCCGTCAGCAGGGACATCATGGCATCGGATTCATAGGCGTTTACTTTACAGCCTAAGGTTAAGATGGCTATTTTTACGCCATCAAGTTTTTTTCCACACATTAAATCTGTCTTTCTCAAAATTTCAAATATTAATTGGCTGTTTTACTATTTTTTGTGACTTTTGTATATTGATTTTTGTTCTAAAAAATATTAGTATACAAGCAAATAAACCAATCAGGAGGTAATAACATGAATACAGTTAAGATTTCATTAAATTCCATCGATAAGGTAAAATCTTTCGTTAACGAGATCACCAAGTTCGATTCCGATTTTGACCTTGTATCCGGAAGATATGTCATCGACGCTAAGTCCATCATGGGCATCTTCAGTCTCGATCTTTCAAAGCCTATCGATCTGAACATCCATGCCGATAAGGATATCGATGAGATCATGAAAGTCCTTGCACCTTATATCGTAAAGTAATACCGGTGCAAGCCGTTTTTTAGAAACAATAGGGCGTTTACGTTTCACGGACATCCGTTTCAGCGGATGTCCTTTTTTTGTAAAAACGCTCTATCTGCACTCTACCACTTCCACGGTGTCAAGCGCTGTCTGTACAAGTTCATCGATCTTTTCCGAAAGCTTCGTCTCGGACTTTTCGATGGAAGAAAGGATCGGATGGGTCACGGGATGTTTTGCCACAAAGATTGTGCAGCAATCCTCGTAAGGCTGAATGGAAGTCTCGAAGGTTCCGATCTTTGTGGAAATGTCTACGATATCCTGCTTGTCAAAGGCGATGAGGGGTCTGTAGACCGGAAGTGTACAAACTGCATTTGTGCATTCCAGGGACTGCATGGTCTGGCTCGCAACCTGTCCGATGCTCTCTCCCGTCACAAGACCGATGCACCCGGACTTCTTCGCCAGTACTTCCGCGATCTTCATCATGTATCTTCTCATGATTATGGTCAGCTGCTCATGAGGGCATTTTTCGTAAATATAAAGCTGGATGTCGGTAAAATTCACAATGTTGAGTTTTATCGGTCCTGTATAGGTGCTGACGATCTTTGCCAGATCCACCACTTTCTGTTTTGCTCTGTCGCTGGTGTAGGGCGGAGCATGGAAATAAGTGGCTTCCAGTTCCACACCGCGCTTCGCGATCATGTATCCCGCCACAGGGCTGTCTATGCCTCCGGAGAGCAGGAGCATTGCCTTTCCGGCTGTTCCGATGGGCATTCCGCCGGCTGCGGGAAGTGTTTTTGAATAGATATAGGTCCTGTTTCTTACTTCGATCATCAGGTGAACTTCGGGATCATGAAGGTCAACCTTTGTTTCCGGAAATTCATTCAGTATCGACTCTCCCATCCTCATGCACATCTCGGGAGATTCGATGGGATAACGCTTGTCCGCTCTTTTTGCGTCCACACGAAAGGTGAATTTCTGTCCGGGATACTCATCCCTTACATAATCAAGACAGGTCTTTGTTATATCATCCCACTCGATGCTTTCGCAGACAACCACCGGGCATATGCCTATAATACCGAAAACCTTACGGAGTTCAGAGATAACCTCGTCAAAGTCATACTCATCGGGGCACTCGACAATGATCCTGCCCTGTTCGCGAATAACTTTGAATTCTCCGATACCCGCAACTCTCTCTTCTATCCTGTCACAGAGCGCTCTTTCAAAAGACCCTCTGTTTTTTCCTTTAATGGCGATTTCTCCGTACTTAATAAGAAATGCTTTGTACATTATTGCAACTCTCTTCCTGTTTTATTCAAATTTTACGCATTCAAACACAAAGTCGTCATCGACCTGTCTGTACAATCCGAGAGCATTCCTTCTCTCGTTTTTGATCCTGTAAAGACCGTTGTCAGCAAAATGGATGGCATCGATCATGGTCTGGTCTTTTGCCACCTTCCCGCAGACAGCTCCGAAGCTCAGAGTGACGTAACTCGAGATGGGAGAAGCGGCGTGAAGTATCTTCTTTTCGTTGATCTTCCTGTTGATGGTTGCTCCAAGGCTGATCACTTCATCCGCGTTTCTTCCTCTGGAAATGATGAAGAACTCATCACCGCCGTATCTTACCACCAGATCCGTGTTCTGGGTACACTCCGAAAGAACCTCGCCGATCATCCTGAGCACTTCGTCTCCGCCAAGATGACCATAAGTGTCGTTGTACTCCTTAAAGTAATCCACATCTATTATCATAAAGGACAGTCTGATGCCCTTTTCCTGTGCTTCGCTGAACCAGGCGGTTCCAAGCTCCAGCATTGCGTATCTGTTGTAAACGCCTGTCAGCTGATCATGCTCTGAAAGAGCCTTCAGCTTTCTGTTTCTCTTCTCGGCATTGTTTCTCTTTCTGATCTCCTCTTCAAGCCTCTTTTTGTTCCTGAGAGAAGTGAGCTGCTGCGCCTTTATGCCTTTGTCCACATTGTCTCTGTGGGCAAGATACTTTTCATAGAGCTGGGTTCTGTCAATTTCCGGCTTTTCAAGCTTCATGTACTTGATCTTTGTTTTTAAGAACAGGCACCACTTGTCTTCCAGATCCACTTCCTCCACGATCTTTTCGGAAGCATCCAGAAGTCTCCCTGCCTTATCGTGATAGCCCGCATCGATGAGAACATCCGCAAGTCCGATGTAATCTTCAACAGTGGAGATTGCCTCGTTGGCATTTTCCGCGTCTTCTATGATCCGGTCCAGGTAGGAAATGACTTCTTCCGTCGCTCCCATTTTAATATAGATCAGAGTCCGGAGTATCATAATGCTTGTATAATAAAACAGGCCTTCGTTGTCATTTTCCAGTCCGTCGATACAGCTCAGCATTCTGACGGCTTCTTCGTAATTTCCCTGTCTGTAATGTACTTCTGCCATGTTCATGAAGCACATGTTTATCCTTGCGATGGCCACAGGAGAAGTTGAATTCCCTTTTTGCTTTTTCTCAAGATCGATGATCAGCCTGTAGGACTCTCTGAAGTATTCAAGAGCAGTTTTATATTCTTCAAGGGTCATGTACGTGTCGCCGATGTTGTTGGCAAACACACTTTGTTGTAACGTAAGATGGTGCTTTTTCGAAAGGGCATACCCTTTTTCGAAATGCTCCAGTCCGGAGGCCTTGTCCACCATGTGGGAGGCCACGATCCCAAGCATATTATGGCATTCCGCCTCCAGATCATAATCATTGTTGTTCTCACTCACCTGTAAAACATCGGCAAGCTTTTTTATAGTGTTCTCCGAAAGCGAATTTGCCCTGAAATCAAGGATCACCTGATTTATGGCAGCATAAGCCAGAGCAAGCTCATCACCGTCTTTTTTTGCAAGCTCGTAAAACTGCTGTACCTTAAGTGCATAGGCCTTACGATGCAGGTACTTACATGTTCTGATCTCATTCTTCCATTTTTTTAATTCTTTCTTGGTCACGAGCCGACCCCCTGTCAAAAAACCTACCCTACCGTTACTCGTTTGATCAACGTCGATAAACGGAGCACGTCTGATAAACCACCTTACATTATAGCATAAAATTTGACGGCTTGTAAAGAAAGCCGCCAAATTTATCATTGCAAATTATCTTTAACTGTTTTTGTCAATTACAGCCTTTTCCAAGAGTGCCTTGTTAACAAGTTCTCTCTTAAAGTTCATCATGATGTAGCCTTCACCGAAATCATAAATGTTCGAGATCTGGTTTTCTGCGAGATAATCCTTGTATTCTTCCTGACTGTATGTGATGCCCATCTCCTTGTAAAGCTTCTGGTAAACCAGCATCAGGATGGCACCCTTTGTTGCTTCGTTGAGAACGTACTCTTCGTACTGATCCTCGTTCATCTCCCTCATGTCATAAACATCGTCATAGATGATGCTTCCGGTGTAGGCAACATAAAGCTGATTACTGTACTCCAGCTGCTTTTCATCGATAGCCTTAAGGATTCCTGCATAAGTGTAGGCATATTCTTCGGGTTTGTCCTGAGCATCGTAATTGTTGGAAATGTAATTATTGAGCCAGGTTTCTTTGTTGGTCTGTTCCCTGTCGCTCTTGATCTTTGCTCTGTACTCATCCGCTGTCATATCCTCTTTGAGTATATCCTTCACGAAAGCATCGTCAAACTCGGGGATCTTACCGTTTTCATCTTCATGTTCCAGCAAAAGATCATCTATCTCATCTTTAACGTCATCATCGGTATATTCTATCTCGGAATAAGGAATCTTGATGGCTTCCGAGGGATCAAATCCCAGGGATACGTAGTCGTCGGGATCTATGCCCGCTATGGTTCCGTCGTCATTAAGACCTTTACTGTATTCGGTAACCACGGGGATCAGCCTTGCAAGTCTTTCCTCTTCAGCCTTCCGTGTCTTATAATTGTCATAGATACCGTAACCTATCCCAAAAAGAATTGCTGCGATAAGAAGTACCGCAATGCAGGACCCCAATACGGAAGAAGTAACGGCCGCCCTTTTTGCCCTTGCCGCTTCTTTCTTCCTGGCCAGTCTCCTCTCCTGTCCCTTGGTCATTTGTGAGTTGTTGTTCTCCACGTTCTTTTCCTCCGTTTTTCTTTACCCCTTGGCGGAGTAAACAATGTGGCTTGTATTATACCATAAAACCTCAAAAAAAGATGTGTTAATTTTGTGTATTCGGAAATAATTCCCATTCCGAGAGCATTTTTTCCATGCTGTTGTATCCGAAATCAAAATCTATGGCAGGTACGGAAACGATGTAACGTTCTCCTGAAGGTCCCGTTGCCTTTCGTACATAAATTGTAAACAAGTTGTTCGCAATTTCTCCATCACCTATGTATCTGGCTTTTTCAAAAGCCTTTCCTTTGTGTTCCACCCCTTTTTTAAAGCCTTTGAAGGAATCGGGCATATAGAACTCTTCCGGCTTTTCCAGTTCAGGCATCAGATCGAATATGCTGAGTTGTTCCGGTGTTTTTTCTCTCATGTCCCGATGATCTCCTTTCAAAAAAGTTAAAAATCTCTCTCATCAGCTTTAATAAAGCATCCTGCGAGGTTCATTATATCATTTTTTTCAAAAAATCGAAACGTTCATAAATAATTCTTTTTTTTAACATACGGAGTTCAAAATTACCCTGTATAATAAAGCCATAAACAAAAACAAAGTTTTACAAATTAATCAGCTTACAAGAATCTTCATAATATAAAAGCCCACCGGTTCCCTCCCAATACCCGATGGGCTTCTCCTCTGTTTAGAGGTCGGTTCTACCGGCTTTAAAAAAAGGCGTCCTTACAAAAGGACGCCTTTTTTAAGTTCTTCAAGTCTCGGAAACGCAGTGTTTCCGCCTTTGGCCGTAACGCATCTTCCTCCGCAGAAGTTCCCGCATCTGAGAGCCGTTCTGCTGTCCAGGCCGTTGGTAAATGCCCAGAGAAATCCTGCATTAAAGCTGTCTCCCGCTCCGGTGGTGTCAACTGCCTTTACGGGGACAGTCTTTTCGCAGATCAGCTCCTCACCCTTCTTTTTAAGGAAAGAGCCCTTTTTACCGGCTTTAATTACAATAGTGTGTCCGAATTCCGAAAAGTAGTCCGCGGCTTCTTCGGGGCCTTTCCCGCCTGAGTAGCCTGCCGCCTCCACTTCGTTCATAAAAAATACATCAACAAAAGGCATCAGCTCGGTCAGTGCAGGATTCCAGAGTCCCGTCTCATCAAAAGCCACATCATAGGAAGTCGTGATGCCTCCCTTAGCTTTTAAGAATTTTAAGATGTTCAGATACTTTTCATGTTCTTTTGCATTGTATCCCGTGATGTGAACATGCCCCACATCCGAGTAATCGATCGTCCTGAGCATTTCAACATCGTTTTTTGCGATGCTCCCGGCATAGGAAATGAAAGACCTGTCTTTTTCATCGGTAAAGCTTAAGGAAATCCCCGATCTTACATTGTCATCGACAGTTGCCTTGGACAGATCTATGCCCAGATCCTTCATGGAAGATGCTATCATCTTTCCCATCATATCACCGGAAAGAGTCCCGCAATAAGCGGCATCACATTCGAGTTTACCCAGCCCCATTACCACCAGTGCGGCTCCTCCGCCCACTGCATAAGGCATATCCTCAACGTACTCTTCGGTTCCCGCTGCGGGGATCTCTCTTTTTCCCGAAATAAAAATGTCCAGATTGGCATCTCCGTAAACCAGTATCTTTTTCATTCCATCAACCTTCTTTATTGAATCTTTTTTTGAAAAAACTTTCCACAGGCCTGAACAGTGCAGGGTAAACACCGATGACGGGGAAAACAGCAACAGCGTATCTTACTGTCCTTAAGATCATATAGCCGAAGCTTCCTTCAGTGAAGACGCCCCCAAGAACAAGCTTTAAGATCACGTTTAAAGCAAAGAAGACAAGACCTCCGCACACTGTCCTGACAGCGATGAGAGGCACACTCTTTGTGTTTTCGAATCTGACCGCCTTTTCCTCAAAAAGCATACCTGTGCAGAAACCGATGTAAATACCGTAATTACTGAAGTAATCATCCGTTGTGCAATAGAACATTCCCAAAAAGCCGATCAATCCAAAAATGATATAGAGAATGTACTTGTTTTTGATCCTTGGCAGAACAAACTCGGAAACCGCAAAAAACACCAGACCCAAGAGAAGGCCGCAGATAACGTCCGTGGGCCAGTGAGCTCCGAGGTAGCATCTCGAAAAGGCTACCACCGCAGGTATCAGTATCGCAGGTATCCTGAGCCATCTTTTGCCCCTGTATTCGCCGGCAAGGGTGGGATAAAGGGCGGTTGCGGATGATGAATGGGCAGAAGGGAAAGAATAGCCGTCCACTTCTCTTAAAAGGCCGATCTTCTCCGATGAAGCCCAGGGCCTTATCCTTCTGAACCTGTTTTTTATCAACGTATTACCCACAAGGGATGAAACCACCGCAAAGCCGATCCTCTCGCCCTTTCTCTTGTCAATGCCCCAATATACGATACCCATCACCATGACGGCAAAATACTCTTCTCCCATAAAAGAAAAGAAATTATTGAGCATTACAAGGAAGCTTTTCAAAGTTCCTTCTCCGCCAAGCTGCTGGAGCCAGACTATAAAGTTTTCTTCCCATTCCATAAAAAAGACCGATCCGTCCATTATCTTTGTTCATCCTCCCTATCCGAATCATTATCCGATATTTCCAGGATCTCATCTTCCTTCACGGAGATCCTCTCCTCTTTCTTATCCTCTTCCTTATCATCGCCCTCATCGTTATCAAGCAGACAGTCGTTGGGGCTCACATTTCCGTCCATGACCTTGGGGATGAACTGAGAAGCGATCATTCCCGCTTTCCTGTCTCGTCCCTTGGCATAGACTGCACCGATTATTGAAAAGAACACAGCGCCCACAAAGTTGACCAGAAGATCCTTCATGGTGTCGATGATCCCAAGATCAAGATAGCCTCCCAGGCCGAGAGCGATCTGCTCTCCTGCTGCCGTAACTATGACAGTGTCTTTTATATCATTGATCTTAACGACACGGTTCAGCCCTTCCGGATCCAATGTAACGGACCTTATGGAATTCACCACAAAATCCTTCTGCATGTCAAAGCCGAAGAAAGTGTCCATGCCAAATTCAAAGAATTCCCAGATCACTCCGATGGTCATGGAAAAACAGAACGAAGATATGGCCAGATAGAGCGGCGACAGCTGTACCGAAAAATGCTTGTTTCTGTTAAAAAGGTCCACGATGGCAAATCCGATGGCAGCGCACATGAAACCGTTTACCGTGTGCAGTATCGTATCCCACCCGGGAAATCTGGTGTAAAATGCATTGATCTCTCCCAGGATCTCCGCCGCAAATGCGAAGCACATTACTATGATCTCAAAAACATCCGGAAAATCCACTTTGAAGGTGTCTTCCACCACCGTCGGTAAGAGCAGGAGGAGAAGTGTCATCACGCAGAGGGCCACATTTTCGTATCTTCCGTTTACGGCCTGACTTACAAGACAGATGATGATCAGGATCCTCAAAATGATGTAAACAACTCCGACTACCTTTTTTCTTCTGAGCTCCAGCCCGGTTTTAAATATCAGGTTATCCGGCTTTTTCTTTTTTCTTTTCATCCCCTTTGCCAGCCTTTCCTTATCTTTTCGATCCCTTCCGCAAAGCCGTCCTCATCATGAGAAGCAACGACCAGATCGGCAGCTTCAAGACTTTTTTCAGTACCGTTTGCCACGCAAACCCCTATCCCCGCTTCTTTAAGCATTTCATGGTCATTGTCATTGTCTCCGAAGGCGACACATTTTCGTACATCGTAATGCATGAGGCTGCAGAAATCCAGCATGGCATTTTTCTTGCCGCATTCCATGTTTGAGATCTCTATGTACAGAGAATCGGAATTGGTGATATAGACTCCGCTAAGTGTTTCTCTTGTTTTGACGCAAAGCTCTTCGAAACGTCCTTTGGGGGAAATGATGCAGACAGCATCTATCTCTCCGTCCCTGCTCTCTCCGAAAGCCCAAAGATCGTCAACGGGAGTCCTGGTGCTTCTGACGTACTCCACCCTGTTCTGATTAAAGGCTGCGGGGTCTTCGTAGAATTCCTTCGTCGTGTAAGCTCTTCCGTTAAAATAGAACTCAAGTCCGCATTCTCCGAGTGTCCGGAAGTACTTTTTAAACTCCTTCAAAAAGCCCTTCGGCAGGCACTTTTTGATCACGGGTCTTCCGTCCTGCAGCTCGCAGATGGCTGTTCCGTTGGAAGTGATGCAGTGTTTGATACCTTCTATCTCAAAAATATCTTTAGGAAGAGAAGCATATGCTCTCCCCGTTACCGGTACAAAGCATATGCCTTCTTTGATCAGATCCTCTATGGTTTCCCTATTCTTTTGTGAGATCCTGCCTTCCTTATTCAGCAAGGTCCTGTCAAGATCCGAAAAAACACATTGTATATCCATTATTTGTCTTCCGTGGTATCGTTTTCTGTTTCTGCTGCCGTATCAGTAACTGTTTCCGGTTCCGTCTCTTCTGCCGTATCAGTAACTTTTTCCGGTTCTTTCTCTTCTGCTGTGTCCGATCCTGTATCCGCTCCGCCTTCAGCTTCAGATCCTTCTTCCGCAGCCGTCTCATTTACAGCTTCTGTTTCTGTTAGAGTCTCGGTCACCGGTTCGATCACTGCTTCCGTTTTGATCTCAGGGATCGCATCATAAGTGTTGTAAACAGCTTCTTTCACATTCACCCAGATGGCGGGACGCACACCGTAAGCAGCAAAATCCGGACTTTCACCGCTCACCGACAGCTTGCCCTGATAGGTCACATAGGACGAATAGTTGTATTCGCGGTTTCTGGTGGTCATCTTCTTTCCTACGCTCCTTAGCCACCAGTTGCCAAAGATCGTTGATGAATAGAGATGGTTGTAATCAGGCCACTCTATATGCCTGGATGTTCCCAGGAGCAGTCCGTTGTTAAAGGCGTATTCGGTACCTATGCATTTAAGGCGTTCGTCTCCCGAATAATCCCAGACGATGGTGTTGATGTCGCTTACTGTTCCGGACTTCACCTTAAAGTACTTTGCCGCCTCCTCGGCAGACAGAAGGAACACTTTGTCAAAGGTGTCTATGCCGGGATTTGCATCGTAAGAAACACCGTTCGAGGACATTTCCTGCTCATAGTAGGTGTTGAATTCATTGGGTACAAACTTTTCCCTGACAGACAGCTTCTGTTCCAAAGTAAAGGCTGTGTCATAGAAGTAGCCGTTCAGCCATTTTCTTAAAAGGCTGTTTTCCCAGACATTCCACATGGAAGCCGGATCCTCGGTAAAGGCCATCGCTTCCAGGGCGTACACGCTTAACAGAAGTATGTCGTCTCCCTGTCTGTCAAGAACGAACCACTGTATCCACTCCGGTCCGTCATCGGGATCGTTGTTCTGCTCGTATTTGCCGTAGACCACGATGTCACCGGCCTTAGCCTTTGTAAAATCCGAAGCAACGGGATAGGTGGTACTGTTCACGGTGAGCTTAGACGGAAAAGGTGTAGGGGTGGGAGCCACCAAAGTGTAGTACTTGGGACTGATAAAGCCTTCCGTTCCGAAGTAATTGATCCTTACCCAGCCGGACTCCTTGTCTATTCCGGTGCGCTTGACCCTTGTGCCCTCCTGAAGAGTGCCCATGGACTTATAGGACGTGCCGGGTCCCTTTCTCACGTTCAGTTCACCTGTGGTAATCCAGATGTAATCGTTGTACGGAGTAATGGGATCGGGTGTGGGAGTCACTGTGGGTGTTCCGAAAACCTCCGGCGTCACTGTCAGCACCGGCGTCGGCGTGTTGGTGGGCGTCGGTGTGTTTGTGGGGGTGGGAGTGTCCGTGGGTGTCGGTGTCGGCGTAAATGTGGGTGTGGGCGTGTCTGTGGGTGTGGGTGTGTTCGTAGGAGTGGGAGTGTCCGTAGGTGTGGGGGTGGGGGTTGCCGTGAGGGGTATCTTCCCCTCATCTGCCAGTCTCAGCCTCTCCTCTTCATTCCTTGCATCCAGCATCTTAAGATAGTGGTCCGCACACATGCCCTCTCTGTAGACCCTGTTGTGACAGCCTTCAATGCAGCAATATGCGTTTTTTGTATTGTCTTCCGAATTAAAAAGACCGCAGCCCGTCATTATCAAGCATATAAGTAGCAGGGCTGCCGTAAGTCTTTTTCGTTTTTTTAAAGCCGGGTGATTCAAGTCAGATTCCTCTTACTTTTTGTAGCCTCTGAGTACAAGATAAGGCGCTCCGAAGCCGAAGCAAAGTACATCCCATGCGGCAAAGAGCCAGCCGAGGCCGGAGACCTTTAAAGCGTATCTGAGAAGTACGATGACTGCTATCCATACAAGAAAGATGGCGCTGACAGCGGCAAGTGTGGAATTCTTTCCTCCCATGACTCCCGTATAAACAAGGATGTCAAGGGCAAGTGCCGCAAGAGCAAACAGATCGGTGATAAGTCTCAGATTAAAAGATGCAAGGATCCCGATGTGAACTCCCGTATAGTTCTGAAATACGATGATTCCCAAAAGGATCCACAAGATTACGTTAAGAAAATGAGTTATTACTTTCATGATCAACCTCCTGAGGTTTTTTCCGGAGCGGTGACAACCGCCCATCTGAACAGCTATTTTAACATAAAATACGGTTTATAACAATATAAAACGGCCTTTGTTTCCAAAAGCCGTTTTGCACCGGTTACTGTTCACCCTATTCTATTGATTCAAACTCAAAATAATCCACATTGGGCGCGTCTCCGCCGATAACCGTCCATGTCAGCACATTCTCTCCCTTAAGGAGATCAACGCTGACAGGTCCGTAGGTGTCAAACTTGTTGAAGGTAAGCCATCCCGCACCTTTTACGGTGATACCGTGAAGATCGACCTCTTCTCCGTTAAGTTCCATCCTGATCTCCGAACCGAGATCCACATTCCATCCGAGAAGATGAGTGTCTGCAAGTCTCATGTACATATCGTAAACACCGGCCTTCGGAGCGGTGATGATCCATGTAGCCTTGTTGTTTTTAACGGAGAAATTGCTCAGCACCATTCCGTTACTGGTGTCATCAGCCTTCTCATAGAAAGTGCTGCCCTTGTTTGTCTTTCCTTCGACGGTTGCGGTCTCACCCTCAACCTTGATCTTTCCGTCACCGGACTTATCAAAAGCAAGGGAATCCATCTTCATGCGGATAATGTTTCTCGTTGCTCTGCGAAGGGCATTTCCGAAACCGACGGGGTCCTTGCCGTACTGGCTCTTCATGTTGGAGGGCATGTAAACCTGCTGGATGGCATACAATCCGGTCAGCATAAGGTCACAGCCGTTGTAGACTGCGGCCATGGGGTTCATGAAATCTCCGTAGAGTCCGTAAACCGAGTAGTCGGACCAGACGCATCCGTCAAAGCCCCACTCTTCCCTGAGAAGTGAATTCAAAAGAGCCGGGTTTGCGGAACACCAGTTGAGTCCCAGAAGATCGTAGGCACTCATAACTCCCTTTGCTTTTCCGTCTTTGATCGTTTTTTCAAAAGGACGAAGGTAGATTTCTCTCATGGTCTGCTCATCAGCCCATTCCATTACCCACCATCTGTTGGTCTCCTGTTCGTTCAAGGCAAAATGCTTTACGGTAATGATCACGTTCTGTTCCTGAGCGCCCTTTACGATCTCATTGGCCATGTTGCCGCAGATCAGAGGATCTTCGGAATAGTATTCGAAATTTCTTCCTCCCAGAGGATTTCTGTGGAGGTTAGCTGCAGGTGCGTACCACACATCGGTTCCGATGGCTTTTGCTTCCGCGCCGCAGCAGCATCCCATCTCATAGGCCAGTTCATCATTCCAGGTGGCTGCAAGACATACGGCCGCAGGCCATGCAAGGCCGGAATCCTTGTAAGAAAGTCCTCCCGCGCCCTTTACCGCAGCAGGTCCGTCATTATCGGCGGTGGCTACGACGCCAAGTCTGTCAATGGCATTTGTCTTGTAACCCGCATCACAGATCAGACCGATCATTTCATCCACGGTGAACTGGTCAAGGAATTTTTCTTCCAGAGAAGGATTTGCGTAAACTTCCGCAAGAAGTATGGTGTGATCGTATTTTGCTCCCGTTTTCGGTGCATTGCTGATGAATGACATCTCGTAAACAGGTTTGTTGATGTTTTCAAGGCTCACGGGTGAAACAGCCTTATTTTCCGGCTTTGTCGGGAATGTGCCCGCAGGGTTGTTCCTCGAAAGCACCTTCATTCCGTCATAGCTCACGTCATCAAAAAGATTTCTGATGGCGGTACCCGTCACTTCGTCATTCTTTCTGACCATTTTATCCGAAAGGTTAAAGCTGAAGCTCTTAACCCTGTTCTTTACATCTTTTGAAACAAATACTCTGTATTCGCCCTTATCAAGCACCCATGCTTCTTCCTTTTCACTGTCGTAGGAGGATACATCCCAGATATTGAAATCTGCCTCGTATCTTCCGGTCTCTCCGGGCTCAAGAAGATCCGTCTTAACATAGGCTGCCAGCTGGATGGCGGATTTCTCGATGCCTCCCGCAATGTAAGGCACGGAAACGTAAACTTCTGCCACGTCCTTACCTGCCATGTCTCCCGTGTTGGTAACGTCAAGAGAGACGGTGACCCGATCTCCGTTCCTGTTCATCTTAATATCGGACCATTCGAATTCCGTATAGGAAAGTCCGTAACCGAAAGGATACTGAACTTCTTTGCCAAAAGTCTCAAAGTAGCGGTAACCGACGTATATGCCCTCTTCATACTCCACAAACTTTGCGGAATTTCCCTTTGCATCGGTGTAGGAAAAATCTCCGAAATTAACGGTGGAAGGATGATCCTTCACACTGTAGGCAACAGTATCCGTAAGTCTTCCGGAAGGATTTGCGTCTCCCTTAAGGACTCTTGCCACCGCATTCATCCCCACTTCACCGGGATTCCAGATCATAAGGGCTCCCTCGATCTCCTCATGCTCCTCCAGAAATCCCATCTCCATGATGTTTGCTGTGTTAAAGATCAGGATCACATGCTTGAAATCTGCACATAAAGCATTGATCATTGCTTCTTCGGCGGATGAAAGTCTGAGTTCTTCCTCTTTAAGATCGTAGCCCTCGCTTCCGCAGCGTCCGATCACGGCTATGGCGATGTCGGAGTAGGCAGCAGCCGCTTTAAGATCTGCCTTCTCGATCTTCATTTCTTCCTTTGCATGGGTGTCCGAAATGGTCCCCAGCACTCCGAGGTCGATCCCTTTAATGCTGTCCGCATAGGAAAGATAGGTTTTTGCAAGCGTGGGATTGTATCTGACACCTGCTTCATCCAGTGCTCCAAAGAAAGTGACCACATTGTCTTCACTCACCGAGCCCGAACCGCTGCTGCCGTAAAAGGGCGCAGCTGCCGCAACTCCGAAAACATTTACTTTCCTGTCTCTCAAAGGAAGCACATTGTTTTCGTTCTTAAGAAGGACGATTCCCTCTTCCTGGATCCTGTCACCCACTTCGGCGGATACCGAGAGCACATCGGGATCGATGTCCCCGCCCGAAGCCCGGACTGTGCTTACAGGGCCTGCGATCATCCCCATGACCAGGCCGAGAATAAGCACGAATGACATTAACTTTCTTTTTTTCATAGTTCTTTTTCTCCTCATAGTATATTTGAGAGCCTACCCCACGGCTCCGATAAAAATCTTAGCTGTTAAAGCAATGACAAATACATCGTTTTTAAGATTTATATCAATTTTTTAAGGCATAATCGGATTCAATCCTCTGTAATGCCAAATTCTTTTCTCATTTCAACATTTCTGGATTTTTCACTGAAGTAAGCTTCCGCGGGATTTCTCAGCCAGTGCTGCATAGCATCCCCGTCTTTTATGATCTCCGAAAACTCATCGTCCTTACGTTCTTTCATGGAATGATTGGCAATTCCCGTACAGATCATGGTAAGCTCTTCTTCCGTAAACTCTCCGGTAGCCCGAAGCATAGGCCAAACGCGAACTGCGCTCTTTTTGGCATGTTCCGGCACATCCCCCGGTATCTCGAATTTGGAAAAATCATGGAGCATCCCGGCGATGCATGCAAGCTCAGCATAGATCCCGTCATGCCCTCTTTTAAAGGCGATCAGCGCACAGGCCTGACCCGTTCCGTAGAGATGAACAAAAGCGTTTCTCTGCTCGAAAGGGTCCTCTATCCCAAAGATCATTTTATCAAGTATCGCTCTCACTGTGTCAACTCTTGTAAATTCTCTTTCGAAGTCTTCCATTGCTCTTCGTCCTTCATTAGTGATCAATTCTGTTTAAACTTCGGATCCTCACCCTCTTCAGTTTTCCGGATCTTCTTCCAGTTCCTCATGATGCATATTAAGCTTGTTCAGATACATTTTTGCGTCCGTTCTCGTGTAAAGCTCTTCAAATGTCATGGGATTCTCTTTATTGTATATCGTCTGCCCGATACTGATGTGGATGTCTTCACCGTTCATTTCCGGCAGTTTTTGTTCACAGAGATATCTCCTCAGTCTTTCTATGCAGGCATTTGCTTCTTCATCCGTTTTTACCCCCGGGGCATAGACGGCAAATTCGTCTCCCCCCATACGTGTAATGATGTCATCCTTTCGAAAGGTCTTTTTAAGTCCTTCCGCAATGGCGATCAGAGCCTTGTCTCCCACAGCATGTCCGAAGGTGTCGTTGATGTGCTTGAACCTGTCTCCGTCAATGATGCAGAACATACCGTAGTCTCTGGCTTCGATGTGCCTTCTCATGGTCTCTTCGCCATAGCCGCGGTTTAATATGCCTGTGAGCTGGTCGATCCTGGATTTGAGTTCCACCTTTTCACTGTAGTCCTCAAGCCGTCCGATGGATTCGACGCTGTCCATGTGTTCCCGAAGAGTAAAGAAATTCAGAACAACAGCCATGAGACCGAAAGCAGTTGTGTAATAAAGATCCGCAGCGAGGACGTATCCCTTTTTCACCTGCATATCCAGCAGGAGAAAGCCGGAAATGTTCAGCAGTATGAACGCAAAAACCCTGTAGGGTCTGTCGACAATAACAAGCAGCGTAACGCACAGCAGCACGATGAAGGTGACTGAGATCTGCTCGGGTCGCAGAAAAATGCTGATAAACGCGCCGGAGATCAGGTACATTTCCACCAGCACATAAAAAAGCGCATTGCTCTTCTTTAAGAATCTGTTCATGTATCGTCCGATCAGAAAAGTGACGATACCAACGGCAAAGAAAAAGATATAGACCCCAATAAAGGTGTCCATTACGGTAAAGTTTGAAAGTACAAACAAGGTCACTGAAACCATCATATTGATCATGCCCATTGTCTGTAAAGCTCTGGCGTTTCTTTTTTCAATCACAGCCCTGTATCGGCCTATAGTTTCACCACGCAGAAAAGTAACAAATTTCTTCCAGTACGACATACGATCTCAATTTTGCGCCCCCGGTCCGCAATAAATCCCAATTACACACTTTACAACCATGGCAGCCCCATAAAAAGTTATCAGAACACAAGCCATGTTCTGATAACTATACCATTAACTCTCGATTTTGTCTAATAAAACTTATTATTCCATATCATTTAAAGAATCCAGCCACAGCTTTGCCACCGCATCCGAGGGCATCCTGAGATCGCCTCTTGGAGAAACCGCCACGCTTCCCACCTTGGGTCCGTCGGGAAGACATGAACGCTTGAACTGCTGTGAGAAGAACCGTCTGCAAAAGGTCTTGAGCCACTTCAGTATGGTGTCCTCATGGTACTCTCCCGCAAAGGAAAGCTTTGCAAGCCTCAGGATCTTCGAAGGTGCATAGCCGTTTCTGAGCAAATGATACAGGAAGAAGTCATGAAGCTCGTAAGGCCCCACCAGATCCTCTGTCTTCTGTGAGATGTTTCCTTCAGTGGGTGGAAGAAGCTCGGGACTCACAGGGGTATCAAGCACGTCAAGAAGGACGTTCCTTGTTTCCTCATCACCGCAGGTGTCCGCATAGTAACGCACCAGGTGACGCACCAGAGTTTTGGGGACTCCCACGTTCACGGCATACATGGACATATGGTCTCCGTTATAGGTAGCCCACCCAAGAGCAAGTTCCGAAAGATCCCCTGTTCCAACCACGATACCGTTGTTCTTGTTGGCAAGATCCATGAGTACCTGAGTCCTCTCACGTGCCTGACCGTTCTCGTAGGTGATGTCATGAACGTCACCGTCCTGTCCGATGTCATTAAAGTGGGCAGTAACGCTCGACTTGATATCAACCTCTTTAAGAGTCGCTCCGATGCTTTTTGTGAGGCGCACCGCATTGTTGTAGGTTCTGTCCGTGGTTCCGAAGCAGGGCATGGTGACCGCAAGGATCTTATCTCTTGAAAGTCCCAGAATGTCAAAGGCCTTGGCGGAAACCAACAGCGCCAGAGTGGAATCCAAGCCTCCCGAAATACCGATGGTGACATTTTGACAGCCGATGTGCTTTAATCTCTTTTCGAGTCCTCTTGCCTGAATTTCAAGGATCTGTTCGCATCTTTCGTTTCTGGCGCTCTCATCTCCCGGAACAAAGGGCTGTCTTGCCCATGTCCTGCAGAGGGTCGTTTCTTTGATCTCATCAAATGTAAAATCGATCACATTCTCCTTTTCGGGAGAATGGATCTCAAAAGTGTTCATTTTTCTTCTGTCGTGAAGGAGTTTTTCAAGATCTATGTCTCCAAAGACGGCGCCTGTGGTGAAAAGCCTGCTCTCCGCAAGGATCTGCCCGTTCTCCGCGATGACATCATGCCCTGCGTAGACCGTATCCTGTGTGGATTCGCCTTCTCCCGCCGAGGCATAGACATACCCCGCGATCAGCTTGGCGCTTGTCATGGAAACGAGGTTTCTTCTGTAATCCTCCTTGCACACAAGCTCGTTGCTGGCGGACAGGTTCACCATGACCGTGGCTCCGTTCAGTGCATGTCTTTCGGAAGGATTGTCCGGAACCCAGAGATCCTCACAGATCTCGCACCCCACAACAAGCTTCGGAAGGTTTTCGCACCTGAAAAGAAGGTTCGTTCCGAATGGAACCTTCTCTCCGAAAATGTCGATGACGCCTTTTTTATCTCTGCCCGAAGCAAAATGCCGTCCTTCGTAAAACTCTCCATAGGAAGGCACAAAGGTCTTCGGCACAAGTCCCAGGATCCTTCCCCTGTTAAGTGCCGCTCCCACGTTGTACAGCTTTCCTTCGTATTCAAGAGGAAGTCCCACAAAGATCAAAGCATCGAGCTGCTTCGTTCCGTCAGCTATCCGTTTGAGCTCTTTTAAAGCATTTTTAAGCAAAATATCCTGTAAGAAAAGGTCGCTGCAGGTGTAGCCCGTGATACAGAGTTCGGGAAAAACAAGAAGTTTTGCCCCATGTTCTGCTGCTTTCTTTGCCTCTTCCATAACGGCATCCGCGTTAAATGCCGTATCTGCCACTCTGATCTCAGGTGTTATGGCAGCTGCCTTTAAAAATCCGTCAATCATCTGCTTCCCTCCGAGGCGAATTCAGGCAGTGGCGAAAGGCTGCGGTCTAATATGCCTTTCATTTTGGCGATGGCCATACCGTAGTTGGTAATGGGCACATTCTGAGTTTCTGCCACTCCTATCCTGCTCCTCATTTCCCTTTCATTCAGCATGCAGCCGCCGCAATGGATCACCAGTGCGTACTTTGAAAGATCCGTGGGGAAGCTCATACCGGAAGAAGATTCAAATGTGATATCCTTCTTCGTGTACTCCCTGATCCACTTGGGAAGCTTCACCGTCCCGATGTCTCCGCACTGCCTGTGGTGTGTGCAGCCTTCGCTCATCAGAATGATGTCTCCGTCCTTAAGCTCGTCGATCTTCCGGACGCCCTTTACGGAAGCGTTCAAAGTGCCTTTGTAACGGCTCATCAGGATCGAGAAGGAAGTGAGGGGAATGTCCGAAGGTGTTTCACTGTTTACCTTTTCAAATGCCTGGGAATCGGTGATCACGATCTTCGGCTTCCTGCCGAGGGACTGCAGCGCATCCTTAAGGCGATCCTCCTGAACTACCACATTCACTCCTCCCGCATCAAGGATGTCACGTATGGCCTGCTGCTGTGGAAGGATCAGCCTTCCCTTGGGTGCAGCGGCATCAACGGGAGTCACAAGAATGCATATGTCTCCCGGACCGATCAGATCACCCACAAGCTTCAGCTTTGTCTCATCAGTCTTTGTGAGATGGGCGATCCTTTCCTTAAGTTCGTTGATGTTGTCGTTGTTCTTCGCGGAAACGTAGATCACGTTATCCTGATTTACGGCTCTCATGGCGGGTATCAGAAGATCCGCCTTGTTCATTACTATGATATAGCTTATATTTTTCTCTTTAAAAAGATTAACCAGATCGTGGTCGGCATTACCCATGCCCTTTTCTCCGTCAACAACGAGAACAGCGATGTCGGTTTTTGCAAGCACCTGTCTGGTACTGCGTATCCTCATTTCCCCCAGTTCTCCCTCGTCGTCGATACCGGGTGTGTCAATGATCTCAACAGGTCCCAGAGGCAGAAGCTCCATGGATTTGTAAACCGGATCGGTGGTAGTTCCCGGAGTGTTTGAAACGATGGCGATCTGCTGACCCGTTACGGCATTCACAACACTGGATTTACCCGCATTTCTTCTGCCGAAAAAGCCAATATGTATCCTTTCGCCCATAGGGGTGTCATTAAGTCCCATAGAATACCTCCGTAATTATTTTAACGAATATAATCATAAGACTCATTTTGAAAAGATGCAATCAATTTTTACTGCTTTTTTTTGCGTTTAAAGGGGGTTGCGGGGTGTGAACAGTACCTTTAAAGGGGGGCGACTCTTCTCAGTTATTAAAAAATCAGACAGCAGGTAAACACCTGCTGTCTGATTTTATTATGGACCTGACGGGAGTCGAACCCGTGTCCGAAGATCTATCCGCTACAGCTTCTTCCATCACAGTCTGCTATCTTGCTTTCGCCATTCCCTCCTCCTTAAGCAAACAGACGCGCTTAAAGATTCGGTAGCTTCATGATACGCCCGCGCGGGCAAAGCTTACCGCGTGTCGTTTCCTACAGGGATGACGCCGGTTACGTTATGTGTAGGTGCATATCGGCCGACGCGTTGCCATTAGGCAGCGAGTGCTAAATTATCGTTAGCGTTTAATTTTAAGTTGGTGTTTTAACGTGGCCCGCCTCCACGGATGGCTACCATAGGTTCAAAATCCCCGTCGAAACCGGAACAAGCCCTGATGGAATAAATGTATTATAAACCCAAAATATGACATTTTGAAGTCAATAATCGAAATATTATTTTCTTCTCTTTTTAAACACCCATGCCTGCTGAACTCTGAAACTCACGAAGAAAAGTGCCGTATCCACAACGACCTTGCAAAGAGTCCTGAGGATGCTTCCCTCTCCGAAAACATGAGATATCAGATACACCAGTGTCGCGGAGACCGAAAGCTGGATAAGGGCGAGAATGTAGTACTTGAGCATCGTATGATCCGCATCGGATCTGAAGACAATGTGCTTGTTCACCTTGTAGTTCATGAAGGATGAAACGATGCGTGCTCCCGCAGTGGCAAGAAAGACCACAAGCCAGCCGGAAGCAAAGCTGTGTCCGAAAAGGGTGAATCCTCCCGTGATCGTTCTTGAAAAGATAAGGTTCAGGATAAAGAACAGAGCCAGATCCACCAAAGTTGACGCGATGGAGGAAAAAATGTATTTAAAAATGATCCTGTAGATCTTGAAGCTGTCTCTGAAGGGATGGAAATGAGATGTGGAATTCTCCTTGTCCTCGTAAATGGTGCGGATCTTTACTTCTCCGAAGGGTACATTCCGGGAATGCATCTCCAGAAGCATGTTGGTCTCAAACTCAAAACGCTCCCCTTCTGTCTCGCAAAGCAGCGGAAGGATCTCCGTCGGAAAGGCTCTCAAACCTGTCTGGGTGTCGGAGATCTTTATCCCGCAAAAAGCACGGAACACAAACTTTGTGATGTTGTTTCCCGCCTTTGATTTCCATGGAACCTGGGGTTCGGAAAAATCACGGCATCCAAGGACAGTGATCTTCTTTTCCAGCATGGCCTCCGCACAGGCTGCGATGTCTTCGGGATGGTGCTGATTGTCGCCGTCAACGGTAACGACACCTGCTGCATCTTTCCTGTTTTCCAGGATCCAATTCATGGCAGTTTTAAGCGCTCTGCCTTTGCCCTTGTTCACATCATGGTTCAGGACCGTAACACCGGGCTTTTCAGCCGCGATCCTGAAGGGTTCCGTATGAGCCTCATCGCTTCCGTCATTTACGATCACGATCTCCCTGAATCCCTGCTTAAGACACCCGTCAACCACCAGATTCAGACGATGATCCGGATCAAGGGAGGGAAGGATCACAATTACATTATCTCGCATTCTTTAATCCTCAAACTCGTATTTTGAAATTTCTTTCCATTTCGCGATTTAATTCTTTCTTAGCCGTTACTTCTCGCTTGTCGTAATTCTTTTTGCCTCGCGCCAGTCCGATCTCTACCTTCACAAGCCCGTTTTTAATGTAAACCTGCAGCGGTACCAGGGTGTAACCCTTTTCCTTGATCTGTCCCAAAAGCTTCATTATCTCTTTCTTGTGCATCAGAAGCTTCTTCGGTCTCAACGGATCCTTATTAAAGATGTTTCCCTGTTCGTAAGGCGTAACGTGCATCCCGTAAACAATGACTTCGCCGTTGTCTATGCGGATAAAAGCTTCCTTGATGGACACCTTGCCCTGTCTGATGGACTTGACCTCGGTGCCGTAAAGCTCTATGCCCGCCTCGTACTTCTCTTCTATAAAATAGTCAAAATATGCTTTTTTATTGTTCGCTTCCAAAAGGAAGCCCTGTTTCTCAGCCATTTAATCCACGCTGCCTTCAGTCAGTTCTTTATATTTCTTTTCTCCGATGATGGTAAAATCTATCGTCTTCAAAACCTTGTCCGCATTGACAACCTGTATGCAGACCGTTTGCCCCAGAGCATATGTTTTGTGTTTCTTTTCGCCTGTCAGGATCATGTGTTCCGCATCAAAGATGTAATAATCATCTTTCATATTGGCAAGGCTGATCATACCTTCCACCGTGTTGGGAAGTTCGACGTAGATCCCCCAGTTGGTGAGACCGGAGATCACTCCCTTAAAGGCTTCTCCGATGTGCTGCTGCATGTATTCTATATGCTTAAGGCGTATTATCTCTCTCTCCGCACTTTCTGCATTTCTCTCGGCTGCACTGGTCAGTTTTGCCACATTCTCCAAAATCCTATTATAATGCATTTTCCTGTTCTCATCAAGGCGGCCTTCCAAGTTTTCTTTGATAATTCTGTGGATCTGCAGGTCAGGATAGCGGCGGATGGGGCTCGTAAAATGACAATAGTACTTGCATGCAAGTCCAAAGTGGCCTTCACACTCAGGAGAATAGTGAGCCTGACGCATGGACCTGAGGGTGAGTCTTGAGATCAGAGCCTCTTCTTCCCTGCCCTTAATTCCTGCAAGCATCTTTTGAAGTTCCTTGGGATGTATCTCAGACTTGTTGCCTTTTAAAACAAGTCCGAAGTTCTTCACAAAGATCAGGAGTTTGCTGATCTTTTCCTCGTCGGGATTCTCATGCACTCTGTAAAGAAAAGGGATCTCCTGCCAGAAGTAGTCCTCTGCCACAGTTTCGTTTGCGGCAAGCATGAAGTCTTCAATGATCCTTGAGGCATCATTTCTTTCCTCCGGTCCCACAAAGACCGGAGCGTCGTTTTCATCCAGGATCACTTTACTGTCTGAGAAATCGAAGTCTACGGCACCTCTTTGGAAACGATTGTCTCTCAGCTTGTCCGACAGTTCTTTCATCAGAAGGAACATGGGGATCAGTTCTCCGTACTCTTCCTTAAGTTCCTCTTTTCTTTTCTCGTTCTTTGAGCCCTCTTTAAACGCATCGAGGACTTCCGCAACAGCATCGTAGGTCATCCTTCTTGTAACCCTTATAACACTTTCCGTGATCTTGTGTCCTACGATCTTTCCTTCCCTGTCTATGTCCATAATACAGGATAAAGCCAGTCTGTCTTCTCCCTGATTCAGGGAACAGATGCCGTTTGAAAGCTTGTGAGGAAGCATGGGAACCACCTTGTTTATAAGATAAACGCTGGTTCCTCTTGTCAGAGCACTTTTGTCAAGGGGTGAATATTCTTTGACATAATTCGATACGTCGGCTATATGAACGGATAATCTGTAGCCGTCCCCGTTCCTTACAACGCTCACGGCATCATCCAGGTCCTTGGCATCAGCTCCGTCGATGGTAACGATCAGATCGTTTTCGTAGCTGACTCTTCCCTTTTTGTCTTCCTCGGAAACTTCATCGGGGATGGCGTCGGTTTCATCTGCCACCTCCATGGAGAATTCGGGATAGATGTTAAAAGTCCTGAGGACAGACTTCATGTCCGTATGGGGATCGTCGACGTGTCCCAGTATCTCAACCACGCGTCCCTGGGGATTCTTTTTCTTAGTACCGTAATCGGTGATCTTTACGTAAACTTTGTGGCCATCCACAGCACCTTTGGTGTGCTCTTTCTGAATAAAGATATCCTCTTCCATTCCACGATCGTCGGGAACAACAAAGCCATAATTCTTGCTCTTGGTAAATGTACCTATGATGTACTCCGTATTTCTGCTAAGGATCTTTTCCACAACACCTTCTGCCTTACGGTCTTTGTTTCCTTCACGGACGATCCTTACAGAAACTATGTCACTGTTCCATGCTTCCTTCTTCTCGGAAGCAGGAATAAAGATCTCCTCTCCCGTATCTCCGTTCTCATCCAAAACGGCAGCAAAACCGAATCCTTTGGAAGTGGAACGAAAAACAGCCATGACCCGCTTTATCTCATCGGTTTTCTTCTCAGTTTTTCTTTCTTTTTTTTCTTTCTTTAATTTGATCTTTATTTCTTTCATTAAATTCTCCGGGTAAAGATAAAAATAGGGCATGCATCAGATGCACGCCCTTTAAATCTTTCATTTGGTTTTAGAGCAGGTTCAGGACAACCGAAAGAAGGAGAAATGCAACAGCAAGGATCTTTGTGATCCTTTCAAGCGCACCTTCCATGGAACGGCCCTTGTTTCTGCCCCAATAGGTTTCAGCCATACCGCTTACAGAACCGCTGAGTCCTTCGGACTTACTTTCCTGACCGAGTACAACTATAACCAGAGCGAGACAAACAATAACGTAAATAATTGTAACAACAACCTTTAAGATTTCCACTTTAAACACCTCCAAACACGAGAGATTTTTGTTTTTCTGCGAGCATCCCTCGCATTCATTTCGTATTCCGGGATACGACACTGCGGATTATTATACTGAATAATGTCAGATTTGTAAAGAAGAATTTCGCCTGTTACCAAAAAAATTCGACCAAAAACGGCGGGAAGATCTCTCTTCCCGCCGGAGTAAATTTTCAAAAAATTACTTATTGTAGCAAACGATCTTTCCGAAGTCTGCCTTAAGAGAAGCACCGCCAACGAGACCGCCGTCGATGTCCTTCTCAGCAAAGAGCTCGGCTGCGTTTCCTGCGTTTACGGATCCGCCGTACTGGATGCGAACTGCTTCAGCGGTTGCCTGATCATAGATCTCAGCGATGCATGCACGGATGCCGCCGCAAACTTCTTCAGCCTGAGCTGTTGTAGCTGTCTTTCCGGTGCCGATGGCCCAGATGGGTTCGTAAGCGATAACAAGCTTAGCAACATCTGCTGCTGCAACGCCTGCAAGGTCAGACTTGATCTGCATTCTGATCCAATCCATGGTGATGCCCATTTCTCTCTGCTCGAGAGTCTCGCCGCAGCAAAGGATGGGGGTAAGACCTGCTTCGATGGCCTTCTTAACCTTCTTGTTGAGAAGTGCATCGTCTTCCTTGAAATAATCTCTTCTCTCGGAATGTCCGATGATAACGTACTCAACACCTGCATCCTTCAGCATTGCTGCAGAGATCTCGCCGGTGAAAGCACCCTTCTCTTCAAAATACATATTCTCGGCACCAACCTTAACGTTAGTTCCCTTAAGTGCATTAACAACAGGAACGATGTCAATGGCGGGAACGCAGTAAACTACGTCAACGTCATCGTTCTTAACAAGATCCTTGAGCTCTGCGCAAAGTGCAACAGCCTGTGAAGGAGTCATGTTCATCTTCCAGTTTCCTGCAATGATTTTCTTTCTCATGTTGATTCTCCTATTTATCGTCTGCAGCTACTACTCCGGGAAGTGCCTTGCCCTCAAGGAACTCAAGAGAAGCACCGCCGCCTGTGGAGATGTGGCTCATCTTATCGCCGAAACCAAGCTGGTTGCAAGCTGCTGCGGAATCACCGCCGCCGATGATGGTTGTTGCATCTGTCTCTGCAAGAGCCTTTGCTACTGCAATGGTGCCCTTTGCAAGAGTAGGATTCTCAAATACGCCCATAGGTCCGTTCCAAACAACGGTCTTTGCGCTCTTAACAGCATTTGCAAAGAGTTCGCAGGTCTTGGGACCGATGTCAAGGCCTTCCTTGTCGGCAGGGATCTTGCTGGAATCAACGTAAGTAACATCGATGGGTGCATCGATGGGATCGGGGAAGCCTGCAGCGATACCTGTATCAATGGGAAGAAGGAGCTGCTTTCCGAGCTTCTCTGCCTTAGCCATCATTTCCTTGCAGTAATCGATCTTTTCGTCGTCGCAGAGTGACTTACCGATCTCATAGCCCTTAGCCTTGAGGAATGTGAATGCCATACCGCCGCCGATTATGAGTGTATCGCACTTCTCAAGAAGGTTGTTGATAACGTTGAGCTTGTCTGCAACCTTAGCACCTCCGAGGATAGCTACGAAAGGACGAACGGGATTCTCAACAGCATTGCCGAGGAATTCGATCTCCTTCTGCATGAGGTAACCAACGCAGTTGTTGCCGCCCTTTTTCTTGATGTATTCTGTAACAACGGATACGGATGCATGTGCACGGTGAGCTGAACCGAAAGCATCGCATACATAGTCGTCAGCAAGATCTGCAAGCTCTTCGGCAAACTTTGTGCCTGCCTTCTGAGGCTTGGTCTCTTCTTCCATTCTGAAACGTGTGTTCTGAAGAAGGATAACATCTCCTTCCTTCATTGCAGCTACTGCCTTTGTAGCAGCTTCGCCTGTTACGTTGTAATCGGAAACGAAAACAACTTCCTTGCCGAGCTTCTCAGAAAGGCTCTTGGCAACAGGTGCAAGGCTTTCCTTTTCGTTGGGTCCTTCCTTGACTTTTCCGAGGTGGGAGCAAAGGATAACCTTTCCGCCGTCATTGATGAGCTTCTTGATGGTGGGAAGTGCTGCATTGATACGTGTCTCGTCTGTGATCACACCGTTCTTCAAAGGTACGTTGAAATCGCAGCGTACAAGAACGCGACGGCCCTTTACATTAATATCATCAACAGATTTTTTGTTTAAACCCATTTTTCTTTTCCTCCTGATCTATTTGATGGAATAATATTTGACAGCCACGGGGCTGTTCCTTTCGATAAAAGAAAGGGGTCCGGTCCAAACTGACCGGACCCCAATAAGGTCTTATTTTAAGAATTAGATCTCAGCAAAGTACTTGATTGTACGAACCATCTGGCTGGTGTAGCTGTTCTCGTTGTCATACCAAGAAACAACCTGTACCTGGAAGAGGTCATCACCGATCTTGGAAACCATTGTCTGAGTAGCATCGAAGAGGGAACCGAATCTCATTCCGATAACGTCGGAAGAAACGATCTGATCCTCGTTGTAGCCGAAGGATGCGCTGGAAGCTGCCTTCATAGCTGCGTTGATGCCTTCCTTTGTAACGTCCTTGCCCTTAACAACAGCTGTAAGGATAGTTGTGGAACCTGTGGGAACGGGAACTCTCTGAGCAGAGCCGATGAGCTTTCCGTTGAGCTCAGGGATAACAAGGCCGATAGCCTTTGCAGCGCCTGTGCTGTTGGGAACGATGTTTGCAGCGCCGGCACGTGCACGACGAAGATCGCCCTTTCTGTGAGGTCCGTCAAGGATCATCTGATCGCCTGTATATGCATGGATGGTGCTCATGATACCGCTCT
>JAEFAR010000049.1 GCA_016287675.1 Lachnospiraceae bacterium
GTCTGGTGATGGAACTTCTAACAAAGCTGAATTCTAAGGGAATGACTGTCATTATGGTAACCCATTCCCCGGAAATGGCGGATTATGCAAAGAGCAGGATACAGATAAGGGACGGAAGGATAGTCAGTTAACAGGATCGTGTGAGTCATAAACGCTTGAACGTTTAAATATTTATATTAATTTCTTCCAATATATTACACAAATAAAATACAAAACGATATGATTGCGATGCTTCATATAAATATATTCAATTTAGAATAGGAGGTACTTTGAATGGGTAACATGAACTGGAACAACGTTTCTTTTTGCGCAACCAAAAAAAGAAACGAAAGAATGGGTCGAAACGGACTTGTGGGTGATTTTTACAATAATATAAGTCAATACGATTCCGTAATGGTTAACTGGCTGAATGAGTCTGACAAGAACAAAGAAGCATTCGTAAAAGATCCGATAGGATGCTTTAAAAAAGTTGCAAATCCTGATAAAAAAGTTCTTCAGATTATCGAGTCGGTTAATAAACTTGAAGACAAAGAAGTTGAAGCAATGTTCCTTGAAGAAAATGAGAATGATGAATTAATTCCATGCGTTAATTCAGACCGCAATGATATGCATGGTTGGGACATTGTCTCATCCGTAAGAGCAGATGCGATCAATAATATACTGAAATATGCCATGGACAAATCTGTGCTACCAAAGCATTTTTCAAAGGACATTACATTTGAATTCTTTTCCCAAAAGATACAGATCCATTTTGAGTGTGAGGTAGGAGCGCCTTATATTTGTGGCGGAACGGGTGAGGTCGTGGAGACAATAATCCCGGTAAAGTATATCAGTGTTGATGGGAAAGAGTACCACTTATTATCCGATACAGGGGTAAAAGTAAAATTGAAACTTGATCAGGTGTATAATGATCGAGGGGGTGATGAAGGCGACTTTATCTTTTACATAAATTTCGGTCAGGAATTTGTCTACGGAATTGATTTTGTTAATTTACCCCCTGATTTGGAAAAGGAAAAACAGGTTGTAACAATTTTGGCCAACGCAATAAAAGATGCTGTCGCTGAAATCATAGATGAGCATAGCAGAGTGGAAATTTGTAAGGTAGCTAAATCTGCGATAGAGGAGAAATACAGGTTCTTATTACCCAACAAAGTATATTATATTTTTAGGGGCGAAGAAAAAGAAGCAGCCATAAGCATTTTGGTTCAGACAGTTTCATCGGAGCCGGGGGAAAGATATGTGGATGCTCATCTTATTCCTGATGGCAGTGATGGGTGTGTGATGATTTCAAATCGCTTGTTTATGGAAAATACAATCAAGCCTTCCTTGGTGAGCGCGATGAAAATAGCTCCCGACAAACTTAGTATTAGGAAATTGGATGATAAAGAAGGCGCATATCAAATATACAATAATGGAAAATTTGATATGCAAGAAATAAAAGGGTACATTCCCAGCGTTAAGAAATTCAACTTTGATGGATATGATGATAGTTTTCATATCAGCCTGGATGCAGACATTGTTCCTACAGCAGGTATAGATTTAAATCTGACTGCTGATGGAACATATACTCCGTACTTTGAGGCAGTTTCAGGTGGGAAACAGCAATTTGCACTAAAGGAGAAAAAATTTACTACAAATCATGAAGTAAATATAGAATGGTGGGTTTATACCGTGGCGGCACTTGCAGCTTTAGTTACCTTGTTCATATCAGGGGTGTTTATAGCAGCGGTAGTAGCCGGAATCGCCTTTGGAGTTATAGGTATAATAGATGCTGTTGTTGACAGCAAGGCAGGAGGAGGCATAACATCCCAAACAATACTTGATGTAGCGGATGGAGTAAAGTGGGAGCATGCTGACGTTGTTTCGTTAGAATCGATAAATGTTAACCCGAATGTATTGGTGGGATTAAAGATGAGGTTTTTGACAAGTTGATAAAACTCGAGAGTTTTAAAGGGGAATCTTCACGGGGAAGATGGATTTCAGCCGATTGTTTATCGCACTTGACGGTAATCATTACGAGACTTTGGCTGAGGCGGAAGACAGCAAGGAAGAGCTGTCATTTCTGTAAATCAGAGATACCTTTGGAAGCCTGCGGTTAACCGCCGCAGGTTTTTTTGAACGTTTCAAGACTCACATTTTTCGTTGCGGCATGATTAAAAACGTGTTATATTCCCTTTAATTCGGCAATAATTGACAGAGAAGAAGGTAGAATTATGGCAAAAGAAAATATCATTTTAACGGGTAAAATGATATTTTCAGAAAAAAAGGAAGGAAATAACATGCAAGCATTATTGGTTATTGATTTACAAAAAGGAATTGTTTTACAGAAAGAGTTTGATGAAACAGTAAATAAGATTAGATGGCTGATAGATCACTTTAAGTCAAAAGGCAGACCTGTAATATTTACAAAACATATTGATGATGACCCGGAAAGCAATCTTTACAAGGAATGCGAAGGGATAGAGATAATAGAAAACCTTGAAGAAAAGGCTGATTATGTGGTTCAGAAGCATACACCGGACTCATTTCTTAAAACGAATTTGGAGAAAATTTTAACTGAAGAAAAGGTTACCGAACTTGTCATATGTGGGTTCAATACTGAGTACTGCTGTATGTTCACGGCTATCGTTGCTGCGGACAAGGGGTTCAATGTTTGCTTTATTGAGGATGCAACAGGTACGGTATGCGATGAAGAAACATATGAGATGCCTGGTTTGGATATAAACGATTTCGTGGGCTCTGTTTTGAATTGGTCAAATATAGTGACGGTAAAATATTTAGAAGAATATCAGGGAGAATTGTAAAAGAGTAGCTTTATAATCATATCAAAATATAAGATTCAATGAAGTGCAGTGAAGTTTTTGTTTACAACTTCACTGTAATTTTTAATAATTATTGCAATGAGAAGAGGGGGCACTTTGAACGTTTCAAGACTCACATTTTTCGTTGCGGCATGATCAAAAACGTGTTATAATCCCTTTAATTCGGCAATAATTGACAGAGAAGAAGGTAGAATTATGGCAAAAGAAAAGATCATATTAACGGGAGACAGACCGACAGGAAAGCTGCACATCGGTCATTACATCGGGTCCTTAAAGAGAAGAGTTGAACTTCAGAATTCGGGCGAATTTGATAAGATTTTCATTATGATCGCGGATGCTCAGGCACTTACGGACAATTTTGACAACCCCGAGAAGGTGCGTCAGAACATCATAGAAGTGGCGCTGGATTATCTTTCTGCGGGCCTTGATCCCACGAAGAGCAATCTCTTCATTCAGTCGCAGATCCCGGAACTCACGGAGCTCACGTTTTTCTATATGAACCTTGTTACGGTTTCAAGATTGCAGAGAAACCCCACGGTTAAGAGCGAGATCCAGATGAGAAATTTCGAAGCCAGCATTCCGGTTGGCTTCTTCAACTACCCCATCAGCCAGGCAGCGGACATCACTGCTTTCAAGGCTACCACCGTTCCCGTAGGCGAGGATCAGCTCCCCATGATCGAGCAGACCAAGGAGATCGTTCATTCCTTTAACCGTATTTACGGTGAAACTTTGGTAACGCCCGAAGCTTTGATCCCCAAGAACGAAGCACAGGGCAGACTTCCCGGAGTCGACGGCAAGGCGAAGATGAGCAAGTCCATCGGAAACTGCATATATCTTTCAGACAGCGCCGATGTTGTTAAGGAAACCATCATGAAGAAGATGTACACCGATCCTCTTCACATTAATGTAACTGATCCCGGCCATATCGAAGGAAACATGGTGTTCACTTACCTCGATGCATTCAGTAATCAGGCACAGCTTGAAGCTTACCTGCCCGGATATGCAAGCATGGATGAGGTCAAGGAGCATTACAAAAAGGGCGGCCTTGGAGACGTGAAGCTTAAGAAGTTCCTGATCAACGTACTTGAGGATGATCTTGCTCCCATCCGTGCGAGACGTGCGGAATACGAAAAGGACATCCCGGGAGTTTACGATATCCTTAAGAAGGGAACGGAAGCCGCTCGCGAAGCTGCAGCAAAGACTATGAGCGAGGTAAAGGCTGCAATGAAGATCAATTACTTTGACGATGCCGAGCTCATCAAGGCTCAGGCCGAGAAGTACCAGAGGACAGAGTAATGTTTAAATATCTGTTGTTTGACGCAGACGAAACAATATTTGACTTTTTAAGGGCTGAAAAAACAGCCCTTAAATTGGCTTTTGGGGATTGTAACATTCCTTTTAAGGAAGAGTACGTTCCCGTCTATTCGGAGATTAACGCAGCCCTGTGGCGGAGACTGGAACGAAAGGAGATCACAAAGCCGGAGCTTCTAAAGATGCGTTTTGCAAACTTCTATGAAGCCATGGGCTTTGAAGGCGATCCCGACGAAATGGGAACTTCGTACCCGAAGCGTCTGGGGGAACAATGCTTTTTGCTTCCCGGGGCTTTTGAACTCCTTGAAAACCTGTCAAAGACCCACAAACTCTACCTGATCACAAACGGGCTTAAAACGACCCAGAGCTCGCGACTTTCCCGCTCCGGGATCCTCCCCTTCCTTTCGGGTGTTTTCATTTCCGAAGAGGTGGGTTACGAAAAGCCTGACAGGAGATATTTCGAAAAGGTTAAGGAAGCGATACCGGGCTTTAAGGAAGAAGAGGCACTGGTGATCGGAGACTCCCTGACATCCGACATCCTCGGCGGAAACAATGCAGGGATAAAGACTGTGTGGTTTAACCCAAAAGGAAAGGTTAACAACACGAAAGCAGAGCCCTACCGTACGATACAATGCCTCGAAGATCTGTACGGACTTCTGAAGAGCGGTATGTGAGGGCCTGTAACAATTCCTTAATTTGACTAATATATATGTTAGTGTTAAAATCGATTTGATCGCATGTATGCAGTACAATGAAACTCTGAAAGCCTGCTTTCAAAGAGCTTCGTTATACTGCATATACGCGGAATATCCGCGTTTGCAGTTTTTGCTACAGGATCAGATAAAACAGGGGGTTCGACCACTTATGAAAACAGCCATTGTAACCGACAGTAACAGCGGTATCACTCAGAGCGAAGCAAAAGAATTGGGCGTTTTTGTATTACCCATGCCCTTTTTTATAAATGAAGTACTTTTTTATGAAGATATCACACTCACTCAGGATCAATTCTATGAGAAGCTGCTTCAGGATGCTGACATAAAGACCAGCCAGCCTTCTCCCGGAGAAGTAATGGACATGTGGGACAAGGTCCTTGAAGACTACGATGAACTTGTCTACATCCCCATGTCTTCGGGACTCAGTAAATCCTGTGAGACGGCATATATGCTTGCCAACGATTATGAAGGCAAGGTCTTTGTCATCGACAACCAGAGGATTTCCATCACCATGCGCCGTGCGGTTTACGATGCCCAGGAGATGATCAAAAACGGAAAGACTGCTGCTGAGATCAAGGCAAAGCTTGAGGAGGAAAAGCTGGAATCAAGCATATACATTACCCTCGAGACCCTTAAGTACCTCAAAAAGGGCGGAAGGATCACTCCCGCGGCTGCTGCCATCGGAACGGTGCTCAACATCAAGCCCGTCCTGCAGATCCAGGGAGAAAAGCTGGATGCCTACACAAAGGTTCGTGGTAAAGAGGCGGGCAGAAAGAAGATGATCGACGCCATCCGTAAGGATCTGGACGGAAGATTTGCAAAATACAAAGGACAGATGCATCTTGACCTTGCTTATTCGGGAAACTATGAGGAAGCTTTGGGGTGGAGAGACCAGCTGCTTCAGGAATTTCCGGAATTTGATCCCGCGGATGTTCACATGGACGCCCTTTCACTTTCCGTATCATGCCACATCGGACATGGTGCGCTGGCAGTGGCGGTATCAAAAAGTGTGTATTGATAGGAGTTTGTCGCGGGGGTTGTAGTAATTCCCGCGATATTTTAAAGGAAAAAAGAATGTATAAACTGATATGTAAAGACAAAAACGCAAAAAGAGGGGAGTTTAAGACCGTTCACGGAACGATCCAGACTCCCGTTTTCATGAATGTGGGAACTGTGGCTGCCATTAAGGGTGCTGTTTCCACTATGGATCTTAAAGAGATCGGAACCCAGGTTGAACTTTCCAACACCTACCATCTCCATGTTCGTCCCGGAGACGGGGTGGTAAAAAAGATGGGCGGTCTTCACAAATTTATGAACTGGGATCGCCCCATCCTCACCGACTCCGGCGGATTTCAGGTCTTTTCCCTTGCGGGCTTAAGAAAGATCAAGGAAGAGGGGGTTACATTCAATTCCCACATCGACGGACACAAGATCTTCATGGGACCCGAGCAGAGCATGCAGATCCAGTCGAACCTTGCATCCACTATAGCTATGGCTTTTGATGAATGTCCTTCTTCGAGAGCGGAAAGAGACTACATCCAAAAGTCAGTGGACAGAACCACCAGATGGCTGGAGAGATGCAAAAAAGAAATGGCAAGACTCAATTCTCTTGACGATACCATCAACAAGAATCAGATGCTTTTCGGTATAAATCAGGGCGGAGTTTTTGACGACATCCGTATCGAGCATGCAAAGAGGATCTCGGAGCTGGATCTGGACGGATATGCCATCGGGGGACTTGCCGTGGGCGAGACTCATGAAGAGATGTACAGGATCATTGAATCCGTTACTCCTTACCTCCCTCTTGAAAAGCCCACTTACCTCATGGGTGTCGGGACGCCCGAGAACATCCTTGAAGCGGTTGAGCGTGGCGTGGATTTCTTTGACTGTGTCTACCCTTCAAGAAACGGAAGACACGGAAATGCCTACACGAACCACGGTAAGATGAACCTTAACAATGCTAAGTACGAGCTGGATGAGAGACCTTTGGATGAGAAGTGCGGCTGTCCTGCATGTAAGAACTACTCAAGATCCTACATCCGTCATCTCATGAAGGCCGGAGAAATGCTTGGCATGAGGCTTCTGGTGCTTCACAACCTTTACTTCTACAATCACCTTATGGAGGAGATCCGGGAAGCCATCGAACAGGAAAGATACTCCGAGTTCAAGAAGGCAAAGATCGAGGCCATGAGACAGGGTGAGGATTAAAGGACTGTTTATTAAAATTTTTATTTGACAATTGTTTAGAGACAGTGTAAAGTAAACCCCGTTGATATTAAAAATGGGGTTTCCCTACATTTAAAGAGAGGTTTTAGAAATGAATTTGTTTTCAGCAGTACTTACGGAAGCGGCAGCAGCCGGAACACTCACTCTTCCCGTAATTCTCGGATATGTTGTGATCTTCGGCGCACTTATGTATTTTATGATCGTTCGTCCTCAGAAGAAGCAGCAGAAGCAGCAGGACGAGCTCATGAATTCCCTTGAGATCGGCGACAGTGTCTGCACTACAGGCGGTTTTTACGGCGTTGTGATCGATAAGGTTGACGAGAATGTTATCATCGTTGAATTCGGAAGCAACAAGAATTGCCGTATTCCTATGAAGAAGACAGCTATCGTTGAGGTTGAGAAGCCTTACGATCCCAACAAAGCTGCAAAGGAAACATCCGCAACTCCCGAAGAGCCCAAGAAGTCTCTTTTCGGCAAGAAGGATGAATTAAAGTAATTAACGTCAGCTCTAAAAATTTAAAATAGACGAGGTGCTTCAAAATGAAGAAAAGATTTCTCATTTACTTAACAGTACTCGGTTTACTCTGCGGATGCGGAGAAGCCAGTGTACAGAAAGGAGGCGCCGACAGTAACACAACACCGACGCCTGTTGCTTCACAGACAAATGCTCCTGAAGAGCAGCAGACGCCCAAAACTCCGATCGAAGGCGGCAGCATTACGGTCGGAATCACACAGGATTTAGACAGTCTTGACCCTCACGTTGCAGTTGCGGCAGGAACCGACGAAGTTCTGTTCAATATTTTCGAAGGCCTTGTTAAGGCCGATGAAAAAGGCGTTATGAATCCCGCTGTAGCAGAAAGCTACACGATCTCGGATGATGCGAAGACCTACACATTCACCCTTCGCGATAACGTTAAGTTTCACAACGGAAATGTTGTAACAACCGAAGACGTGGTTTACTCACTGAAAAGATGTGCCGGGTTCACAGAAGCAAAAGATCCTAATGTGCTTGTGGAGTCGGCTCTTTCTATTGTCTCGGACATTTACGCTCCGGACGACAGGACAGTTGTTGTCGCTCTTTCCGAGCCCAACACTGAGCTTATCTACTACTTAACATGTGCCATCATCCCCAAGGATTACAAGAATCAGGCAACCGCTCCCATCGGAACGGGCCCCTTCAAGTTCGTTTCCTATGCTCCCCTGCAGAGCTTTGTGATCGAAAAGAACAACGATTATTACGGAGAGAAGGCTCATCTCGACAAGGTTACATTTAAGATCTTTGCAAACGTGGATTCCGCATTCATGGAGCTTCTGGCGGGTTCTATTGATCTCATGACACAGCTTCAGGCAGATCAGTGCAAGCAGCTTGAGGACAAGTACAACATCGTGGCTGCAAATTACAACCTTGTTCAGGCTCTGTTCCTCAACAACGAATTCGAGCCCTTCAAGTCAACAAAAGTGCGTCAGGCTCTTTGCTATGCCATCAACAGGGATGAGATCAATCAGATGATCTCAGAGGGCAAGGGCACGATCATCGGAAGCGGCATGTTCCCCGGAATCTCCGAGTACTTCGCGGAAGATCTTGTGGATTACTACACTTTCGATCAGGCGAAGGCTCAGAACATCCTTGATCTTACAAACTATGACAAGGGACTTTCCTTTACCATCAAGATCCCTTCATCCTACGATTCGCACGTTGCCACAGGTCAGATCATTGTTGAGCAGCTCAAGAAGATGGGTATCACCGCCAAGATCGAAACTGTTGAATGGTCCACATGGCTGACAGATGTTTATCGTAACAGGAATTTCGAGGCTACCATCATCGGACTTGATGCAAACCTTGCTCCTTCGGACATCTTAAAGAGATACAACTCTACAGCCAAGAACAACTTCATCAATTACAACAACGTTGCTTTCGACGCTTGCTACAAGAATGCTGTTGAAGCAGTTAATATTGAAGACAAGAAGAACTACTACCACAAGTGCCAGGAGATCCTCACAAAGAATGCGGCTTCCGTGTTCATTCAGGATCCTGCACAGCTTACAGCGGTCAAGAAGGGGCTGGAGGGTTACACACCTTACCCTATCTACGTTTTCGATGCATCTAAGCTTTACTTCGTAAAGTAAAAAAATACAGCAGGCATATGCTTGCCTGACACATACGAACCCGCAGGTCGGCCGAGATCCGGCCCGAACCGTACAAACAGGGAGGTCGCAGATGAAATACATCATAAAGAAAATCGCATCGCTTGTGATTACGCTTTTGATCATTTCATTTGTGACCTTTCTTGCGTTTGCGGTGATCCCCGGCGATGCGGCGGTTTCAAAGCTGGGCATGGACGCCACGCCCGAGCAGGTGGAGGAACTTCGGGAGGAAATGGGACTGAAGGGCTCTGTCATGAGCCGTTACCTTAGATGGCTCGGAAATGCGGCCCGTGGCAACTTTGGGAAGTCCTACAGGTATGATATGCCTGTAACCGAACTGATCTCGGAAAGGCTGGGAGCGACGGTGGGACTGGCTTGCGTGTCGCTGGTGCTGATCCTTGTGTTTTCGGTGCCTTTAAGCCTGTTGAGCGCCGCGAAACCCAACGGAGCGGTGGACAATGTGCTGACGATCCTGACTCAGATCGGAATGGCGATTCCCCAGTTTTTTCTGGGTATAGTTTTGACTTTGGTGTTTGGCATTCTCCTGTCCTGGTTTAAGACCGGGAGCTACGTGAGCCCTTCGGTGGATTTCGGCGGATTTTTGAGCTTTATGATCCTGCCCGCGATCTCCGTGGCGATCCCCAAGATGTCCATGATGGTCAAGTACCTGCGCGACTGCATAGTTTCCGAAAAGAAAAACGATTATGTACGCACGGCGAAAGCCAAGGGAAACGGAGAAGCAGCGATCCTTTTTAAACACGTCCTTAAAAATGCGGTGATCTCCGCCATCACGTTCTTCGCAATGATCACGGCGGAGGTGCTGGCGGGAAGCATAGTGGTGGAGCAGGTTTTCGGGATTCCGGGCCTCGGCCGCCTTCTCGTAAATTCCATAAACAACAGAGATTTCCCCGTAGTAAACGTCATCGTCCTTTACATGGCGGCGCTGGTGGTGATCATGAACACACTGGCGGACATTTCTTATCGTATTGTTGACCCCAGAGTTTCAAGAGCGGATTAAATGATGAAAGCAAGATCAAAAAGATCCACAATAAAATACAGCAAGTCTTTTAAGGCGGGGCTGATCCTTGTGACGCTGATCCTGCTGCTGGCTCTGGTGGGGCTGTTTTGGACGCCCTATGACGTGAATGAAATGAGCTTTATTCTGAAAAATAAGGCTCCGTCTTTGCTGCATCCCTTTGGCACGGACAATTTCGGGCGGGACATTCTGAGCCGCGTCATGCAGGGAGCTTCCCTTTCGTTCCTGATCGCTGTTGCGGTGGTGGGGACGGGAACAGTGGTGGGTACCGTTATCGGAGCGCTTACGGGCTACTTCGGAGGAGTGGTAGATGCGGTGCTGATGCGCGTCAACGACGCACTTTCTGCTTTTCCCGGAGTCCTTATGGCTCTGGTTATCATTGCTGTCATAGGAAACGGCAAGTACAATCTGATCCTTGCTCTGGGCATAGTTTTTGTCCCCAGCTACGTAAGGGTGGTCCGCGGGGAAGTCCTTAAACAGAAGGAACTGGACTATGTCAAGAACATGAAGCTCATGGGAGCTTCGGATCTTCACATTATCTTCATTGACATTTTGCCGAACATAAAAACTGCGCTGACAGCATCTGTTCTTATCGGTTTCCAGAATGCGGTGCTTTCGGAAGCGGGCATGAGCTATCTGGGACTTGGTGTTACGCCGCCGGATCCCAGCCTCGGACGCATGCTTTCCGAGGCACAGAGCTGTTTGATCTATGCACCCTGGTACGCTGTTGCACCGGGATTAACCATATTGTTTCTTACATTAGGATTGGGATTTGTGTCACATGGCCTTGCTGAGCGTTAAAAAACTGAATATCTCCGTTGATGTTCCCGGCGGCGAAAAGCAGCTGGTGAGGGATGTGAGCTTCGAAGTGGGTAAGGGAGAGATCCTGGGACTCGTAGGTGCATCAGGCTCCGGAAAGAGTCTTACATCCATGGCCATCGCTCACATTCTACGGAGGGAGTACAAAGTCAGTGCGGAAGAGATCCTGTTCGACAAGAGAAGAATGGATCTGATGTCCGAGGGTGAACTGTGTGACATCAGAGGGCGAGAGATCGCCTACGTCTTTCAGGAACCCATGACCTCTTTGAACCCGCTGTTACGTATCGGCAGGCAGGTTGCGGAGCCTCTTGAGATCCACGGGATAAAGTTTTCTACAAAGGTAGAGAAAACTGAAGCCGTGAAGCAGGCACTGAAAGAAGCGGGGCTGGAGCCCACAAGAGATCTTCTTAGAGCCTATCCTCACCAGCTTTCCGGAGGACAGCGTCAGCGTGTGATGATCGCCATGGCCTTCATCTGCAACCCCTCACTGCTGGTGGCAGACGAGATCACCACGGCTCTTGACGTGGATACTACAAATGTAATAGCGGAGCTTTTACTGGAAAGAAGAAAGCGTTACGGTACTTCCATCATCTTTATTTCCCACGATACAAAGCTGGTGGAGCGTGTTTCCGACAGGATCCTTCACATGAAGAACGGCGAGATGCTTGAAAATCATGAATCTCCGGAAGAAGCGGAGAGAGAGCTGATGGCCGCAAAACGGGCGGAAGAAGCGGAGATCAGGGCTATGGAGGGAAGCGAAACCTCCGATGAAGATACAGATGAACAGAGCGCTTCGGGAAATAAGATTGCGGGTAGAGATAAAAACAATGCTTTAAATGCCAAAAAAGTCATTTTGGAAGTTAAAAATTTATCATTCGCCTATTCCGACAGGAGTGTACTGGGTAAGGTCACATTAAAGCCCGTATTAAAGGATGTAAGTCTTGTCCTTCGAGAGGGAGAGACTCTTGGGATCGTTGGAAAGAGCGGCTCCGGCAAATCTACACTGGTGAAGACCATATGTGGTCTACAAAAGTCGAACGAGGGCGAGATAATATATGCACCCGGGTCGGAATTCCCCCAGATGGTGTTCCAGGATCCCTACTCCAGCCTGAATCCCGCAAGATCTGTGGGCAGGATACTCTACGAGGCTGTCAGGATGGGTGAGAGGCGCGCTGCCATGAAGGGGGAGAAAAAAAGGGTGTCAAAGACTTTAGCACGGCAAGTTGTGTTTGACATGCTGAAAAGTGTTGACTTAAAATCCGAGATAGCTTATCGTAAAATAAGCGAACTTTCGGGTGGCGAAAGACAGCGTGTGGCAATTGCCACGGCACTTATTACAAGACCGGGGATCGTAATTCTCGACGAACCCGTATCTGCCATAGATGCAAATGTTCAGGAGCAGATCCTTGCTCTTTTAAAAAAACTGAAAGAAACTTTTGGTTGTTCCTACATTTTCATTTCCCATGACCCGGAGGTCATCGCTAAAATTTGTGACAGGGTTTTGGTTATTGAAGATGGAAGTATCAAAGAAAAAAGATAAGAGCGCAAAATTCATATGGAAATACATAGGGCGGCACTGGATCGCATATTTTTTCGGTCTGGTGGCGCTTTTTGTTGTGGATTATGTGAACCTTTATGTGCCTGATTTCACCGGGGACATCATCGACGGACTGACCTACGGGACCATGGACAAAGAAGGCCTCTTCAGGACTATAGGTTACATCCTGGGGATCGGTGTTATCATCATGGCCATGAGGTTTTTGTGGAGATATACTCTCTTCGGCTCCTGCCGTAAGATCGAGTACGAGGTGCGTGTGGACCTCTACAAGCATCTTTCGAGACAGTCGGTGAACTTCTTTAACAACAATAAAACAGGCGATCTCATGAGCTATTTCACCAACGATCTGGGAGCTATCCGTCAGGCGGTTGGAATGGCCGTGATCTCCACATTTGATGCCACGGTAATGACCATAATGGTCCTTACCAAAATGGCTGTGGATGTAAACCTTGCCCTTACCGGGCTTGCTGTCATCCCTTTCATTTTCATTCTTTTGGGAGGCGTGAAATACGGAGCTGAGATCGAAAAACGCTTTGATCAGAAACAGGAAGCCTTTTCCAAAATGTCCGACAAGGTACAGGAAAGCATTTCCGGTATCCGTGTCATAAAGGCTTTTGTGCAGGAAAAAGCAGAACTTGAGAGTTTTGCCGAGTCCAACGCCTATAATAAGAAGATGAATCTCCGTATAGTAAGACTTATGGCGGTGGTAATGCCGCTTTTGGATCTTCTGATCGGGATCTCCAGTGTCATAACTCTTCTTTACGGTGGCTGGCTTGTAATTAACGGAAGGCTTACTGCAGGCGGTTTTGTAAAGTTCACCCTCTACACGGGTATGCTTGTATGGCCCATGATCGCTATGGGTGATTCCATCACCAGTTTCTCTCAGGGCATTGCTTCCATGAAGAGGATAGGAGCCATCTTCAAGGTAGAGCCTGAGATCAAGGATACAAAAAAGACGGATCGCTCCATCACAGATCTTCAAGGAGAGATCAGATTCAAAAATCTTTCCTTCAGATATAAGGAAGGACTTCCGGAGGTTCTGTCGGGCATAGATCTTGAGATCCCTGCAGGTTCTTCTCTTGCGATCATCGGAAAGACCGGCTGCGGAAAGAGCACGATCGCAAATCTGCTTTTACATATGCACAACGTGGATGATGGGGAGATCTTCTTTGACGGACATGACATCAACACCATTCCTTTGAAGGTGCTCCGTTCCAAGATCGCTTATGTCCAGCAGGATAATTTCCTGTTCTCCGATACGCTCCAGACCAACATAGCCTTCGGAACCCGTGAATTTAAGCCTGCGCCCCGGAACAAGAGGATCGACAACAGGATCATCCTTAACAAAAATGACAGCATGGAAGCCTATCTTGAAGCAGAGTTTGCAAAACGTGAGAGTCTTGCGGACAAAGCATATGACGATCTGGCGGAGGTTCAGGAAGCCGCAAAGGCAGCCTGCATCCATGACAATATCATGGAATTCCCCAAGGGCTATTCCACCATGGTGGGAGAGCGCGGAGTTACGGTTTCGGGCGGACAGAAACAGAGAAGTTCCATTGCCCGTGCTCTTATGAAAGACTCTGCGATCCTGATCCTGGATGATTCCCTTTCTGCAGTTGATACGGATACAGAGGAGCAGATCCTTGAAAATCTGAAGAAGAACAGAGCAGGAAAGACCACCATCATCATTGCCCACAGGATCTCAACCATCGAGCACTGCGACAGGATCGCCGTACTGGATGAAGGAAAGATAGTGGAATACGGCAGTCACGAAGAGCTGATAAAGCTCGGCGGACAATATGCCCAGCTGTATGAAAAACAAAGGCTTGAAGAAGCGTTCGAGGAAGGCGGGGCAAAAAAAGATGAATAAGACAGATATGAAAGTAAAAAAGCGCAACGTTTTCTGGAGACTTCAGGGGTTTGCACTGCCATATGCGGGTTACCTCGCTCTTGCACTGCTTCTGGTGCTTTCGGTGACGGCACTGGATCTTTATCGCCCTGTCATTTTGGGCAATGTTATCGATCTATTCAGAGATAGCGGCAGTTTTGAGGACATCAAGATGAAGGCTTTCACCTACCTTGCGGTGATCGTCCTGATCTTTGTATGCAACTTCGGTCAGACATGGATCCTGGCACTTACGGGGCAGAAGATCATCTACAACGTGCGTCAGAAGGTGTTTGAACATGTTCAGTCCCTTTCGCTGAGATTTTTTGACATCACTCCCGTCGGAAAGATCGTGACCAGAGTTACCAACGACGTTGAAGCACTGAACGAGATGTTCACCCAGGTGCTCATCAGCCTCATCAAGAATACGATCAAGATCATAGGTCTTGCGGTGACGATGCTGGTTCTTGACTGGCGTCTGGCTTTGCTGGGTTTTGCATTGATCCCTGTCATTGCAGTCCTGACCTATTTCTTCCGTTCCGTTTCAAGGACCACCTACAAGATCGTGCGTACAAAGCTTACAGCCCTCAACACCTATCTTTCCGAGCATCTTTCCGGAATGAAGGTGATTCAGACCTTCGCAAAGGAAGAGACCAAGAACGCGGAATTCAAGGACAGGGCAGAGGATCTCTACCATGCATCCTTCCGTGAGATGATGGTTTTTGCCATTTTCAGACCGATGATGTACATTCTTTCCATCATTGCTGTGGTCACCATCTTAAGCGCAGGTGGAATTGACGTTCTGAACGGCACCATTACCGTGGGAACGCTTTACATCTTCCACAACTACATCACTCAGTTCTTTGAGCCCATCCAGGCTCTTGCGGAGCAGTTTGGAACATTGCAGCAGTCCATGGCTTCAGCCGAGAAGATTTTCACCATTCTGGACGATGACACGAAGATCCATGAGAGTCTGAATCCTGTTGAACTGAGCAAGGTAAAGGGCAGGATCGAGTTTAAGAACGTCTGGTTTGCATACAACAATGAAGACTGGATCCTGAAGGACGTTTCCTTTGTTATTGAGCCCGGCTCCAGCGCAGCATTTGTAGGTGCCACGGGAGCGGGAAAGTCCTCCATTCTCAACCTCATCGGAAGATATTACGACATTCAGAAAGGTTCCATCACCATTGACGGCGTGGACATCAGGGATCTCAAGATCTCGGACCTCAGACACGCCATCGGACAGGTTCAGCAGGATGTGTTCCTTTTTACCGGAGACATTAAGAACAACATACGCCTTAAGAATTACGACATCAGCGATGAAGACATTGTTAAGGCTGCAAAGACCGTAAATGCGGACGGGTTCATTTCCCGTCTGGAGCATGGTTATGATGAGCACGTTACAGAGCGAGGCTCCACTTTCTCCGCAGGAGAGAGACAGCTCATCAGTTTTGCCAGAACTCTGGCGTTTGATCCCACGATCCTCGTTCTTGACGAGGCTACCGCAAACATAGACACTGAGACCGAAAGTCTGATCCAGGATGCTCTTGCAACCCTCATGAAGGGAAGGACAAGCATTATGGTCGCTCACCGTCTTTCCACCATCCAGCATGCTGACAAGATCATGGTAATGCATGACGGCCGTCTGGTGGAGCAGGGAAATCACAAAGAACTCATCACTAAGGAAAACGGCTACTACCGCAAGCTCTACGAGATCCAGCTGGAAAACCGGCAGTGACACTTCCGATTGGGTTACCATTTTGACCCATGAAGTTGTCAAAAGCATCGGAAATTACAAAAAGTAAAGTTTCCGGTGCTTTTTTAAGTATGAAATCTTGGGAAATTAAGTGAAATAGCATCGGAAAATGCAAAAAGCAGGCTTTCCGATGCTTTTTTGAGCATGAAAGCTTGAGAAATCAGGTGAAAAAGCATCGGAAAACGCAAAAAGCATGGTTTCCGATGCTTTTTTAAGTATGAAAGCTTGGGAAATCAGGTGAATAAGCATCGGAAACCACAAAAAGCAAAGTTTCCGATGCTTTTTTGAGTATGAAAGCTTGGGAAATCAGGTGAAAAAGCATCGGAAATTACAAAAAGCAAAGTTTCCGATGCAATTTGAAGCAGTAAACTTCCAAAAGCCAATAAAAAAAGCATCGGAAATTGCAAAAAGCATGGTTTCCGATGCAAAAGACGTTAATTCAGTAGATTTATGCATGTTTTATTTTGTGAACCCGTAAGCCGCGTCGACTTCCGAGCCTTCGATGACCAGTCTGTACGCTCCCGCGGGAAGTTCGCCGTAGTAGCTCAGGTCGTAGGTGTGCTTGCGGGAGTTGCCCATGGGCAGTTCATACGCAATGTCATTAAAGTAAAGCGCTTTCTTGCAAGGAAGCTTGTACCATGTGTCGCCAAGCTGTGCCTCAAGATGCCAGTATTCTCCGTAGCGCCAGTC
>JAEFAR010000082.1 GCA_016287675.1 Lachnospiraceae bacterium
TGGAAAAAGGATCCTCTCCGTTGTAATCCTCTTCCATGATCTTTTTGACCCAGGTGTCCACAGGCACCCTGTCGATCCTGTGATAGGCAAAGAGCATGATGCAGTTTGCCACCTTGTCTCCGACTCCCTTTATCTCTTTTAAAGCCGCGGAAAGCTCATCATTACTGCTGCTTTTAAGAGCTTCAAGATCTATTTTTTTGTGAAGCACCCTTTCTGCCGCATCCCGGATGTATTCCAGCCTGTAACCCAGGCCGCAAGATGCGAGGGTTGCAGAATCCGCGTTAAACAGCGCCTCGGGAGTGGGAAACGCGAAGAAACCGTCCTTCTTTTCCCCAAAGTTTTCGCACAGCCTTTCTATGCTTGTTTTGATGGCGGGAATGGACTTTCTCTGGGAAATTATGAATGAGATCAGCATCTCCCAGGGAGACTGGTTCAGGATGCGTATGCCTTCGCCCGCCTCACAGGCCGCTGCCATGAAGTCGTCGTGCAGGTCGGTCGCAGAAGCTCGGACTGAGGCATAATCCTTTTCAAGGTCAAAGTAGCTCCTCCAGAAGGGATCCGCCTGGATGTCCTTTAGGAAGGGCGCGGCAGGATCGAGGATGAGCCTTCTGTCTTCGGCGATAAATTCATACGAGCCGTCGGGCAGTTCGTTGGCGCGGAAAACCTGACCGCTCTCTGCTATTTTTTTAAGGTTGAAGTCTTGCATGTTAATCATTCCTGTTGGGGTACACATCGGGCCCGTTGTCATACAATTCGCACTCCGCTTCGCTACGTGCTCATTGAGGCGGGTGGCACAAAGCATATTTTAGAAAGCAATGTACGTGTTATCGTACCACTTGTTTTTTCGTGTTGCTACGTGTTGCTGTTCGCAACAGTGTCTTTTCGTGTTGCTGTTCACTCACTGCAGAGTTACCTTCGCACTCAGCTTCGCTACCCGCCGCAATTCGCACTCCGCTTCGCTTCGTGCTCATTGAGCGGGGTGGCACAAAGCATATTTCAGAAAGCAATGTACGTGTTATCGTACCACTTGTTTTTTCGTGTTGCTGTTCGTAACAACACTGATTACATCAGCGTTGTTACTACTTTCGTAGATACACAACCCGCAGCATCTTTATGAAAGCAAGCTTTCTAAAGATGCTACAGGTTGCATATCTACGAACAGCAACACTTTTATGTACCTATTGTAGTTAAAATGCACCGAAAACACAAGATACGGGTTCCATCTACATTGCTTTCTAAAATTTTTTGTGCAACTTTAACAAAAATCCAAAGAAAAAATTAAATTTTATTGACAAATTCTACAGTTTTTGTTAAGATAAGCGAGGTTGATACGGAGAAGGTATTTTCCAGAGAGAGAAGCGCGTCTATTAGGGACGTGGGAGGGAACTTTTATAAGAAAAGGACATCGCAAAAGCGCCGGCTTGTTACCGTGGCTGCGGGGTGTGCCTTTTTTTAATGCCTGCCCGCGCAAGGACTCTGCGTCTCTCTTTTTTAATACTTTTGAAACAATTAAGTATTCGACAAAACAAAGGACTCGTGATATAATTTTTCGCAATCAAAAGATGTGAACCATAACCTCTGTCGGTTTGGGAGCAAAAGGAGGAAACCCATGACAACAGCTTCTCTCATTTTGGGAACAGTTTCCATATGCATCGGTATTCTGGGCGGATCGCTTTCGCCTGTGGGCTTTGTCTGCGGGATCGTGGGCATCGTACTGGGCGCCATCTCCATCAAGCGGGATCACTTACTGATGGACACCGCCAAGGCAGGCTTTGTGACCAGCATTATCGGAACTGTGATCTCTCTTGCTGCGATCATCATAGTTTACACTTTACCTTTTATCGATCTTTCAGCTCTCTATGATTTCATGGCGGGAAGCTTTTTAAGAAAATAAAACAGACCGAATCCGGTTAAAAACCGAGCAGCCGATAACTACGTACCGGCTGCTCTTTTCATAACTCTCCCTGTATGTTTATTTACTTTTCGTCTTTGGTATTGATGGTAACGTTTGTTGCCTTTTCAAGTCCCTTAACGTTGATGTTCTTGTTAACCTTTGCATCATAGGTCTCGGCCTTCATGATCTCGGTAATGTCAAAGCCCGTAGTCTCCTTGATGGTCTCGATGGTCTTTGCGAGAACGGAAGGAACGTAACCGCCCATTGTTCCGACTCCGGTGCCTTCGCCGCCGTTTCCGTCGATGATGGTAACCTTGTCGATGGCTGCAAGAGGTTCTGCAACGGCCTTAGCCATTTCGGGAAGCTTGTTAACGATCATCTCTGTCATAGCAGCCTGACCGTACTTCTTCATAGCTTCTGCCTTCTTGTCGATGGCTTCTGCTTCTGCGATACCCTTTGCTGCGATAGCTGCGGCTTCTGCTTCACCCACAGCCTTGATACCTTCTGCTTCTCTCATTCTTGCAAACATCTCGGCTTCAGCCATAGCCTTGCGTGCATCTGCTTCCTTTTCTCTCTCGAACTTCTCGGCTTCCGCCTTCTTCATTCTTTCGAAAAGCTCAGCCTCAGCTCTCTGCTGTCTTGCAAACTTCTCAGCCTCAGCCTTCTTCTTGATCTCGGCTTCCAGCTGCTGTTCCGTAACAGCAACTTCTTTCTGCTTGAGTTCGATCTCTCTTTCCTGACGGGCGATGTTTGCATTTGCTGTGGTGATCTCGATGGTCTTACGCTGCTCTTCCTTCTGGATCTCGTAAGCCGCATCCGCTTCAGCCTGCTTGATGTCCGCTGCCTTCTTGAGTTCAGCCTGCTTGATAGCAAGTTCGTTCTGTCTCTCGGCGATAGCTGTATCGGATGCTACCTTAGCGTCGTTTGCAAGCTTTCTTGCTTCCGCTTCCGCAATGGCAACTTCCTTGTCTGCGTTTGCCTTTGCGATGGAAGCATCCTTCTTGATCTTGGACATGTTGTCCTGACCGAGAGCAACGATCAAACCGTTCTCATCTTCGATCTTCTGGATGTTACAGGATATGATCTCGATACCGAGAGCGTTCATGTCAAGCTGTGCCTTGGTCTGAACCTCGTCACCGAACTTCTTTCTGTCGGTGCAGAGTTCTCTGAGATCAACCGTACCGATGATCTCACGCATGTTACCCT
>JAEFAR010000083.1 GCA_016287675.1 Lachnospiraceae bacterium
TGCGGGAGTTGCCCATGGGCAGTTCATACGCAATGTCATTAAAGTAAAGCGCTTTCTTGCAAGGAAGCTTGTACCATGTGTCGCCAAGCTGTGCCTCAAGATGCCAGTATTCTCCGTAGCGCCAGTCCATGCCCAGGTTGTTCGTGACCTTAAGCTCAAGCTTTGTGCCACTTTCGCCTGCTTTCTCTACATTCAGCCTTTCGTTGACATCGGAATCGCTCGGAGCTAAAAACTCCTGTTTCCAGCCTGTCTGACCGGTTGCAACATAGTAGCTGCAGGGCATCGCCATTCCGCCGATGTAGGTAGTTTCCCGCCAGGCGTATTTGCCTTCGAAGCCACTGAAACTGTAATTAAACTCGTAACCTCTGCCGTCTCCCAGGATCGCATAACCGCCTGCAAAGAGGATGTCGAGCTCACCTTGATCACCGGCTCCTATGTTTATGCCATAGAATGGGGCTGAAGTTTTGGAAACGCCGTAATCAGCCACGGGTAAAGCCTTCACTTTAGAAAGGTCCGACAGGATGTCTTTCACGGAACTTTCATCGAAGAGGTATCGGATCGTGGTGGTGCTCCCGTCGTAGACATAGAATGCAAGCGCGCTTGATTCCGGGGTAGCATCCGAAAGGTAGTCGGAAACTTCCTTTTTGGAAACCGTGGAACCGCAACCAACGAGGGGAGTGATGAGTGCTGCGGCAAAGATGGCCGCCAGCAGTGTTGTGAACAATCTCTTCATATCATTTCCTTTCTGCCCAAGGAATGAATTTTTATTTTGTGCGGTAGTTGGTGTAGTTTTTGGTAGAGTCTTTCTTTGCGGGCTCGATGATAACGTGACCGACGGTCGATGTGGGGCCGTCGTCGGGGACTTCAACAACAGGAGCTTCTTCAAGCGGTCCGCCGTGAAGAGTGTTGTCGTTCTTTGCCATGTAGCGGATCATAATGAACGAAAGAATGAAAAGCACGACTATGAAAGCGATGAACAGCCACAGGGAAGAAAGAGTGGTGGCGTAGTCGTAGATCCCGTGGACCGTCATGGGAAGCAGCACCGCCAGGACTTCGAAGATCCCGGATGATGCGTGATTGCCGCGGACTTTCTGCCGTTTCGCAAAGGCATAGAAAACGCCCATGAAAACGCCGAAGCTTGCATGCCCGGGAATTGCAGTCACTGCGCGGACAAGTGCTGTGGAAATTCCGCCGTTTATGATGTAAAGCACATTTTCAAGAATGGCAAATCCCAGGGATGTGAAAACTCCGTAAACAACGCCGTCGTAGGAGCAGTTAAAGTTCGGATTTTTCCATGTGACCTTCCGCATCACGATGTACTTAAAGAATTCCTCCGACAATGCCACAACAAACATATATTTTATGAAATTCCTCTGATCAGCGGACGCAAATTCTATGCCTGCAAGGATCTTTTCTCCGATGATCTCGAAGACGATGGCAAATGCAGTGGCCAGAAAACCGCCGAGAAGAAGCTTTAAAAGCAGCCCGCCCGGTTCGCGCTCGGTGCGATCCTTGACATAGACGTAGATGAGGATCACAAGAGCTGGAAATGACGCGACAGCCAGAAGAACGAGAGCTATTGTTCCGATGATCATAATGCACCTCCGACTTGATTTTCTTCATGATAACAGATCAAATATGATTCCACAATGTCAATTCAGACAGTATCACCATTTGGGGTGTCATTTTACCCATTGGTAGGCGATTCGGGGTGATCCGTTTGCAAGATATATCACACCGCGCCTTGAGAATCCTTGGCTTTCAGCCAGTTTTTGCATGATCTTATTGTCTTCATGGGTGTCCATGCGGATGCTGTCAACAAATTGCCTGCAGTATTCCACGGCACATTCGAAAATTCCGTGCACCTTTTGATCGCCCGCAATTCTGTGTATCGTGACGTAGGGCGCCTCGTTGATCCATTCGCCGCCCTCGATGTAAAGGTAGGTGGGGTCGATCCCTTCACAGAAGGCGAAGACTCCGTGTATGCCTGATTCATCGTATATCACGCGGTTTATGCCGTTCCGGATGTCGTTCTTGACCAGTTCCCCTGCCGGATGATTGTGTTTCCACTGGTTGGGATTTCCGGTTTTGATCATAAAATCCTGCGCAACCCCGTAAATCGCCATTATCTCGTCAAATTCGTCAATTGTGGGTTTTCGTACTTTAAGCATATGGGTTCTCCAAAGGCTCATAATTCTTTAATAAAAAAGCGGTTCATGCTGCTGTGACCCACGAAATTCGGGCGGGGAAGCTCTTTATATCCGCTTTTTTGATATATGTGTATAGCTGCAGCAAGATTGTCATGGGTTTCGAGATAGGATTTTTTGAAGCCTGCTTCGCGCATACGATCTTCAATGAAGGCTATCATCTTATAGCCCAATCCGGTGCCCTTTGCGCTGTCGTCCAGATAGAGTTTCTGAAGCTCCGCAGTGTTCGAAAGCGCTTCAAAGCGCGCAAAACCTATGCCTCCGAAAAGCTCGTCCTTCTCATTTACCACAACAAAATAGCGACTTTCATTTTGACCGTAAACATCGCTCAGGTTGTCCAATGCAGCATCAAAATAAGCTGTTCCGGGGATGTCAAGCTTGGCGTTTTCAAGATTTTGACGTATTATCGCAGCTATTTTTGCATTGTCGTTCGTTTGTAATTCTCTTAGTGTAAACATGGCTACATTGTAGCACTAAATCAGGTGATTGCAATGAAGATTGAATAAAAAATGAACCCCTGACCCCGTTCACCAACGCTCATTTTTTGTTGCTAAACAGAAAGCTTTATTGTATAATCAGAAAGCTGTCGCGCACCGCGACGTGTAAATGCAAACAAGAGGGCATAGTTACAGGTTAGCCGCTGTTTACCGCATCGGTTCTGAAATTTCATGCCGGGAAGAAAGAGGTTTAATATGGCTGAAGAATTAAAAAAGCGCAGCGAAGTGGCTGTGGAAAACACTTGGAAACTTGAAGACATATACAAAGATAAAGCGGCCTGGGAGGCTGAACTTGTTGAGATCGAGAAGATCGTAAACAGGATCGCATCCATGAAGGGCAAGCTTTGCGAAAGCGGCAAGTCATTATATGCTTACTAT
>JAEFAR010000084.1 GCA_016287675.1 Lachnospiraceae bacterium
TGTTGGATTTTGAGTTTAAAGCTACGCACTGAGCCGATCATTCGGAGGGAAGCATGGGCTATCAGATCTACAAATACATCATATATTTTCTCTACTGTCTGCTGATCGGTGAACAGATCATCGTTATAATAGGCAGAAAAAAGAGAAGCGTCTATCACATGCTACTCTGCGCACTGGTCATTATGACGGTGGGGGGCTACATGGTCATGATGAACGCGAAGAATGCCGAGGTGGCGCTGGAAGCAAACAAGGTCACCTATCTCGGCGGCTGTCTTCTGCCCATCGTGGTTTTGAAGATCGGAGCGGATCTTTGCAATCTGAAGATGAAAATGTGGATCTATGTCATGATCTCCCTTGTGGGCATCATCGCAATGGCAATGGCCTGGTCTGCAGGTTATATGGATCTCTACTACTCGGATTACAGCATAGAGATCGTGAACGGCATTACGATCCTGCACAAAGTCTATGGTCCATGGCATGCTTTTTATTATTTCTATCTTGCGCTCTACTTTGCGGTGACTGTCGTGGTCATCGTCCATTGCGTAAGGAACAGAAGGAACTACTCCAACAGGATGGTCATCATCTTTACCGCAATCTGGGGAACGATCTACTTTACCTACTACGGAGAAAGGCTTTTGAACCTTAATGTTAAGATAATGCCTGTTGCACTGGCGGTGGGCATGACCATCTTCGTTGCTTTCTTCAGAAGAGCAAATCTCCTCAGCATGAACACAAACATGCTGAACATCGAGGAAAGAGAAGAGGAAAACGGATACGTAGTCGTCAATTACTCCAACAGGCTTATGGGCCTGAACAGGAAGGCTGCGGAGTTTTTCCCGGAGCTTTCGGGACTCGGTATCGATGATAAGTTTGAAAAGATAAAGGACACCTGCTTCTGCGAAAAGATCATTGAACCCGCTTTTTCGAAAGATGAGAATCTTTCCGAAGAGGTGGAGAACAACGGCTATCACCTTAGGGTGATAGTACGTGAGATCAAAGCCCCCGGACAGGTGGGGGACCGTGGCAAAGTGGTGGAGATCCGTGACATTTCCGCGGAAGCGAGATACAAAGAAATGCTCCGTGACTATCGTGAACGGCTGGAGGAAGAGGTTGCGGAAAAGACGGAAAGCCTTGACAGGATCCGTCAGACCATCGTAATGGGCATGGCCAGCATGATCGAAAGCCGTGACTTTTCAACGGGAGGACACATCCGGAGAACAAGTGATGTTGTGGATGTTTTTGCTCAGGAGCTCATGGATGCGGGAACTTCTTTAAGCAGAAAATTCCTGCACATGGTTGTGATCGCTGCACCTATGCATGATCTGGGAAAAATAGCGGTGGACGACGCAGTTTTGAGAAAAAAAGGGAAGTACACCCCTGAAGAATACGAAGCCATGAAGATGCACGCCGCAAACGGAGCTGTCATTGTGCGCCGCGTGTTTTCCGGCATGGACGATGAGGAACTGGTGAACGTGGTTGCCAATGTGGCTCACTTCCACCACGAAAAATGGAACGGTACAGGCTATCCGCTGGGACTGAAGGGGGAGGAGATCCCCATTGAAGCCCGGATAATGGCTTTGGCCGATGTTTTCGACGCCCTTGTCAGCAAGAGATACTACAAGGATGCCTACAGTTACGATGAGGCATTTAAGATCATAGAAGACTCTATAGGAAGTCACTTCGACCCCGAGCTGGGAAGGATCTTTTTGAACGCCAGGCCCAAACTTGAGGAAATGTACGACAGATTCGCAAAGGAAACTGTGGATGAAGTGGGAAGGGAGGAGACGGAATGACGGTTATCGGATTTTACGGTGCGGCATTTCTGCTGAACCTTCTGATCTTCTTCAATTTCATATGCAGAAAGGAATTTCAGAGCGGCCTTAACTTTTTCATCAGTCTTGCCCTTCTTTTAAGAAGCTACGGACAGCTGATGGTGGCACTTTCGAAATCTGTGGAGATGGCGATCTTTGCCAATGAGATCTTCTACTTCGGAAGTGCGTTCCTTCCCGCGTTTTTGTTCCTTTCCACCGCCCGCCTGGGAAAGGTGAAGCTTCCCCGGGTCATTGAGGTCGCATCACTTGTCTATTCGGGCGTGATCATGCTTCTGGCCATCACCATCGGTAAAGTGGGCATATACTATGCAGATGTCACCCTTATCAGACATCCGGAAGGCTATTCCACTCTTGGCAAGGTGTACGGACCGTTGCATATCCTCTATCCCGTAATGCTGGGATGCTATGTTGTGGGCTTTATCTGGCTTTTTGCCCGCTCCTTTAAAAATAGGAACATCGTGTCCAAGAGAGTGATCACGGGAGCCTCTCATCTGGCCCTTACGGTCATCGCACTGTATGCTCTGGACAAGGTGGTAGACACGCCCATATCCCTGACTTCCGTGGCCTACGTCATCGCGACTGTTGTTTGCATCAGGATCATGGGGGATGCGGAAATGCATGACCTTACAGGCTGTATTCTGGAAGCCATGTCCGGAAATGAGGAAGAGGGTGTCATTGTTTTTGATAACGGAGAAAAGTTCATTAACGCAAACGATAAGGCAAAAGAGATCTACCCCGAGATCAGACACCTCACAGTCGGAAAGCTGGTGGACAAGAGTGCCGGGAAGTTCTACGACCAGGTGGTTACAAAGGTCAGAGCAATGAACGTGGGCATATACAATCCGGAGAACAGCGAGATCGTTGAAGTGGGGGACAGGAAGTACGAGATCGGGATGAACGGGATCACCATCCGAAAAGGCGAATCCCGTGTCGGAACATTTGTGGAACTTGAAGACGTCACCACCCGTGAAAAGATCGCGGAAATGGAAGCGCGATACGGAAAGGAACTGGAAGAGGACGTCAGGAAAAAAGAGCATGAGATTACGGACATGCAGAATCGTCTGGTGCTGGGGCTTGCAGCTCTGGTTGAGAGCAGGGACAGCAGTACCGGCGGACACATCGTCAGAACCCAGCAGGGAGTCCGGATCTTCTCAGAGCAGCTTAAAAACGTTCCTGCCATTGGACTTTCAGATGATTTCTTAAACAATGTGGTGCTGGCTACACCC
>JAEFAR010000050.1 GCA_016287675.1 Lachnospiraceae bacterium
ACGGAGGGTGATCGAAATGAAAGTCAGAAACACAAAATGCGTAAACCGTCTGGCGGTCAGAGCTTTTCTCTCCGCCCGCAGAAGGAACATCATAGCTGTCGCCGCCATCATGCTCACTTCTGTTCTCTTTACCGCGATATTCGCGGTCTCCCTGTCCCTTGTGACAACCTTTAATCACTTTATAATGAAGCAGTCGGGCATAGAAGCCCACGGCTACTACGCTGCACTCACGGATGAAGAACTTGCTTTACTCTCTTCCGCGATACCGGAAAAGTACCGCGGCACGGAGCTGATCTGCGGTTACAACGATTCCCCGGCTTTCAGATCCCGCCTTCTCCGTGTGGGATACGTCGACAAGAACGCCGCGAAATGGGAATACATCACCTTATCCGAAGGCCACCTTCCCACTTCCCCCGACGAGATTGCCATGGACACGGAAGCCCTTAAGGCTCTCGGGATCGAACCGAAGCTTGGAGCAAAGGTGGAGCTTCCCATTAACATCGGAAACGATCCCAGTCCCTATGTGATCACAGACACCTTCACTCTTTCCGGCCTTTGGGAATTCGATCCCGTATTGCCCCTGCATATGGCTGTGGTAGACGAAACATATGCCCGGGAGGCTGTGGAGAAGGCAGTGGAGAACGGTTACAGAAGGACTATGCCCGACCTCTACGTCATGTTCTCTTCGTCAAGGGACATAATCGGGCAGATGGAAAAATGGGCAAATAAAGCGGGGCTTAAGACCACAATAGGTTTTGAGGAAGACGCTATCGGGATCCACGTAAATCCCGGATACATGTCTTCCTCAAATGCGGGAGACGCAGAAGCCTATGCCGCCATCGCAGCCTTCTCTCTCCTCATCATCTTTACAGGCTATCTGATCATTTACAACATCTTTCAGATCTCCGTAACAAGTGACATACGCTTTTACGGCCTGCTGAAGACCATCGGCGTGACTTCGCGCCAGATAAAAAGGATCATACGGCTTCAGGCCCTCATCCTCTGCACCGTTGGCATTCCCTTCGGCCTGATCGCGGGTTATTTACTGGGCAGCGCTCTTTCAGGTACCGTGATAAAGTCGATCACAGATCTGAACTACGTTCAGATGAGTACATCCCCCGTTATCTTCATAGGTTCCGCGCTGTTTGAAGTACTGACTGTACTGATCTCGGTTTCAAAGCCGGGACGCATGGCAGCAAGCGTTTCCCCCGTGGAAGCGGCAAAATACACGGAGGACATCGGAAAGATCAGACAGCACAGGACAGGCAAGGGTTCCCGCGTCGTCAGAATGGCCTTTGCAAACATGGCAAGAAACCGCAAAAAAAGCGTTCTGGTGTTCATCTCCCTCGCTCTTTCGGTGGTGCTTCTGAACAGTGTTTATATGCTGGTTTCGGGCTTCGATCCGGAAACATACATTTCAAAGACCGTAAGTATGGATTTTGTTGTGGGGAACAATAACTACTTCCGTTCGAGGGGTGCAGCAGCTCCCTTGGAAACAGGGGATCTGAATGAGATCATTTCAGAAACCCGCCGATCGGCAGACGGCTTCGGTTACGGAGTCACAAAAATCATGTACACCCACGTTGACAATGAGACAAAGGAGCTTTACAACGCGAGACACATTTCCGTAGGCATATCCGCTCCCAACGGAAGTCCCACTCTTTTTGCCACGGTGGAAGCCCTTGACGATACGCTTCTTTCACATGTTAAGGTCCTGGAAGGCGACATCTCAAAGCTGAACGATCCAAAGGAGCGCTATGTTGCTTGTCTGGCTCACGTGGACGAGAACGGCAACGTGCTCACGGATGATTGCGCTCCGAAGGTCGGAGAAAAAGTGATCATCGGCTACGCAGACGGATTCGACAGCATCAACCTGAAAACAGGAAAGTCCATTGCAGAAGACACGGATCCCAACCCCGATGTCGCTGAGATCTATACAAACACAAAAGAGATCGAATACACCGTCTGTGCCTACATAGACGTTCCGAATCAGCTGACACTGAGATTCCAGACTGTCGGACTGAACGTGGTTGCAGGTGTCGAAGGTCTGAAAGCGGACCTCGGCGATTGTGCCGTTCCTGTATTCTATGCCTTTGATACTCCTGACGAGGACGCATCCCGAAGCGCGGAAGAACTGTTAAGCCGCATCACCGGGCGTGACGGCTCCATCCTCTCCTATGAGAGCAAGGAGCTCATGAGAAAAGAAATGGCAGACCTTAAGCTGATGTTTGCAGTGATCGGCGGAGTGCTGATCGGGATCATCGCAGCGGTGGGCATACTCAACTTCATCAATTCCGTGCTGGCGGGCATCATCGGCAGAAAGACCGAATTTGCCATTCTGGAAGCAATCGGCATGACGAGGAGCCAGCTCAGAAAAATGCTTATGGTGGAAGGAATGATCAACACCCTGGGGGCAGGTCTCTTTGCCTCTGTCCTCGCGCCGCTTACCGCCCTGCTTCTGAACGTTATGGGTGAGAGCCTTTTCTGGTTCTACAAACCTCATTTTACCATCCTGCCCGTGGCATTCATGCTGCCCACAATGGCCCTCTTCGGGATCATCGTGCCCTTGCTTGCTTTCTCCGGTTCAGCAAGGACCGGCATCGTGGAAAGGATCCGCGAAGTGGGATGAGATCGATCCTTGTGTCAGGCCTTACGTGCTATGAATGTCCCGTATTCCTTCGGCAGGCTGATGACACCATCCTCTTCATGAGCCTTCAGTACCTCAAGTATCCTTTCTCTCCCCATGGTTCCGATCCCGTGGAGAGCTTTAAGGCTCTGAAGGTAATCCGCCAGGTCATTGATATCGGTCACGCGAAGGGAATCCTTGTAGTACCGTATTTCCACCTCCGCGAACACTTTTTTAAGAGCCTCCCCTCCGTTCTGAAGAGTGAAAAGGTGATTGGGATCGTAGTTTTCACCCACAAGCCCGAACCACTCCGCAATAACATCGTTAAAATTGTGCTCGCCGTAGGTGGCGCTGTAGAACACACCGTCGTCCTTAAGGACTCTTCCGATCTCCTTCACTGCCCTGCTCAGGTCAGGCACGTGATAGAGCATCATGTTTGCGATCACTGCGTCAAAAGAATCGTCTTCAAAAGGAATGTTCTGAACATCGATCTGCCTGTATTCCACATTTTTGCGCTTTCCGATGTTCTTCTCCGCCGCCTCGAGCATAGCTTCGGAAAAGTCGGAAAGTACCAGCCTGTCACACTTTGCGATGATGTCGTCATGTCCGATCCACATGTCGCCCGTACCTGTGCCAAGTTCAAGGACCTTCATGCCCTCTTTGATCTCATAATTGGATATGAGCCAGGGTCCAAAGCCCGTCTTGTTTGTTGAATAGGTGTGGTGGAAGCTGATCCTGGTATCAAGGCTTTTGGATGTTGCATATTGAGCCTTTACCGCTTCCTTATCGTTACTGCTTCCCATTTTCATAATTTTTGTCTCCTGTCCGTCACTGAAGATTCAGGTGTCTCTTTACTATATACATGTCTACGGCATACTCAGCCACCAAAAATACAAGGTAGAGGATCATTCCTGCCACTGCAGCCCTGTTAATAATCTCTATCTCGCCCGGCAGATCGACGACTTTACTTAACTGGCCAACCATGAACACTATTATAACAATAAATCCGAGCAGCTGCTGGATCATATACAAGCCAACACCGGCTCCGATGGCGCAGCCCACTTTATGCTCGTTGGAAAGCTGCCCCAAAGTGATGGCTGTAAAAAAGAAAAGAAATGAACTCAAAATTCCAAAAAATGCCATTCCTGCAAATTTTACAACAGTTCCGCCCGCAGTTTTTCCAAAAAACACCAGATCCGAGATCACCGGGAGCTCCATCTTAAAAAACTCTCCGATGCGGCTTAAGAATTCTCCGATGCCTTCTCCTGTTATGATAGTGCCTCTAAACAGACAGCAGACAACGATAACTACAGCAGCGACCACCATCCACAACGTTGCCACGATAAATTTTACGCTGAAAGTCATATTACTGCTTACAGGCAAAGTATGCGTGAGATAGCCTCTTTCGGAGTACATACTCTTATAAAAGCCGCCGATAAGAAATACAAAACCAACGATAACCACCGCAAAGACAGAACCGACAAAGATCAATCCCATCAGCGCATTGATAATGATACCGACAACGTTGTTCGATGCCACATTAAACCATCTCATCACACTTGTTTCCAGATTTGCCAGAATTGTGCTGAGTACAAGTATTGCTGCCACAGTAGCCATGGGCTTATATGTTTGTTTTATTTCCGAAACAAAAAGTTTTCCTAACATTTGAATACCTCCCTGAACAGAGCGTCTATGCTCTTTCCTTCCTTCTCCCTGATATCATCCACATTTCCGAATCTTTCGATCCTGCCGTTTTTAATAAAGATCACCTGATCCAGGATCTTCTCTATGTCGCTGATCAAATGGGTGGAAATGATGATAGAGGCATTAGGGTCATAGTTTGACAGGATTATATTCAGAACATAATCCCTTGTGGCAGGATCAACTCCGGCAATGGGCTCGTCAAGTATATAAAGATCGGCCCTTCTGCTCATTACAAGGATGAGCTGCACCTTTTCCTTTGTTCCCTTGGACATTGTTTTAAGCCTTGTTCTTGTGTCGATCCCGATGGCCTTCAGCATATCCTTCGCTCTGTTTTCGTCAAAGTCCGAGTAGAAGGTCTTAAACAGCTTCATCACTTCTTCGACTCTTTGATTCATGTTCAGATAGGTGGTATCCGGCAGATAGGAGATAACCTTTTTGCTCTCGATCCCTATGCCTTTACCGTTTACAAGGATCTTTCCCTCACTGGGGGTAAGAAGTCCTGCGATCAGCTTGATAAGTGTTGTCTTGCCGCTGCCGTTGGGCCCCAGCAGGCCCACGATGTGCCCGCGTTCAACAGTAAGATCTACACTGTCAAGCGCCTTGCTGATGCCGTATTTTTTTGACAGATTTTCTATTCTCAACAGTTCATCCATATCCATTGATCTCCTTAATGATTATTTACTTTCCAGTATCCTGATCAGATCCTGTTTACTGATCCCGATGTTTTCCATACGCTCCAGAAAAATCTTCAATTGTTCTACTGTCTTTTCCTCCTTTAGTTTCCTTACCAGTTCCGCATCTTCGGTAACATATCTTCCGCTTGTTCTTTTGCTGTAGACAAGCCCGATCCGCTCCAGTTCCTGCAAGGCTTTCTGCATCGTATTTGGATTGACCGCAGCCTCCGCCGCAAGATCTCTGACGCTTTTTATCTGCTCTCCGGTCTTTATCCGCCCCGAGAAGATGTCATTCATAATGTGTTCCACTATCTGCAGATAAACCGGTCTGTCCGACTCAATGATCCATGCCATGCTTTGCCTCCTTCCATCATTGTATTAGGATAATAGTACAATAATACAATAGTACACTTTTGTCAAGTGATTTTTATAAAAAAAATCCACCTTTCGTCTGCATCATCGGTGAGTCAATGGGGACGTTTCATTTTGACTCATCGATGATGAGTCAAAATGAAACGTCCCTATCGACTCACCATCGACTCACCATCGACTCACCATCGACTCACAAAGGCATGCTTGACATTTACAGGATGTTGATGTAGAGTAATCATCACATTTTCAATGATCGTTACCTAATGTAAGGAGGTGCCATGAAACCGATTTATATTTCAATCCGTTCGGTTGAAACCGGACGCAGGATCAAAGAACTCATTGCCGGGAAAGGCTACACCGTCAAAGACGTCCAGGGTGCCATGGGATTTGAAAATCCACAGGCGATATACAAGTGGATGTCCGGAAAGTCAATGCCCAGCCTGGACAACATCATCATTTTAAGCAAAATGCTGAATACAGAGATTGAAAACATCCTCGTCCTCGACGAGGATGTTGCTTTTTCGGGGATCATTTTAAACTACCGGTTCAATGACAGGCCGGTAGTTTTTTGATATGCTTGGTTCATCAGGATAAACAACGCACAGAGAACGGAGGAAGAGAAAAATGGAAAAGATGACATCGGCTTATGCCAATAAAATGATCAAAAGACTTGAAGAAGACAAAGCCTACTGGCTGAAGAACGAAAACGAATCAAGCACCTATGTGGCGAGTGTAAACGAAACTCCCGTGATTCCCGATTACAATTACGAGGAAGTGGCCGCTAAGCTTGCGGAGATCGACGGAAAGATCGTATCCATCAGGCATTCCCTGAACCTCGCAAACGCCACTGCCCGCGTCAAAGTCGGTGAAAAAGAAATGAGTGTGGACACCATTTTGATCAGAATGGCGCAGCTCAACAGCCGCAAGACCGTCCTTGACTGGATGCGCAAACAGCTTCCCAAAACGAGGCTTAACGGCAACAGCTACCAGGTAAAGACCGTGGCTGCGGAGTACAGATACATAAACTACGATCCTGCTGTCGTAAGCAAAGACTACGACGCCGTGTCCGAAGAGATCATGGCACTCCAGATGGCACTTGACCGTTACAATCAGGTAGAACTGATCGATGTAGAAATTTAATGGCTTAGAAAGATCAGCCTAAAACTAAATACCGAAGCGGACTATTTTAAAATCTGCCTAATGGAGGCGGTTTATGTTCAGAGTTATGGATTATCCCTTATTCCCTTATTTTTTATGCATAAAGGTTCATTGTAAAGGAGAATCTCTGATAAAGTAAGCGCCTGTGTCGTGTTCGCGCGGCATGTGCATTTTTCATTTCAGTTCGCTTAAAAACCTCCGTAAAACCGGATGTGCCGAGGTACGGTTACAGGCACAATGTGAAAGCGGCAGCCTCCCAAATGAAGCTGCCGTTTTTTTAATGCACTAAAACATATCAAATCTCCCGTTCCTTTCGGCAGCTTTTTCCGCAAAGTAGAAAACTGCAACGGACAGAAGGGCATACACAACGGCTGTCCCCATTTCAGCCAATATGCATGGCCAAAAGTATTTCGTATTGCCTTCGAACAGCATGTTCATGGCATACAGCGCCTTGGTCAGAGGCATGAACTGAGCGATCACCCGCCCGAAAAATGGCAGCTGTGAAACAGGGAATTCAGCGCCCGTGAAGATCATAAAAAGGTAGCTCACTATGTTCAGGATGAGGTGCATGCTGTCGCTCACAAGACCAAAGGACGAAACAAACAGTCCGAAAGCCGAGGCCGATGTCATGGCAACAAGGATGGCGACAGCAGTGCGGAGAAGGCTTATGCCCTTAAAACTCACACCAAAAATAACTGTTCCCACCACAAGGCCGCTGACCGAAGCACACACGGCAAAAAGCATAGGAAATACGCCACTTGCAAGGATCACCGCGATCTTGGAGCCGGGAGCCGCAATGATGGACCGCAGGCGGCCTGTGTATCTCTCGGCAACGAATATCCTTCCCATATCAAACACGCAGGCGTTGGTGCAGAGCAGAAACGCATTTCCGATCACCCAGCGGGTGAGATCCGTTGTCCTGAAGCTGTAGGATGCGATCAGGCAATAGAAGATCAGAGTGATCAGGGGATAACCGATCTGCATGAGCACGAATTCCTCAGTGTTGAAAGCCGCGCTCCGGCCTTTATGGTAAAGATAGGCCTGTTCAAAAAATCTTCCAATCATCATGCCACCTCCAATGTAGCCGCGATCCTTACGCGGCAGTCGATACGTCTGTAAAGAAGGATCGAGAAAAGTGCATATAACACTGTGAGTCCCATTAGGATCGCAAGTTTTTCAAAAAACAGCGTCCTGTCCGTGACACCGAGTATGCTCATCCTTAAGAGCTCCACCGCATATGTGGGCGAAAGGGCGTAGCTCACAGCCCGCACTCCCGAAGGGAGCAGGGAAACGGGAAAAACAAAGCCGCACAGGAGTTCCAGGGGGATCTCTATGCAGTTCATGTAAAGCTCAGTTTTTCTGGACAGAGTCAAAATGCACGCGATCACAGAAGAGATCACCACAAAGGATAGAATGAGGGCCGCAAGAGCTATGAGGAAATACACAGGGTCTTCAAGCACGGGTGTGATCCCAAACAGCAGCACGCCTGCGGTCAGGGAGATCACAAGGGTCAGCAGTGATAAAACAGTGTTTCCCAGGATCTTTCCCAGCACAATTGATTGAAATCCCGCGGGCGTGGCAAAGATCAGTGCAAGGGTTCCGCTGTAGCGCTCACGGTTGATGTCGCCCGCAGAAGAAAAGCATATGCATCCCCAAAGACCCATGAGACCCGCTCCCAGAATCACATATGTCATGAAGTTGCTCTCTCCCGACGCCCTGTACATTCCGTACAGTACGATGGTGTTGAGGATGGGATTTGCCAAAAGACAGAAGCGGTACATGGGACGTGCAAAGGACTGCTTCATCTGCACTCTCATGGTGCTTGTAAGGACACGCAGCTTCATGAGTTCACCCCCTTTACAAGCTCAACATAGGCATCTTCCAGTGTCTCTCCGGAGCCTCTGATCTCATCCGGCGTTCCTTGAGCAACTACCCTGCCCTTATTGATGATCACGATACGGTCACAGAGTTCCTCCACTTCCGACAGGTTGTGGGTGGTCAGCAGCACAGTCTTTCCCGCCTTTTTAAGTTCCCTGATGATGTCCCGGAGCATTCTTGCGCCCACAGGGTCAAGTCCCACCGTAGGCTCGTCCATAAAAATGATGTCGGGGTCATTGATCAGTCCCCTGGCGATCTGAAGCCTCTGTATCATTCCCTTGGAGTAGGTCTCCGCCGGATCGTCGGCCCTGTCATACAGATCAACCAGCTTTAGGATCCTGTCTATCTTTTCATTCTGTTCCTTTTTAGGGATCAGATAAAGATTCGAAAAGTATCGAAGATTGTCCCTGGCCGAGAGTCTCCTATAAACTCCCATTTCCCCTCCGAAGATGAAATTTATGTGAGGTCTGATCTTCTTTTCTTCTCCAAAAGTTTTGAGTCCCAGCACTTCACACTTTCCCGAAGTCGGAGCCAAAAGAGTTGTGAGCATTTTTATGGTGGTTGTTTTTCCTGCGCCGTTCTGCCCCAGGAGCCCAAAGATCTCCCCTTTCATCACTTTAAAGGAGATCCCGTCCACTGCTTTCACCACACGGCGTTTGCGCTTAAAAATGCTGTTTCGCCTGTACTCTCTTCTCAGATCTTCCACGTTTATCATTATGTTATCCATATTTCCCTCCTTGTTTTATGTTTGTCGAATTAGATATTAATCGAATTATACTCAAAAATCAGGTTTTGTCAAGAGCAAGCATATGATTTGACTTCCGCTCATCTTTATCCTATAATCTATTTCGATGAACATGAAACAAGCTCGGCGCATGTGCCTTAAGGAGAAGCAATGAATTTCGAAAAAATCGAAAAAAACGCCATATACATAGACACCTACGAAGCAGAACCGTTCTTCGGAGCCATAGGCATTTTGCAGGGGAAAGGGCCTGAAAAAGAGTACGAGGGCATATACGGTGCAGAGGAGATCTCAAGACTGCATAAAAAATACCGCTTCCTGTTTGAAACATATGAAGCGGTAAAAGAACTTGAGATCGATGATATGTTTGATATGCTGCTGGACGTGTGGGATGAGGATTTTTCTCTCAGGCGATTCAGGGAGCATATGCTTGCCATGCCCGCAGAAGAGCGGATCTTCCGCATGGCGCCCCTTAAATACCTGTGCAGCGCCACACCGGAAGAGATAAAAAAAGCAATGGAGGACGATGCTGTGCTGGATTCCCTGTATTCGAGAGTTCAGGACAGATGCGGGAGTTTTCTGGGATTCAAATCGTTTTTAAGAGAGAACCGACGGTTCATGGAAGACCTGTTTGCATTTACAGAAGAACTGGACACCCCGGCTCTCAAAGCAGCCCTGGACCGGTCTGCAGCAAACTCCAGGGAGCTCAGACAAAAAGTTCTGGAACTCCTGGGATCAAAGGATCCGCTGGAAGTTTCACAGTCCCTCATGGGAAAGACCTTCAAAAGGCGCGGTCCCTACGAAGTGTTTTACTTCATGCCGTCGCTTCTGGTCCCTTCCAACGTCCTCAGACTGTTCTATGAGGATGGTACGCCCCACAACAGCCAGATACTGATATGCAGCATCCGCACCCCCGAGACAGGCACGGAGCAGACGGTCGCCGCTCTCAAGGCGCTTGCCGACGAAACAAGGTACAGGATCCTTGAACTCCTTTCAGCCAAAGGCCCCCTGAACGGGCAGGACATAGTAGCCGAATTAAAGCTCGCCCCCTCCACCATCTCTCATCATATGACGGAGCTGAGGCAAAGCGGGCTCACCACCGAAGAATCCGTGAAGAACTCAAAGTTTTACGGTGTTTCAAAAAAACGGATCAAAGAGATACTTGACGCCGTTGGGAAAGATTTATCAGATCAGGCTTGAACCTTTGGGAGTCGATGGGGACGTTTCATTTTGACTCATCGATGATGAGTCAAAATGAAACGTCCCCATCGACTCACTTCATAATGTCTCCAAGCTTATAAAACGTTCATATTTTAATCTTCACTTCTTCTTTATCGGTATCCACAGTTCGCAGAACAACTCAGGCCGTGTGCCGTCGAAGTAGAGTTCATAGTCCGTTGCTTCGGAGGACTCGTAGCCCATCTGGGGCAGGAACTCCTTGTAGAACTTCACCCAGGTCTTGGCGATGCAGTCGCCATTTTCTCCCACGCAGTCAAAGACAACATAGGTCCCGGGGTCCACGGTCCATATGCGGAAGCCTTTCTTTTCAAGTTCTGTTTGATCGAAGGCTGCGGTGTCGTCGTCGATGACGATGCCTATGCCATACTCAAATGTGTCCTTTCCTTCCGTCGTGGGGCTGCAAAGACCGTAAAGGTCGCGCTTTCCGTCCTTCCTCAACATCCATACGGGCGAAAGCATCTGCTTTTTGTTGCACTCGTCCCAAAAGTCTGCCACGTCGTGGTTTGCCTCGTCGTTGATGATCACGTTGCTGAATTCTCTCACCAGCGCAATAAACTTCTTTTCCTGTGTCTGAACAATACGATAATCCATACTCTTACCACCTTTCACGGATAATGTGATCGTAAGAGGATTGAAAAGCACCAGTTTCCCTGCCTCTTCCCTGACGGTTTTCGGAGCCACGCCGTGAAACCTTGTAAAAGCCTTTGTGAAGCTTTCCGGTGTTTCATAGCCGTACTTCATTGCAAGATCAGTGATCTTTGCATCGGTCTCCAGGATCTCTTTTCCTGCCAGAGAAAGGCGGCGGTTGCGGATGTATGCGTTGGCCGTTAAGCCCGTCACAAAACTGAAAGCCCTGTGAAATTCGTAGCTCGACATGTGCACCTGCCTCGCTGCATCTTCGTAGTTGATCTCCTCCAGAAGATGCTCTTCCATATACGTGATGGCTTTTTGTAACGCTTCGATCCACTCCATGCTTTTGTTCTCCTTCTTCCACGTCCATTATGCACGCGATCCGCAAAAAATGCATTTCCCGGTTTGCGAAGATCTGTCAGGTCATTACCTGATAAGCCGTGCGTCGAATTCGGTATAGCCTGTAATGTCCGAATCCAAAACCTCTGCCATCACAAACCAGCCCGTCATATCATCCGTATATGCCTCAGGCTCATTTGTCTGCACCACATCCAGGCAGAAAGTCGATTCCTCAAAAGAAACGTCTCGGATCGCATATCGTAAGGAGCCGCTTATTGCCGCAACATATCCCATGACTATGGTATGATGCTCAAAGAAACTGTCGTCATATGAAGACGTAACGTCATAGAAAGAGGGCACCTCATCATACCCTTGATCCAGTGTCAGAGTATCTTTGTAGAGTTCTATAAATCTATCAAGATCTTCCTTAGTGTCAATTTTATAGACCGGAAGATGGCGGACGGAACTGATGATCATTTTATCTCCGTTAAGGCAATTTCGCATCATTTCCCCTTCGGTCCAGTTGGCATATGAAACCGCTGTCTTTATTATGATTTTGGCTGACGGCAGCTCATTGCTTCCGCCCTGAGTGTTCCCAAAAAGCATCTGTCGGATCCCGTCAGCATACTCCTGCCGTCGTTTTTCTATCGAGTCGGGGTCCTCATCTTTCCGTATGACCCAATAGTCGCCGATATAACTTGAAATGGGGTTTTGCCAAGGAATGACAAAGATATTGTCTTCGTCGATATCATACGTGGAAAGGATCGCCTTCATTTCAGCTATCGTGGCTCCTTTCAGATTCATCAGTTCCTCAAGCGTCTTATTACGGTTCGTCCCGGGCAAAACACCTAATGAATAGCTGCCCGCTGCCATCTGCCACACATAGACTTCCAGGCCCTTAGATGTGTTCAGGTCAAAGTATTTCGGATATCTTGCTCTTAAAGACTCCATGTCGGTCTCCGTCTCAAGCTCATCTTTTGTCACGTCTCCTGATGTTTCATTCGGACGCGGCTCGGGGGTATTTACATGGGACAGTTGTGTATCTTCATACGATATTTTTCCGTCGGAAGAAGGATCGGTCAGCAGGCATATCACAAGAACTGCGCAAGCAATAACAGCCGCCGGAATGATCCAAAATGCGGGCTTTTTATGTTTGAAAAAAAATGCGCTCATGATCCAACCTCCTTATCATTGCGTTTTGACGCCCTCTCATAATTCCTTTTTCAAAACGATTTTTTCATCTGTTCTGTAATCTTCATAAAATCCCTGCTTTAAGAACATAGAAATCGCAGTATTATCAATTGCGATATCGTCATACAGCACGGTAATTCCATTTTCTTTTGCGGCGTTGCACAGAATTTCAAGCCCCTTTGAACCGTAGCCCCTGCCCCTGAACTTTGAAAAAATGATAACATCGGCAACATATCCGTCATACTCCGGATCATAATGATATGCTATCTCTCCGACGAATCCGCTCTCATCCTTAAGATATCGGTAATATCTCTTATTTTCGTGATTAACGATCCAATAATCATACCAATCCTGCCATTGATCCTCGGGGAACGGAATCGTCCCGCCCCATGCGTGGTTGTATGACATTGTTTCTTCATCTGCCATAAGGCTTTCCCTGAACCACAGCTCTTCCGGTGTCGGTGTAACAACTTCCAATTTTCGTTTCAGCAGAAACAATTCCGCAGGCTCACCATCATCATTCCGATACTGCTTAATCGACTCAAAGCCTTTTTTCAAAAGGATCCTTCTTGAATAAGTATTATCCGGATCCGTTATAGCCACAATACTCGAAGTGCCTTTAACCATATTAAGCAATATTTCAACCAGTTCGGTACCATACCCTTTGTTCCAAAACCCTGGCAGTAACATATACTCGATCTCCGGAGCCTCATACTCTTCATTCCGAGTGATCGCGCCCATGCCTATATATTCTTCTTTGTCGGAGGCTCCAACGAAAACCTTGTAGAACCCCAAATCAGTTCCTTCCGAGTTCTGTTCCAGCACAGCCTGAAAGAAAAATTCTGCTTCCTCTTCCGTAAAGGGTCTCCCAAGGTTCATCCCCATTGTTTTTTCGTTAAAGACCAGTTGTTCGTATAATTCCTTATCGCTTTTTATAAACTTCTCTAATCTCATGCTTTTACATCATCTCCTTCTTCTCCCGCAACGTTCTTAAAAGTTGCAAGCCCCAATGCTTGCCTGTTTACCGCGAGAGCACATGTCTGAAAGCCTCGGAGCGAGTTTTCCATAGTCTGTTATACCACTCTCCCCTCTTTAACAGCCAACCGATCTCAACACTCTCTGAATCGTAGTCGTGATAAATAACGTATCCAACATACTCTCCGGAATTATTCTCGGCTTAAAGCTCTATGCATAATACTCCCTCCGTATCAAAGGGACTTCTTTCAACAAGCTGTCCCTTGCGGAAATAGAATGCTCCGCCATGATTCACAGGATCATTATCTATCGGATTAATCATCAAGACATTATCTGCGATACAGGCAGCCTGCTCTGCATATTCATGTGTTTCCTGCTCCCATTCGGCAATGTCAAAGTTGACATATACGGGCCAAAGAAGAAGATTCTCTGTCTTGAATCTTTCAGGATAATCCCATAAATCTCCGCAGAGTCCGACCATAATCTTTTTACCGCGAAAAGAAAACCCGGATGTATCTTTGCCCTCGCAATAGTGTTCATCTGTCCGGTCGACCTCTTTCCAACCGCGACTGATGCGCCGATAATTATGAACAATTTCACCTGCATCTATAACTGCATACGACGAGTACAAAGTTTCATCTGCCCTCTCAATATAACCAACGGCTATTCCCATCCCATATTGCACGGTCAGCGTTTTAAGCCTGCTCATAATCTCCGAATCCATTCCGGCCGCCATATCTTTATCTTCTTTATAATTCCAACTGAGTGAATCGAAGCCCTGCAAAACAGCCTCTCCGAAGCAAAGAAGATCAACTTTGCCCTCAGCCTCCTTCATCGCGCGCTCAATCTGACCGATATTGAATTCCGTATTCCTATTCTCAACTCTGTAAGATGCTAAACCGATCCTCATATTGACCTATTACCTCCATGGTCTCCTATATGATAAAGAAAATTATAACACATGATATTCCTACTTCACAGAATTATTTCCTTACTAACGACAATGCTTTGTTTGATGTATAATCAATTGATTTAGATATCTGTCTCGTTTTATCATATAATCTCCTAAATTGTAGAATTCTACAATTTTAGCGATTATCACAATTTAATAAAAAACACCCCAAGACAGTTGTCCTGAGGTGTAATAAGTTGTATTTGATTGTACAACAACGTAATACGTTGTGAAACGATTATCTCTTTGAGAACTTTTCAGTGGCTGAAACCCGCATAAACCCAGCATTCTTAAATCGCAAGCTATTACGCAAGTTCTTTTACCATTATTATTTCATCTTCATCTTCTTCACCCGTTGCCTTAAATCCCAGTTTTTCATACATGCGACGAGCTGCCTCGTTGCCATCGATATAGCAAAGATACACCTTATCATACCTGCCATCCGTTTTCATCATATCCAGAATCATTTTAGCCGCTGCAATGCCGTATCCACGCCTCTGATACCTGCCATCAATAAAGAACTGGCTGAAATCATAGGCCTTGCAGTCTTCGATATCATAATACAGAGCCATACCAACAGGAGTATCATCCGCATAGATCACAAAAGCTTTGCTGCGTTGATTTCTGTAGGCAAATGCTCTTGCCAATAATACGGTAGAATTTGCCACATAGTGTTTCTGCTCCTCCAAAAGATAAAAGGGGATACGCCAATTGCCGGGGTCTACTTCTTCCAAATGGATCCTGCGGTCTTTCCCGGGATTTGTGATCCTCACGAAAAAATGCCCTTCATCTTCGCCCACGATCTTTCCTCCGTTTTTCTGCATAACGCGGAGTGACGCAGGATTATCTTTGTTTACGCGCAGAAAAAACTCACTCTCCGGAACTATATCCCTTGCAACATCGAGCGTGAGCCGAAGTCCTTCCGTAGCATAGCCTTTGCCGCGGTATTCCTTCCTGATGAAATAGCCTATGTGCCCGGCTCCGTTTCTAAGCGCTTCCGTCAGATAATGGCGTATCCTGAACTGTCCAACGATAACATCACCATTCCATAAATAGAGGATAGTTTCGGGCACCATCCAATCAGGCATATCTTCGCCCTTCTCATGCTTTATCATCTCCGGGATCGCTTTTTCTTCAAAATCCGCTTTGGAGATACCATGCAGCGGATTGGTCAATCCGTTTTCGTCTTCGGGCATGTCACGCACAAATGCCCATTCTTTTTCTATATCTGTGTTATATTTCTTTAAAACAAGCATACGTTCTTTTTCCTTACTCGGTCTGATCTGCGAGTCAATGGGGACGTTTCATTTTGACTCATTATGCCCTCCGGAATCAAATATGAAACCACATTTACCGCTGATATATTTTCCGGAATATCTTACAACTTATAGATCCCGATTCTATCCGTTATTTTTTTTCTGCATCCATAAAAGATCATACCGTTCTCTAATCTCTCGACGCCATAAAGCTCCAACGTTTCTTTGGCATTATCCTATCGCTTCGTAAATAGCTTCTAAATATGACTTGTCGACCCAATTACCTTTTTCATTTTCGCCAACCGCCATCAATGCCTTTTCCCATATCTCATACTCATCAGGATTTTTC
>JAEFAR010000085.1 GCA_016287675.1 Lachnospiraceae bacterium
GAAATGTCGCCAAATAGCTTTTGTGACTACGAATGTAAAGGGATGCCTTATGTCCTTTATAAATCTTGCCGGTATTCGGTACCGAGAGATCATGCTTTCAGCAGGCTTAAGTATAAGGTTACTGCGGGAAAGATCCACATATACGATGAAGATCTCAACTTCATCTGTACGCATCTGCTCAGTGAGCGCAAAGGAAGCTTCAATCAGCTCGCTGAGCACCGCAAGCAGGATTCCGGAGACTGGATCGACATCATGGAACGTCTCAGGAGCAGATGGAACTGCTATGACTTCCAGCACTTCATAAACGGGATCAAGAAAGAAAACCCGCGCCATATCAGCAAACAACTGGGTGCTATAGAGCAGTTCCTTAATTCCGAAAACCCTGACCGCGCGCTTGTATCGGAAGTCATAAAAATCTGCTGCATGAACTTCCGCTATCAGTTTTCGCAGTTTAAGGTTGTGTACGAATACACAAAGGCCGGCAAAAGCCTTACGACAACCGAAGGATTCAAAGCGTCGATGAACTCGGATGCAGTCGAATACAAAGCCATGGATGTTTACGGAAGAGCCTTTAACGAACGTGTAAGCCGTTCGGAAAAGGAGGCTATCGTATGAACCGACAGATCATAAAAACCATGGATTCTGCACACATCAGCATCGACAGACTTACGGCACTATTACAGACATTTGCATTAAAACATGCCGCAAAGGAGCTTCCGGATCTGCTGGAAACAGCAGATCTGGAGGGAGCCTCTAACAGACAGTTCCTTCTCTCGATACTTGAGACCGAGGTTGTCGGGCGCAACGAACGTAGACGTAAGAGAAACTACTCTGCTGCGCACTTCCCGCCTAACGTACGCCCGTTGGCAGAATTTAACCCGGAGGAACTTGAATCCGGTATTACCAAGGCCCAGATAGACAAGCTTGCGCAACTGTCCTGGCTTGATAACGGAGGCAACCTGGTCTTTGCGGGTCCTCCCGGCCTCGGGAAGACCATGGTCGCGACAGGTCTGGGTCTTCATGCTATAAACAGTGGCTATACCGTCTGCTTTGAAAAGATGGTCAGCCTCGTAAAGATCCTGGATAATGCCGAAACCGAACGTATTGCAGGCTTCAGGCTTAAGAACCTTAAGAAGGCTCAGCTGATAATCATAGACGAGATAGGCTACACACCTATCAGCAGAAGCCAGGCGAACCGCTTCTTTACGTTTATCAGCGATACCTATGAGACCTCATCCATCATCTTTACCACGAACAAGGAGATAACCGACTGGGCTGAGATGATGGGCGATCCGGTACTGACCACCGCACTGCTGGACAGGATACTCCACCATGCGAGCTGCTACTCATTCAGAGGGGAATCCTACAGGCTCAAACATCCTGATCTATTTAGTTGACAAGGTACTTTACCTAACGGAATTACCTATAAGGAGCTTCCTGTATGATTTAAAAGTGGACGTTGAGAATTGAAAATACCTCAGAGTAAAATAAGACTACTGACTGGCAAGGTTGGTAAATCTTATTTAACAGAGAGGTATCTAAAATGAAGTCTAACACACAGAACAAGAAAATTGAAGCAATTACTGAAAAAACACTTGTAGTCGGTATCGATGTCGGAAGCGAGATGCATTACGCCAGAGCCTTTGATCACAGAGGAATAGAGTATTCGAAGAAACCATTTAAGTTTAGTAATGACGAGGCCGGTTTTGCATCGTTCAAGGCGTGGATACAGGAACACAAGGAAGCACATGATAAGGATAAGGTTGTCCCCGGAATGGAGCCCACAGGCCACTATTGGTTCAACCTCGGAAAGTTTCTTCAGGACAACGGCATGAAACCGGTACTGGTAAATCCCCATCATGTAAAGAAATCAAAAGAACTCGACGACAACAGTCAGACGAAGAATGACCGTAAGGATCCTAAAGTCATAGCAGGTCTTGTGAGAGAAGGACGTTACATGATCCCCTACCTGCCTGACGGAGTTTATGCAGACTTAAGGACTGCATCAAACATGAGATTTCAGATACAATCGGAGCTTATGAGAATACTGAATCGGATCAGCCGTTGGTTCAATATATATTTTCCTGAATATAAGACGGTTTATGGAAATCTGGACGCAATCAGCGGAATGCTGGTGCTGAAGACCGCCCCGTTACCGGAAGACATCCTGACGTTGGGTGTCGATGGTATCAATAAGATCTGGCGTGATGCAAAACTCAGAGCTGTTGGTAAAAAGAGGGCGCAGATCCTGGTGAACGCAGCTGAGCACAGTGTCGGAAGTAAAGAGGGAGCGATTGCAGCACGTATGGAAATCCGCATGCTGATCGAGGACTATGAGTCCAGAAATGCCCGTCTTCAGGAGATACTAGCTCTCATCGAAGAGCTAGTAAACAAGATCCCGATGACTGAAAAGTTGTTGGCGATCAAAGGCGTAGGGATCAAGACTGTGTCAGGGTTCCTTGCTGAAGTCGGTGATATAAGCCGCTTCAAAAGCCCTAAAGAACTGCAGAAGCTTGCAGGATTGGCACTGGTAGAGAACAGTTCCGGAAAGCACAAAGGCGAGACAACAATAAGCAGACGTGGTCGCAAAAGACTCAGATATCTGTTATTCGAGGTTGCGATGTCTTTGGTAGCGAAGAATCGGGAGTTTGCAGAACTGCATAATTACTACACAACCAGAAAGCAGAATCCACTTAAGAAGATGCAGTCACTGATGGTAGTCGCAGCCAAACTGATCAGGGTATTCTATGCGATGCTTACAAAGGGTGTGGACTACGATCCGAAGAAGATGTCAGAAGACATCAGACGCCCGATGATAAGCTTGCAGGCTGCATAGTAACAACTGAATAAGGCTGTCATAGTACAGCTGCTGAACAAGACTGAATGTAACAGGTAACGTCCACTGGAAACAGTGCTGT
>JAEFAR010000013.1 GCA_016287675.1 Lachnospiraceae bacterium
TACCACCATGTTTTTGATACAGATATTATATCATAAAAGTGGATGAAAGTCGCTAAAACAAAGCATTTGAGCATAAAAAAACAAAGTCCCATGCCATATCGAGCATGAGACTTTGTCGACAGTCTGACACGCTCCTCAAGAGGAGCGTGTTTTTTAATGTAAAATTTTTCAGTTCAGCTTGATCTTCTCCGTCTCTTCCTTAAGGGATCTGGATAGATTCATGATCTCTTCAGTATTTGCCTTACCCTTAACAACGACTTCTTTCAAGGTGTTCATAGAAGCCGAAGTCTCCCATGTGCCTGCAGCATTTTCTTCAGCTATGGCAGCAAGGCTTTCCATTCCGGACATGGCTTCGTTCTTATCACGTCCCAGAATCTTGATCTCTCCCGTGATGGTGCCCACAGCATTGACCACATTGTCGATCTCGCTGTTGAGTTTGGTGAAGACCTCTTTGGATGTGGTGATGCCTTCGCTTTGACGTGCCATGATCTCCGATGCCTTTTCCATGGCTTCCACGGAAATGTTGGAATTATCGATGAGTTCCTTGACTATGTCTGCAATGGCCTGAGCGGATTGCTTGGACTGATCCGCAAGAGATCTGATCTCATTTGCAACAACAGCGAAGCCTCTTCCCATTTCTCCCGCACGGGCTGCCTCAATGGATGCATTCAGCGAAAGAAGATTTGTCTGGCTCGCAATGTCTGCGATCATGTCGGTAGCCTTACCGATCTGCATCGCACTCTTATTGGTCTTTGCTGTCTGTTCCTTGATCTCATGGACGGATTCCGTGGTCTCGGAACTCATTTTCTCTATTTCAAAAATAGTCTTTTGAGCAGTAGTGTTGTACGTCTTCATGCTCTCTGCGCTCTGCGCCAGTGCCTCAACGCTCTTTCCCGCAGATTCGATGGATTCACCGATGCTGACAAATTTGGAATTCAGTTTCGCGGACTCGGAAGCCTGTGCACTGGCTCCCTTTGCGATCTCTTCCATTGCAACGTTAACATTTCCGATGGATTCCACAATGGTCTCAAAACTTCCGGAAAAATCATTTGAAAGCATACCGAGACTGGTTGATGTTTCGTCTATGTTTCCGAGAAGTTCTCCGAAGTTGTCCGCCATTTTCTTAATGGAACGTTCAACGGCTCCCATTTCATCCGAACGGTCTGCGGTTTTCTGATCCAGCTCCACAACAAGATTACCGTCCGCAAGTTCCGCGATCTGTCCAAGAGTTATCCTTAACCCTCTGGTGATGTTCCTTGTGGAAGGTATGGCGGGAATCAGGCAGATAACAAACAGCCCGATCATTATTATGGCATTTGTGGTAAATGTAAGGACGGTGGATTTCTTTGCCCTGGATACGGGAAGTGCGGTTTTAATGATCCTGCCGTCAAAGGACAAGTAACAGACAAAATGATCTTCTCCGAACATTTTCTCCTGTGTTTCAATTGTTTTGGAAGCTGCTTTGGAAACAATGTCCGAAGTAAGAGTCCTTACGGACGCTCCGTCTCCGTAAACCATTTTACCGTTTTCGTATACTGAGATCCTGATCCCCGTTTGCTCGCTGATCTTTTGGATCTTGGCATCATCTACGGATCCAAGAAGTCCCACGGTGGCTGCCACATTTTTCAGTTCAAACTTGGCACCGTTTTTATAGGCTCTGAAGGCTGAGGAACGGATCGCCACCAGACCTGCAACGGTTAAGACCAGAACGGGAAGTGTCATCAAAAGGATGATCTTTACCGCTATACTGCCATGTCTTTTCTTTTCCGTTTCCGGCTCAAGTCCTCTTTCCTCTCTTATTTCAGCCTTTTCCAGCGCAGCGAAGTCGGCTCTTGCTTTAACGTCGGCCTTTATCCTGCTTGTCATTGTGCCGGCTCCTTTTGCGGCAACTTTGCCGGCTTTAACGGCCGCAGCGCCGATCTTTTGGGATGCAACCTTTGCTTTTCCGATCAAAGCGGAAAAATCCATCTTCTTCATATATTAATGCTCCTTTCTCGGTCAAGTTCAAATGGCAGACACATTGTAAACATTTTATCATTTTATGTCCATCAAAAGTTAACTTCTTAAATAAAGGCGGAAAGCCCTGCTTTCCGCCCCATTCTTATCCGCTTATGCCTCGATCTGATCGATCTTGGAAGCACGTTTTTCAATTTCTCTCTGTTGTACGTCAGAAGGAGCCTGTTCGTAACGAACAAACTCATGTTCGTAATCACCCATACCGCCTGTCATGGATCTGAGATCCGTTGAATAGCCGTAAAGTTCGGAAGCGGGGATCTCGGCTTCAATGACCTGCTTTCCGCCGGCAACGGGGTTCATGCCCATGATACGTCCTCTTCTCTTGTTGAGGTCGCCCATGATGTCTCCCGTGAACTTGTCGGGAACAGTGATCTTAAGGCTCTCGATGGGCTCAAGGAGAACGGGCTTGGCTTTCATGAAACCGTCTCTGAAAGCCAGCATTGATGCTGTCTTAAATGCCATTTCAGAAGAGTCAACGGGATGATAGGATCCGTCTACAAGCGTTGCTTTGATGCCCACAACGGGATAAGCGGCCAAAGGTCCCTTGATAACGCTTTCCTGAATTCCCTTTTCTACCGCAGGGAAGAAGTTCTTGGGAACAGAGCCTCCGAACACCTGCTCGTAGAACTCATAAGGCTTGGTCTGATCCTCAAGAGGCTCGAAATCCATAATTACATCACCGTACTGACCGTGTCCGCCCGACTGCTTCTTGTGCTTGCCCTGAATGTGCTCGACCTTTCTGGTGATGGTCTCTCTGTATGCAAACTTGGGCTTTGAAAGCTCGATCTCTACTTTATACTTTTCCTTCAGCATGGATGCGGTGATCTCAAGCTGCTGCATGCCTATGCCGTAAAGGAGCATCTGGCGGTTTTCCTCATCATTCACCATTCTGAGGGTCAGATCCTCTATGCAGAGTTTCTGCAGACCCTGAGCGATCTTGTCCTCTTCGCCCTTTGTCTTTGCCTTGTAGCGCATGTACTCCTGAGGCTTCGACATGGTGGTGGGATGATACTCGATGGGGCATTCTCTTGTGGAAAGAGTGTCTCCTGTCCTTGTGGAACTTAATTTTCCGATAGCTCCGATGTCTCCGGAATCAAGCTCCGGAACCTCGATAAGTTCCTTGCCGCGCATCACGTACAGCTTCTGGAGTTTTTCTTCCACATCCTTGGTAACATTGTAAACAACATCTCCGGCCTTCAAGATACCGGTGCAAACCTTTACAAGAGAATACTTTCCTACGAAGGGATCCATGATAGTCTTGAAAACAGTGGCACTGACAGGTTTGGAATTGTCCTTGTCCGCCTGAACCTCTTCTCCTGTCTTCTTGTTGACACCCTTTTTAAATACTGCGGACTTTTCCGGTGAAGGGAAGTACTTCTGGAAGGATTGCAAAAGCATATTGCAGCCGTAGGTCAGAACACCGGAACCCATCTGTACGGGAATGATGTCGTGCTCGATAACGCTCTTTCTGAGTGCTCCGGAGATCTCTTCCTGAGTAAATTCTTCGCCGTTAAAATACTTGTCCATGAGTTCTTCGTCGGATTCTGCAACGGCTTCGAGGATCATGTTCCTTACCTCATCAAGATCGCCCTTGACGCCTGCGGGGATCTCGGTATCGGTGTAAGTTCCGTCGGGATTGAATTTTCTTGCTCCCATCTTAACAACGTTTACAAAGCCCGTAAATTTGTCATTTTCATATGTAGGTAAATGGAAAGGTGCTATCTTCTTTCCGTAAAGTTCTTTAAGATCATTGACTATCCTGATGTAATCCGCATTGGGATCATCCATATTGGTCACGAAGAAGATGCAGGGGATCTTTCTTCTTTCACAGATATCCCATGCTTTTCTTGTTCCGACTTCGATTCCCGCTTTACCGTTGATCACGATGACCGCAGCATCTGCAACACTCATTGCTTCCTCTGCCTGTCCGACAAAATCGAAATATCCCGGTGCATCCAGGAGATTGATCTTCAATCCTTCCCATTCGATGGGTATTACGGAAGCCCTGACTGAAAAGCCTCTCTTGATCTCTTCCTTGTCATAATCGCTTATCGTGTTACCTTCGGCGACCTTGCCCATTCTGGAGACAGCCTTCGTGTGAAAAGCAAGAGCTTCTGCCAGTGTTGTCTTTCCTGAACCCCCATGTCCGAGGAGTACAACATTCCTGATTTGTTCGGTTTTGTAAACATCCATACGCGTTTTTTCCTTTCAAGTCGATTTATCTGTTAATTTCTCTCAAAAACTAACGGATACTCAATTATTCTACCATTTCGAGGAAATTTACGCAACCAATTTTAATCTCTTTTTTATATTTTCAAACACAATCTAAACAAACTTAAAAATCGGGCAAAATTAGCTTCTGAGTTAACAGAATTTTTACAATATATCCTTTGACGTATCCACCAACAAATGTTACAATCATTCATGTGTCAAAACGGCTCTGTATCTGCCTTTGACGCGGTTCAAAAATCTGTGAAAGGGAAGAGTCGGCCTGAAGGGTCGATTTATTATGAGGAAATATGTATTATATTTTCGTTAACCCTGCTTCGAAATCCGGTTCCGGAGACGCGCTTTGGAGCGAAGCCGAGAAGATCTTCAAAGAAAGAAACATTCCTTACGAGGTGCGTTATACCAAGAAAAACGAATCAATTCAAAAAGACTACGAAGAGATCTACCATAGTACCGATGAACGTCCCATAAAGCTGATCGTCCTCGGCGGAGACGGCACCTTGAATCAGGTCGTACAGGGCATCACTCACCTTGACGAGACCGAGCTGAGCCTTATCCGAAACGGCTCGGGGAACGATTTTTCCAGAAACAAGAATCTTCCCGACAATCTTCCCTCCATCATCTCCGGCATCATTGACAGAAAACACGACTTAAACATTGATGTCTGTGAATCCGTTTACTCCGGCGGCTGTCTTCCCGACGGTTCTTCCATACCGGACGGATCCCACCGCTATCTTGTAAGCTCCGGTCTCGGATACGACGCGGACATTTGTTACTATGCAAATCACAGCCCTAAGTTAAAGAAGATCCTTAAGCATCAGGTCTACACCTTTTTCGGTGTAAAAAACGTGTTCACCACCGGGCTTGCGGACATGGAAGTTGACATTAACGGACAGATCTCCATCTATCCCCATGTTTATTTCCTTGCTGCCATGAACCAGCCTGTTGAAGGAGGCGGAGTCCCCATGGCTCCGGAGGCATCGGATTCCGACGGAAAGCTGGATTTCCTCGTTATCTACGGTCTCTCACGGCTTGGAGCACTGTTACTGGTGCCGAAGCTCAAATCGAAACAGCATGTGGGCAGGAAAGGTGTGGCTCTGTTAAAAGGAGAAAAGATCAAAGTCACCTGCAACATCCCCAAAATGGTTCATTACGACGGTGAGACCCCGGGCTTATACAAAAGCTTTGAAACAGGGATCATCGGAAAGATCAGATTTATCTATTGATCCTCTTTCATCAATAAAAACGAAGGCCCGGACAGCGATGCCCGGGCATTTTATTACACTGCGGTAAATCTTAATTCTTTACCGAAATCTTTCTTAACATATTCAGTTACCGGTTTCCCGTTTTTAACGGAGATCCTTACGGTATCGTAGATCCCCTTTTCGTAATCCATGCTTTCACCATCGTCAACATGCATTTCAAAAGGGATGCATGCGCAGTCGCGGCCATTCTTTTCCTTTGCCATGTAAACAGCTATATCCCTGATCTCATCAGGTTCAATGGATGTAAAGCCTTTGATCATAGGAATGACCGCACCTTCCTTAATGAAGATGCCTGTTGAATCAAGGGGCATCTCTATGATATATGCCTGTCCGCCCTCATAGAGCTTTCCCGTGAAGTAATCGATCCAGCTTCCTTTGGGGAAGTAAACGATCCTTTCTCTCTTTCCCTGATCCACGATGGGAGCATGTAAAAGTCTGTCTCCTATCATGACCTCATCGTTGATCTCCCACACCTTCTCATCTTCGGGCCAGTACATGAACAGCGGGGAAAACATGGGCATTCCGGTTCTGTGTGCCTGCCACTGCAGGGTGTACAGGTAGGGGATGAATCCGTATCTGATCCTTAACAGCTTTTTGTAGATCTCAAAGGTTTCCTCATCAAAGGCATATGGTTCCTGCATGCGGGTCCCCTTTGCGGAATGGTTTCTGAAGTAGGGCATAAAAAGGTCCGCTTCAGCCCATCTTAACAAAAGCTCCTTAGTGGTGTCATTTCCGAAGCCTCCCACATCCACTCCGTTCATAAAGAAGCCGCACAGGTTCATGGTCATCACCTGGGGAAGGGATGTCCTTAAATGATCCCAGAGAGATTGATTGTCCCCGTTCCAGGATGTGGTGTAACGGTTCGTTGTGGCAAATGCGGCTCTTGTGATCAATGTGGGACGTTTGTTCTCTTCCCTGAAGGCTTCCGCTATGGTTTTTGACATATACTCCGCATAGAGATTGTGAGCTTCGTCATGAAGGATCATCCTCTCATCCCCCATGAACTCAACATCATCGGGCAAGGGACCGCGGAATGAAGCAGGTTCGTTCATGTCTCCCCATATGCCTGTTACATTGTATTTTTTAAGGAATCTCTTTGTTGTTTCCTTAAAGTAATCTCTTACGTTCTTTTTAAAGTAGTCGGGGTAGACCGCATCTCCGGGCCAGACTTCGTTAACATACTCTTTCCCGTTTAGAGTGGCAAACCCGTTCATTTTCTTTACATCGTCGTAAACGCTGTAGCCCTCGTCCTTTTTTACGGCAGGATCGATGATGGTGATCACAGCTACTCCCTGCTTTTTAAAATTCCTGCAGGTTTCCGCAAAATCCGGAACGTAGGAATCGTCCACCGTATAAACCCTGTAGCCCTTCATGTAATCTATATCGAAATGGATGAAATCCAGAGGCAGTCCTTCTTCCGTGTGGCGTCTCACCACTTCCTTTGCTTCTTCATCCGTGTAGGACCAGCGGGATTGGTGATTTCCCATGAATTTCATGGTGGTGAACAGGGAAGGGCCGATAAGTGAGTAGTAGGCTTTAACGATCTCCGCCGGGTCATCTCCGAGAAATACGAAATAATCGTATTCACCTTTTTCAGAACCTATGAACCAGCGGTCATCCCATGTTTTTCCAAGGTCGAAGGTACATTCGTAGCTCGACGGATAGAAAAGTCCGTACTGTGTTCTTCCATGTTTCACCAGTACGAAATTTATCGATTTATAAAGTGATCTGTAGGTCTCGTTGTGCTGTGTCGGGTCATCACTGTTTCTGGAAACGTAGGTGTAACCGCGTCTGTTCAGAAAAGCTGCCTTGTCTCCCAGTCCGTAGATCTTGTCATCTTTATCAAAGAGAGAGACTCCGATCATGGTTTTATAGCGTCTGTCCCCCGCATCAACTTTGTGCCCTTCCTTTAAAGCGATGTCAAGATCCTCTTTCTTTGCATGTTCAGGTTCATCACATGCTTTTTCTTCAAAGACCACACATCCCCTTCGGGAGATCACGATACTCCCGTCTTCCCTGCGGGAGATCTCAGGGAGGTCACCGCTTTCCGTTTCTTTTTTTACGTCATTAAGCCCGAAAAGGGAGGTATCGTTCTTTTTCTTATAGATCCTTACAATGTTTGCATTAAGTAATTCAATCTTCTTATCTTCAAAATCCATAGTCCTTAAATCCCCGATCAGCCCTTGCGCTTTTCAAAAAACTCGAAAAGCTGCTTTAAAAGGTCCTCTTTCCCAATGCTTTTTAACAGATAGCCGTCCGCCTTTAATGCCACGACTTCCATGACGCTGGCCTTGTCGCTCTTTCCCGTCAGGAAGATCACGGGAATGTTCTTAGTCTCGTAATCACTCTTCAGCATTTCGAGCACTTTGGGTCCGTTGGTCACAGGCATCTCAAAATCCAGAAGCACCAGATCCGCCTTGTTGGATCCCAGCCATTTTATGCCCTGCAGCCCCGACACAGCCATGGATACCCTGTAAGTGTCCTTTAACCAGTCTCTCACCAGTCCCATGTAGGTCGGATCGTCATCAATGATCAGGACACTCTTCTTCCTGTTCTCGTAAGCTATGCCTTTAAAAACATCCTCCACGGAAGCCATGAAACTCTCGTTATCCAGAGGTCTCTTAAAGGTTTTCAGAACATGATTGCGGGGAAGTCCGTCACAGACAAGTTTCACATCTCCCGGATCTCCGATGATGATGCATTCCACATCCGAATCCGTTAATTTGTCCGAGATAAACCGCTCCGTCTCCGCCGACAAACGATCATTGTTGTCCATGTAGTAGACCAGCAGTGCATTACCGTCCCACATGCTGTTGATGTCATTGATGGAAGGCTTTACAAAGGCCGCTCTGTAGCCCGCATCCGAGATCTTTTTGATCAAAGCCTTCACTACAAAGCTGTCCTTTTCGGCCATTACCAAGACGCCTTTTTTCTCAGTCATATCATCCTCCGGTTTTATTGCTCATCTTTAAGCATTTTTTCCATTTCATCCCAATCGAGCTTCTTGAGTAAAAGCTCCATTTTCGAAAAGAATTCCCTTGCTTCGGGCTTCATTTTTCTGCCCAGTATCTCCGTCAGCACCATTTCCGCGGAATCATAATCCATCTGCGGTACAAATTCCTTCAGTGCCTCCAGGGCATCCTTACGTTCATCCTCTCCCAGATCGTCTCCGCTGCCTTCCGTTTCGAAGCCGGACAGCTTTTCGCGGTAGCTCCGGTAGAGAATTAAAAGCCCTTCCGTTTTTTCACTGATGGTCTTAAGGTCTCCGGCTTTCCCGGCATTTTCCAGTTCTTCAGCAAGATGCGAGAGCTCCGATGCTCCGATGATCCTTGCGGAGCTCTTTAATGCATGGACTTTCACGGTGTAGTTCTCAATATCCGACTCCTTAAAGGCCTTTTCAATGATCCCCTGATTTTCCGGTAACATCTCAAAGAATGTCTTAATAGATTTTACAAAAGATTCCGCTCCTCCGCAATACCTAATGCCGTCTTTAACGGAAATCCCCGATACTTCGTAAAGCCACGCATATTCTGCGGGCAATGCTTCGTCTTCCGCCGCCTCACCCGCTGCTGTATTTACATCCTCCAGTAATCCCTCGGGCATATATTTTTTCAGTGTCTTCTCAAGCACCTCTCCATCCACGGGCTTTGCAAGATAATCCGAAAATCCCAGCTCTTTGTAGAAGCTTCCGCCGTCATTGGCAGCATTCGCGGTCAGTGCGATAACAGGAACATCATTTCTTTCCGGTATCTCTTCCCTGATCTTCTTTAAAGTCTCCGGTCCATCCATGCCGGGCATCATGTGATCAAGGAACACCGCATTGAAGCTTTCTTTTTTAAGGATCTCAAGGCATTCCCTGCCGCTGAGTGCCGTGGTCACATTAACCTTTGTTCCCTTTAACAGACCCCTGATCACCACAAGGTTCATCTCATTGTCATCCACCACAAGGACGCGGCCCTTGGAAGCAACAAACTGAGGAATATAGCCTTTTGCAGACCTGTCATCCTTTTCGATGAACTCTCCGATCACATCCTCGGAAACCACTTCCTGCCTGACGGTAAAGTAGAAGATAGAACCCTTGCCGTATTCGCTCTCGCATTTCAGTTCGCCGCCCATCAAAGCCACAAACTGTCTGGAGATGTCAAGGCCGAGTCCCGTTCCCTGTATGCCTGTGTTCTTCTTTTCGTCAAGGCGCTCAAAAGCAGAGAACAGTTTCACCATGTCCTCGGGCTTTACGCCTATGCCTGTGTCTTCCACAGCGAAGTAGATATCGCAATACTTTTCTGTCTTTTCCTTAAGTTCAACCTTCAGCACGAAGCCGCCTTCATGGGTGTACTTGACCGCATTGGTCAACAGGTTCAGGACCACCTGCTTGATCTTTCCCATATCTCCGTAGAGCTTTGCGGGGATATGGGGGTCTATCCTCGTGTCAAATGTCAGATCCTTCTGATTGCTCCTGACTCTGATCATGGTGACAATGGATCGGAACAGCTCGTTGGTATCGTACTCCTGTTCCACAAGATTCATTTTTCCGGACTCTATCTTTGAAAGATCGAGAACATCGTTCACCAGTCCCAGCAGTGTTTCGGAAGCTCTTTTAATGTCGGTTGCATAGCGCGTTACCGCCTTGGCGTACTCCGGCGGGACTTCTTCCGTATCTTCTCTCAGGATCATTTCATCCATTCCCATGATAGTATTGATGGGGGTACGGATCTCGTGGGACATGTTCGCCAGGAATCTTGACTTCGCGCTGTTTGCTCTTTCCGCTTCATCCTTTGCCAGACGGATCTGTTCGTACTGCCTTCTGATGACGGTGCTCTTAAGGATTGCCACCACGATCGCCGCCACCGCACCGGCCGCTGCCAGAGCGATCAGTATCCTGACTGCCAGTCGCTCAAAAAGTCTCGGCTTCTTGAAAATGTCAAAGACTTCTTCTCTCAGGACCGTGTGCTCCATTCCGTCGATTATCTGTATGTGGAGCCTGTATTTTCCGTAGGGAAGATCTGTGTAGACCAGTTCAGAGATACTGCTCTGCCTTCCGTAGACTCCGTCGTCCCGTGCTCCTTCAAGGAACATGCAGACTTCGGGATTGGACAGGGTGAAATTAAGGATCGTGGCGCTGATCTGTATACGTCCTCTGGTTGCGGGGATCACATAGCTTCCGTCCTCCTCCGCAGGGACATTTTCTCCGTCCGCAAGGATGTACTTGACCCCCACATGACAGGTCTTGTCAAAGTAATCGTACTCCTTCATGCTGATCTCACGGATGCCGTCGGTGCAGCAGAGCAAAAGCCTGTCATCGCCCAGAAGAACGTTCCATGCATTTGCCGTGAGTGAAGTGTTAAAGCCCATGGTGCTGTCCAGCAATGTGTATTCGTAGATCTCGTCGTTTGCCAGATCAAAGGCGTTCACGATGAATATGCCCGCGCTGGAGGAAACCCACGCCTTAAAATCTTCTCCGATCCTTACGTCGTAGTTGTTATTGTAAGGGAAGCTTGAAAGACGCTTTATCATTTTGCCGTCATTGTAATAGATGGCATTGCTGGTAACGTAGAAAAAGCCTCCGTTAAAGGGGACGATCCTCATTACCACGGGGCTGTCGAGTCCGTCATCCGAGTTGATGTTGTCGATCACCTCACCATCCTTTATGACGTAAATGCCTCCTCCGTCACTGCCCGCATAAAGCGTTCCGTCGCTGTCCTCAACAAGTGTGAGGATCTGAGGCGTTTCCATTCCGTCGTATCTTCCCACGGTCCGGATCACTTCGCCGTCCCTTAAGTAGGTAAGGCCCAGATTGCTGGCGGCTACTATTGTGCCGTCATGAAGCTCCACCGTCAGACGGAAACGTCCTCCGATGGTTCCATTTTCTTCGTTGAAAGTGAACACCCGCCACATGGGGTCCACCATGTAAAGTCCAAGCTTTCCGTATGTCGCGAGCCACACATTTCCCTTCGAATCCTGCATAATGTGTCTGATGCGCTGTCCTTTAAGGGCGCCCACGAAAGAATAATTGCTTTTTCTGTAAGTCACGGGATCGAGGATCTCCAGACCGTCGTCCCGTCCGATGAAAAGTTTTTCCTGACAGAGAGCGACCGAATTCACCACATTTTTCGAGAGGCCCGCCATTACAAAGACATCCTTAAAGGGGTTGGGAGAAAACTTTATTATTCCGCTCTTGTTTGAAACAAACCAGATGTTTCCCTGATAGTCCTTAAGAGCATCGCATACGGAACTTTCAAATCCGTTCTGTGTAAGTTCCGTGAATTTGCCCGTCTTTTCATCGATGAGTCCCATTCCGTTCTCCGCGCAGACATACCATTCCTCTTCTCCCTCATCGTAATAGATCCCGGAGCAGTAGGTGAGAGTGCCACCGTCATGCTCTTCCGCCAGGGTGATGCTTCCATCCTCGTAAGAGTATTCATACTCCATGATACCCGAGCCGGAAGTTCCCGCAAGGATCCTTCCTTCTTTGTTCACGCAGACAGAAGTAAAATCGACTCCTACGGTATCGGGAAAGAAATTTGTGATGATCTCTTTTCCGTCGGTAAGGAAAAGAGATCCCGCTCCCGTCACTCCGGCAACAAGGCCGTCGGATGAAGAAAGAGAGCGTATGCCTCCAAGGTAAGAAAAGTCTTCGGGATTTGTGACCCGTCCTTGATCATCCATTACGGAAAGACCTTCCACGGTCCCTATGCATAGGTTTCCGTATCCGTCCTGTGCAAGAGCTCTGATACTGTCAGACAGAAGGCCGTCTTTTTTTGTACAGAAAAGTACTTCTTCGCCGTTGGGGACATAGTAAGCCACTCCCGTATCATTTGTTCCGATCCACATTCTTCCTTCCGAATCCACAAAAAGCGCCATAACGCTGCTTATCCTGGGATCGGGGGATATCTTTTCAAAATATCTTCCGTCGTACCTGTAAAGACCGGAATAGGTTCCGATCCAGAGGTAGCCCTCGGGTGTCTGGGCAATGGCATTGGCCTCCGTGGAAAGAAGGCCTTCGCTTTTGCCGTATATGACCGCTTCATAGCCGGGAAGGAAATTTGTCTCCTCATTATCTTTTCCGTAGGCCGTTTTGTCGGGAACCGCCGTAAAAATGATCAGAAATACAAGTGCAATAACAAGACTTCTTTTCACAAAACCTCTCCTTTTGTCTCTATAATCCAAAAACAAGAAAAATTGTTTGACTTCTTTTAATTATAGCATTTAGTTTTTCATTTCTCAACCGCACTTGCTAAACTTCCAACTTTTGCTATACTCTATCATTATGGAAACAATATCTACAAAAAAGAAAATAACTCTCGGGATCCTGGCCCATGTTGATGCCGGAAAGACAACGCTTGCCGAAGCACTGCTCTTTACCGCGGGAGAATTGCGGCATGCCGGCCGTGTGGACCACAGGGATTCCTTTCTGGATAATCACGAGCTTGAAAGAAAAAGGGGAATTACCATCTTTTCAAAACAGGCCCGTTTTTCTCTTCCCTCAACCGAGATCACCCTCATCGATACGCCCGGACACGCGGACTTTGCCTCGGAGGCGGAGCGCACGCTCTCAGTACTCGATTACGCGATCCTTGTCATCAGTTCAGTTGACGGGGTTCAGAGCCACACTTCCACTCTTTGGTCACTTTTAAAGCGGTACGGAGTACCGGTCTTTATTTTTGTGAATAAAACGGACATCTCCGAAAAGAGCCGGAGCGAAACCATGGAAGAACTCTGTTCGAAGCTGGATCACCGCTGCTGCGACCTGGGTCTTGCGTCCGATGAGGACATCGCCTCCTGTGACGAAGCACTCACGGAAGACTACCTTGAAAAGGGAACACTTGACAGAGAGCTTCTCATCTCTGCCGTTAAAAGCAGGCACATCTTCCCCGTCCGTTTCGGATCCGCTCTTAAATTCGAGGGCATAGAAGAACTGCTGAAGGATCTGGACAGTCTGACAAGGCAGGACGTTCCATCTGCCGATGATCTCAGAGTAAGAGTCTTTAAGATCACCCGCGACAAGGCAGGTCAGCGCCTCACCCATGTCAAGACGGAATCGGGTAAACTGCAGGTCAGAAGTGAGATCCTCGGCGAAAAGATCACACAGATCAGGTCCTACAACGGAGAAAAATACGAAACCAAGGATGAAGCACTGCCCGGAGACATCAGTGCTCTGGTCGGTTTAAACAACACTTTTGCAGGCCAGCTTTTGGGCTCGGAGGCTCCCGCCCTTTCGCCGATCCTTTCACCGGTAATGTCCTACAGGCTCCTTCTCCCTCCCGGTACCGACATCCCATACACCTTCGCAAGGCTCAAGGTACTTGAGGAAGAGATCCCCGAGCTTTCTCTTCTTCATCTTGAAGATACAAACGAGATACAGGCCCAGATCATGGGCGAGATACAGATTGAAATACTTAAGGAACTGATCCGTGAACGTCTGGGACTGAATGTCGAGTTCGGTGTCGGGACGATCATTTACAGAGAGACGATAACGGGTGTCTCCGAAGGCGTCGGCCATTTCGAACCCCTGCGCCATTATGCGGAGGTGCATTTAAAGCTCGAACCCGGCGAGCGCGGTACAGGCATACAGGTAGCGACCGATGTCTCTACGGATGTGCTCGACAAGAACTGGCAGAGACTGATCGCGACACACGTTCTCGAGCGCAGGCATCGCGGCGTTCTGACGGGTTCCGTGCTGACCGATGTCAAGATCACGGTCATAGGAGGACGTGCCCACCCCAAGCACACGGAAGGCGGAGATTTCCGCCAGGCCACCTACAGAGCCGTGCGTCACGGCCTGATGCGAAACAGTTCCGTTCTTTTGGAGCCGTGGTACGACTTTATGCTTGAGATCCCCGCTTCCAGACTCGGAAGAGCCATGAACGACATCTCAAACATGTACGGAAGCGTGAAAAGCCACGACATCCTCGGGGAAAGGGCGGTCATTTTCGGACGTTGCCCCGTTTCGACCATGCACGGCTATGCGCTGGAGGTCACGGCCTACACCAACGGAACCGGAAAGCTCTCCGTTTCTTCCGGAGGTTACGACCTGTGTCACAACGAAGAAGAAGTGATCGAAAAATCCGGCTACAGACCGGAAGCGGATCTCAGAAATACTCCGGATTCCGTTTTTTGTGCCCATGGCTCGGGCTTCACGGTTCCCTGGAACGAAGTCGAGAACTATATGCATGTGGAGACCTGCTTAAAAAGCGGGACACAGTCCTCCAAAGAGATCCTTAAGCCTCTGTCCGCTCCCTCCCAGGCAGTCACTTCAAGCGAAGGGGCTCACTTCTCCTACTCCGCTTCCGCGCAGCTGGACAAGGACCTGGCAGAGATCTTCAATAAAACCTACGGAAGCAAAAAAGAGCCCGAAAACAACCGAAATCTCTTCGATCCCGTGTCACGCATCCCGACAGGTGTCCTGCCGGATAAAGTTAAGGTAAAAGATTCCGAGATTACAGAGGAATACCTTCTGGTAGACGGATACAACATCATCTTCTCCTGGGAGGAACTTAACGAGCTTTCAAAAACCGATCTTCACGCCGCACGCCGGAAGCTCATGGACATTCTCAGCAATTACCGGGGATTCAGACAGATGAAGCTGATCCTTGTTTACGACGCATACAAGGTGGAAGGCGGGATCGAGCGCACGGAAAAATACAAGGATATTTTTGTGATCTACACAAAAGAAGCGGAAACTGCCGACCGTTACATAGAGCGTACCGCTGTCTCCCTCACCAAAAAACACAAGGTCACGGTGGCGACCTCCGATGCCACGGAGCAAGTGATCATATGGGGTGCGGGGGCTTCCCGTATGAGTGCAAGAGAATTGAAGGAAGAGATCGAGAGGACCGAAAAAGAGATCTCTGCCATCATAGACGAAGGTCAAAGGCCCGGAGGCAGTGTTCTTCTGGATTCATTAAGTCCCGAGGCTGCGGAATTCATCAAAAATTACCGTTTGAAACATGATAAGGGTCAGACTTGAGTTTTGTTTCCGAATAATCTATAATAGACAATCGGGTTTTCCCAAATAATAGTAAAAGGATGGTGTTTTTATGGCACAGAAAAGCGGAAATGCAAAAGGAACCGCTCAGAAGACCGGCACTTCGACGAAGAAGAACGCCTGGTTAACATATGACGAAAAAAAGAGAAAGGAAGTCTTTGCCCTTTCGGAAAGCTATAAGGATTTCCTTTCCAAACACAAGACAGAGCGCGAATGCGTAACAGGTGCCATCAAGCTGGCTGAAGCCAAGGGTTACAGGAATCTCGAGGATTTTATCAAGTCCGGTACTCCCTTAAAACCCGGCGACAAAGTTTACCATAACAACATGGGCAAGGCTCTTGTACTCTACAACATCGGAGAACGTCCCCTTGAAGAAGGACTGAAGATCCTCGGTGCCCACATAGATTCCCCCAGACTTGACTTAAAGCAGGTTCCGCTCTACGAAAAATCAGAGCAGGGTCTACTTGACACCCATTACTACGGCGGTATCAAAAAGTATCAGTGGGTTACTATCCCCCTTGCTTTTCACGGCGTGGTTGCAAAAAAAGACGGCAGCGTGATCGATATCAGCATCGGAGAAAAGGATGATGAGCCTGTATTTGAAGTCTCCGATCTCCTTGTCCATCTTGCTCCCAAACAGCTTGAAAAGTCGGGTGCAACCGTAATTGAAGGCGAAGACCTCAACATCCTTGTAGGAAGTGAGCCTCTTCCAGACATTGACAAAGAAGCCGTTAAAGCAAACCTTTTAAAGCTTCTCAAAGAGAAATACAACATCGAAAACGATGATTTCCTTTCTGCAGAGATCGAAGCCGTTCCCGCAGGTCCCGCACGCGATCTTGGTCTCGACAGGAGCATGATCACAGGATACGGTCATGACGATCGCGTCTGCGCTTACACCTCTCTCATCGCCATGCTTGAGACAAAGAAGGTTGACCGCACTGCAGCCTGCCTCCTTGTTGACAAGGAAGAGATCGGAAGTGTGGGTGCAACAGGCATGCAGAGCCTCTTCTTCGAGAATTCCGTTGCGGAGCTCGTTAATCTTACCGGCGAGTACTCGGAACTCAAGGTCCGTCGCGCACTTGCCAATTCCCATATGCTCTCTTCCGACGTTTCCGCGGCTTACGACGCAAACTACCCCGAAGCCTTTGAAGAAAAGAACGCAGCATTCTTCGGCAAAGGGATCGTTTACAACAAGTACACCGGTGTCAAGGGAAAGAGCGGTTCAAACGATGCAAACGCAGAATACATGGCTAAGATCAGAGCAGCCATGGACAAGAACGGCGTAGCATTCCAGACGGCAGAGCTGGGAAAGATCGACCTGGGAGGCGGCGGAACCATCGCCTACATCATGGCAAAGTACAATATGCAGGTCATTGACGCCGGAGTACCCGTCCTTTGCATGCACTCCCCCTGGGAGATAGTTTCCAAATCCGACGTTTACGAAGCAAAACAGGCTTACATCGCATTTTTGAAAGAGATCTGATCCTGCACTCAGACATGGGAGAAAACAACAATGGAGCGCATAGCAAAATTCGAAACAGTAACACGTACAAGGTTTGTTCGGGATTTCACGGACACCTTCGGGGACAAGACCGAGGAAGATGCAGAGAAGGCATATGCTTCCCTCTCCCTTCCCGTCAGGGCCACCACCGGTTCCGCAGGTTACGATTTCCGCTCTACGGTGGATTTTGATCTCGCTCCGGGCGAAAGCATTAAGATCCCCACAGGCATACGTGTTCGCATGCGCGAAGATTACTGTCTCATGATCTTCCCGAGAAGCGGTCTCGGCTTTAAGTACCGCCTGCAGATGAACAATACCGTGGGCATAATAGACAGCGACTATTACAATTCGGACAACGAAGGACACATCTTCATCAAGATCACCAACGATTCGAAGGAAGGAAAGGTGGTCTCCCTCAAGTCCGGTGATGCCTTTGCTCAGGGGATCTTCGTGAATTTCGGAATAACCGAAGACGACGACGTTTCCGGAGTGCGTAACGGAGGCCTGGGAAGTACATCCGCACTGCATAAATAAACAATATCATAACCAAAATAAGAGCCCGCTGTGTTTGCGAACAGATGTGCGGGCTCTTTTATTGAACATATGTTGTGGTTGATTATAACAATTCGCTGATAATCATATCAGCCCAGCCGCCGGCAGACTTATGAGCTAAAGCTGTATTAGAAAAATCATAGTTGCTTACAAAGTTAGATACAATTATGTATCTGTCTTCGTTGCCAAGGAGTTTTTAGTCTTTTTTTCGAGTTCCCTGTTTACAGCCTTAAAAAGTAAAACCTGTTGTTAAGACGGTCTTGTGATATTGTCTAACATCGTAAACTCCTTTTCGAGTGTGTGAAAGTTTTTCTGTAAATGAGATATCCTAAGATAATTGACGAGCTGTATGGCAGTAAGATTACCGTTGTTCAACTCGTTTTGACTATACCTAATCCCTTTGATTTCGTCAAGAATTATGATAAAATTGGTACATAATTATATTTGGATTATATGTGCTAAGGAGAATTTGGAACCATGGTTTTAATGATTGAGGGCATAATATTGTGTGTGGCTTTTACGCTGATGGTTTTTGTGATGTCGAGAAAACCAATCAATACGCTATATAATTATCCGCCGAGAATTCAGGAGAGAGTAAAATCCCTGGATGAGTATAAAGACAGCATACCGACGCAGAAGAACAAGATTGCTGCAAAACTCATTGCCTGTGTACTGTTTGTTGTGGTTCTGAGTTTGATTCTTCGTTTTATAAATGGGTACACGACATTTCTTAAGGCTTTCGGATTTGGATTTCTTCTTTGGACAATCGTAAACCTTTGGGATGCAATTGTGTTAGATATCATATGTTTCTGCCATGATCCGCACTTTGTTTTCAAAGGAACGGAGGATATGGTGAAGGACTACCATGATTACTGGTTCCACATCAAAGGATTTTTCATCGGAGAAGGACTGGCATTGGTGATTTGTGCTTTAACCGGGCTGGTTGTACAGTTTATTCTTTAACTTGGAAAAGACAAAAAGTGAACGGGAAGATGCAAAGAGAAAGCATACATGAAGAATACTCATACGACAGACTATACAGATTCATTGTCTGCAGAAAGTCTGATTATTTTGAAGTATGGGTGCAGAAAAAAGTAATAGACGAATATTTAAATTCCGACGAAATATGCTATTCAGATATTCTGGATATAAAGCACACCGCAGACAGTCTTGGAAGAGCAATCGAAATAGGACAGGAATGCCTGAACAGTTTATCGCCTAAACCACAAAAGGAAATATGCAAAGCCATCGAATTGACCGGAACGAAGAAAGAACGCTTAGATGAGGCGTTTCGCTTGGCATATACCGATGTCAGCAATCAGGAGCCGGATCATTTTCGAGAGGTATATGAAAAGGTCGGAATTCGTTTGCTTCCTATAGCAGAGAGGCTTTACAAGTGATATACTGAATAAAAAATTGTGAAGGGTTATAAAATTATGAGTAGAAACAATTGGCGTTCAGATTCTGATTTTGAAATGATATATGATGATTGGATGGTTACATCTGGTGAAAAAATAAATCCTATTATTTTTGCAAAAGAACTTGTAACATATATAGATCAAAAATATCCGCAAAACATTAGTGATAAAATAGATGATTCTTACAATCATCTTTATGATAAAGCACTTGCCATGCAGCAAAAATTAGCAATGATGCAGTATGCCATACATAATTATCACCTTGCAAAGACAGATTTTGAATCCACGCAAAATATGACTATCCCAGCTCTTTATGGCATGGGAAAGACAAAAATATTATTTTATGTTGAGTCAGCTATCGTATTTGCAAGAAACTCTTTGGATGTCAGCGCCTGTATCTATAGTGACATCTTATTAAATCATCGTGAGGATAGCTTTAATGAACTCTGTAAAAAAATAGATAAAAAAGAAGACAATATATTCGATGACTTTAAAGCAAAAAAATCATCTTGGCAGGAAGATGGTCTTAGTGCATTTAATCTTTTATGCGGAACCTCTAAAGGACGGGCGCTCCGCGACATAATCATTCATCAAACAAATGTAAATATTAAATATTATGAATATAAAGAAAACAGTGAGCACGAAAAACTTTTTATTATTCTAAAAGATTTCGAACCGATTGACTTGGATTTATTTATTAACCTGTTTACTATCGAACTGTACGATATTCTAAACGAATGCAATGCACTTTGTAAGAAAATCGTTAATAAATAAAAAAAGAGGGAGACCTCACCAAGTGCTCTTGATGAAATCTCCCTAATCTGCAGTCGAGTTGTTCCTCTCGATGAGTGATTTTTCACTATCTTAGGTATTGATGAGAATTTCGGAAAATGAATTCATATCTTGAACCATTTTTATTCATATAAATTGGCGTGAACGGTGTATGCTCTTTATCTAATGCGTTTGTCTCCCAGGTTAACCCATGTCGATTATCAGAACAGTATCTATTTTCTCCTAATTCGGTCCATATGTAGGTCTGAAGAAGTTCATAAACGCTAACTGCTTTATCATAATCGGTTAGATTAAAACTCATTTCAAAATGTGGAGAGAGAATAAGTGAACCGTCCATTTGTTCAATGGAATCAACACGAATCCGACAGATTGTATCATCAACCAATGTTTTTTCATTAAAAGTATAAGTATAAGTATCAGTATAACCGAAGGTTGCGGTGGTTGTTGTCATACTCTCGGGGGTGACTTTAAACAAGGCTTTAAAATCTTCAGGTTTTATGCTGTCCTTTGTAGATACTTGGGAAAAAATTTGATAATAATATCTGCACTCGTCGAATATCTCTTCGGCGGTCATTTCTTTTATGGAATACACAATCGTAGCTTTTGTTTCTTGCTTTGAAGTTTCTTCATTGGTTTTGCCAGTGGTTGGTTGTGTAGCAATCGCATTCGTAGGCTCTGTGGCAACAGCAGCATTGTGTGATGATTCAACCAGAGAGTTAGTCTTTTTAAATATGCCTATTTTGCAATTTATTATACTATTATCACTGACTTGTAGAACACCGTAAGTTCGCAAGTATGAATAATTGACGGCGACAATATCCATTGCAGAACTGTAAGAGTAATCAAACGTGCCGATATAATTATCTTGTTGATATAATGCACAGTGACCATCATTAAAGAAAACTATCGCTGAGACATATTCGGTAGCTTTGTCATCCTTCTTTTCGAAGATATATATTCCTTCAAGACTATCGTTAACAGTCATTGCGTTCTCAGCACATCCAACACATCCTGAAAAGATCATCAGAATAAATATAAATGTTGCTATTTTTCTCATGCAAAATCCTCCTTTTTAAATACATATTATTAGCGTATTATTCCATAAAAACTTGAATTATAGTTTTTCGTTTTTTTCTTTAATCTCAGCAAGCAGAATGACATGATCGCATATAGCCGTACCGATAAAATATATAATTCCATTAATTAGTGCGTTAAAAAAAGTCATTACAATAGATAATATTTTTCTTTCACGCTTGAAATCGTTTGCAGTAAGGCCATACTTACGTAACACCTCAGCAGATGGACTATACATTTCTATATAATAAATCCAAAGTAATAAGCCAACCGTAAAGCACACTATGCAAACAAACATAATAATAATCTTTCTTCTGGTATATACCCGAACTATATCCATAAACAACACCTCCTGAAATCATCTCGATTAATTATATCCCATTCATATTTTTAATTCCACCAAAAATGTCTCTTGACAGATTTCTTCTCGGGTGCTATCCTACAACGATCCCCAAAAGAGGATGGGCGGCATGGGCACGAAAGGAGTAACGTTATTATGTATGAATTTGTTACTGATGCTGAAATAAGCAAATACCGCAAGTACTGTTCCGAAATGCTTAAGCAATTAGTTGCTGCTCTTCGTCCAAAGGGTATAAAAGCGCAATTCTTCCTTGTAGGAAGCGGAGCCAGAAACATGGTTATGCGTAATGGTGACGGTCCGTTTGATCTTGATTATAATTTGAGAATCCTCAGCATGACCGATGAATACCGGAAGGATCTCTGTAAACTTAAAAGTACCGTCAGAATCGCATTAAACAGAATAGCCAAAGACACACTTTTTTCAGATGGCCAAGATTCGACCTCGGTTATCACTGTTATTCTCCAAGATGGTACAAACAAGTTCAAGTTTGACCTTGCGATCCTTGCAGAAAACTCTAAAGGTAATTTATGCAGATTGATCCACGACAAATATGTTGTAGGCCAAAACGTATTCCATTGGGACGAGGTTCCGGATTCCCACAATGTCAAGGCAAAAGCCGATGCAATAAAGAATTATGATAAATGGTCTGAAGTTCGAGAAAAATATGCAGAACAGAAAAATAGGTATTTAAGGTTTCATGACGAAAACCATCCGTCCTTCGTTTGCTATGTCGAGGCAGTAAATATGATTTATCAACGTTATTTTAGAGATTAAAAATATGCCCATAACCATCCTTCCCGGATAGCTATGGGCTACTTTTATATCAGGATCTCATTCACTCTATCCTGACTTGCTTACGCTGATAACGTTATATTAAAGTCTGCATTTACTATTATTTTCCTTTCGCATTCCTCCGTGCCATAAAAAGGGCCTTTTGTTTTAATGGTGCCGTTTTCAGAATGACAATCTGCATATACTTCCCCTGTTCCTTTGTATTTTATTATAACGCTTCCATTTTCAGAAGAAATATCGATTTTTTCAAAAGAAACCGTTTTAATCTCTACATTGAAATCAGCTTTAAACAAATACTCCTTTGAACAAACATCTCGTGCTCGTATGCTGCCATTTTCAGTTCTAGCGCTTAATTTATCTATTTTGACATCCGGCAAAACAAGATCGACGCTCCCATCATTGTTCTTAATGGACAAAATGCCCTCTTTAATTTGAAAAGCCGAATTGCATTTAAATACCTTGCCACGTTTTATGTTAATATTGTAATCTGCCGAAATACTTACTGTATGGAATCCTGTCTTTATCTGATTTTCCATTGAATGATGCTCCTTTTTAAACTATCTCATACCTTCTTGACATCTCCGGTATCTCATGCGTATTATGTCCTGGATAATATGGATCTAAAGACAGATGGTAGAAAGCTCTTCCAAGCTTATTATATTGAGCCACTTCATTATTATTTGCGGTTCCGGCTACAACTTTCTTACTTAGAGCATCCCAAAAATCCCGCATTTCCGGAACTCCCATTCGTATCTTGAACATGTGTTATTCCGCGAAGCTCGAGAGATCTATTGGCTCTGATGCTTGTCCTTTCTTCAGATTAGCCATCGAACTATCCACCATATGCGATGTGTCTTCAGAGATTTCAAAAGGTTCCACAAGCACCCTGGGTTGAAGTTCAATCTTTCCATTAGGGTACTCGATTACATGATAATAATCGTAGGAAGATCCTCTAAGAGTTATTCTTCTTTTGATATCTATCTTAGCATCATATTCTTTAACGGCCGCTTCCATATTTGCACCTCCACTGTGGGTTATCCCACCTATATAATATCCCAAAGTGCATTACCTGTCAATGTAATAATAAAAAAACTGCCAGGATAAGGCTTTGAATATGGCGATATAATTGGTTTTTCAAATTGTCCTCAAGTTGAGGACGATTTCCGACATTCCCAAAAGCAATCGAAATCGATTCATTTAATTGTGCACCAAGTTACCTCATAAAGCAGGTCATAAATCTGCTTATAGGCGCCGTATGTCACGACTTCATGATCGATGCTGAGCCTAAAATAACCGCCCAAAGATGTCTATACCTTTGCCGCTTTTTTAATCAGTTTGACAGATTTCTTCTCGGGTGCTATCCTACGACGATTCCCAAAAAAGGATGGTCGGCATGGGTACTATGGGTGTTCTTTATCTCGAAGTTTACGCTCATTAAAGCTTTATTCAGTTTTGTGATGTTGTAAACAATTCCAACGATGATACTACAATTCTGCCTACCTTTTGAGGTTACACCTTCCAATAAATATGAAAAAGCACATCTAAAGAGATACACTATGTTAAATATCCTGAATCTGTTTTATCTGTTGCCGCGTGTTTTGTTATACCCTCTTGCAAAAGCATTATACTTACCGATTGCCGCTCGTTCAAGTGCGTTTAATGAGTCAAAACCACTATCTTTAAAAGATATCATTTTGATAGTAAACTCATCTCCATATTTGTAATCGGCATAGACGTCTCCATTTCCCCTGCCAGAGAAATGACTGTTTACTCTTTCAAATATCTTTTTTGCTTGGCCCACATAGTACATGTTTTTTGTTCTGTTATATAAAATATATATGCCTTCGAAGTCATGGTGTAAAGCATATTTCGGTCTACCTTTTCCGCCAAACGAAAAGTTCCTAAATTGAAAGAATTCTTCTGGCGTCATTTCCATTGTACCATTTGCTAATCCCTCAATCTGGTTGTCCATTCTAATTTTCTTAGCAATGAAATATACTATTATTCCACCTAGCAAAACAAAATATGCAGCAATAATCCAAGAATAATCACCCATCTATATGTACCTACACGTTCTTGCAACCCATCTGATATTGGACAACTCTTTTTCCAGTTTAGAAATTTTCTCTTTTATATCATGGTGCTGATCATGAAAGACCATCCCTATGATATAAAAGGGCGATTTAGGATCATACGTTCCGAAGTCCCCTGACTCATCAACAAATACACTCAGTTCTCGCATATCTCCCCCTATAAAAAAAGCGGGCGTCTTACCCGCTGATGTGTGGACCCGGGTCTTATGACCAGCCCAGAGAGGTTGTCCTCTCATCTAGATTTGATTATAACATCATCATCAAACGAAAACAACACCTATTTTAAGATTAACCCGCGCTGAACTGCAGCTCAGAATATGTTAAATAAGAGTCCGCTGTGTTTGCGAACAGATGTGCGGGCTCTTTTTCAATAACTCAATCTTGCTTGCCAATGCCTATACTTTTGATCATGCCTACCAAATACTATATAAACAAATGAATCTCGTTATATCTCAAAACATCTTGACTGACATGGGCCTTCTGGTTCCAGTCGCCGTTAATTGCTTATTTGCCTGTGAGCTATTTCTCAAATCTATGCTACCTGAAGGAACTCGTGGGCACAACTTAGTAGAATTATTAAACGTTCTCGATGATGTATCTCGCAATGCCATAATTGAAAGCTCCATAAAATTAATGCAGCAACACAAGCCCGATTACTCTAAGGATAATTTTTATTCAGATATTAACTGTAATTCTTAAGCCTTTGAAAAATGGAGATATTTTCATGAAGCAAATGGTGGGCACCCTTCATTCAATTCACAATTCATGCGGCATTTTGAAGAAGCACTGAAAGCACTTGTAAAATTCTACAATAGCCAAGGTACTTGAAGCACTCATATTATTTCACCACTTCAAGAAAGGAGCATCCTATTATGATGGAACCATGTCTTTGGACCAACCTTCCCATACAGATGATCTCCTGTACCGATACAACCGGAAAGATCACCCCTATCCGCTTCCACTTTGTTGACCGCGACGGAGAACGTGTTACGGTAAATGTAGAACGTATCATCGCTTCAGATCAGAACCCCAACGGCCTTGGTGCCAGCTTTACATGCGCCGCAACCTTCTTTGGATCAGAGAAGCTGTTCTACCTTTACTACAGTAGCTTCTCCGGAGAGTGGAGCATTTGCAAGATCGGGCAGTGAATTCCGCTGCCACTTTATATTTTCAAAAAAAGGCCTCAAATATTTCCTGCTACCATAGACAGTTTTCCTAATTCCTGCTAAAATCTCAATATAAAGTATTGGGAGGTGCTTCAATGAGTAAACAGTATTACGATGAATGTCTTTGTGAATTAGAAAGTGCGACGACTCAAGAGAACTTGCTATCAGCTTGGCATTCATTCGATTTGGACCGACTAACATTGGACGAAAGAGACAGTCTTGATAGAAAATCCAATGATTTACGTGATAAACTCCGAGGCTATCGTAACAAGCTAGACACCGACTATGACCGTGCCAATTTCTGTCATGGTGGAGATCTTGATGATGACGACTAATGGTCCTATGGCACTTGTCTAAACACAAGTGCTTTTTTCATACGCTCATCCACAAAAAAGAGGTCCTTCTACATAGGAACCCCTTTCTAAATTCACTTATTACTTTTATTTCATTGTGGCATACTTAAATCTTTCTCTAGGTGTCAAAACACTATTGTTTAAGTCTTTCGTGCGTCCATGATAATACATATTCAGTCCATGCAGTTGCTCTCCAGAAATCTGAGTAATATTAATCGACGAGCCTTTCAATTCATTCCCATCATAAAAAGCTTCCGCAAATCTATTAAAATTATCACCATTCGACAACAAAAGGTCAAACAAAATATAACTATTACATGGGATCTTGTTTCGCAATTCCTTTGAAATCATACTAAGCTCGTCTATAGGATTTAAATACGAAACTGGATAGATAACAGCAGAATATTTTCCGCACATTTTATAAGAAATATTATAACTGCCCATCTATGCACCTCCTTATCAAATCTAAATAACAAACTCTTGAAAACGTTTTTTCATTTCCTTTAACAACTCATCTAAACGTACTTTTGCTTCATCAAAAGAAGAAATTACAACTGTGGTCACATCATCCCCTCTTGCATGCATGAACGGATGACGATTCATATTAAAAAAGGTGTAGGTTTTTTCTAGAACAGATCTATTTACGCTTTTGGGTGTACTAATATACGCCGTTTTAAAAACAAAGTCAACCCCTTTTTTTTCGAAGAAGTCTCCTACATGATGCCTCTTAGTGCCGTTCTTATTAGCATTCATGCTAAAGCCATCCTGCACTAATAATTTTTCTAAAAAACCTTCAAACGCTTTTAAAGACTGCATAATAATATATGAATAATCGTTCAACCCATTTATTGTAACCCTGCTTAGAACAAGAGAAGAACTAATCATAGCACGCTGTGAAACCGTCAGAAAATTATATAAACCCGTTCCAAGTATATTCAACAAATCATCATCTAAATCGGCTCTATTAACAGTTAGATCACACAACTGAATATGCGCATCTACCAACGCTTCTGCATTTTCTCCTGTGTCACATATTAACGAAAGAATCTCATTAAATAAATACAACGGTTTACCTTGAACCTGTATTCTTCCTGTTCCAGTGTAGTATTTTATAACCACCGTATCTTGCTTAGTCGATCTAAGACGATACATCTTATATTGAGCCCGGCCAGGCTCACTCACATTAGATGTCGTTTCAAAAGATATATCGTCATTTTCTTCTAATAGTTGAATAAGAATAGTAAAGTCATCATATGGCATTTTCATGCTAAATCCATTGGCATAGGGTGACTTCACCAACTCAGAACATAACTGACTATAAATGTATTCAGCCACAATCGCAGAAGTGACTTTATCTTTCCCAGTATTAGGAGATATTGTATATGTATCTCCTGCTCCCTTATACAGAATAATCATAAAACTATTGTCGCCACATGTTACAGTATATGCTATCTGCTGTGCGTTCTCAGTTTTTTTAAGGGTATATGGATCAGCCAGCTCCTGATCACACCAATTCCTTATTACATTTTCGACCTTGCTTTTATCCAACTGTAATTTTGAATACTTGTTGTTTGCCATCCCTATATCCTCCCAATAATTATTTAAAACTCAAAAAAACCCTAAATGGTTCTTTTTCTTGCGCTTCATGCTATTATTATCGTTTTTCCCCTAAAAAGCAATCAATATTTTCCAAACAGCATAAGCCTAATTGCAACAGAGGATTTTTTATGCCCTTTCATAGCGATAAACCACCTTTAAATTTTAAAGCCGTGTAAAGAGATTGTTCTCTTTGACACATTATAGCATGATTATAATAAACCTATTTTTATTTTTCACTAAAATGTTTGAAGCGAAAAAGAAGCGAAAAATGCTCGTTTGTAGCAATAGGTCTACAGCACAATTATAAACGCTTACCACTCAAAAGCATTCTTCTTGGCAACGTTGAGAAATACTTTTCTACCCTACCCGGCCATGATTCAGTCCTTACGATTTCGGCCATACGCTCGTCGATTTTTTTATGTGACCAGCTGTGTAAAATATTGTTGCCGTTAATCCATAATATTTTAAACTGCAAACGAGTATCATTCCTTAAATAAGAGCCCGCGGTGTTTGCGAACAGATGTGCGGGCTCTTTTTCAATATTCTGTTGTAAACCGGCCAAGATAATAAATGACAGATCTTGTGACGGATTTATCCCTTATTTCAGAGCCTTAAGGATACAACGGGTTACCTTGCGCGACAATCGAAATGTCCTGTTTTCGATGACGACGCACTTGTCCATTTTTTCGGAACCGAATTGTCTGCTCCCTTCGGTGATCACCACCGCAGTATGTCTGTCATAGCCTGCTGTTGAAAGCGCAGAATCCCACTCGGCCCGGGTCCATGGTGTCAGGCTTCCCACAAGGAATTTCTTCTCAAAATAGATCTCTGCCGCGTCGCACGATTCCTTACCAAAGTCACATATTATAAAATCGTAGCCCCTGCCGCGCCAGCCCTTGATGTCCTCGCTGAAAACCCTTTTTGCTATTGTTACTCCGTCCTTTTCAAAACTGTACTCCTGTGATTTCCTTGTGGGTACAGAATCCTCCAGCTGCTCCAGATTGCTGTCCGAATTACAATCCAGAACAAGGACCTTTGCCTCGGTGATTTTTTTCAAATGTCTTGCAAGCGTAAGTGTAAACCAGCTGCCATGATACCCTGTGGGAACTCCGGTAACTGCAAACCAGACCCCCTCTGCGTACTTTCCCGTTCTTTTTTTCTTTTTTAAAGCAAGTAAAGCATCTCTCACTTCGCTGCTCTCCGTAAATTGGATCTTCGCGTTCCTCGTACATCTGTCCACAACCTTTTTGTATCCTGTCGGTACTACGGGCGTAAATAGGAGCATATACTCAAAGATCTTTCCCAGGATGTAGATGTCGGTACTGCAGTTGATCTCACCGTCACCTGTCATCTCCGGTGCACAGAATCCCGGTGTTCCGTAGATCATCTGCTTCCGGCCGCTCTCCTCACGGCATATGGCACTGCCGAAGTCTATCAGCTTCATCTTCCGGTCGGAAACAATAATGTTCTCGGGCTTGAGATCAAGATGCAAAACTCTGTGAGCCGGGTTGTGAATGTACATTAAGATTTCGCTTAATTGAATGGAATAGTCAAGAATTTCAGATTCAGAAATTTTGATATGTCTTTTGAGATAGTTTTTAAGGGATTCCCCCTCCAAAAACTCTTCGATAAGAAATGTGTATCCGTTCTCTTCTTTAATGTCATAGATTATCGGAATAGCTTCACTCCGAAACCTCTGCATTATTCTCGCTTCACGGGTCAACTGCTCGTAATCGGGATGTTCTTCGGAAAGGCATTTTATGATCCGCCTTGCTCCAAGACCTTTGTGCTCGGCAAGGATCACTGCTCCCGTTTTGCTTTCCTTAAGCACCTTCAGGACGCGATACCCGTCGATGTCAAACTGCATGATTCTTTTTTTCTCTCCTTCCTGCGAATTACCGCCTTATTGAAATCACACAGATAGTATATACGCTTACTCCGCCGTTTTCAATGTTCTAAATGTAGAAAAACAGGCCTCTGATTTGTGCAGGTTGCACAAAAAGATCATCTCAAAAAAACGCCTTCAAACCCACTGAAATCAAGGCTTACCCCCTCTTCCCCACTTAGTTTTAACTTTATTTATTGACTTTTAAAGGTAATATAGCTATACTTTCCTCTAATCACAGGAGTTTAATTTTATGAAAATAGAGAAGATAAGCGATATTCAAATAAAATGCACATTAAATCAGCAGGATCTTAAAGACCGTGAATTACGTCTTTCGGAACTGGCCTATGGTTCGGAAAAAGCACGGGCTTTATTTTCCGAGCTTTTACTTCAGGCTTCCTACGAATGCGGTTTTGAGGCCCAGGATGTACCCCTTATGATAGAAGCTGTCCCCATGTCAAAGGACAGCCTGGTACTCATTCTCACCAAGGTAGCAGATCCGGAAGAGTTAAACGTTACCTACTCAAACATCAGCATTCCCCAGAAGAAAAAATCCGCTTCAAAGGTGGCTCTTACTCCCAAGGGCGCCAGAGCCGATGAGCTTTTCGGAGAAGTCGAAAAAGCAAAGATCTTTGACAATATCCCTGCTGCAGATCCCAACGACAAAGACGCTCCGATGGAACTGCGCCTGCTTAACGGCCTGAACGCAAGCATTGTACGTGAGCTCAACAAGTACTTCGTTTTCAAAGACCTGTCGGAACTGATCAAGCTTGCCGGTCTGGTGGCACCCTTTTACAACGGGATCAACACGATCTACAAGGATCCCAAAAAAGAGACCTATTATCTTGTGCTTAATCTGGGATATACAGATATCGGAACATTTAATAAGGTGTGCAACATCTGCGCCGAATACGGCGAGCCGTTACACACCCATTCAAAAATTGATACCTATTTTAAGGAACATTGTGAAGTCATCATTAAAAAGAAGGCTTTACAACGTCTTAATTCCCTAAATAAGCATTGATCTGATTTAAGATCGGTTCAACTTCAAGGCCGTGAACCATGCAAGCCTCTTCAAGTGTCTCTCCCTGAGCGGAAGGGCATCCGACGCAATGCATTCCGGCACTGAGAAGAATAGCAATAATGTTACGATTAACTGCTACAATGTCGGCAATTGTCATATCTTTTGTAATCATGTGATCACCTCCAGGAATTTTGTAGTGATTATAAGACCTAAACTTATGACAGTCAACTAAATTTTTCCTGACTTTTTTTAACGAACGTTACTCTTCTGATTTTACGCACTCGTGTTATTTCACTTCTTGAAAAAATGACAAGGCGTGGTATAATAACACTTGCTATACAACACAACATATCTATTCTAATAGGAGGTTATCATTATGGCATACAAGATCAATGACGGCTGTGTAAGCTGTGGAGCATGCGCTGCTGAATGCCCTTGCGGAGCTATCAGCGAAGGTGCTGAGCATTATGAGATCGATCCCGATGTTTGTGCAGACTGCGGAACATGTGCAGCCGCTTGCCCTACAGGATCTATTGAGCAGGCTTAATCCAATAAGACGCAAAAAGAAGCCCTTTCGGGCTTCTTTTATTTTATTCCTCATCATCATGATGGGGAGCTTTTTCAAGTGTTGCAAACTTCTGCATTTCTCCGATCCACTTCACATCTACCGTACCTGTGGGACCGTTTCTCTGCTTGCCCACGATGATCTCGGCAACTCCGGGTTTTTCGGTGTCTTTGTTATAGTACTCATCTCTGTAAATGAACATTACAACGTCGGCATCCTGCTCAATTGAACCGGATTCACGAAGGTCGGAAAGCATGGGACGTTTGTTGTCACGGGATTCCACCGCACGGGACAGCTGGGAAAGGGCCAGAACCGGACAGTCTATCTCTCTTGCAAGAGCTTTTAACGAACGGGAGATCTCCGCAACTTCGTTCTGTCTGGACTCCGAATGCCCACTGCCGCTCATGAGCTGAAGGTAGTCGATCATTACCAGACCGATGTTCTTCTCAAGTTTCAGCTTTCTGCACTTAGAACGCAGCTCACTCACCTTGATACCGGGAGTGTCATCGATTATGAGTCCGGATTCACCGATGTCTCTGGATGCTTCGATCAGATCCGCCCACTCATTGTCTTTCAGCTGTCCTGTCCTGATGGTCTCGGAGCTTACTCTGGAATTCATTGACATGATCCTCTTGACCAGAGATTCCTTGGACATTTCCAGACTGAAGATCACGGTGGGAATGTGGGAACGCACCGCAACATAGTTCGCAATGTTCAATGCCAATGCGGTCTTACCCATTGAAGGACGGGCCGCAAGAAGGATCAGGTCGGATTTTTGAAAACCTGCAAGCTTTGCATCCAGATCTCTCAATCCTGTGGCAATACCCGTTATCCTGCTGTTATTCTTCGCAGCGCTTTCAATGTTTTTAAGTGTTCTGTAAACGATCTGTTTAATGTCTTCGAACTCGGCACTGCCCCTGTTTTGAACGATCTGGAACACCTGTTTTTCCGTATCTTCCAGAAGCTCATCTATGGGACAGTTGTCCGAAAAGGCCTTATCTCTTAAAGTCTCCAGAGTCCTGATCAGTTTTCTTTCCAGAGACTTTGAAGACACGATCTCAACATAGTGCTTAATGTTTGCGGATGTGGGAGTGGCATCGATAACCTGCCTGATGTGTTCCATTCCGCAGAGCTCCGGAGCCACCTCCATTTCCCTGAGTTTTGCGATGACAGTCGTCATGTCCACAGCCTTACCCGCCTGTGCCAGATCGGTGATGGCCTGATACATGAGCATGAATTCCTTCTCGTAAAAATCCTCGGGTCGAAGTGCATCCATTGCAACAAAAATGGCTTCCTTGTCCATTATCATTGCACCTATGACCGATTGCTCCGCCTCGTGGCTGAAGGGCATGGTTTTTTTGAATACATTTTCTTCCATTTCAGTTCTCCGCAAAAAGTTCTGCTCTATTGCTCCACAACCTTAACCGTAAGTTCAACGGTCACCTGAGGATGAAGCTTGCAGGGGATGTGATAAGTGCCAAAATTCCTGATGGGCTCAGCAAGGATCATCTTCTTCTTGTCAAATTCAAAGCCCATCTGCTCTTTAACGGCAGTCGCAATCTCCTTTGTGGAAACGGATCCGAAGGTTCTTCCGCCTTCTCCGCCCTTTATGGAAAGGGTGATGCTTCCGTTCTTTATCTTTTCGCCAAGGGCAACCGCCTCATCGTAGATCTCCTTAAGGCGCTTCTCTTCCGCCAGCTTCTGGGCCTTCAGGTCATTCATGGTCTTAGGTGTTTTTTCCACACCCAGCTGCTTGGGTAAAATGAAATTGCGGGCATATCCATCGCTGACTTTGACGATCTCGCCCTTTTTTCCGAGGCTTTTAACATCCTGTAAAAGAATAACTTCCATAACTATTTAATCTCCTTATTCTCGGTCATTTCTATAATGGTCTTCTTAACCTTGTTCATGGCCTCAATGACCGACATGTTTTCAAGCTGTGCGCCGGCAGCACTCATATGGCCGCCGCCCCCCAGCTTTTCCATGATGATCTGCACATTGAGTTCATCAATGGAACGTGCGCTTATATAGATCTTTGAATTATATTCCGTAAATACAAAGCTTCCCTTGACTCCTTCGATATTAAGGAGTTCGTTCGCTGCCTGAGCGGCAACCACCGTGGGATTTTCCAGTCCTTCACTTTCCGATACCGCAAAAACATAGCTCTGCATGAAGACTTCGGCTGAGGAAACGGCATTGGCCTTTGCTCTGTATTCGTTGAAATCCGTTCTGAACATCTTACGGATCTTGGTAACATCGGCACCGTTACGACGCAGATAAGCTGCAGCTTCGTAGGTTCTCACACCGGCCTTTACAAGGAAGTTGTTTGTATCGATCATGATACCGCCATACATGGCATCCGCTTCCAGGGGCTTTAACTTAAGATCCTCACTGGTATACTGCAGTATCTCCGCGATCATTTCGCAGGCGGACGAAGCATAGGGTTCAATGTACGAGAGAACCGCATTGTCAATCTTGTCACTCATCTGTCTGTGATGATCCAGAACCACCACGGCATTTGTCTGTTTCAAAAGATCGGGAGTATCGGTGTAGGAAGGTCTGTTAACATCTACAACCACAAGAAGGGTGTCATTGTCCACGATGCCCTTTGCCTTGGTCCCGTTGATGAACATATCCTCTTCGTAATCGGGATTACCGATAAATCCGGCTGTTGCCACCTGAATGACTGCCGTCGGGTCTGTCAGACAGATGTAACAGCGTTTGTTTAGGGTCTTTGCTATCCTGTAAATACCGATGGAAGCACCGACAGCATCAATGTCTGCCATGTTGTGGCCCATAACCACCACTTTTTCCTTGCCTTCCATGTATTCACGCAAAGCATGTGCCTTAACTCTTGCCTTAACTCGCGTGGATTTTTCCTGAGAAGCGGTGGTTCCTCCGTAGTAGGCGATACCGCTGGGACGCTTCACCACAGCCTGATCTCCGCCTCGTCCGAGAGCAAGATCTATGGCTTCATGAGCACCTTCGTAGGCTTTGATGTAGGAATCGGTGTAAACGCCCACACCGATGGATATGGTCATGGTAAGGTCATAGATATTAAGGTTTCTGATGTTTTCAAGGATGGAGAAACGATCCGCCTCAAGCTGTGTCAGATAGCGCTGCTTGATGACAAACATGTATCTGTCTTTCTCCAGATGCTTGATAATGGCATCGTAGGGTTTCATGTATTTGTTGATCTCACGTTCAACCCATGCGGTTACCAGAGAGCGTCTTACTTCGTCCGCTCCTTCGAAGGCTTCTTCAAAATTATCGATGTAGAGAAGCCCGACTATCATCTTTTCATCAAAGTTTTCCTTCTTTAATGCAACGTTTTCCGTTTCATCGTAAAGGAACATGGCAATAAGCGAATCATCGGGTGCGTCCACGTTCTGCTCTGCTCTCCACAGGATGGTATCACCGTACTCGGAAGGGGTAACAAGTCTGAGACGCATGAGATAACTGTTTCTGCCGTATGAAATATGGTACTCCACATCTTCTTCGACTGTGGGAAGTACATTTAAGGATTCATTGTTAAAGATTTTTGAAATGGGCTCTTTAACGCTTTTTTCAATGGAAATGAGATCCTTCAGATCATTGTTCGCCCATACGAGATGCCCGTTCATGTCAAGCATACCGAAGGGAACATCCAATTCTTTCAGCATCATATGCTGGGCATGATTGAATTCCGTTGCGAAGCTCGTCAATTCTCTCAGTGCCTGCTGACGCTTGAAAACCCAGATCATAATACTGATCATCAGATATATGATCGTATATATCAACACTAACGGTGTGGCTGCCGGGAAATACAGGCAAAGGCAGATGTCAAAGCACACCAGCACAAGTGCCAGATAGGCGGGCCATTGCAGATAACTGGCCAGCGCACCGTCCAATCTTACGGATGATTTGTTATTTTTCATACACAACTCTTCTTTCTCCCGAACATGGCGGGAAATTTTATAGTCGGTATGGCAGTTTGTCTCTTTTTTACAAAGAACCGTACCGTCTACAGCTTTGCAGTGACGAAAATATCATATATAGCCTTGATGGCATTGTCGAAATCGCTGTTTGAAACACCGATTATGATATTGAGCTCTGATGAGCCCTGGTCGATCATTTTGATGTTGATGTTGTTGTGGGCAAGTGCAGCGAAGATCCTGGCTGCAACGCCGTGATTGGACTTCATGCTGCGACCTACGACCGCAATAAGAGCAACATCGGAATCTATGTCAACGCTGTCGGGAGCGGTAAGGCGGTGGATTGCGGCAAGAACCTGCTGTTCCTTGCCCTCAAATTCGGGTTTATGTACAAACACCGATAATGTATCGATTCCGGAAGGCATGTGCTCGAAAGAAATGCCCGAAAGTTCAAACGCTTCAAGGGCGCGTCTTCCGAAGCCTGTCTCGGAGTTCATCTGGTCTTTTTCAATGTTGATGGAAACAAAACCTTTTTTGCCCGCAACACCGGTGATTGTAAAATCCGACTGCTTGCAGGTGTTTTCAACGATCATGGTACCGGGATCTTCGGGACGATTGGTGTTTCTTATGTTAATGGGGATTCCGCTCTTTCTTACGGGGAAGATGGCATCCTCGTGAAGAACTGTAGCACCCATGTAGGAAAGCTCTCTGAGCTCCTTGTAAGTGATGGTGGTAATGACCTCGGGATTCTTTACGATCCTGGGATCAGCTACCAGAAAGCCGGAAACATCTGTCCAGTTCTCGTAAATGTCGGCGCCTGCAGCTCTTGCAAGAATAGAGCCCGTAATATCCGAACCGCCTCTGGAGAAGGTCTTTACAACTCCGTCTCTTGTTGCCCCGTAGAAACCGGGAAGGACCACATTGTCCAGTTCCTTGATCCTCTTTGAAAGTACGGCATTTGTATCCTCCGCAAGGAAGTTTCCGTCTTCGTCGAAGAAAATGACTTCAGCAGCATCAAGGAAAGTGAAACCGAGATAATCTGCCATTATGATACCGTTAAGGTACTCTCCTCTTGAAGCTGCATACTGCACGCCAGCCTTCTTCTTAAAGTTTTCTGCGATAGTCTTAAATTCTCCGCTAAGGTCCGTTTTAAGACCAAGGCCTGTAATGATCTCGTCGTAACGTTCTTTGATCTTTTCAAGTGCGTCTGTGAAATCCTTGCCCTCATCCGCAAGTGCATAGCATCCGTAGAGCATGTCGGTAACTTTTGTGTCCGCTCCGTTCCTCTTTCCGGGTGCGGAAGGAACAACATACTTCCTGTCAGCCTCGCTTCTTACGATGTCTCCCACTTTCTTGAACTGCTCGGCGGAAGCGAGAGAACTTCCTCCGAATTTAACTACTTTTACCATTTTAATGTATCCACTCTTTCCCTTATTAATTTATTCTTCAGACACGACGGGTAAAGCATATGTTTCCTCGTCTGCCATATATTCGTTTGAGTAATCCCTGTCGGCACCTGTCCTGATCTTGTCAAGATACTCATGGGCTCCCTCAACATCCTGATTCATCTGGATCACGGCAATAGCAATATTGGAGCAGTGATCGGAGATCCTTTCATAATTTGTGATAAGATCCGTGAGAACAAATCCCAGTTCTATGGTGCACTTTCCTTTTACAAGCCTGTCGATGTGCCTGCCTTTTATCTGCTGGGTAAGGCCATCGATAACCTGTTCCAAAGGTTCAACCTTTCGAGCCACGGTGAGATCCTCGGTGGCAAAAGCCTCAACGGTTTCCGAAACAATGTTTTCAACCGCTCTGACCAGGACGTCCAGCTCTTTTTGAGCTTCGCCGGAGAACTTGATCCCCTTTTTGTTCATTTCTTCTGCAGCTTCTTTAATATTCAGTGCATGATCGGAGATTCTTTCAAAATCACTGATACAGTGAAGTATCTTTGTAACGGCATTACTGTCTTTCTTTGAAAGTCTCTTATTTGTTACTTTTACCAGGTAATTGCCCAGTTCATCTTCATAAACATCCGCTTCTTCTTCCAGCTGGGCCACTCTCTCTGCTTTATTGCGGTCATAATTTGCAACGATCTCAACTGCGGTAAACAATGCAGCCTTTGCAATATTGGCCATATTGAGAGTAACAGCTTTACACTGTTCAATGGCGAATGTGGGCGTATCCAGAAAACGAACGTCCAGAAGTTTGAATTCTTTGTTTTCGCTGTCATCACCCTTTTTAACGTCCGAAACCGTGAGAGTTGCAAGTTTTTCAATGAGCCCGGCAAAAGGAAAAAGAACAAGTGTGGTCCCGATGTTGAACATACTGTGGATGAAGGCAATATTGTCAGCACCTGCAGCCTCGTTTACAAAGCCGAATCTGAAAATGGAATGTAAAAGGTAAAAAACCGCAAGGAACAGTACAGTTCCGATCATATTAAAGTACAGGTGTACAAAAGAAGCTCTCTTTGCATTCTTTGACGCGCCAATGGCAGAGATCAGTGCCTTAAAGCAGGTTCCGATGTTCTGTCCCATGATGATGGGGATAGCTACGGCGTAAGTAACCGCTCCGGAAACACAAAATGCCTGGAGGATACCGATTGATGTGGCTGAGCTTTGAACGAGCACGGTGATCAGCAGTCCCACCAGAACACCCAGAACGGGGTTTGAAAACTTCAGAAGCAACTGCTGAACCTCCGGAAGTTCAGCCAGCGGAGCCACAGCATTTGCCATGGTCGTCATACCGAACATAAGAAGCGAAAAACCCAAAAGTATGGTTCCGATGTCTCTACGTCTTTCTTTTTTCGATATCATCCTCATAAGTATACCGATGATACCGAGGATCCCGGCAAGAGCAGCAGGTTTGAAAAGCTGAAGCACAAAAGGTGCTTCGTCACCTAATCCTGCAAGTGAAAGGATCCAGGCGGTAATGGTGGTTCCGATGTTTGCACCCATCAAAACACCCACAGCCTGAGACAGCTTCATGATACCTGAGTTTACAAGACCGACCACCATTACAGATGTAGTGGTTGACGATTGTAAGATCGCGGTTACCAATGCACCGAAGATAACTGCGGTGATCCTTTTCGAAGTAAGCTTCGCCAAAACTTTTTCCAGCTTACCTCCGGAAAGCTTTTCCAGATACTTTCCCATAGTGTCCATTCCGAAAAGAAAGAGTGCTATTCCTCCCAGAAATGTCAAGATCGTGAAGAAATCCATACTTTGATTGTCCTCCTGAATAATCTGCCCCAAATTCTACGCATACAGATTTTATCTTACATTAGAAATGTGAAAAATGCAAGAACAAAACCCCGCCGTTCCCCGAAAACAGTTTTTTATATTTATTCATTTTTCTAAGAAACATTATAAGTTTTTTTACGTCTAATAAATACGGAAACGTAAATTTGTCCAAGGGATGTTTTTTTGGTGCATTTACATTTCAATTAGGCTATAATTATCATATATTTTTTCCAAGGAGTTAGAAAAAATGAGTTTAAAGCAAATTTTTAAAAGAGCAGTCGCTGCCCTGCTTCTTTCGGTCATCACCGTAAGTCTGGGCTCCGCCGTTCCGACGGAAGCAGCCGCAAAACCGCCCTTTGATGTTTCCCTGACCTTCGGAAACAACGGTTTTCTGGAATCAGGCATCAACGTTCCCTTTAATGTTACCCTGTCCAATAATTCGGACGACTTTGAGGGTTCCGTTTGGCTGATCCTCCCCATGAGCAGGAAAGATGTGGCAGCATATGAGCGCAAGATCTCTCTTGCAGCCGGTTCCTCAAAAACCGTCACCTTTATCTGTTACACTGCCACAATTTCAAACAAATGCAGCGTAAGAGTTACGGATTCAAAAGGAAAAAACGTTCTGGAGAAAGAGTTCCAGCTTAATTATGATTCAATGAATCAATATGCCCGTGTGGGTATCTTATCGGACGATTACAACGCTCTTTCCTCAATTTCCGGTTACAGACTTGCAGGTCTGCAGGATATTACCATCCTGACCGAGAAATTCACAGAGAAAACATTCCCCGAAGATACCAGAGCTCTTGATTTCATGGATGTGCTCATAATCTCCGATTTCTCTTCGGACAGGCTTTCGGATGCTCAAAGAAGTGCTCTTATCGAATGGGTTTCCAAGGGCGGTCTGCTGATAGTCGGAACCGGAACAGGTGCTTCCAAGGTTCTGAAAGGCTTTCCCGAGCTTTCTTTCATAGAACTGGACGACCTGAAAACTGTTTCTACCGATTTCGGAACAAGCGATTCATCACGCCTTCCCGTCGATGTGTCTTCTATATTTGCAAACAGATCCTACGAAGATTCTCAGGCTATCGCCGTATATTCTTCAATAGATGAAGACTTCTTTAAATCCGAGGAATATCTTGCTTTAAACAGCCTCGATGAGCGGCGCGAATACATCTTCGACCAAAACAAAGATGCCTTCATCAATTACGTCTGGTATGATTACAATGGCGAATCATACGCACAGTCTCAAAGGAGAATGTCTCCCACGGAACTTTCGTATCAGGAGACTTACTTCAGAGATTACTGCGTGATGAATTTATCCGACAGGATCATAGAGTTCTCCAAAGCATTCAACTTTGTACCTGCGGATGAAAACATCCAATATTACAAAACTCAGATCACCGAGCCTCTTTCCGGGGTCACATTGATCCGAGGCTTCATCGAGAACGCAAGCGAGCCTTACAGCTTTGCAAACATGATCACCTACGGAAACGGAAATGTCTGCACTCTTGCCACCGATATTTCCAAACAGCCTTTCATTACTTCGGACACCTACTTCAGAACAGTTTCCTATCTGATCGAATTCTTTAAGGGTCCTGCCTTATACCAGGCATACATTTCGGGAGGCTACGGAAACTATGGGGACGATATGTACCGGAGAGAACAGCTGGCATATGACCTGACCATCGGTAATCTTCTTCCGGTCCCTGCATACCTTCTGATCTTTATTGCCTATACAGCATTGGGCTTCATCGCATTTTTCTTTCTTAAGAAAAGAAAAAGATCCGTACTTTTGTGGCCTGTTCAGATCGGTCTCGCCGTGACAGCCACAGTTTTGATATTTGTCTGCAGTCTGGTTACAAGGATCACAAAACCTTCGGTAAATTCCATCAAATTTTCCGAAGTATCCGACAAGGTAGTAAATGAGACCGCTGTATCAGGCGTGATCCTGCCGAAGAACAGGTCATACGACATCAACTTCTCGAAAGACTATTTCCCTCAGCTTATAAGATCCGACAGTTATTATTACGGCTATAACACAAATTTTGATAAACTCGTCTACAATGTTGCCTGGCTGGATACTCAAGGTTCGAATTCAATTTCCCTTCGCGGAAAAGCAGCTCTTGCAAAAGAGGCACTGATGTTCTCACGATCAAAGGAAACCTCGGGATACGAGATCTCCTTTAACGCATCGTACAGCGATTACAAGCTTTCCGGCTATGTGCAGAACAATACCGAAAAGACTTTGGAAGACTGTGTGATAATGGCCGACTATATGATCTACCGTTTAGGTACGCTTACCCCCGGTTCAAAGGTAGATCTTTCCAGGATCATCCCTGTTTCCGTATTCAATGAAGAAAAACGCTACAATTATGTATCAGCGGATAACTACCACACTGCCCGGCTTCTGTCGGGTTTACCGGAATCGGAGATTTCACCGTCTTACCTTATAGGCTTTAAAAACAACGAGTTTAGGAAGGATTACTTAAGATTCACAGCCTGCCGCTATCTGATCGAAAACAACGGTTTTGCAACTTCCGGGATCATCAGGGACAGTTCCTATGCCGAAGGCGGTTTAACCCCGTATTCGTCAAAGTTTTCCTACGGCTATTCAAGCTATCATACTTACCCGAGTTTGGAAGAGGTTTACAGGATCTGTGACCTGAACTCCGACGGCTGTCCCAAGGAACTGATCACTCAGCCCTATTTCATCGGCTTTGATTTTGAAACTGCGGAAAGCATGCTTTCCAATACAAAGAACGCTTCGGAGAGCCTTTTGGAAGTCATTATGGTTCCCGGAAATATGACAGAAGATCATTAGGAGGGTATCGAAAATGCTTGAAATACAAAACTTAACCAAAAGCTTCGGCCCTTTTAAGGCTTTGAACAACCTCTCTCTCTCGGTTAATGACGGAGAACTGTTCGGCTTCGTAGGCGCCAACGGAGCGGGAAAAACAACAACTATGAAGATCTGCGTGGGGCTTGAAAGAGCCGACAGCGGATCCATCATTATAGACGGAACGGAGGCACTGGATCCCAAAGGAAGATCTTCTCTCAGAGGAAAAGTGGGCTATGTTCCAGACTTTTTCGGTGTTTACGCCGATCTTACAGCCTCCGAGTATCTGCACTTTTTCGCGGGTGCATACAATATCTGGGGAAGAGATGCCGACATCCTGTCGGACAATCTTCTGGAGCTTGTCAACCTTTCCGACAAGGCCAACGAACAAGTGGACTCTCTTTCAAGAGGTATGAAACAAAAGCTCTGTGTAGCACGTGCTCTGGTCCAGAACCCGAAAATACTGTTTCTGGATGAGCCCGCTTCGGGGCTTGACCCCAAAGCCAGACATGAGCTTAAAGAGATCCTGAGAAATCTTTCCTCCATGGGAAAAACAATAATAATATCCTCTCACATTCTTCCGGAGCTCATCGAAATGTGTTCCTCCATCGGCATAATAAACCACGGTGAGATGAAATTCAACGGATCCATAGAGGATGCACTGGCTCTCTCCGCAGGAGGCGAATTCATTGAAATCACCTTCTCGGGTGATCCCGGTCGTGCGCTTTCATTGATAAAAGAATGTCCTTTTGTAACGGGCGCAGAGCTCACTTCCAAGGGGATCAGAGTAACGGCAAACGCTGATGATGCCGAGTACACCGCTCTGTTAAAGAAGCTGATCGTAAATGACATTCCCGTAGCCACTTTCTCCAAGAATCATGAGAATGTGGAAGACATTTTCCTTAATATTATGGAGGGAGGAAGCACAAATGCAGAAAATAATGCTTAAAAACCCGGTCTTTTTAAAGGACATCAGTATAAAGGCAAAAAGAAGCCGCATGGCCGTTTCCCTGTTTGTCATCAATGTCCTGGCAAGTCTGGTGGCCATCTTTATCCTATTCATCAGCAATGCAGGAATGGTCTCGATGGACCCTATGGATCTGCAGGCCTTCACCTGGATCTTTGACGGCTTTATAATCGTGGAATGCGCCTTCGTCTGCCTTATGGTCCCTTCAGAAACAGGTCCTTCCATCGCAAATGAACGTGAAAGACAGACTCTGGACGTACTGTTGACCACTAAGATGTCGCACTTTGATATCATTCTGGGTAAATACCTCTCATCAGTTGCTTACACCCTTTTATTGCTTGTATCACTGCTACCCTTTTTATCAGTGGTGTTGATCTATGGCAGTATCAGCTTTATACAGCTGGTTGGGGTGATGCTGGCTGTGATCGAAACGGTTATGTACCTTTCTGCATTTGGTATTCTCTATTCGACCCTGGTAAAAAAATCCTCACGTGCTTCCGCCTCAGCCCTTGCAGTAGTTTTTCTACTGGTGTTCGGTACCATATTCCTGTGCCTGATCATCCATTTGATCGCAGCAGCGGCAAACAGCGGAAACTACTATAACGGCAGGATTTTCAAGGCTAATATATTTAACACGGGAGATTTTTCCTTCTTCCTCCTTTACTTCAATCCCGCCACAACGGTTTTTGATGTATTGGACAAGATCGTCGGATTTGACATCTTCAGCGATAATTATCACGGTATGGCAGGGATCATAGCGGAGACTTCTTCAGTTCTGACTCCCGATAATTTCTTCGTAAAACATTGGGCTCCTGTAGGATTTGTGGTTCAGATCATCACGGCATTTTACATGTTAAAGCTGTCAGCGGCCAAGCTGGCCGGTAATACGAGGCGAGTAAAACTTGGAAAGAAAAACAATAATTAATTACATAAAAAGAATACAGAAGAAACTGCTGAAAAGAAATCTCCTGAAAGCACTGTTCTACGGTACCTTCATCGGAGTATGCGGTTTTTTCGCGGTAATGTTGCTCTCTCTGGTGGTTCCCATCTATGCACCCTATTATTATGCCGGAGCATTCCTTGTTTTTAGCATATTATGTGCAGAGATCTCAATGCTTGTAACTATGCCCGACAGGAAAACGGCCGCAGCCGAGGGTGACAGGTGCGGGCTCAAGGAAAGACTGTCAACAGCCCTTGAAAATCTGGATCAGACAGACGATATGTCTCTGATCCAGCGCCGTGACACCGTAAACTGTCTCAAAGGACTGGATCTATCAAAAGCCTTTAAATGGAAGCCTAAAAATCAGTGCATCATCACGATGCTTGTACTCATTTTTCTGACTACGGCGGTTTCATTCATCGACACACCCGCAAAAGATGCCGCCATCAATAACCATGAGGTGGCTGAAGCTGCGGATGAGACTGCGGAAAAGCTGGAAAAAGAGCTCAATAAGCTCTCCGAAGTTCCGGAGATCAGTGAAGAAGAACTGAAAAAGCTCGAAGACCTTTATAAAGATAGTCTTAAGGAACTTGATTCGGCCAGGACCCACAGCGAAGTCAAAAAAGCAAAAGACAGATTTGACAGGAAAGCCCTTAATGAGCTCTCCTCTTACGCAAATTCCCTGTCTGCGGAAGAAAAAAAAGCTTTGGCTGAATCTCTGGAAAAGCTCGCAGATTCCTACAAGCAGGATGATGATTCTTTTGCAGATGCTGCCGGTGAAATGGCCTCCGCCCTTAAAAACTCCGGTGATCAGGCCTCTTACTCCGGTGATCCCTCTGCTATCGATCCTTCCAAGATCGGCAACGGTCAGAGCGGACAAGGTCAGCAGGGACAACAGGGCCAGCAGGGCCAGCAAGGCCAGCAGGGTCAGCAGGGTCAGCAAGGTCAGCAGGGTCAGCAGGGCCAGCAAGGACAGCAAGGTCAACAGGGTCAGCAAGGCCAGGGACAAGGCCAGGGACAAGGACAAGGACAAGGTCAAGGTCAGGGACAGGGTCAAGGACAAGGTCAGGGACAGGGTCAAGGACAAGGTCAGGGACAGGGTCAAGGCCAGGGTCAGGGTTCCGGACAGGGCGGACAGGGCTGGTACAACGGTTCTGATCATTCTGACATAAGAGAGGGAGCAAAGGGTGAGATGATCACCGTTCCCGATACCTACGACTCCGTTTCCGTTACTGGCAAGGACAGCGGTTCGGGAGACAGTCAGAAGTCAAAGATCTCCGAGGGCTTAACATTTGCCGGTACTGCCGCGGATTATGAAACAGTGATAACATCCTACACCGGAAAGGCGTATACCGCTCTGAATTCATCTTCGGTCCCTGACGCCATGAAGGACGTGGTCAAAAACTATTTTTCTGAGCTTTCAGAATAGGAGGAGCAATGGAAGAAAAAGATCTGCAACAAATTGTCGAAAAAGTAACTCTTTGTGAAAAAGAGATCGGAAAAGGCATCATCGGTCAGAAGTCCGTCATCCGTGAAGTCATTATAGCTATGCTTACAAACGGAAACGTACTTCTCGAAGGTGTTCCCGGTCTCGGAAAAACACAGCTTGTAAAAACAATAGCAAAAGTTTTCAATATAGCCTTTTCGCGTATTCAGTTCACACCCGATCTCATGCCCGCCGACGTTACGGGTACAAACCTCATCATAAAGGAAAACGGAAATAATGTGTTTTCTTTTGAACCCGGTCCCATTTTCTCCAATCTGGTTTTGGCAGACGAGATCAACCGCGCTACGCCAAAGACTCAGTCGGCTCTTCTTGAGGCAATGCAGGAAAAAACAGTGACAGTGGGTAAAAAGACCTACGAGATGCCTGCTCCTTTCATGGTGCTTGCCACACAGAACCCCATAGAGAACGAGGGAACCTACCCTCTTCCCGAAGCACAGCTGGACAGATTTATGTTCAAGATCCAGGTGGATTTCCCCACTCTTGACGAGCTGAAGCAGATCATGGACATCACCGTCACCAATAAAAAAGTGGAGATCAATCCCATCATGAGCGGTGAGGAGATCATCAATATCAGAAACATCATCCGTGACATCAAGCTTTCAAGCGCTGTTGAAGAATACGCCCTGAAGCTTGTTGTGGCAACTCATCCCGAGGTTCCGGGAGCTACGGATTACATAAAAAAATACGTTTCCTGCGGCGCTTCTCCCCGTGCTGCCCAGGCCATCTTCAATGCCTCAAAGGCAAGAGCTCTTTTGGAAGGAAGGGCAAACGTTTCATTTGACGACATTCGTGCGGTGGCCTACCCGGCTCTCAGGCACCGTATCGCAACCACCTTCGAAGCCATGGCAGATGCTGTCAGCACCGATGCCATTATTTCACAGATCATTTCAGAGGTTACCGAATAAATGGTATACGATGACACCTTTAATGCCGAATTTTACAGAAGCCTGACTCTCTTCAGGATGAACCTAAAAATGAGACTGGCCGCAGGTGCAAACGGAGGCAGAAAGTCAAATGCCAAAGGAAGCAGCGTGGAATTCTCGGATTTCCGTGAATACCTCCCGGGAGATGACATCAGAAGGATCGACTGGAATGCATATGCCCGCTTTGACCGTCTTTTTATAAAGCTGTTCATGGAAGAGAAGGAAGGACTGTTCAATATCTTTCTGGACGGAAGCGCCTCCATGAACTTCGGCGAAAAAAGCAAGATCGTAACTGCAAAGCGGATCGCCGCTGCTCTCTCCTATTGTATCCTGGACCACTCGGACCGTGTGATCCTTAACTTCCTGAAAGGCAATCGCTGCGAGACCTTTAAGGGGGTTACAGGAAAGCAGGGCTTTTCAAAGATCACGGACCATCTGTCCATGCTGGAACCCGAAGGAGAAAACGATCTTTTTAAAAGCATATGTTCCCGTGACATTAAGCTCCGGGGCATGTCTGTGGTGATCTCCGACTTTTACACGGAGCACGTGGAAGACGTGATCAAATACCTGGCTCACAAAAAGCAGGAGATCTTCCTGGTCCAGGTGCTTTCAAAAGAGGAACTGCATCCGGAACTTTCCGGAACCTTCAGTCTCGTTGACTCGGAAACAGGAAAGGATCTCAAAGTCACCGGCTCTTCCTCCCTTGAAAAAGACTACGCAGCCGCTAAGGAAAGATTCTTAAAGAAAATTGAAGGACTTTGCAAAAAATACGGTGCAAAATACGTCCTTGCAGATACGGAAAACAGTTATGAAACCATTTTGAGAGGTTAGAACATGCGCTTCATGCATCTATGGCCGCTTTTCCTGCTGATCCTGATCCCCGTTGTGATCATCATGTACCTTTTGAAACAAAAGGCCGTGACTCACAAAGTCCCCTCCTTGTTTCTGTGGAGTGAGATGTACCGCAACAAGGAATCGGACACCCCATGGGAAAAGCTCAAGAAAAACAGATTACTGATCATACAGATCTTCACCATCCTGGTGCTGATCTTTTGCCTCATGTCGCCCTACACTGCTCAGGAAGCCACCACTTCTTCCAATGTCGTGCTTCTGATCGATAACAGCGGAAGCATGAACACTGTGATGAGCAACAAAAAAACACGGCTGGACTACGCAAAAAATGCCGCCAAAGAGTACGTCAAGACCTTGACGGATGAAACATCCGTCACTGTCATTGCCTGCTCTGACAGGACCACTTCTCTCCTGTCCGGATCCATCGACAGGTCAGCGATCCTGAGCGCGATAGAAAGCATACAGGGAACCACCCTTGCGGGAGACTGCTCCGGGGGTCTTTCCGTCTGCCAGGGTCTGGCGGCGGGCAACACGTCACTACATGTTACGGTTTTCACGGATTCCCCACTTTCTCTGGGAAGTCTAACGGGTACAATTTACAATTTTTCCGCACCCGTGGAAAATGTTTCACTTGATTACGTAAGCTCATCCCAGAGGGGGGACCGGCTCACAGTCCTTGCATGTGTCACCAACCATGGGACAGCGGCAGTGTCCGGAGATGTAAACCTCTACGGTGACGACAGACTCTTAAATGTTTCCTCCTATTCTCTGGAACCTGGAAAAAGCGATATCGTCTACTTTGAGTCCTTAGATTTTAACGGAACGGTACTTAAAGCCGAGATCGAAGCCGCAGATGCTCTCATCCTCGACAACACCGCCTACTGCATCAGCAGCGCGAAAAAAAGCGGCAAAGTCCTGCTTTTGACCGAAAGGAACATTTACCTTAAAAAAGCCATTGAGCTGAATGAGAACATCACACTTCATGAGACCAACGATCCCGAAACCTTTTCGGGAAATGCCACGGAAGGGTACGATCTCATCATAATCGACGGTCAGGAAATGTTACCTGCAGAGCTTCCTTCGGAAGGTAACCTGATCTTCATCCATTGTGATCCCGGGCAATTTTTCGAAATCTCGGAAAATGTTGAAAACTCTTACCTGAAGCTTGAGGACAGCCCTTACACCTCGGGAATATCCGATTTTTCCTTCGGTGTAACCTCAAGTCTCACTGTCGATCAGCCTGTCTGGGCAAAATCCTTTATCAGTTCGGGAAAGAAAAGCGCCGGCTTTATCGGAGACAATTCCGGAAGAAAGATCGGTTTTATCGGATTCGATCTTCACTCCACGGATCTCCCTCTCGATTACCGTTTCCCCATCCTGATATGGAACATGATCTCGGAAATGGGTAACTCGGATCTTTTGGCTACTTCCAATGTGTATTGCGGTGAAAGCGTAAGGATAAATTCCTCATTAAACGAAACAAAGCCCTCACTGATCCTTCCAAACGGACGAAAGGAAGAACTTTCCGCTCTTCCGCTTCTTTACAAGAACACGGATGCACCCGGGGCTTATATGCTTGAAAAAGAGGACGGTTCGGTCGAAGCCTTCGCTGTCAACTTTAATACAGTGGAAAGCCGCAAGATCACTGCTTCAGCCATCACAGGCAATACAGGCAGTAACACCCTTGTGGTGGATGCTACTGCCACATCCGCGAAGAATTACCGGCCTTTGATAATAATAATCTTACTGCTTATTCTTACAATAGAATGGATCGTTTACATTAAGGATTAATCATGAGAATCAACATCGAACAACCTCTTATACTGTTACTGATCCCGGCTGCAATCGTTCTGCTCCTCTTCTCTGCCCGTTTCATGCATCTGCGGTCGAAAGAGCTGAAGATCAAGCAGATCATCTTAAGGTGCGTGATCTTTTCACTCCTTATCCTGTCATTGTCCGGCGTCAGTCTGCTGCAAAAAGGTACAAACGTCGCAACAGTTTTTATCGTTGATGCCTCAGACAGTACGAAAGAGCACAAAGACCACATTACGGACTTCATCAACAATGCCATAAACACAAAGACTCCGAGAGATTATGTGGGCATAGTTTCCGTGGGCAAGACTCCTGTTGTGGAGAACTTTGTTTCCGACAAGTGCATCTACCGCGGGATACAGACCAATGTGGACCCTTCCGCAACAAATCTTCAGGATGCGGTCAATCTGGCCCTTTCATTGATGCCCGACGGCTACGCAAAAAGGATAGTCATCATCTCGGACGGAGCAGAAAACATCGGAAGTCTTAAGGACACCGTTGCGGACACCACAATGGCGGGCTGCGATGTAAAGACCTACACTCTTCCCTCTTCTACATCTTCGGAAGTTTATGTAAGCAATCTTACGGTTCCCGAAAGCGTCGGGACAGGGGAGATCTTTAAAGTCATGGTGGAGGTCGAAAGCAATGTTTCCACTGCCGCCGTTGTCTCTCTCTATCAGGGAAGGACGCTGACGGAACGTAAGACCGTGAACCTTTCCAAAGGCACGAGCCTGATTCCCTTTTATGACACGCAGACGGATGCGGGACTCAAAACCTACCGCGTGACCGTGGAAGCCGTGGACGACACCATATCACTCAACAATGAGTTCTCCGCTTTCACAAACATTTCCCATAAGCTTCCGGTTCTGATCCTGGAGGGTGCTACAGGCGAAGGTGATGCGCTCTACAGCATGTTCTGCAATATGGGCATAGATTGTAAAAAGATCTCTGCTTTAAGCGCTCCTTCTGAGATCTCGGAAATGCTGGAGTACTCCTGCATGATCCTCTGTAATGTATCAACCTACGATCTTTCAGAAGGTTTCATGAAAAATGTAACGACCTACGTAAAAGACTACGGTAAAGGACTGATCGCCTGCGGCGGAAGAAACGCTTTTGCTCTGGGTCTTTACAAAGACACTCCTCTTGAAACCATCCTGCCCGTGGAAATGGACATTAACGGAGAGATCGAGCTTCCTTCTATGGCTGTACACTTCACGGTAGACAAATCGGGATCCATGAGCGACGGAAAACTTGATGACGCGAAGCGCTCCATCATTCTATCCCTTGACGCATTGAGAGATGTGGATTCCGTGGGTGTTATCGCCTTCGATCACACCATATCTCCTGTATACAAACTGAAAAAACTGGGCGGAAACCGTGATGAAGTCATTCAGGCCGTCGGAACCATCCGCATCGAAGGCGGAACAAGCATATACCCTGCAGTAGAAGCCTCTGTGGCTGCCCTTGAAGACTACAATTCCACCATAAAGCACATCATTTTGCTTACGGATGGTCAGGATTCATACAATAATTACAAAAGCCTTATAGACAGGATCAACAAAGATAATATCACTCTCACCGCCATCGCTCTTGGAAACGACTGTAATACACAGCTTCTGAACACGATATCTGAAGCAACGGGCGGAAGAATGTATGTGGTCAACAACAACAGCGACCTTCCCAAGATCTTTGCTCAGGAGATCTACCTTTCACAGAATGAGTATCTTGTGGATCGCCCCGGTCCCGTTTACATCACTTCATCGGATGATATCATCAGAGAAGTTGCGGTGAACGGCGTTCCTGACATTAAAGCCTACGTCGCGACCACGCTTAAAGCAAGAGCTACAGAGCTTCTGGAGACCGAAGACCAATACCCGCTTCTCGCCTACTGGCAATACGGCCTCGGAAAAACGGTTGCATGGACCTCCGATGTCACAGGAAACTGGTCGGGTAACTACTTTGGCTGGGAAAACAATGCTCATCTGTGGAACAACCTGATAAAGACAGTGACCATGGACAATACCAGGGAAGGTTCCTACGCAACCGTCAGCCAGTCGTTGTCCGAAGCCACCATCAATTACCACACGGAAGAATTCGATTCAGGCACAACCGTTTCCGCAACCGTTACGGATGATAAAGGCGAAAGTAGGGAAATTCAGCTGATCCCCAAATCTCCCGGAGAATACTCCGCAGATTTCGAACTGACAAGTGAAGGCGTCTACTCGATAGCAGTAAAACAATACGATGACGGAGTTCCTTCTTCCGGTCTCACCACTGCAGCCATAAAAAAGTACTCGCCCGAGTACACATTTAATACAGCCAGTGATGTACTGGGTGATTTTGCAAGAATGACCGGAGGATCCGAGATCTCATCTCCTTCCCAGGTCTTTACAAAAAACATCAACCTGGTCAGGGCCATGAAGGACTTCACTGTACCGATCCTTGTAACTGCCCTTCTCCTGTTTGTTTTGGACATAGCTTACAGAAGATTCCGTTTCAGGATCCTTCCCGAAGGTTTCTACTCAAAGCTTTTTGCACGATTCAGTAAAAAAACGGAAAAAGAAAGAAAGCCAAAGGCATTAGTGGGAGCTCCCGTCAAGCAGGACATTACCGGCGAAAGCAGGACAGCAACCGTTGCAGAAGAAGAAAAGAAAGCGCATTCCAAAAAGTCCGCATCAAAAAAGAAGAAGGACGAGCCGGAAATCCTGGACACTTCTCTTCTTCTGAACAGAATGAAAAAATGATAAAAAAAGCGGCGAGTTTCTCGCCGCTAAATTTTTTACTCTACTGTGTAAGGCATAAGAGCAACGTGACGTGCACGCTTGATAGCTGTAGTAAGAGCTCTCTGATGCTCTGCGCAGGTTCCTGTGATACGTCTGGGAAGGATCTTTCCTCTTTCGGAAACGTATCTGGACAACTTCTTTGTGTCCTTGTAGCTAATCTCAGCTAAATTCTCAGAACAGAAAGCACAAACCTTCTTTCTTCTGCGAATGACACGTCTTTTCATTGTACCTTCAGCATTGTTTCTTGCTGTTCTCTCGTCTGTCATTGTATTATCCTCCATTCTTTCGATTTTTTCTAAGCCGGTGATTCCTTAAGCGAAAGGCAATTCCTCATCGATACCGTCAGGAATGTTCATAAAACCTGAATCGGTTCCGCTGGGCTGAGGTCTCTCATATGTCTGTCCACCGTTTCCGCCCTGAGAATTCTTACTCTCTGCGAACTCGATGTTGTCAACAAGAACATCTGTTGTGTAGACCTTCTGTCCTTCCTTGTTTGTGTAGCTGCCTGTCTGAATTCTTCCTTCAAGCGCTACCTTTGTACCCTGTCTCAAATACTTCTCTGCGAACTCTGCCTGCTTGCCGAATGTGACGCATGAAATAAAATCGGCTGTGGGCTGGTTCGAATCATTGTTTCTGGAAACTCTTCTGTCAACTGCAAGAGTAAATCTTGCAATGGCTGAATTGTCCTTCTGTGCATATGAAACGTTAGGGTCTCTTGTGAGTCTGCCCATTAAAATGACTCTGTTCATTAGGAAATCCTCCTACTTTATGCCTCTTCGACTCTTGTGATCAAGAATCTGATAACGTTGTCCCTTGTGCGAAGTCTGTCTTCGATCTCTGCAGGGGCTGTTGTCTCAGCATCGAACTGAATGAAGTAGTAAAATGCTTCGTTCATCTTCTGAACTTCGTAAGCGAGTCTCTTCTTACCCCACTCTTCAACGTTCTTAACTTCGCCGCCGAATCTTGTGATAAGCTTCTTTGCATCTTCAACGGATGCATCTCTTACGCTGTCCTCTACTTTTGCACTAACAACTAAACATAATTCATACTTGCTCATAGTTGTGTTGCACCTCCTTCTGGTCTTATTTGGCTAACCGACAGGCGGTTAGCAAGGATTTTATCCGTCACAAAAATGTATTCTACCATGTGTTGTCAAGCATGTCAACTGATTTTTTACCATTTGACCTACGCCCATATATACGTACTGCAACAAGTTTATCTGTAGATGTTGTTTTTCCTCTTCTTAACAATCTGCTCCACTATATAGAAGATATCAAAAAATGCCATCACTCCCAAAGATATCACCGCCATGTCCTCAAGACCAAGGTCTATATGTGACAGGGCCACAAAGCTGATGATGAGCAGGACCAACATGGCCCATGCAAAGCTTACCGCAGATACCACCAGAAAAGCCGCTAATTTTTTAAGAGGTTCCAAGGGATCAAATTCATGTTCGTTCATATTCTTCCTATGCCTCCATATGGCTTCTGAAATCTATATCGCATGTGAGATAATGTTCCGTTTTGTCGAGATACTTTTTAATCTCTTCTTCATTGTCCTTGAGACTCTTCAAAGTCTCGATCTTGATGAACCACAGAGGTTTCAGACATCTGTAGATCATCAGGGCATATTTCTTCTCGTTTTCCGAAAAAGTGTAGAACTCTTTCGCGATGTCCAGTGCTCTGAAGATCAGTTCGATCTCCTCTTCAAACTCGTCGAAGTTCTCTCTCATGAGATAGTTTAGGAAAACATCCTTTCCTGCAAGGTTGAAATCATATATGCCCACAAAATTGTAATCATCGTCTATCAGAAGATTGGTGGCATTTAAGTCCGCCTGAAAAACGGAAGTGGGGAGTTCATGATAGACTTTTTCAAGTGCCTTCCTGTTGTCGTTCCAAAGTTTCCATATGCGGTCGGTCTGAACCCTGAACTTCTCCGGCAGCGTATCGGCGTACCTCTTCCACTCCAGCGCGTTCTCCATGACCTCATCGCATTCATCGTTTTCGTCAAAGATGTCAAAAAGACAATAACCCGAAGGGTAGTCCGTGTAATCAAATTGCTTTGCGGCAACTTTTGCTGTCATGGTCCAGATGGCCTTTTCGTAGTCCTCATACTTTGCCGCCATTTTGCTGTCGGACTCCATACGGTCTTCTATGGCTTTGTAGACAGAAAACTCTTCGGCATACACGGTGCACCTGTGCCCTTTATACTCCACCGTGGGAAAGCCGCCGTTTCTCGCGTTTATGATCCTCGGACAGTAATACCCCAGTTTACGATACTCCTCCACTGTCCTCTGCCACATTTCGATCTTCTCGGGAAACGTGAAAGAGTTGGAGCATATCTTCATGACATATTTATTGCCGTTAACGGTCTCTACTATGTCCGTTTCCCTGAAATCCTCTTCTCCGATGCCTGTATCCAGTGTTTTAAAGTCTTTTGCCTCCTCATCGAAAAAGAGTTCAAAGATCTTTTTTCTTTCTTCGTTGTTCTCCATGTTTTCCCCTTTTGACATTATATAGATCTGTTCTGTTATTTTATCTTATCTCGGGCATTTTGACCATAATAAAACGAAAAAAAGCCGATGTTCGTCACCGGCTTTTTTTATCAACTATTTTAAAAAGAACGAGGAAACAAGCACAACGATGCCAAGGGCGATCCTGTACCATCCGAAGGGCTTAAAATCGTGTTTCTTAATGTATCCTATGAAGCACCTGAGCACCACAAGGGACACGCCGAAGGAAACGATGCAGCCCAAAAGAAGCACCACAGCCTCATGCCCTGTTAATCCGAAACCAAATTTCAATATCTTCAGAAGGCTGGCTCCGAACATTACGGGAACAGCAAGGAAAAAGGTGAATTCTGCCGCCGCCTGTCTGGATATGCCTATGAGAAGTGCTCCGATGATGGTGGCTCCGGATCTTGAAGTTCCCGGGAAGATGGCCGCCAGGATTTGGAAGATACCGATCTCCAGTGCCATCATCATTGTGATGTCAGCCACCTCTTTGACTTTGGAAGTGCCTTTACTCACCACGAACTTTTCCACAAGGATGAAGATGATACCGAACACTATCAGTGCCACAGCCACAGATATCTCATTATAGAAATGTTCATTGACGAGATCATCAAGAAGTATTCCTATAACTGCGGCGGGAAGGCAGGCAACAATGATCTTAAGCCACATGAAAAATGTGTTTTTCTTAATGAACGCGCCTTCATTTTCTTTTCTCTCCGCTCCCGTCAGGGCGAAGGGCCAAAGCTTTTTCCAATAGAGGACCACCACCGCCAGGATGGCTCCCAGCTGGATCACCACGTCAAACATATCGAAAAATTCTTCGGAAGTCTCACTGAAGGGCAAAAGTTTCTCCAAGAGGATTAGATGTCCCGTACTGCTGATGGGAAGCCACTCGGTGATGCCTTCCAAAATGCCGTAGATCACGGCCTTTAAAAAATCAAGCATTGTTCTACTCCGTATATATGATCACGTTTTATTGATGGAACAGTTTCTGTGTCTGGTACTTGGGTTCACAGGTAAGGTTCACTCCCAGTTTTCTGAAGACATTCTTGTCAACTTCCGAAAGCATTACGCTGGAATGGACTTCACAGCCCCTGAGTTCCGAAAGCATTGAGAGAGCCTTTGCCGCCTGAGGATCGGTCACCGCGCATATGGACAGAGCTATGAGGAGCTCATCGGTGTGAAGTCTGGGATTGTGGTTGCCCAGAACTCCCGTCTTCAGCTTCTGAACAGGCTCGATGATAGTGGGCGGAATGAGTTCCGCTTCATCCGGGATCCCCGCCAGTTTCTTTACACAATTAAGGATGAGAGCGGAAGAAGCTCCCAGAAGTGAGCTGGTCTTACCGGTGATTACGGTTCCGTCACGAAGTTCCGCTGCCGCTGCGGGAGCGCCCGTAAGCTCTGCCTTGAGATTTGCCGCACCCACTACCTTACGTGCCGCAACGCTGATGCCGGACTGTTCCATGATGAGTTCGATCTTAAGGACTTCCGCATCGGAACCGTTACCTGCTCTCCTGTTGCAAAGAGCTCCATAGTA
>JAEFAR010000086.1 GCA_016287675.1 Lachnospiraceae bacterium
TACTTGTAATTCATTCCGAGAAGCGCGCCGTTAACGCATATGGCTGCAACCACCTGACCAAGCTTACGGAAGAAATTGAAGAAGGAGTAGGCTGTACCGTCGTCCCTTGAACCGGTGGTGACTTCGATCATGTCGATGGTGTCGGTAGCCATGGACCAGAGCTGCAGCACAAGGGTTGTGAGGCCTACGCCGCTGATGAAGCAGAGCACCAGGAAGAGGATAATGAGTTTTTGAGGCTCCACACCCCTAAGGAAGAACAGGATCAGGTTTGCACAGGCTGCAAGTGCCACGCCCACAGTGCAGACTTCCTTCTTTCCCAGCTTTCTTGCAAGCTTCGGCATGAAGAACATGAGGATGATCATGGGGGAATAGGTACATGCCTGGCTGGCAAGATTCATCCAGTTGGCATGGAAATAATCGTTAAAAAGGTAAAGATAGAAGCTCTGAGTGAACATCTGCCCCGCAAGAAGAAGCATGGCCGTAAGGCTGATGGCAACAAAGGCCTTGTTTGAAAGCAGGAGCTTAAAGGCTTTTAATGCCGCGCCCTTCACTCTTTCCCTGGGCTTTGTGATGACACGCTCTTTGTTCAGGAAAAATGTCAGGATCAAAAGGAAGCTTGAGCAGACAGCCATGATCAGAACCCCGATCATTACAGGCTGATACTGCATATCGGTGATGACCTTGCCGTTCTCACCGTAGACGAGATTGCCTGCGGCATCGGTCCTGTTTGCATAGGCAAAGGAAGCAAGGACAAACACGGGAACACTGCCCAGTGCAGCGCCTATGGCTCTGTAGACCGACAGCTTGTTTCTTTCTCCCACGTCGGTGGTAACAACAGACGCAAGGGATCCGTATGGGATCTGCAGGACTGTGTAGCACATTCCGAAAAGGACATAGGTAACCGTTGCGTATAGACACGTTCCGACATAATTTACATCTCCGCCCAGTCCCGGGAATTTAACGAACATCAGGATCGCGAGAACTCCGAGAGGCGCCGAGACGTAAAGGAACCACTGCCTGTAGCGGCCGTATCTTGAAGTTCTGACCGTATCGCAGATACGTCCCATGATGGGGTCGTTCACCGCATCCCAGACTCTCGCCCCGATGAACATGAACATGATGAACAGCGGACTCAGATTGAAGACATCCGTGTAGTACTTTTGAAGGATGGAGGTCACAAGGCTGAACACAAGACACCCTGCGGCGTCTCCCATTGCGTAGCCGATGTAATCCTTGGCCTTAAGGCCGCTGGTTCGCGAAATGTAGCTTTTGTTTTCATTTCCCATAAAAAATTCTCCTCTTTTTTCGAAAAGCCCGGCTCAAGGCCGGCTCCGATTTTCGTAAAGCCATATCTTCAATGGTCTCAACGCATAAAAGTATAGCACAATGAACTTTAATAATAAAGGTTTATACATCATAAAAACAGCCCGTCATATCCTGCGCAGGGCACGGACAGGATGGGCTGTTTATTGTTTTTACTTTATTGTATTTATCAGGGCCGGAACATCAGGATCAAAGTCCCCAGATCTCTGTCGCGTAATCCCTGATGGTTCTGTCGGATGAGAATTTGCCTGCATTTGCCACATTCAAAAGGCACTTTCTTCCGAAGGCGATACGGTCTTTGTAGTCACGGTTCGCACGGAGCTTTGTTTCAACGTAGGAATCAAAGTCCGCAAAGATGAAGTAGTGGTCGGGCTTGTGCCAGGAAGCCCCCTCAAGAAGAGAAGTATAAAGCTCATTGAACATGCCTGTTCCGTCGTCGTAGAAGGTTCCGTCGATCAGGGTGTCAACTACCCTCTTAAGGCGGGGATTTGCCTTGTAGATCTTCTTTGAATCGTAGCCCTTCGCCTTGAGATCTTCGATCTCTTCAACTCTCTTTCCGAAGATGTAATTGTTCTCTTCACCTGCTTCCGCAACGATCTCAACGTTTGCTCCGTCGTAGGTTCCGAGAGTCACTGCGCCGTTCAGCATGAGTTTCATGTTTCCGGTTCCGGAGGCTTCGGTTCCCGCTGTAGAGATCTGCTCAGAGAGATCCGCTGCCGTACAGAGCTTCTCGGCATAGGAAACATTGTAGTTCTGAACGAAGACAACCTGAAGCTTTCCCTTCATGTCAGGATCCGAATTCACCAGTTTTCCTATCTCATTTATGTACTTGATTATACCTTTTGCCCGGAAGTAGCCGGGAGCCGCCTTTGCTCCGAAGATGAAGCACATGGGTGTGAAATCCTTTATCCTGCCTTCCTTTAAGCCGTAGTAGATGTCAAGGATGGAGAAGGCATTAAGGAGCTGCCTCTTGTACTCGTGAAGCCTCTTCATCTGCACATCGAAGATAAAGTCGGGATTGATCTTAACGCCTTCCTTCTGCTCGATGTAATTTGCCAGCTGAACCTTCTTTACACGTTTGATCTCGTTGAATTTCTTAATCTCCTCAGCATTGTCTGCCAGAGGTTCCAGTTTTTTCAATTCCTGAAGATCCGTGATCCAGCTCTGACCGATGGCATCGTTGATGAAGCCTGTAAGCTCGCGGTTGCAAAGAGCCAGCCAGCGACGCTGGGTGATGCCGTTGGTCTTGTTGTTGAAACGCTCGGGATAGATTTTGTACCACTCCTTTAGGGCGTCGTTTTTAAGGATCTCCGTGTGGATCGCTGCAACGCCGTTTGTGGAATGGGTTGCATATATGGCCATTCTCGCCATATGGATCAGATTACCGTCCACAAGGTTGTAATTCTCGATGGTGTAAGGTGCAAGGTCTGTCTTGGAAAGATCCTTCACCATTGCTCTCTGCAGCATCTGCACGTATTTGTATACATGGGGGATCACGGACCTAAAGAGTGAAACATCCCACTTTTCGAGAGCTTCCGCCATGACGGTGTG
>JAEFAR010000051.1 GCA_016287675.1 Lachnospiraceae bacterium
CCGCTGTACCGCCTCCCACAACTCTGAACACAAGGCGTACAGTGCCTGTAGCGGCATCGAAACCGCAGATGCTGATGGGGCGGGGAAGGAGCTTGGAAGCGTCATTTAAATACAGGTTTACAAACTGTCCCGCTTTAGCGGAAGAGGCGATTTCGGGAGTGAGGAGCTCCATGTCGAAAATGCCTTTTGAAATTTCTTTTAAAGAATGAATCTTAGCCATGATCTATCTTTCTCTTAATGTCTTTATCTTACTGCTGCTTCTTACAGCCTTTTGCATGCTCTTACAAGTCAAAGAAGTCTCTTACTGCTGCTTCTTATAGCCTTTTGCATGCTCTTACAAGTCAAAGAAGTCTCTTACTGCTGCTTCTTATAGCCTTTTGCATGCTCTTACATGTCAAAGCAGGCTTTTACTGTTTGCTATCTTTCCTTTACTGTCTTGGGCTCTTCGTAGTTTACGCCGAAGGTTTCAACTGTAACTGTTTCCATTCTCTGGGTGAGAGTGGGATGATCGCTCCAGTCTGTGTCAACGGATGCGATGCGGTCAACTGCCTCAAGACCTTCAGTAACTTTACCGAATGCTGCGTAGCCGCCGTCAAGATGAGGGGCGTCTGCATGCATGATGAAGAACTGGCTGCCCGCAGAATCGGGATGCATTGCCCGGGCCATTGAAATAACGCCGCGGGTGTGCTTCAGGGCATTCTTAAAGCCGTTCTGCGCGAACTCGCCCTTAATGGAGTAGCCGGGGCCGCCCATGCCTGTTCCGTCGGGGCATCCGCCCTGGATCATGAAGCCGGGGATGACACGATGGAAGATGAGGCCGTTGTAAAAGCCCTTATTTACAAGTGAAATAAAGTTGTTTACGGTATTGGGAGCGATCTCGGGATAAAGTTCAACCTTGATCAGATCGCCGTTTTCCATTTTGATGGTTACTATCGGATTTGCCATAATGATCTCCTTATTGATTGTGTCTGTAAGACAGATTTTTCATTCGTCGCTCATTCTAACATAAACACAATTCGGGTACAAGATAAAAATGGTGATTCTGTTTGATGAGAGGCATACGAAAATAAAAATGTTTTTATTTTTACTGCGGAAATTATACATGTTATAATACAGTTTACGCCGAAGTGAACCCGAAGCGGAGTTGATTGCAACGAACTTAGATCGTATCGAGGCTTAATTACCGTTATAAACAGCAACAGGGTTCAACCGAAAGCGCAACTGACAGCTATATTCAAAAAGACGAATAAGAATGTAAGAAAGGAATTACAAAAATGTTTGGAACAAAGGGCTTATTCAAAAGGGGACTGATCGTTTTACTCTGTGCATCGTTTGCTTTTACGGGATGCGGCGGGGGCAATGCCGCAGGCCCGGACGCAGACAGGGAAACAGCAAATGGAACAGCGAACGGAACAGCAAATGGAACAGCGAACGGAACAGCAAACGGAACGACCGGCGAAACCGAAAACACTGAGAGCTACAGAGTCGGAGGGGCAGTGCCGGATGCATTCAAACCACAGGAAGAAGAAAAATACGAGGAGAGAGAAATGAAGATATCGGAACATCCTTTTCTTAAAACGGAGGGCAAGGTACTTAAGGACGATTACGGAAAAGGCGAGTTGGTGCAGCTTAAGGGCACGAATGTGGGAGGCTGGCTTCTGCAGGAATTCTGGATGACATCCACGGATTATTCGGCAAATGCCACCTGCGAAGAGGACATTTACAGGATACTTAATGAGCGCTTCGGTGAGGAGCAGACGAGAGAACTGATCAAGATCTATCAGGACAGCTTTTTCACGGAAGAGGATCTGGATCACTGCAGGGATCTGGGTATGAATTGCCTGAGGCTTCCTTTGTGGTACGGAAATCTCACGGACAGGAACGGGAACCTCCTTGAGGGCTGCTGGGACAGACTTGACTGGTTTGTGGAGGAAGCGGGCAAGAGAGGCATATACGTCCTGATCGATATGCACGGTGCATACGGATCCCAGAACGGCAGCGATCACTCGGGAAAAGACGGACATGACAATAAGATGGAAGCTTCCGAATTCTTTTTCGGAGACGAGGAAGTCGTGAAGAACAACCAGGAGCTTTTTTACAGACTGTGGGAGGAGATCGCCGCGCATTTTAAGGGCAACCCCTGGGTCGCAGGCTACGACCTTCTGAACGAGCCCTTCTGCACCTTCAGATACAACACAGGTATCCCTGACAGGGAGCTCAGGACTATGCTCTGGGACATCTACGACATCGCATATGACAGGATCAGGGCCATTGACCCCGATCACATCATCATCATGGAAGCAACCTGGGATCCCGTGGATCTGCCGAAGCCTGAGCTTTACGGGTGGGAGAATGTGATGTACGAGTACCACAACTATCTCTACGATGATTACAACAATGCTGCGGGCAGGCAGATCAGCAACATGAGGAAGAAACTGACGGACATTAAGAAGGCGGATTACAACGTTCCGAGCCTTCTCGGCGAATTTGCGTTTTTTGACAATCCGGATGCCTGGGACAAGGGCGTTAAGATGATCAACGAAACGGGCATCAGCTGGACCACATGGACCTACAAAGTCATTAAAGGCGACGGAAACTGGGGATTAAGGCATATAAAGACCACAGGCCTTAATCTCGAGACTGCGGACATCGAAACCATCAAAAAAGTGTGGTCAAAGGGCAATGAAACCACTGAAAACACTACGCTGAAAAGAGTTCTGACCAAGTACTTTAAAATGATTTATCTTCCTTGATTTTGACAAGGTTCTTTGTTATACTCTAACGGATTGTAAACTCATTCGGAGAAACTTATGAACAACGTTAATACAAAGATAAACATTTTAGGCATAGAGTTTCAGAACCCCGTTACAGTGGCCTCCGGAACCTTCGGATCAGGCATGGAATACTTGGATTTCGTGGACCTGAACCGTCTCGGAGCAGTGACCACAAAGGGTGTTGCCAATGTTCCCTGGGAAGGAAATCCCACTCCCAGAGTGGCAGAAGTCTACGGGGGAATGCTGAACGCCATAGGCCTTCAGAATCCCGGCATCGATCTCTTTATTGAAAGAGACATCCCCTTCCTTAAAAAATTCAATACAAAGATCATCGTCAATGTCTGCGGACATGCTGTCGAGGAGTACGTGGAAGTGGTAGAACGCCTCAGGGATCAGCCTGTGGATGCACTGGAGATCAACATTTCCTGCCCCAACGTGAAGCAGGGCGGCATAGCCTTCGGAACGGATCCTCACCTTGCGGAAGAGGTTGTAAAAAAGATAAAGGCAGTTGCAAAGCAGCCTGTGATCATGAAGCTTTCTCCCAATGTCACAAGCATCGCTGATATGGCGAGAGCCGTTGAAGCCGGAGGTGCGGACGGAGTTTCCCTGATCAACACTCTCACGGGCATGAAGATCGATATTAACCGCAGGAAATTTCTTCTCGCAAACAAAACCGGCGGCATGAGCGGCCCTGCGGTAAAGCCTGTTGCGGTCAGAATGGTTTACGAAGTCAGAAAAGCTGTGAAGCTCCCCATCATCGGCATGGGAGGCATACAGAACGCGGAAGATGCTCTGGAATTCATGATGGCGGGAGCCAGCATGGTCTCCGTGGGTACGGCAAATTTCATTAATCCGAGAGCAACACTGGATGTTATCGAAGGTCTGGAAAACTGGTGCGAGAAACAGGGTGTGAAGGATCTGAATGAGATCATCGGATGTGTGGATTAGATATGGATATATTTGAATTCATGGCGGAGAAGAACCGGGACAACGAATCCCCTCTTGCCGCCAGACTAAGGCCCCGGACTTTGGACGAGGTGGTGGGACAACAGCATATCGTGGGAAAGGACAAACTTCTTTACCGCGCCATAAAAGCGGACAAGCTTTCTTCCATAATCTTTTATGGGCCTCCGGGAACGGGGAAGACAACTCTCGCAAAGGTGATCGCAAACACCACCAGCGCGGAGTTTAAGCAGATCAACGCAACTTCCGCCGGGAAAAAGGACATGGAAGAGGTGATCGAAGAAGCAAAGGCGCGTTACGGACAGTACGGCAAGAAGACCATACTCTTTGTGGACGAGATACACCGTTTCAACAAGGGGCAGCAGGACTACCTTCTTCCTTTTGTGGAGGACGGTACTGTGATCCTGATCGGTGCGACCACCGAAAATCCCTACTTTGAAGTGAACGGTGCTTTGATCTCAAGATCCGTGATCTTTGAACTTCACCCCCTCACGGCGGATGACATTAAGATCCTTCTTAAAAGAGCACTCACCGACAGTGAAAGAGGAATGGGGGCCTTCCATGCGGAAGCGGACGAAGAAGCCCTGGACTTCATCGCTGACATGGCAAACGGAGACGCAAGGTCTGCCATCAACGCCATTGAGCTTGGTATCCTTACCACCGAAAAAAATGCGGAAGGAAAGATACACATCGATCTTAAGGTGGCTGAGGAGTGCATACAAAAGCGTGTCCTTAAATACGATAAATCCGGAGACAATCATTACGATACGATCTCCGCTTTTATAAAAAGCATGCGGGGGTCAAATCCCGACGCTGCGGTCTACTATCTCGCGAGAATGCTTGAAGCGGGGGAAGAACCTGCATTCATTGCACGACGCATCATGATCTGTGCATCTGAGGATGTTTCAAATGCTGATCCCCGGGCTCTGATCCTTGCAACAAGCGCCGCACTGGCTGTGGAGCGTTTGGGTATGCCCGAAGCAAGGATACTTCTCGCACAGGCTGCCATCTATGTTGCCTGTGCGCCAAAGAGTAATTCAAGCATATGCGCGGTGGATGATGCCCTTGAACATGTGAGAAACAATAAGACCGAGCCGATACCGCCCTACCTGCAGGATGCCCACTACGGAGGCTCTGTAAAGCTGGGAAGGGGCATCGGATACATGTACTCCCATGAGTACCCGAAACACTACTCGGGACAGGAGTATATGCCTGAAAGCCTTAAAGACACACACTTCGTGGATCTTTCGGAACAGGGATATGAAAAACAGATGAAGGAGTGGTTGAAATGGCTAAAAGAATAGTTTCACTGATCGCGGTGGTGATATTGGCAGCCATGTACGTGGCGACGCTTATCTGCGCGATACTTGCGACTCCGGGGGCACAGTCCATGTTCATCGGATGTCTGGTGCTGACGGTGGTGATCCCGATCCTGTTGTGGGTTTTCCTTACTTTGTACAAGAGGGCACACAAGGATGACGATAAGAACATCACCATGGCGCAAATGAGAAAGTACAGAAAGCGCATCAAAGCGGGTGAAGATCCCGAAAAGATCGCAAAAGAGATCGAAGAAAAATATACGGAGGATAAATAAATGGCTACATTACTTGAAACATGGCGCGAAGGCGCATACGGAAAGGACATGAACACAAAGGAAGGACAGCTCTTCTGGGGCAACTACTTCAACATTGAAAAAGGTATCTATGAAGAGATCCTTTCACATCCCAGAAAAGAGTACAAGGGCACTGTAAAAGAGCTTGCAGATTCTTTTAAGTGCGATCTTAACATCTTTGTGGGCTTCCTTGACGGTATCAACGACAGCCTTGTTACACCCAATCCTATTGAAGAAATGGACGAGAACACAGAAGTTTCCCTTAAGTACGATAAAGAAAAGCTCTACTACAACATGGTAGAAGCAAAGGCTGACTGGCTCTACGGCCTTCCCCAGTGGGACAAGCTCCTGACCGAAGAGAGAAGAAAAGAACTCTACAAGGAACAGAAGAAGTCCGGAACAGTAGTAGTGGGCAAGAAGCCCGGAAGAAACGATCCCTGCCCTTGCGGCAGCGGCAAGAAGTACAAGTTCTGCTGCGGAAGATAAAAGATCATCAGGGTTAAAGGGAATTTTATGAGCAAAGACAAAGAACAGTATCTGGACAGAAATTCCGCATACGGTTCCGGAAGAAGGAGAAGAAACAAGGGAGGCGGCGTTCTCATCGGCGTCATACTTCTGGTCATCCTGGCTATCGGATGCGGAGTGACTGCCTACAAATTGGCACAGAAACATCTGGGAGAAAAAGGGAATGATCTCGGCTGGTTTTTAAATGAAGGCAGACTGACTCCCACTCCCACACCCACGGCATCTCCCACGGTGGGACCGTCACCGACGCCGACACCTACAAGTTCGCCGACGCCGACACCTTTTGTCCCGCCTACATTTGAATCCGAGTACCTTAAAGGATTCGACGACTTCAGGGATCCGCTGGTGAACATTGCAAAAGCGGGCTTTGACTGTTCTGCTTACAACGAAGGAAATCCTTTTGAAGCAAAGGGCGTTTACGTCGGGCACATGTCCAAAGACTCTGCGATCTACAACAATATCACCTGGATCGCAAGCGGCACTGAGCTGAATGCGGTGATCATAGATGTTAAGGATGATCTGGGCTACATTACCTATGACATGGATCTTGACATCGTTAAGGAATTGGGCCTTGTGGCACCTGAAGACGGGAAATTCTACATTTCGGACATGCCCGGGCTCCTGGACGACCTTCACAGCAAGGGCATATATTGCATAGCCCGTATCGTTTGCTTCAAGGAAAGCTACTTTGATCACTCATCGGTCTTCAACCTGCACCCTGAGTGGCTGTTGAAGAAAAAGAACGGAGAACTTTTCAGAGATAAGACGGTGCTTAACGGCGAAAGCAAGCCATATGCATGGATGAATCCTTACAACAGGGATGCGCTGGAGTTCATCGTAAAGGTTGCGGAGCAGGCTGCGAAGGACGGCTTCGACGAGATCTGCTTTGACTATATGAGAACACCTACGGATGTGACCCTTTCCGAGCTGGATTTCGGAGAAGAATCGGAAATGATCTCCTACTCCGAACAGATCGTGAGATTCATTAGATACGCCTGCAACAGGCTGAAACCTTTGGGAGTTTACGTAAGCGGATCTGTTTACGGTATCACCATTGATTCAAAGGTGGACAGCGAAAACCTGGGGCAGGATTACAAGGAACTTTCAAAGTACCTGGATTTTATCTGTCCGATGATCTATCCTTCCCATTACGGAACGGATTACTGGCCGGTGCTCAACGTGAACGAGCATCCCTATGACCTGGTGGGACTGGAGATCAGAGGATCTGAAAAGAAACTGCAGGCCCTTAAGGAAGAATGGACGGGACATGTTGCTGTTTGCAGACCCTGGCTTCAGGCATTCAATTCGCCGAACTCGGTTTACGATTACGGTAAGATCAGAGTTCAGGTCTCAGCGTGCAACGATAACGGTGTCTTCACATGGATGTACTGGAATTCTTCAGGCTCCTATCAGCAGGAGTACTTCCTGACGGATGAAGAGGAAGCGGAACAGAATGCTGCAAGAAAAAAAGAATGATCTGTCAATGTGAAACGGGAAAGCTTTTTTTGCGGGATATCAGGTAGAAGGGAATAATCGCAAGTTATACCTCATAACTGATACAAAATCAATCATCTGTAAATAACAGGAGGCTTTTATGAAAAAAAAGTTTTTTATCCCGGCACTTATACTGACAGGCTGCATCTTCTTTGCCGCATGCGGAAGAAGCAGTAAGAGCGCTTCAGAAGTTTTTTATGACAACGGAGGAAGGTACTACGCAGAAGCAAATTCCGACAGTATGGCTATGGAGATGCCTGCGGTCGCAGCTTCAAGAAATTACAGCAAATCATCGGAAGCCAAGAGTACTCAGAGTAGCTCCGACAAAGGAAATAATGCGGGAAACACAGAAGGGATCATTCAGAGAAAGGTCATAAAGACGGCATCCCTGGAAGTCCAGACAAGGGAATTCGATTCATTTATCGAATCACTTAACGCAAAGATAGAAGAGTTCGGCGGCTACCTTGAGAATGCAAATGTTACCGGCAACAACATCTATGGTACGTCTTCAAGAGTCGCTTATTTCACGATCCGTGTTCCGGAAGACAAGCTGCAGCCCATGATGGACAGCGTCGGAACTTTCGGTACAGTGACCAATTCCAGCTACAATGAGGAAGACATTACTTTAGGCTATGCCGATGTGGAAAGCAGGATCAAGACTCTCACGACGGAGCAGGAAACACTGCTGGGACTTCTCGAAAAAGCAGCCTATCTTGAAGACATCATCCGCCTTGAAGAAAGACTTTCACAGGTCAATTACGAACTCGAGACTTACAAGTCAAGACAGCGCACCTACGATAACAAGATCTCCTACAGCACACTCAATGTAAACGTAAGAGAAGTAATGAAGATCGCAAATGTTGTGGAAGCAGAGCCCAAGACTCTCGGAGAGAGGATCGCTCAGGGCTTCAAGGACAACATGCTGAACATCAGGGAAAGTGTCGAGGCATTCATTGTCTGGTTCATTTCCTACATTGTTAACATTGTTCTGTTCGTTGCTATCGTGACGGGTCTTACATTGATCGTGATCAGGTACTGCAAGAAGCATCCTGCAATTCTTAAGAAAACAAATAAGCAGGACGACGAAACAGATGAAACAAAACTGGGTAATAATAAATAAAAAAGGTGACGTGAAGGCAGTAGCCCGTGAGCAGGGGATCAGCGAGATCACTGCGCGGGTGCTCCTTAACCGTGACCTGGACACCAAAGACAAGAGGGATGTTTACTTACATCCCTCTGTTTGTGGTTTAAGAGACCCCAAACTCCTTAAAAATGCCGAGCTTGCCGCCAAGATCCTGAACAATGCTGCGGAAGCTCACCAAAGCATATGCATAGTGGGGGATTACGATGTGGATGGAATCACGTCCACATACATCCTTTACAGGGCTTTGAAAAAAAGAGGAGCTGAGGTCTCTTTTCGTATTCCGGACAGGATCGCGGACGGATACGGGATAAACAAAAATATAGTTGATGAAGCCGTTTCAAACAATGTGGATCTGCTCCTTACCTGTGACAACGGGATAGCGGAGTATGAGACCATTGCCTATGCAAAGGAAAAAGGACTTACCGTTGTACTTACAGATCACCATGAAGTGCCTGTGAAGGATGGACATCAGATGATCCCTCCCGCAGATGTGGTGGTGAACCCTCATCAGGAGGGGGAGAGTGCGCCCTTTACCGGACTGTGCGGATGCGTAGTGGCAATGAAGGTGCTGCAGTGCATGGGAGAAGAGACTGAGTGGATGCTTCCCTACGCTGCTATGGCTACACTGTGCGACGTAATGGATCTGAAGGACGAAAACAGGATACTGGTGGTTCTGGGGCTTAATGAACTCAGAAGAACGAGAGACACGGGACTTGTGGCGCTGATCCATGCAAACGATCTGTCTGTGGCTGCCCTCAGTGTCTACCATATCGGCTTTATCGTGGGCCCCTGCCTGAACGCTTCCGGACGTCTGGAAACAGCGGAAAAAGCTCTGAAGCTGCTCCTTGAAGAGGATAAGGGTGTGGCTGCCGCCGAAGCGGAAGAACTGGTGGATCTTAATAACGAAAGAAAAGCTATGACCCTTGCGGGTACAGACAGAGCGAGGGAGATCGTAGAGACGGTTGCAAAAAAGCAGGCGGAGTTTTACAATGATACAAACTGGGAAAAATACGTAGATAAGGTCATTGTGGTCTATCTGGCGCAGTGCCATGAGAGCGTTGTGGGGATCATTGCGGGAAGACTCAGGGAGATCTTTTCCAGACCTGTTTTTGTGCTGACTGATTCCGGAAACATACTAAAGGGATCGGGGCGTTCGACGGAAAACTTCTCTATGTTTGAGGAAATGTCGAAGATCTCCCGGCTCTTCATAAAGTTCGGAGGTCATCCCATGGCAGCGGGACTCAGCATGGAGAAGGAGAAGCTCCCGGAGTTTCAAAGGATGATAAATGCCAATTGTCTGCTTTCGGAAGATGAACTGGCAAAAAAGGTAAAGATAGATCTAAAATTGCCTTTCGAAAAGGTCAATATGGAACTTCTGGATGAACTTAAAAGCCTGGAACCTTTCGGAAAGGGGAACGAGAAAGCTCTCTTTGCGGAAAAGGATCTGAGAGTTGAAAGAGCGTCCGTAATCGGAAAGAACGGAAATGTTCTGAGATTGAACCTGGTCAATGCCACAGGGTACAGGGTGAGCGGCGTCTTTTTCGGAGACATACCGGGATTTTTTGAAATGGTAAGTAACGTCTACGGAAGAGAAGAATGTGACAGGATGTTAAAGGGAATGGGAAACAATGTAAGGATCTCAGCGACTTACGTTCCTGACAGAAACGAATACAACGGCATTGTGACCATTCAGGCAAAAATACAGGATATTCTGGTGTAGGAACATGGAGATCAAAGAGATTTTTGAAAACAAAAGAGTGCTGATCTGGGGCTACGGAAGAGAGGGAAAGTCTTCCGAAGCCTTTATTAAAGCACATTGTAAGCCTGCTGCTCTGGAGGTTTACGAAGGAGATATTACAGGCATAGACGAAAACAGATGGGACCTGATCCTTAAAAGCCCGGGGATCGTCATGCTTGAGGACAGACCAAAATTCACTTCTCAGACGGAGATCTTTTTAAACAGATACGCGGATCAAACCGTCGGAATTACGGGAACAAAGGGAAAGAGCACCACATCTTCTCTCATGTATGAAGCATTAAAGGCCTGCGGGAAGGACGCAATACTTCTCGGCAACATCGGAAAGCCCTGCTTCGATTACATTGATGAGATAAAGGATGACACATTTATCGTGTTTGAGCTTTCGTGCCATCAGCTTTGCCACATAGACAAGGCACCGGCTTACTCTGTCTTTTTAAACCTTTATCCGGAACACCTGGATTATTACGGGACTGTGGAAAACTATTTTGCCGCAAAGGCAAACATAACAACTCATCAAAACCGCGGAAACACTGTGCTTCTCGGCAAAAATGTTCCTGAGATACAGACGCTCGCAAAGAAGCGGATTGTGGATAATGTGGAAAAGTGCAATCATGATTTTACTTTAAAGATCCCCGGAGAACACAACAGATTGAATGCCGAATTTGTCCGTGTTATGGCAGTTGAGGTGCTGGGGCTTGATGAGGAAGCGGTCCTTAAAGGGATGTCCGAATTCTGCGGACTTCCCCACAGGCTTGAATACGTGGGAGAATTTGAGGGCGTCAGGTACTACGATGATTCCATCTCCACGATCCCCGAGGCGGCGATCAATGCCGTAAAGAGCCTTCCGAACGTTAAAACACTGTTGATCGGCGGAATGGACAGGGGGATAGATTACTCACTTCTTGAAGAATTCATTAAGGAAAGAAGCGACGTGAATTTCATCCTTATGTACGAAACGGGAAAAAGGATCTTCGAAGAACTGGGAACGGAAGCGTCTGTACAGGAAGAGAACAGTTCGGCGAATGGCTTACGGAACACGCAAAATGTATTCCTTGTGAAGGATCTAACCGAGGCCACGGCTCTTGCAAAAAAACTGGGTATTCCCGGAACTTCTGCGGTCATGTCTCCTGCGGCTGCGTCCTACGGGTACTTCAAAAACTTTGAAGAAAGAGGAGACAGGTTTAAGGAGCTGGTGAGGGGAAATTTGACTTGACACAAGTGTAAATTTCGTATAAAATTCCTAAAAGCGTTGAAAGGGAAGTCTTTTTTCGTCACGTTTCAGAGAAAAAGCGGTTGGTGAAAGCTTAGCGTCAGCAAGAAAAGACGGCGCCCCGGAGCATCGCGTGATGAGCGCGACGTAGTCCTGCGTTAAAGGAAATGAAGAGCAAGGCATATGCCTTGAATTTAGGTGGAACCACGGACATTATGTTCGCCCTAAACAGAAAACAACTGTTTCTGTTTGGGGCGACTTTTTATGCTACCGGGGAGGACCGCTGCGAAAGCAGGGGAGGGACCCCGGGAGATTGCTACCGAACAGACAAAAGCAGGCTATTAAGCAAGCATATGCCTGCGGGATAGGAAAGAAAGGAAGGTAGAATTATGACTGAAAAAACAATGGACAAGATCATCGCGCTGGCAAAGTCAAGAGGATTCGTTTATCCCGGATCCGAGATCTACGGCGGACTTGCAAACACATGGGATTACGGAAATCTCGGTGTCGAACTCAAAAATAACGTAAAGAAGGCATGGTGGAAGAAATTCATCCAGGAGAGCCCTTACAATGTGGGCGTTGACTGCGCCATCCTCATGAATCCCCAGACATGGGTGGCTTCCGGACATCTTGGCGGGTTCTCCGATCCTCTCATGGATTGTAAGGAGTGCCACGAGCGTTTCAGAGCAGACAAGCTCATCGAAGATTTTGCAGCCGAGAAGGGCATTGATATCGGCGGTTCATGCGACGGCTGGTCAAATGAGAAGATGGTGAAGTTCATCGATGACAACAACATCAACTGCCCTACCTGCGGAAAGCACAATTTCACTGACATCAGACAGTTCAATCTTATGTTTAAGACATTCCAGGGCGTTACAGAGGACGCAAAGAACACGGTTTACCTTCGTCCCGAAACGGCTCAGGGAATTTTCGTAAACTTCAAGAACGTACAGAGAACTTCCAGAAAGAAGATCCCCTTCGGAATCGGACAGATCGGTAAGTCCTTCAGAAACGAGATCACACCCGGAAACTTCACTTTCAGAACACGTGAGTTTGAACAGATGGAACTTGAATTCTTCTGCGAGCCCGGAACAGACCTTGAGTGGTTTAAGTACTGGAGAGGCTTCTGCCGTGACTGGCTCCTTTCACTCGGGATCAAGGAAGACGAGATGCGTCTCCGCGATCACAGCCCCGAGGAACTCTGCTTCTACTCAAAGGGCACAACGGACATCGAGTTCCTCTTCCCCTTCGGATGGGGCGAGCTTTGGGGGATCGCAGACAGAACAGACTACGACCTCACACAGCATCAGAACCTGTCCAAGGAAGACATGTCTTACTTCGATGACGAGAAGAACCAGAGATATGTTCCTTACGTTGTTGAGCCTTCACTGGGCGCTGACCGTGTGACACTTGCATTCCTTTGCGCAGCTTACGACGAAGAGAACATCGGAACGGAAGAGGCTCCGGACATCAGAACCGTACTTCATTTCCATCCCGCACTTGCACCCGTTAAGGTGGGTGTGCTTCCTCTCTCCAAGAAGCTTAACGAGGGCGCGGAGAAGATATATGCAGAGCTCTCCAAGTACTACAACTGCGAGTTCGATGACAGAGGCAACATCGGTAAGCGTTACCGCCGTCAGGACGAGATCGGAACTCCTTTCTGCGTAACCTACGACTTTGATTCCGAGAATGACGGAATGGTAACCGTTCGTGAAAGAGACTCCATGCAGCAGGAGAGGATCGCAATCAAGGATCTCAAGGCTTACTTCGAGGAGAAGATGGCGTTTTAATTAAAGTTGTTCATATAAAGTTGTTCAAAGACATATGAAACTGCGTTTCATATGTTGCCTGTCACATAAGCCGCTCTCACAAACAAGTTTGCAGAGACGGCTTACATGACAGACACTTCATGTCAGCAGAGCTGATATGGCTTTGAACAACATTAAACGGAACTTTTAAGAAGTTATGAAAGCCGAGATTTACCGGACTCTTGGTAAAAGAAAATTGATAAAAATTTTCTGAAGAAAATCTATACACGATTTTAAATTTCAGGTTGACAACCACTGGGTCACCTGTGTTAAAATAACAAATTGCAGTAAAGAATCTAAGGAGGAAAAATTTAATGGCAAAGAAATGGGTGTACATGTTCAGCGAAGGCGACATGTCCATGCGTAACCTCCTCGGCGGTAAGGGTGCTAACCTTGCAGAGATGTCTTCTATCGGACTTCCTGTTCCTCAGGGTTTCACCATCACCACAGAGGCATGTACTCAGTACTATGAGGATGGACGCAAGATCAATGATGAGATCATGGCTCAGGCCATGGAGGGTGTAAAGAAGATGGAAGAGCTGAACGGCAAGAAGTTCGGCGATAAGAAGAATCCTCTTCTTGTTTCGGTTCGTTCAGGTGCCCGCGCATCAATGCCCGGTATGATGGACACAATTCTTAACCTCGGACTCAACGACGAAGTAGTTGCAGCAATGATCGCAGGCAACTCCGATCCCAAGTTCGAGAGATTCGTATATGACTCCTACAGACGTTTCATCCAGATGTTCTCTGATGTAGTTATGGAAGTAGGAAAGAAGTACTTTGAGCAGCTCATCGACAAGATGAAGGAAAAGAAGGGTGTTAAGTTCGACGTTGAACTTACAGCAGCTGACCTCAAGGAACTTGCTACACAGTTCAAGGCTGAGTACAAGAATCAGCTCGGCGAGGATTTCCCTTCAGATCCCGTTGTTCAGTTGAAGCTCGCTATCGAGGCAGTTTTCCGTTCATGGGACAACCCTCGTGCAAACGTATATCGTCGTGACAACGACATCCCTTATTCATGGGGAACAGCAGTTAACGTAATGCCCATGGTATTCGGTAACTTAAATGATGAATCCGGTACAGGTGTTGCATTCACACGTGATCCCGCAACAGGCGAGAAGAAGCTCATGGGTGAGTTCCTTAAGAACGCACAGGGCGAAGACGTAGTTGCAGGTGTTCGTACTCCCATGCCCATCGCTCAGATGGAGCAGGAGTTCCCTGAAGCATTCAAGCAGTTCGTTGAAGTTTGCAACATCCTTGAGAATCACTATCATGATATGCAGGACATGGAGTTCACGGTTGAGAACAAGAAGCTCTACATGCTCCAGTGCCGTAACGGTAAGAGAACAGCTCAGGCTGCTCTTAAGATCGCTTGCGACCTCGTTGATGAGGGACACAAGACTCCTGCAGAAGCAGTTGCAATGATCGATCCTCGTAACCTTGATACACTTCTTCATCCTCAGTTCGACGCAAAGGCTCTTAAGGAAGCTCAGGCTATCGGTAAGGGACTTGGTGCATCTCCCGGTGCAGCTTGCGGTAAGATCGTCTTCACAGCTGACGACGCTGAGGCTTGGAAGGCAAGAGGCGAGAAGGTTGTTCTTGTTCGTCTTGAGACAAGCCCTGAAGACATCACAGGTATGAAGGCTGCTCAGGGTATCCTTACAGTTCGTGGCGGTATGACCTCTCACGCAGCAGTAGTTGC
>JAEFAR010000052.1 GCA_016287675.1 Lachnospiraceae bacterium
GGTATGATAATGAGGAAAAACACTCTTAAAAATATATATCGTTTTATTGCATCGGTACTTATCCTGATATTTTTTTCGGGGACTGTTAACACTAAAGCTTATGCTGCAGACGATAGGGCAAACAGGGTCTGGGACGATGAGTTCTCCGGAGCGGGAGCTGCAGAGATCACCTTCAGAAGCTACATTGAGTTTGAAGTCTATGATGAGGACACAGGAGAGCTCCTTGGAACTCTTCACATGGACAAGCAACCGGGAGGATCCTCCATTGACGGAACATATGAGATCAAGTACAACGGAGAAGTCCTTCTATACTTCAGGAATGACAAGAACAACTGTTACCTTGCGAGAACAAACCCTACTGCTTTTGTTGTTGACTTCTACCAATACCTCTACAATAACCCGCAGAAGTCCATACGGGGACGGGAGCACTACATAGTGAAAGCCGTATCCACTGTCCTTGTCTATGCGAGAGACAACCACGTGGGACCTTATAACGGATCGGGATGGAAGACGGAGAGCGATCTTGAAAGGCTTGACCGTGAAGGATGGAAGGTAGACACGTCATCAAAAAGCGGAGGAAAGGGAGACGGACACTATCTTTCGGGAGACATCTACTTAAGCTCTTCCCAGCAGTCGAACATAAGGAGCATCATAACTAACGGATGGACGGAGCGCTTCACTCCGGAAGGATCGTCCTGTAAGGTGACTTACGATGCTAACGGTGGAAAGGTAAAGAAGTTCCCTTCATATATCGACACTGTTAAAGCCTACGAAGGCGTCTGTATCTCAGATATCCCCATAAGAGAAGGGTATTACTTCTGGGGATGGAGCAGAACAAAGTTCACGGCAGGGAAAGGCCCTTCGGATTACTTCGATATGTATCACGAGGGAGACACACTTTATGATGTGTGGGAAAGAACGACGCTTTACGCAGTCTGGGGTACCACTCCCTTCGGAGGAGACCACAGCCCCGCTCATGTCCATACTTTCGTAAAGAAACAGAACTACACGGGTACGAACTGTCCGATATGCGGAGAAAGACTCTACTTCTGGGGACTTACCTGTTCTTCCTGCGGAGAGTATGAGAGGGGAGAAAACGTGCCCCACACATGCCCCGATGCGCAGCTCATCTACGTGAGCGGAGAATGCAGGGTGTGCGAGATGGGCGGTGTGAACCACGGAAGCACCATAAGGACAGGAGATGTACAAAGGATCCTTGCACTGAATGAAACGACCGTGACTCACACGGGACATAAGTTTTTAGGATGGAACACGGAACCCTCGGGTACGGGCACGTGGTACAGCCCCGGGGACTATATAAATGTAAAGACCTACGGACAGAACGTGTACATCTTTGCCATATGGGAACCCATGAACTATACACTTCACCTTGATTATCACGAGGACAGCTTCATAGATCCCTATAAGATGATAACAGGCGATGATACTATAAACGTGACCTACGATACCTTTATGGACGATCTCCCCGAACCCACGATGGAAGGCTTCTCCTTCCTCGGATGGTACTCACCCGATAAGGGAGTCATGGTCAACGAGTACCAGAGATATGCCCTTGCTTTCGATGCAGTGTTCTCTGCCGAATGGGGAGGACACGGGATAGAGATTACGACGGATCCCGCCTTTCCTGTCATGTCAAAGAACAGGAAGGAACACCCGTACTTCATAATGCTCGACAACACCTTCCCTATGGACTACGGAACGAGATATTCCGGATGGATACCGATAATGTATGCCCCGTCCTGCGACGGATATGACTTTACGGGGTGGACGGTTAACGGAGAGAAGATCGAGGACGACACCATCTGTGAGACAGACATGGATCACGTGATCTACGGCTCGTGGAGGTTAAAGGATGTAAAGCTCACCCTCGATCCCGGACTCGGACACTTTGAGGGACAGGATGAGGGAGAGAAAAGAGAGAAAATTGTTACATACGGATCCGACCTCACGGGGATCAACGCACTTCCGACTCCCGTAAGAGAAGGATATATGTTTGACGGATGGTATGAAAAGGCAGACTTTTCGGAAGGTAAAGTGGAAGATAAGATGTATGTTCCGGATGATGCCGTGCTCTTTGCCAAGTGGATCCCGAGAAAGTACATCGTGGAGTTCGACTATTCGGAACACTGGAAGTACGATGCAAAGGATCTTAAGTACAATGATATGAAGAATGCCATCGTAACATACGGAGAGATCCCCGAACTCCCGGAGCCCGAGAGATACGGTTACAGGTTCGTGGGATGGGCGGAAGGCTTCATCTATGATGATGAGCATGATGCAACGAACGGGGACGAGGAAGCACTGATCCCCACAAACATCCCATGGAGCATTACGCATAACTTGAAAGCTTATGCGATATGGAAGCCCCTCCACGTAAAGGTCACTTACGACTACAACTACGACTATACGGAGGAGATACCGTTACCTTAGGAGGAATGCCTGCCGAAGGCAATTATCATGCATTCCGATGACCGGTCAGGTCGCTGAAAGCGGCGTGACATCTCTTTAGGCAATGCGGGGGCATGGGCCCATTTTGAGGGAAAAACATGAAAAGGATATTTAAAAAGATATTGACCATATCAATGGCGTGCGCGCTTCTTACAGCGCTTATCCCGCCGCAAAACATAAGGGCGGATTCCGCTGCACACGTGCATGACGAGAACTGCTATACCGGCACGATACACGCTGCCCACACGAGCGCGTGTTACACCACGGAAAACGTGACCAGATACTGCTCGGGAACATACAGATATGACGGATACGTAGATGTAACTATTAATGAGTACTTTACGTACTATTACTGTGGCAACAGAAACTGCGGGTGGTACTATGACGGTGATCCTGTCGGAAATGCCGTGAAAGAGTGCCGTTACTATGTTTCCTCTTACGGAACATGGTACCCTTCCGATTATGTATCATCCTACTACTGTGACTGGTGCGGAAGGAGTTGCAGATCCAAAAGCCAGAGGGAGGACAGGTACACTTCAAGTATCGAGCGCCTCAGATGCTCATCCTGTGGCGCCATCGCCTATGATCCGCCGTATTCAAACTGCTCGCCGAGATATGAGTTCAGGACCCATGGCTCCTACTCGACGACGCAGCAGCGCCTCATATGCACGAAGCAGCTGGGGGCATATTACGACGGGGAGGGAAATCCTGCGGGATGTGTGTGTGACAGGATCGTTAAGGCGATAGCTCCCGAAGAACCCGAACAGGTGGTGAGACTCGGGGAGAGACCGAACACTAAGGTGGCACTTGCCCTGTACAACGGACAATTGATACCGGATTATGAGTGCAGCTATGAAGGATTCGATCCTTACGATCTGACGGGTGCGTGGCAGAATGTGACGCTTACCGTAAGGAACGAGGATTACCCTTACAGATACAATGAAACAACCAAAAAGAGGGAAGCAGGGACCAAGAGCACAACGATCAGGGTAAAGGTCCTGGGATACTATGATCTAAGTCTCGTGTCTGATGAAGGCGGCAGGATCGCGTGCGGCAAAAAGGCAGACGGGAGCTGGGATTTCAGTAAACAGAATCTTTCAGCTCTTGTGGGGAGCAGAGTGACCGTAGGTGTCGTCCCTTCTGCGGGCTACACCGTGAAGCTCTTTAAAGTGTCTTCCGATACGGGACAGAAAAACCTTGCTGCAGACATCGGGAACGAGGGAGAGTATATAAACCCGGACGAGGAAGTGACAGTGAAGGGAAACACCGTGGAGTACTCCTTTCAGATGCCCGCGAACAACGTGACCCTCTCCGCGAAGTTTACGCCTGCGAGGTATACGGTGGTGTTCGATGCGAACGGGGGAAACTGGGGAGGAAGGATCAGCCCCGTGGTGAGGAGTGCAACCTTCGGGAAAAGCTATCTTTCGACAAAGACTTTTCCCTGGGATCCCGTAAGGGAAGGACAGGTGTTTATCGGATGGTTCGACAGTAAAGGAAACAGAACGGAGAAAACGGATGTGTGCACGGAGGTCGGAGATCACACGCTTTACGCCGGATGGAGAGATGCGGGAGAGGTTGCTCGCGAGATAGAGTTTGAGGACAGGCTGATCCCTGATATGCCTGAAACGGTAAACGGATTTCATTTTGACGAAAAAACGTTCTGGAGATGGGAAGAAAAGAATGGAAACGGCATAGGATCCGCCTTGTCCGAGGATTTTCATGTAAACGGCACGGAAGATCTCACTTTATACGGCCATTGGGATCCCAATGAATATGTGATAACCTTTGATCCTAACGGGGGAGTCCTTTCGGAAGAAGATAAGAAGAAAAAGGTGATCTACCACACTTTGATGGGAGATCTGCCGACACCTGAAAAAGAAGGCGTGGGCTTTACGGGCTGGTTCACGGACCCGAAAGAAGGGGAAGAGGTGAGTGAAACGGATGTGATGACCGTGCCCTCGGATATTCTTCTTTTTGCTCACTGGGACAAAGAAAATGAAACCGGCTTAAGGATCGAATGCGGCGTGTACGCCGTAAATAATGATATGAGGATGACAAGAAACGAAGACGGGATCGCTATCTGTAAAGCGGGAGACAGAGTGAGCTTCTTCTTAAAGATCCGGTCGGGTAAGGACCGGGAAGGAACGTTTGACGTAAATGTAAAGCCAACGTATTATCTCACGGAAAACGGGGAAGAGGTGCATGTTCTTTCCACGGGCTGGCAGGGAGACAGGATCGTAATGTTTTCGGAGAGGGGACGGGATTTTGACGATTCCCTTGAGTTACGGTCGGTCGAAAATGAAACCCCGATAGAGTTTCATTGGGTCCTTCCGCATCTTTCATACGTTGTGAAAGAGGAAAACTACGAAGAGATGCTTTCGTACTCCGAGTTAAACACACTTTCGGGTAAGGAGCCTTTCTTTGAAAAGGATGTGAGTCTGACTGTTGTGTTTTACGTGATCGTAAGAGATCGGGAGGGGAGGGAGATAGAAAACGGGGATACCGTAAGTCTGATCGTTAATATAAGATGATAATGCTTTAAATAAAAACGCTTTAAGGCATAAATAAAGACCCCGCAAAGCTGTATTGCTTCGCGGGGCCTTTTGCAGTATCAGAATCCGAAGTATTTCTTGCAGTTATTGTAAGAAACATCTTGTACCATCTTTTCAAGGAATTCGAAATCGGCGGGATACTCGCCGTTTTCAACCCATGTACCCACCAGATCGCAGAGGATGCGGCGGAAGTACTCGTGACGGGTGTAGGAGAGGAAGCTTCTGGAATCCGTAAGCATTCCGACAAAGTTGGAAAGGAGTCCGAGGTTTGCGAGACTTGTCATCTGCTCCTGCATGCCTGTCTTGTTGTCGTTGAACCACCATGCGGAACCGTGCTGGACCTTTCCGACTGCGTCCGAATTCTGGAAACAGCCCATGATCGTTCCGATGGCCGCGTTGTCGCAAGGATTCAAAGAATAGAGGATCGTCTTGGGAAGCTGATCCGTAAACGCAAGAGCATTCAGGAATCCGACAAGCTCTGCTGCGGAAGCTCCTGTGTTGATGCTGTCGTAACCTGTGTCGGGACCGAGCTTTGCATACATGTTCTTGTTGTTGTCGCGGAGTGCTCCGTAATGAAGCTGCATTACCCAGCCGAGGCGGGCATATTCTCTTCCGACGAAGAGCATGAAAGCAGTCTTAAACTTGATCTCTTCTTCTCGTGTGGGCATCTTTCCTGCCATGCGGGCGGAGAATATGCTTTCAATCTCGTTTTCGGAAGCGGGTTGGTACATAACGTACTCAAGACCGTGGTCGGAAACGAGACAGCCGTTTTCAGCGAAGAATGCCATTCTGTTTTTAAGGGCTTCGCAAAGATCTTTAAAGGATGCGATCTTTACGCCGGATGCCTTTTCAAGCTTTGCGAGATAATCCTTGTAATCGGGCTTCTCGAGGTTCATAGCCTTGTCGGGGCGCCATGCGGGAAGAACTTTAACGTCGAAAGTCTTGTCTTCTCTGATCATCTTATGCCACTCGAGAGTGTCTGCGGGATCGTCAGTTGTGCAGATCGTGTCGACGTTTGACATCTTAATGATGTTCCTTACGGACATTTCGGGAGTGTTCAGCTTCTTATTGCAAAAATCCCATGCTTCTTTACAGGTAGCGGGAGAAAGGGGCTTGTTGAATCCGAAGTATCTCTGAAGTTCAAGATGGCTCCAATGATAAAGAGGATTTCCGATAGCCTTCTGAAGGGTTTCGGTCCACTTCTCAAACTTTTCGTAATCGCTTGCATCGCCTGTAATGAATTCCTCTTCGATGCCGTTTGAACGCATCTGGCGCCACTTGTAATGATCGCCTCCCAGCCATACTTCAGTGATGTTGTTGAACTGTCTGTCTTCAGCAATCTCTCTGGGATTGATGTGGCAGTGGTAATCGATTATAGGCATTTTTGCCGCAGCTTCGTAGAGCCTTACGGAAGTCTCGTTTGAAAGCAGGAAATCTTTACTGTCCATGAATTTTTTCATATCCGAACCATCCTTTCAAAGGTGAAATTTAAACGATCCTGTCGGTCTAACAGCACGAAGTGTATACTTACGATCCTTATCGATTATGGGCGAACCGACATTATATGCTGTGATTATAGAACATATCCAAAAGCAAAACAAGAGGAGAAACTTGTCAATAATTGCTGTTTAGTTCTTAAAAATTTACGGTTGCAATTTTTCATTGTTAATGTTGTTATAATAGATTTAAAAGATTGTGGAATGTCTTTTGACGGGGAAAATGAGTTGACTTTGATTTTTAAACGGCTTAAAATTTTTACAGGATTGCCCCGGAGGAAAATGTATGGATTATATTAAGATCAATGAAAAAGACAATGTCTGTGTAGCCCTTAAGGATCTTTCAAAGGGTACAAAGCTGGAACTTGACGGAGAAACCGTGGTTTTGACCGAGGACATTACAAGAGGTCACAAGATAGCTCTTAAAGATCTGAAGGAAGGCGAAAATGTCATTAAATACGGAAGTCCCATCGGACATGCCACCAAGGACATAGAAGCCGGAAGCCACATACACATTCACAATCTGAAGACCAATCTTGGTGAGGTGCTTGAATACAGCTATCACCCCGAGAACGGAGGAGAGGATATCCCGAAAAGGACTCCCGCCGAATTCATGGGCTTTGTCCGTGAGGACGGGTCCGTTGGCGTCAGAAACGAGATCTGGATCATCCCTACAGTGGGCTGTGTAAATCCCATAGCCGCAAAGCTTGCGGAGATCTCAAAAAAGAAGCTGTCCGGTACAGTGGATGATGTACTTTCTTTTGCTCATCCCTACGGCTGTTCCCAGATGGGAGAGGATCAGGAAGCCACAAGGATCATCCTTTCGGATCTGATAAGGCATCCCAATGCGGGAGGAGTCCTTGTGCTGGGACTGGGCTGCGAGAATTCCAACATAGGAGTCCTGAAGAGCGGCTATCTGGGAGACTATGACGATAAGAGGATAAAATTCCTTCAGTGCCAGGATGTGGAGGACGAACTGGAGGAAGGCGAAAAACTGATAGAGGAGCTGATCTCCCATGCAGGCACTTTTAAGAGAGAAAAGTGTTCTGCTGACAAACTGGTGATAGGTTTAAAATGCGGCGGATCCGACGGGCTTTCGGGGATCACAGCCAACCCCACAGTGGGGCTTTTCTCGGACATCCTTTGTTCCATGGGCGGAACCACGATCCTTACGGAAGTTCCGGAAATGTTCGGTGCGGAGACCATGCTCATGGACAGATGCGCGACGCCTGAGCTTTTTGACAGGACTGTCTGCCTCATTAACAATTTTAAGGAATACTACATAAAAAACGATCAGACAATATACGAAAATCCTTCTCCCGGAAACAAAGCGGGAGGGATCTCCACGCTGGAAGACAAATCCCTGGGCTGTACCCAAAAGTCCGGAAGATCGAAGGTACGTGGCGTCCTTGAGTATGGTGAGAGAGTTAAGGACAAGGGACTGAACCTTTTAAGCGCTCCCGGAAACGACCTTGTGGCAGCCACCGCACTTGCGGCATCCGGTGCTCAGATAGTTCTGTTCACCACGGGGCGTGGAACTCCTTTTGCAGCTCCCGTTCCAACAGCCAAGATCTCAACAAATTCTGCTCTTGCAGGACACAAGGAAAAGTGGATCGACTTTAACTGCGGGGTGCTGACGGAAGGAAAAGACATGCAGGAACTGGCGGGGGAGCTTTTTAAGCTTGTGACCGACATCGCTTCCGGGAAAAAGGTCAAGAGTGAGATCGCGGGATTCCACGATCTGGCCATCTTTAAACGGGGCGTAACACTTTAAATTACAGCGATAATCTTTTTCTAAAGATGGGACTTTTTAAGGTTTTTGCATTGGATTTTTGCTTTAAGAGGGTATATAATACCCGGGAAAGTTAAATGTCGGAAGATCTTTGGATCTTCCAAGGCATCTTTAATAAAAACATATAAGGAGAAAATGATATGGCAAAAGTTATTACAATGGGTGAGATCATGCTCAGACTGTCCACACCCGGAAATGAAAAGATACTCCAGGCTGATGAATTTGACATCAACTATGGCGGCGGAGAGGCAAACGTTGCCGTTTCCCTTGCAAATTACGGCCATGACGCCGAATTCGTTACAAAGGTTCCCAAGAACCCCATCGGTGAAGCTGCCGTTGCCGCTCTTCGCAAGATGAATGTCGGAACACGTTTCATCGCAAAAGGCGGTGAGAGACTCGGTATCTACTTCCTTGAGACAGGTTCAGCTATGAGAGCTTCCAACGTTATCTACGACCGCGCTCATTCCGCTATCTCCGAGGCAGAGCCTGCAGATTTCAACTTTGATGAGATCTTCAAGGGCGCTGACTGGTTCCATTTCACAGGCATCACACCCGCTGTTTCCGACAAGGCCGCAGAGCTCACAGAGCTTGCATGCAAGGCTGCAAAGAAGGCAGGCGTAAAGGTTTCCTGCGACCTGAACTTCCGTAAGAAGCTCTGGTCTTCCGAAAAGGCTCAGAAGGTAATGTCCAACCTTATGCAGTACGTTGATGTCTGCATCGGAAACGAAGAGGACGCAGAAAAGGTGCTCGGCTTCAAGCCCGGCGAGACAGACGTTACCAGCGGCGACCTTAAGCTTGACGGTTACAAGTCCATCTTTGAGCAGATGGTAAAGAAATTCAACTTCGAGTACGTCATCAGCTCCCTCCGTGTGAGCCATTCCGCTTCCGACAACGGCTGGTCCGCATGCATATACTCCCGTGACACCAAGGAATTCTACCATTCAAGAGAGTACAGGATCACACCCATCGTTGACCGTGTGGGCGGCGGCGATTCCTTCGCAGGCGGCGTTATCTGCGGACTTCTTGACGGCAAGGACTTCAAGAGTGCTCTTGAGTTCGGCGTTGCTGCTTCTGCTTTAAAGCACACCATCCCCGGTGACTTCAACCTTGTTTCACGTTCCGACGTTGACAACCTTGTCGGCGGCGACGGATCGGGAAGAGTACAGAGATAAGTAAAAAGGTTCAAAAGGAGAAGAAAATGGAATTACGTACTGCGGCATCCCCCAAGGATGTGAAGTATTACACTACCGAAAGACTTCGCGAAGAGTTCCTGATCGACGATCTTTTTAAGGTTGACGAGATCAAGCTGGTTTACAGCCACATCGACAGGATCATCACAGGTTCTGCCGTTCCCGTTAAAGGAAAGCTTGTCCTTACGGCAGGAGATGAGCTCAGAGCCGAGTACTTCCTTCAGAGACGCGAGATGGGCGTCATCAATATCGGTGGAGACGGCATCATCACCATCGACGGAAAAGAGTACAAGGTGGCTTACAAGGAGGGCATGTACATCGGAATGGGTTCAAAGGACATTTCCTTTGCTTCCTGCGATGCCAAGAAGCCCGCTAAGTTCTACTTAAACAGTGCACCCGCTCACAGGACATGTCCTACGGTCCTCATTAAACCCGAAGGAAAGCCCGAGCCCGGCGTAGTCATCATTCAGGACAGATTCAAAGTAGAGTGCGGAAGTCTTCAGGACGCAAACCACAGGACCATCTGCAAGTACATCCTTCCCGGACAGGTTGAATCCTGCCAGCTGGAGATGGGCATGACTCATCTCGAAGAGGGCTCTGTATGGAACACGATGCCTTGCCACACTCACGACAGAAGAATGGAAGTTTATCTCTATTTCGAGATGGGCGAGAACGACTGCGTATTCCATTACATGGGCGAGCCCACGGAGACACGCCACATTGTGATGAGAAATGAGCAGGCTGTCATTTCTCCCAGCTGGTCCATCCATTCGGGATGCGGGACAAAGAACTACACCTTCATCTGGGGCATGGTCGGAGAAAATCAGGACTTTGACGACATGGACGGCGTTGCCATGAAGGACATCAGATAAAAGAATAAAAATCATAGGAACGTGATCTTAAGGTTTTTGCCTTGCGATCACGTTCTTTTCATATAAAAATGATAATTCTCGAAACTTCTCGAAAATTTTCGTAGATTTTCTTAGGAAAATCTGTTAAAATACATTTATGGTCTTTTATATTTTAATATGAGAGGAGAAGAGGATGAAGGTAATTAAAAGATTGACCGCTGCATTGCTTGCGTTGGCACTTTGCATCGGCCTCATGGGAAGCAATGTACACACATTTACGGCAAAAGCCGCGGATCTGGTCCTTAAGGTACATTACCACAGAACGGACGAAAAGTACGACGGCTGGGATGTATGGCTTTGGGAAGCAGGAAAGGACGGCGCAGGCTATCCTTTTGCGAAAGAAAACGGAGAAATGGTGGCGACCAAAGTGATCACCCCGGGTACTTCCTCTGTCGGCTTCATTGTGAGGACTGCATCATGGACAAAGGACGTTAATGAAGATCAGTTCATCGACATTTCCGAAATGATCTCCGGCACGGTGCATGTCTACATTGAGTCGGGAGTCAAGGGATACACTAAGAAATACGGAGATGATGCGGTGATCGGAGTTAAGGTTTCCAATGCGGGTTATGAAAACGGTGTTGTGACTGTTACAATGACCGGAGAACCCGAAGATGATTACAATAAGATCTTTAAAGTAAAAGATAAAAACGGAGAGATCCCTGTGAGCAAGGTCGCAAAGGTTTCTCCCACTGTTTTTAAGCTCACGCTGTCAAAAGAATTTGAAGGTGCGGGGACTTATTACGTTACCTTTGATAACACGGATTACAGGATAAACATTCCCAATGTCTACTCCACAGAGAGTTTTGAAACGGAATTTACCTATGAGGGTAAAGATCTGGGGGCTGCGTGGACAAAGGAAAGCACGACATTTAAAGTCTGGGCGCCCACTGCGGATGAACTCTCCGTAAATCTTTACAAGTCAGGTGATGACGGAAGCGATGACAGGACGGAAACCCTTCCCATGAAAAAGGGTGAAAAGGGAGTGTGGTCCGTCACAAAAACGGGAGACCTGAACGGCACTTACTACACTTACACGGTGTCTGTGGGCGGAAACACGGCAGAGGTCTGCGATCCCTATGCACGGACGACCGGAGCGAACGGAAAGAGAGCCATGGTCATCGATCTTGACTCCACAGACCCCGAGGGCTGGGAGAAGGATAAGGATCCGAACTACGACATGCCCGTAAACGACATGATCATTTACGAGCTGCAGATCAGGGATCTGTCCAGCAGTAACAGTTCAGGGATCAAAAACAAGAGAAGGTACCTGGGTCTCATCGAGACGGGAACAAAGACAAGTAACGGAGTCGCATCTACGGGACTTGACCACATCAAGGAACTGGGTATCACTCATCTTCACATTTTACCCTTCTACGATTTCGGCTCCATCGACGAGAACAATTCTCTCGCAACCTTTAACTGGGGCTACGATCCCGTGAACTACAATGTTCCGGAAGGCTCTTTTTCCACCGAACCCAGGAAGGGTGAAGTGAGAGTAAAAGAAGTCAAGCAGATGGTAAAGGGACTGCATGATAACGGGATCTCTGTGGTTATGGATGTGGTGTACAACCATGTTTACAACGGTGCGGAATTCTGTTTTAATCAGCTCGTTCCCGGCTATTTTTCGAGAATAGACGATAACGGCAGGTACTCCAACGGATCCGGCTGCGGAAACGACACAGCTTCCGAGAGATCCATGGTAAGAAAGTACATCGTGGATTCCGTCAATTACTGGGCAGACGAGTATCACATCGACGGATTCCGTTTCGATCTTGTGGGCCTCATCGACACACAGACGATCAATGAGATCATTGAGACCGTTCATGAGAAGCATCCCAATGTGATCTTTTACGGCGAAGGCTGGACCATGTCCACAGATCTTACGAAGGATAATGTAACCCTCACCACTCAGGTGAATTCAAGAGAAGTACCTAAAATGGCCTTTTTCAGTGATGATATGCGTGACACGTTAAAAGGAAGCGTGTTCTCAAAGACATCCCTGGGCTACGTTTCGGGACTTACGGGAGTAACGGACAAGCTTACTTCCTATTATATGGCGGATCCCAACTGGACAGACGAGCCCACTCAGATGATCCAGTATGCATCCTGCCATGACAACAACACTTTGATCGACAGGATCACAAGCTCCACTCCGGATGCGAGCCGTGAAGAGCAGATCGCCATGAACAATCTTGCGGCAGCCATCTACCATACTGCTCAGGGAATTCCTTTTATGCAGGCGGGAGAGGAAATGCTGAGAACAAAGGTTGATGCGGACGGCAGTTTCAACTCCAACAGCTACAATGCTCCCGACAAGGTCAATCAGCTGAAATGGTACGACCTTGAAAATGAAGAGTACATGAAGGTCTTTAACTACTACAAGGGACTCATCGCCTTCAGGAAAGCGCATTCGGCTCTCAGAATGTCGGATCATGCGGAGATTGTTAAGAGTATGAAGCGCCTCACGGGAACTGACGACAACGTGATTGCGATAGAGATCTCGGGAGATGCGAACAACGAGATCTCGGACGGTATCGTGGTGATCTTTAATCCCAATAAGTCCGAAACGGAGGTAAAGCTTCCGGACGGATCATGGAGCATATGCGTTGACAAGGACAATGCGGGAGTTAAAAAGCTTGGAAGCGCTAAAGGAAGTGTTAAGGTTCCCGGTATCTCCGCCATGGTCCTTGTAAAAGGAAATACGGGAGCGGGAAAGAACAGAGCGCCTTTCGTAACGGCAGCATTGGCCTGCCTGGGAGGTCTTCTCCTGATCGCTGCGGGCGTCTTTGGTTTTAAGAGATCGAAGAATAAAAAAGCAGATTGAGATAAAAAGAACCGGGTGCATTAGCTGCACCCGGCTTTTCTGTGCGTTTTTAATTCAGGCTGAGTACCCTGAAGGACTCAGAAGCTTGTTATCCATTGATTTATGTACAGTGTTTGTCCAGGCTTTCTTTCTGTATTCCGTGGGAGTACAGCTGTGACTGTCCTTGAATACGCGGTTAAATGTGGCAAGTGAGTTGTAGCCGCTTCTCATGGCAATGTCCGCAACGGAATCTCCGGTGTCGATCAAAAGAAGCTCTGCATTTGTCATACGCCTTTTCTGTAGGTACTCGTAGTAGGTGACGCCGGTAAAATCCTTGAACAGACGGATGAAATGGGATTTTGAAAAGCCGGAGATCTCAACCACAGTATCCAGTGTCAGATCTTCGGAACAGTGTTCGTTTATGTATTTGCAGATGCTGAAGAAGGTGTCGATGTAGCTTTGCTGACGCTGATGCTTTACTCCCGCATTGTCGGAATTCTGCATAAGGCAGATCCGCCCCGCCTCTACGAAAAAGGAAAGGGTGAGGGCGTGTATGCTTGCGCCGCAGAGGATGTCCATGTTTTCTGTTTCATGGATGATCTTGAAAAGAAGAGAACGGAGCTTTTTGTATTCATCGTTTTCTTCGTTTTTGTTAAAGATTGCGCAGGGGAAGAAACGGCTGTAGGCAGCGTCGAATCCGCTGACTTCTTTCAGGATGGAATGCTTTACCTGAAAGATCAGTCTTTCACCTTCCGACGGAGCGGTGAGAGTGTGCATCTCTCCGCTGGGAATGATAATGATGTCGCCTTCGTTCAGAACATGGGTTACATTGTCAACAAAAACATTGTAAGAGTTCTTTAACGGCATGATGATCTCGATGTCGGAATGCCAATGGGCAGGGTAGTTTTCATGCTCATTGTTCATGTGGATCTTGAACCCGTCGAATTGGTCATGATGCACTATTTCTTTGGTTCCGTGCAATTCTTCTATCATGGTTTTTCCCCTTTAAAGATTAATCAGATATTATCAAAGCAATATCATATGATTAAAAATAATCATTTTCTTCTCATTAATCTCCTGTATTATACTGTAAGAATACACAAATTTCAACTGCGAATAAAATATTTTTTTAGAGATTATGAACAGATGCGCAGGGAAAATTTTTACAAATGTGATAAAAATGTCAATTTTTTGAAAAATCCTCATGGGAATATTTGATCATAGTTTGATACTGATTAGGAAGAAAAAAGCGAAATCAATGATATAATCCAATTATAAGCATAGAAAATATGCCCTTTTCGGGTAAATATATGATCAATACGCATGGCTGCAGAGCCGTGTTTACGCGGAGGTATAAGTGAACAGCAACTGTAATAATGTCAATTTTAATGACAAGAAATTGGCAGAATATAAAAAAATGGCAGAGGATCTCGTAGCAAAAATGACACTCGAAGAAAAATGTTCTCAGGTTGTCAATTGGGCACCTGCCATTGAAAGACTGAATGTAAAGAGCTACAACTGGTGGAACGAAGCCCTTCACGGCGTTGCAAGAGCCGGCGTGGCAACTGTTTTTCCCCAGGCTGTCACCCTGGCAGCAAGCTTCGACGAAGAACTTTTGAATGAGATAGGAGATGCGGTTTC
>JAEFAR010000053.1 GCA_016287675.1 Lachnospiraceae bacterium
AAAAGAACCATTTCAGCTTTTCTGTTTTTAGTAATTCCCTCTGCCGCAAAGCTTACCTCCGTAAAGAAAAGTCAGCTCCCCATACTTCATTTCTTTTTATATCCCCAAAAGTCTGCGCATGGTGTCCGGCTCGGAAGCATAGTCCAGAGCAACGTCCTCACCGATCTTCCCGGCCCTGTACAGTTCGATCAGGCTCATGTCCATGGTCTTCATCTCCTGTTTTGCGGAAGACTGCATTGCAGAGCCGATCTGATGGCCTTTTCCCTCTCGTATCAAAGTCCTTATCGCATTGTTCGCTTTCAGGATCTCAAAAGCGGGAAGCTGCTTTCCGTCAACTCCCGGCACAAGCTGCTGGGAAACGATGGCCTGCAGCACCATGGACATCTGGAATCTCATCTGCTGCTGCTGAGCCGCAGGGAACACGTCTATGATCCTGTCGATGGCATTCGACGCTCCCACCGTGTGAAGTGTGGAAAGCACGAGATGTCCGGTCTCCGCTGCCGTCATCGCGATCTCGATGGTCTCGAGATCTCTCATCTCTCCCACCAGGATCACGTCCGGCGACTGGCGCATGCCCGCGCGGAGCGCTTTTGCATAGCTTTCGCTGTCGAGGTTGATCTCCCTCTGACTCACTATGCTCTTCTTGTGCTTGTGAAGGAACTCGATGGGGTCCTCCAGTGTAAGGATGTGGCAGTTTCTTGTTTCGTTGATCCTGTCGATGATGTAAGAGATGGTCGTGCTCTTTCCGCTTCCCGCAGCACCCGTCACAAGCACCAGGCCCTTTTTAAGGTTAGCCAGGTTCATGACTGTATCCGGGATCCCCATGCTCGCGTAATCCGGCAGTGAGAAGTTCACGACTCTCAGTACTGCACTACAGGATCCTCTCTGCTTGAAAACATTAACTCTGAAACGTCCGATCTGGGGCACGGACACGGAAAAATCATCGTCTCCCGTTGTCGTGAATCTCTTGCTGTCCCTGTGAGCCAGGTCGTAAAGTCCGTCCGTTATCTTTTTTGTGTCATCCACCCACAGCTTGTTCTCATCCTGTTTTATCAATATGTTTTCAACCTTGTAGGTGATGGGTTGTCCGACAACAAGAAAGATGTCGGATGCGTGTTTTTCAACCGCTGTTCTTAAAATGTCCACGAGTTCCATAGTTTAATTCTCCGTATCCGGGCGTCCCGCCCTTTGAATCGTCAGTCCGGGAGGATCAATTCGTATCCGCCTTCCGGCTCTTCCTTAACAAATCTCCATTCCGTAACGTCAAATCCGCTGCCGTCTTCTTTAAACACCGCCGTCGCAGCGATCCCGGCTCCGCTCTCTTCATCTTTTTCCGCGTACATCCGTACCACGTACTTTGTATCTTTCCCGCTTCCCTCGGCTACAACCTCGGTCACGAAGGGGATGTCTTTGATCCTTGCGATCTTTTCAGCCTGCGGAACATCTTTGCAGACCGTTTCGTTCACGGCCGCGAGGGTCATCTCCGCCAGAGTCTCCAGTGCATAGTAGTCGCGGACCGCTTCCGCCGTCTTCTCCGCCAGCTTCTTTTCGTTCTGCGCGGATCTGAGTGCCAAAAGCGCGAACACCACCATGGACACAACGAGCACTATCAATATGACTGAAGGCGTCCCGAGACCCACATGAGTGTCTTTTTCACCGATCTTCATCCGACACCTCCGCTTACGTATTTTTTCGCGGAGAGAGAGTAGATCTCTCCGCTGTTTTCAAAATCGTTCACTTTGCTGACCCTGATCTCGTAAGTAATCAATGCGCCTTTTTCCGTCTTTTCCTTTTCTGAAAAGATCGTAAGCATATATTTTCCGACCGCGCCCGTTTCGCGCCAATCCTTGTCATAGTACTTCACCATGTAATCCCGGCCGCCGGCGCTTAACGTCCTGAAGCCCTGCTCTTCCGCCCAGCCGTCCGCATCCGCGGAAGCAAGCGCAAATTCCATAACGGATTCCGCTCTTATCACAGCCTTACTCATCTCATCCGCGCTGCTCCTGATCTTCTCGGTGGAAGCAAACATCCTGAGCAAAAATACGCTGATTATCGCAAAGAAGGATATCGCTATGACAAGTTCCGCCATCACCGCGCCGTGGTGCGATGTAAACTTTCTGTCCATGCTCCCTCCTCTATCTCGTTCCCGAATTGACCGCTATGTACATGCTTTCCTGCTTCCCGTCCACGTCCGTTGCGGTCACGGAAAGCAAGCCGTTGTTTTCTCTTTTAAAATCAAAGGCAGAGACCTGCACCACTTCAAAGCCGTTCTCGGGCTCGAATTCCGTGCCCTTTTCGTGGTAGTACTCCCTGAGGCAGCCGTTGTACCAGTATATGGCTGTTTCATAGACCGTTCCGTCGTACTCCTCGTAGAGGAGCAGCATCTCTGTTCCGTCCCTGTCTTTAAGCTCCACCGAGCCTTCCCTGTCGTTCTGCCGGACCTTGGTCGCCACGTAGGAAATGGAAGTCCTGAGCTTGTAGTTTTCCACATTGCTCACCGCGATGTTCTTGTACTCCATCACGCCCACCGCAACAAGTGCGATTGCGCAGACCAGAAAGATCGCGGTAACGATGTTCATGCACAGGTTGTATATTCTCTTGGATCTTTTTTCCTCTGCTCTCATCCGTTATTTCCGTTCATAAACTTCTATAGTGGGCATCACATTGGATGCGAAGGTTTCATAGAAAATGAAATACTTGTCTTCGTTATAAGTAAACGAATAGTTTTCCTTAAGGTAGTCGATGTCCGGGGGGTAGAGCCCTTCCACGGAATAGCACTCGACCGCCGCGCGCATGGCGTTCTGCTTGATCATCAGCAGGCTCTGCTTATCGTAGACCCTGTTCACATAAGTTACCGCAAAGATCATGAGAACCGTCACGATCAGAAAAACAGTCAGTTGGCGGACAAGTTCCCACCGTCTGCTCTTTATGATCTTTTGTTTTTCAGTCTGTTCCATGGTCATTCCTCATCAGATCGATGCGATCACGCTGATCAAAGGTATCAATACGGTCAAAAGGATCACGCCCACAAGCACCGAAAGGAAAAGCACAAGCGCCACTTCGATCTTTGCCGAAAGTCCGCCCAGCTTCTCGCCGATCTCCTCATCCTTACGGTCACTGAGCTTTTCAAGCACGCGATCTGCCACGCCGGACTTTATGCCCACGTTCAGCATCCTGCCTTCCATCCCCGAAAGGATCTCGCTTCCGCAAAGCACTTCATCCAGCGACGCGCCGGCCTTCACCATTTCGCACGCCTTCCCCGCCATCTCGAGCGTCCTCGGATCGTCGGGAAGCTCTGCCGCTCTTTCGACAGCTTCTCCCGTCTCCATACCGCTGTTCACCATAAGAGAAAGTCCCGCAAGGAAACGTCCCTTTCCGAGTCTGTTGGAAAGTCCCGCCGTAAAGGGGAGCGTGTTTATTATGCTTGAAAGATCGCCCGCGCCGTTTCTGAGCCTGTAGATCACCAAGGACATCAGGAGGATCAGCACCACCGCAAAAACTATGCACGCTGCAACCCTGCTGACCGTGAGGCCCGTGCTCATCATTGCCACAGTACCCGAAGTCTTGTTGTCCAGTTCGTTAAAGACAGCCTCAAACATGGGCAGGATCTTCAAAACAAGTACAAGAAGGATCACAGCCATCATCGAGAAGAGCATTATCGGATAGGTGATGACGTTCTTGACGCCGGATCTTACCGCGCTTTCTCTCTCGTAGTAGGCTGCGAGCGAAGTCATTACTTCTTCCAGCTTACCTGTCCTTTCGCCCACTTCTGTCATCTGTATCATATAATAGGGGAAAGCTCCCGTCTCACGCAACGCTTCGCTTAAGGGACTTCCCGCCGTCAATCTGTCGTCCACGCTTTTAAGTATGTCCTTTGCCGCCTTGTCTTCCAGCTCCTCATAGAACAGATCCATCCCCTCATAGAGTGTGATGCCTCCGTTTAACAGCATGGCGATCTGCGAGCAAAATGTCGCCGTTTCATCTGCCGAAAACTTCCTGTTTCCCTTCTTCACAATGTTCCTCCCTAAATTACAAACCACGTCAACCTCAAAGCGGCTGTTTCCGCTTATTATTGCAACTCATCGGCAGGCTTCCCGCCGACCGCAAACCGTTATTCCTATAATAGCATAATCACTTGTTTTGCGCAACCAAGGTTGCTGTTCTCACGCATAAAAAGAGCGGGTATTGCCCCGCTCAATCTCTGTCTTTAATTATCTCCTCAAGGATATCTGTAGCATTTACTACCATCTTGGGGCAAACACTTGAAAACAATCCTTTTTCTCTTACCGTCTTAATTCCCTCGGGCGTCGTAATGTCATACCCGAGGATCTCATTGCATAGGCAGGAGCCGTTCTTTTCCTTAAATCGCTCCATCATCATATCGTTAAGCAGGTTTGATCTGCTGCGCTCCTCGGGATCTCCGAGGCGGGTCTCTCCGTACATCAATCCCAGCACCATCAGTGCTCCGGTACATGCGCCGCACACCTGTCCCTTTCTCATTCCGCTGCCGAAGCAGGATCCAAGCCTAAAGGCCTGCTCCTCTGTTATTCCGCACTCTTTTGAAAAAGCGGCAAGCACTGCCTGGGAACAGTGCATATGATTTGAAAATATCTCCAGCGCCTTATCCCTTCTGTTGTCCATGGTCTCCTCCTTATATGCCCCGTTTTTGGGTATTTTGAACAGGTTACCGCAAAAGAGCGACCTCGTCAACATAATTCGTGTGTATTCTCAGCGAAACTGCCGAATACTCCGGCACCGTATAGTTGAACTTCCCGGAAAGTCCGCTTACTTCTGTCGTTACAAGTGTCACTGCTTCCTTTTTCCCAAGGACGTTGTCATCTCCGGGAGTTTTTCCCGAAACAGTGTCGACGGTTGCTCTTCCCGTAAGATCCTTTACGTTTTTAAGATCGATGGCGAATGTCTTGGGGAAGGATGTCACGTTCACAAGCTTTATTATGACATCTCCCGTCTCTTCATCGATACCCGCAACCTGATAGGCCTCGTAGGACTGCTGCTCGCCGGTATCGTAATCTATGTAGAGAGCGTCGTTAAGGTAGCACTTTACGGAAGTACCGTTTACCACGATCTTTATCCGATAAGTCTCGTTGGTGCGGATCTTGCAGGTCTTGACATTTCCCATTTGGTCGGACTTGGCACCGCCTTGGACCTGCTGCAGGCAGGAAACGGTGTTGCCCCATCCTCCGATGTTCCAGAAGAAGTTATTATTCTTATCCTTTACTCCGAAGGGGATCAGGAATCCTTCCGAGCCCGAAAGCTTTGTGGCTTCAAGAGTGTAGGTGTAATTGGTCCAGGACGCATCTCCGAAATAGGCCGCAGCGCCCGTGTTTCCATACTTTGCAACATCATGGTTCCTGTCGGACTGCACCAGCGCACCGTCCTCGACCTTCCACTTTCCGTCGGAGATCATGGTCCACTTCCTGATATCACCGTCGCTTTCAAAATCGCAGGCTGCCAGCTCTTCGCCGGTGTCGTTGTTCACGATCTTTATATTGTCAAACTTAGCCGCTGTCGACCATGTTGCTACACCGACTTTTCCGCCGACTTCAAACGAAGTTCCGATCATATCCATTTCGGATCTGATGATCTTCGTTGCAACGTTCTTCGAAAAGAGCTGCTGCATGTAATAGTTCACGGAAGGCGTCACCTCGCGGTTATTAAACCAGATGAGGTCCGGAGCCCAGTGAGTCGCCGTGGTATTACCGAAGAGCGGTGCATATGCCGCCATAACGACGATATCTGAATTCCTCTCAAGCCCCGTCATGTATGAAGCTTCTGCAAGCGCTGCCCGGAGCGTGTTTGATCTTGCCGCGTATTCACCGAGAAATACGTTGATACCGCCGCAGTATTTGCTGTCTTTGAAGTCTTTTATGTCCCTTGCATAGTTTTCCGGATCATAATAGTCATTATGCGATAAAAACCACTCGGGAGAGTTGTAGTAGTGGTGGTCGATCGCCCCCGCAAACTCCTGCATGTTCGTGGTGTTATGATCCTTGAGCCAGCCTGATGCATAGTTGTATGCCGCATAGTGGGCGTTGTTCTCTCCGTCCCGGAGTCCCGCGGAGTAGATGAGTTCAATGTCTCCGTACATAGCGGGATTCTTCTTTTTCGCTTCCTCAAATGCATCGACAAACGCAGAGTAATGCGAGAAGAAATCCTTTCCGAACTGCTCGTTTCCTATGCATATGTACTTTAATTCAAAAGGCTCCCTGTGACCCATGGCGATTCGAACTTTTCCCCACTTGGTAGTCTCGCCGCCTCTGCAGAACTCCACAAGGTCGAGCGCATCGTCAATATATCTCTGCATCCCGGCTGAATTTAAGGGAACCGCATAGCTGTCTCCCTGTCCCATACAGGAAATTCCGCAGTTTAAAACCGGCACACCCACCGCGCCGATATCCTCGGAAAGAAGGAAGAACTCGTAGAAGCCCAGGCCATAGGTCATGAACGACGGGTAATTGTCATTCGTGAGCTTTTCATCGGTCCATATGTTCTGCCCCATCTTTCTTGCGGCCACGTCACCGTATGTGCCGTTGAAAAGAAGCGGGTCCCTGTTTTCGTCAACACCGATGGAATCCTTCCAGTCATATGCAAGGTTTAATCTGTAGCCCTCGATAACACACCCGCCGGGGAATCTCACGAATCCGGGTGAAAGTGCTTCAAGCTTCTCCGTCAGATCCTTTCTCCAGCCGTTCTCGCGACCCTTGTATGTATCCACCGGGAAGAGCGAGATCATGTCAAATGCGACTGTTCCCCTGTCTATCAAAACCTGGAGATAAACGTTTTTGTATGCCGTGACATCTGAAGTTAGCTCAACTTCAAATCTGCGCCACTCATTTGGGTCAATCACATAAGGGTAGGACCGGGCATCATCCGGAGCAAGGCATATCTCTCCTGTCGCGGCAATGTCTTTTCCCGCGCGGAGGTTCACATATATGCTTCCTGTGTATGGTTCAAGAGTCTTAACGTAAAAGGACATGCGGTAATTCTTTCCTTTTTCGATAGCCATACCCTCAAGGAAGCCCTTGTTTTCTATGCCTGCGGGCGCGTCGCTCTCATTCTTTAACACAACGTAATTTGTATTGTTCAGGTTGAGACCGCCTTCTTTATCGCCCTTTGTAACTTCGGCTGTGATCTTTCCGACCTTCGACCAGGCGTGCAATTCATTGTTTTTGGCAACATTTCCGAACTCGAAAGAGCGGTTCTGCACCATCTCGGCATAAAGACCTCCGTCCGCCGCAAAATTGATGTCTTCAAAGAAAATGCCGTAAAGCATATCACTCACGTCGTGGATCTCGTCAGAAACATCAACCTTCAGCACATAGTTCGATTCCCGTTCGGAATACTCTCCAACCGTACCTGCCTCAGCGTACACCGCCTTCCTGTCCTTTTCGGGAACGGGTGTCACAGTATAGGCAGATGCCGGTGCCGGATCTTCCGCAGGCAGGTCCCCGTTATTGTCGTTTTTGTTTCCGCATCCCGCAATCGCTGCAGAAATAACCGTCAATGTGATCAAAGTGAATAATCTCTTCTTCATATATCCTCCAAATGTTACTGTTCACAGATATGCAAGGTGCTAAAACTCTGAAAGTTCACTTTCAAAGAGTTTCAGCACCTTGCATACAACGGGGTCCCTCCCCTGCTTCGCAGCGGTCCTCCCCGTTGTCATATAATCTGCGTAGCAGTAACCGCCCCCGCTTAATGAGCAAGTAGCTACAGCGTTAGGGCGATGTGAACAGTAACCTCCAAATAAAAGCAGAAAAATTATATATGCAAAAAGGGTGTAAATCAAGATGGAATGCAGTATAATGATGTCGTGCGTTTCCTGTTGTTTAAACACTGTTCAATGGAGAAAAAATGAAAGCATGTATTATTCAATTAACAGATGGCAATATGTCTTCAGAGTGGTGGAAAGATATCATCGGCCATTTTGTAAGAACCGGGGATTTCCTTGAAATACGCTGTTGGAAAGATGAACAGGACGAGATCATCCGTGCCTCGCGATACGGAGAATTCAAAAATGTCGGAGAAGAAGTAGTTTTTACAGGTACTGTAACAAATGCTTTATTAAATGAACTGCTGACTTATGAATCCGAAGATAAAGCCATTTATAATAAGATGCCCGGATATTTTGCGGTCAGACTGCAAGGCTCTCATTATAAGATCAGCAGTGAACACTACGGAACGGAATTATATGTTTCTGTTGACGATGACAAGGAAATAGCTTTTCTGAAAGAAGTAACCGACAGATATGAAGATTGTTTCAGCATAATGGTACAGAATTAGGGGTTAGGTATAATACTTAATACAAACCTTAAAAAAGCGACAATCATTCTTTACCGGTGATAATCCGGAATAGTTATTCTGTGATAGCTTTTGGTTAAATCCTTCCACCTCCGGAACCGGCATTCGCGCTTCCTTATCATTTCGTTGCTTTCAGCGGGAACCCCATTCATCTATCGTGCATCCGTGCATATTGCGTCAATGCACCCTATTCCGATATACTTCCTCCCATCGATATCATGATCTGCTCACACCTATCTTCAAACCTGACGATTTCCTTGCAGATCAGATACACCGAATCCGAATATCTTGTCCCAAGTATCTTCATCGCTTCTTCCGATGAACCTTTTCCTACTTTATCGATCTCTGCGTTTGACAGAAAGACGCGTTTCCATTTCAAGCTCTTCCCAAGCCTGATGATCTCATCAACGCATTTTTTGTATTCCTGCAGCTCTGCTTCATATGACCGATCGCTTATCGCACTTTTGGATAAAGTAAACTTTGTAACCCTTGGCGTTGATATGGTCCACATATCAGGTTCATTCGGGGTATGCTCTATTGAGTACGAATAACCGGAATCTGTACCGGTTATTCTCTGAGAATTCCGGGAATAAACCAGGGCCAAAAAAATGCCTGATGCAATGCATATCAGAACTATGACCCCTATGATGATCTTATGACTTTTCATTGTTGCTTCTCCCTACGTCAGAATATGTCAGTCCGAGCTTCCTATTGCCGGATCAAGCGCTACACATATGCATTTTATCAAGAGTTGTCATATATTACAACTGTTTCAGCAATACTTGTGCTTGACCTGTGCTTGGCCGGACCCATGGTGGGCAAATGAAGTAAGGGCCAAGCGATAAGGGCATCGGAAATCCACTTTTGGAAGTTTTCCGATGCCTAAAGAGGGCAACTGAAGTTACGGCCAAGCGAAAAAAGCATCGGAAATCCACTTTTGGATGCTTTCCGATGCCTAAAGTGGGCAAATGAAGTTAAGGACAAGCGAAAAAAGCATCGCTGTTCTTTTCTTTTTGGTGTTCTTCATCCTGTTTTCCTCTCTGAAAATCTATACCATATTCTTCAGAGGTTGCCAAGTTCCCTCAAATGATTGTCGAGTTTGTCACCAAGCCTTGAATGAATAGGCTAAAGCATCTATACTTGGGTTAAGAAAAAAGAAAGGTAATTATGCATATGCGATTAAGATCAAAAGCATTGTGTCTGCTCACGCTCAGTTTTGTTCTTGTGGCGGGATGCGGAAAAAGCGCCGAGGTCGAGCCGGCAAACGATAAAACTGAAACAGTTCCCAAGGGGGAAACAACCATGACAGAATCAACCAATCCCATCGAGGAAGCCATAAAGCAGGAAAGGACTGCAGTGGAAACACCTGCGCCCACGGCCGCTCCCAACGACGAAAAAACGCCGACGGCCAAGATCGAGAAATCCATTCCTTTTAAATACACTTCGCTTCGGGTGGTGGATTGCGGAAAAATAGAAAAGATAACATACACTTCGAAAGATTATTTCGGAGATGAGTCGGAAGTTCAAAAAGATGCTTTTGTTTATCTGCCCGCAGGCTACGATACATCAAAGAAATACAATGTGCTCTACCTTATGCACGGAATCGGCGGCGATGAATATGAATGGGGCATGACGGGGGCTACCTCAAGAGTAAAGTCCATCATGGACAATCTCATCTATTACGGTGATATTGAGCCTTTTATCGTGGTAACTCCCAACGGACGCTCCGCGGCCAACCATGCCAAGGACGGATCGGATTTTAATTCTTTCTATGTTTTCGGAAAGGAGCTCAGAAACGACCTGATCCCTTACATCGAGTCCCATTACAGCACCTACGCCGACAACAGCGAAGCCGGCTATGACCTTTCCCTGACCCGTGAACACAGAGCAATGGCCGGACTTTCCATGGGAGGAATGCAGACGATCAACATCGGTATCGGCGAATGCATCGACCTTTTCAGTTTCTTCGGTGCTTTTTCGGCGGCTCCCACCAGCAATTCGGCTTCAAAAACCGCCGCTTTGCTTAAGGACAGCGACTATAAGATTAATTACTTTTACAATATCTGCGGAACCAACGACGGCATTGCATATTCCAGTGCTTCCACAGCTGCCAAGAACCTTCCTTCTGTCTGTGACAAGTTCAAAGACGGCGAAAACTTTATGTGGATGGAGCTTCCCGGCGGCCATGACTTTAACATCTGGTACCTGGGCTTTTACAATTTTGCCCAGCTGGTATTTAAATAGGATTCTGTCAATCAGGCATCGCGCTGTTACGTCCGAAGCTTTACACGCAAAAAGAGCCCGAGGGAGTGACCCGCTCAGGCTCTGTCTTTAGCTTTATTATTCACTTTGGGAAGGCGCTTTCATCATCTCTTTACAGGTTTTCGTCAACAGCAGATCCTTTTATATCATCCTCGATCAGCTTCATTTTGCTCAGCATTTCCTTAACCTCCTGCTGAGCTTCTTTGACATCGTTCGCGACCGCCGTAACCTCTGAAGCGTTCTCTATGATCTCTTCCGTCAGTCTCTCGTTTTCCTTTCTCTTTTCCCGCGCCGATTCGATCTTTTCCTCGATCTCTTCCTTCTTTTCTCTTTCAGCCTTGGCTTTTTCCTTCTCTTCCTCGGCCTTCCTCTCGATGTTTTCCTTCGCTTCGTCTACGATCGTTTTTACGATCTCTTTTGCCGCGTCGTCCATGACTTTGTCGGCCTGTTTCGATGCGTCAACCATCGGATGGGATTTAAGTCTCTCGAGTTTTATCCCGTTTATCACGCGCTCCTCGTCATATATGCCTTTTTCCGCTTCATATGCTTCTTCCAGGAAAGGGGATTCGTACTCGAGAAGCTCCATCGATCTCTGCTGGTACTCCGTCATGCCCTCGGACTTGATCTTATTTAACCTTGCCCATTCTTCGGGGGTAAATCGTTCCTTGTTTCCGGGCATATCGCTTCTGAATTCTTTTTCAAGCAGTTTAAGATCGGCATCTTCGGGGCTGTCCTCCGAAACGCCGTAGAAGTCTCTTAATTCCGCCCTGCTTTTTTCAAGCGCGCCGATGGATTTCTGCGCATCTCCGATGTCTCTTAAGAGGCTGTTTATCTTATCCCTCCTCGATCTTATATCATCATCTATTTTCCGCTCATTCGAAAATGCATCGCCTACGATCTTCAACGCCCTTTTTCTCGCAGTTTCTTTCTTTGCCGCGACAGGATCGGGGATATCGTTTTTCTTTACATACCGCGATACCGCTTTTTTTACAGGCGCAGTTTTATGATTTCCCGTAAATATTTTTGTGTTTTGTATTCTCATAGGCGCTCCTCCGGAAAGATATACCTTCTCTTTCATATATCGGAAGTATCGACTGTGAAGATTATGATAAACACAAAAACAGCCTTCTTGTTTCTTTCTCCTCTCCCGCCCATGCAAAGTGATCAAGTTTTTCGATCTTAAAATACTTTGAGAGGATCTCGGTCCACTCTTCGTCGGAGACGAGAGAAAGCCTGAGTATCCCGTTGCTGAAAAGGTACTTACCTTCCTTTACCGTAAATCCGCGCTTTTCCGCTGTCTCGGGGGTTATGTGATTATTCATTCCGATGATCACCTTCGAATCTTTTTTCAAGATCCTTTTAAGATTGGAAAGAATGTCCTCTGCGATCTCAAGAGGCATCACGTCGATCACATTGCTCATAAACAATCCGTCGTAACTTTCAGCCGGCTGCTCTTTAAGCCAGTCTGTCGAAACAGCTTCACAGTCTATGCGATCGCTCACCCCAAAAACTTTTGCGTAAAGATCTGTCATAGTCTTGCTGTTTTCGGCCACATCCACTGCCTTCACCGCTTTGCAGCCATGTTTTGCGCATATTATACTTGCCCAGCCGTGTCCGCAGCCGTAATCCAGCACTCTTTCACACGAAGCCAGTTCTTTTAAAGCTTCAAAAAGCTTATTCGCCGGTGCGAGAGTCTTCCAGTCGTCCTCGCCCACTTCTTCATTCATTGTTTCCGCTATTGCTTCTTCTGTCAGTTCGTAGTTTTTATTCCAAAAATCTACCGAACTTCTGTAATCGTTTTCAAGATCTTTATTCATAATGGTTCCTCATTTTTTATAAATACTCTTTGCACTACGCTACTGTTAATGATATAATCCCCACCATGGGTATCACCTTTGGAGAAATCCTAAATGGTGGACGGTTAGCCCTCCTGACGGAGGGATTTGTGACCCTCCGTTTTTAACCCGCTGAAAAGTGGAGTCTAGGAAAGGAGGGGGATGCGTATGCTGACTATAGAAGGTCTCATCGCAGTGATCGCACTTTGCATCACCTGCTTTAGTCTCGGATATAATGTCGGACGTAATCAAAAAACACAAAAATAGCCGCCCTGTGTCCAAACATCGACGGCTATTTAGCTAAAATGTATTTGGGCTAACCGTTTACTGGTGATACCCTTTTCTATGGTCATATTAACACACGAATAGGATTCTGTCAATTAGGAGCCACTAAAAATGAACCGTTAACCCGTCCCCGGAGACTATCGACTATTTTTCTTTCACTTTAGAACCATATTCCCAAACAAGATTTTCCCAGATAGGGCTTGACTTGGAACAATAGATACTGTTTAAGCTACTACAATCTTCAAATGCCCTGTTCCCAATGCTCGTCATGCTATTCGGGATCGTTATGCTGGTTAAGCTACTACAACCCAGAAACGCCCTTTCCCCTATGCCCGTCACGCTATTCGGGATCGTTATGCTGGTTAAGCTACTGCAATAGTAAAACGCTTTGTCCCCAATGCTCGTCACGCTATTCGGGATCGTTATGCTGGTTAAACTAAAGCAATATTCAAATGCCTCGTACCCAATGCTCGTCACGCTATTCGGGATCGTTATCCTGGTTAAGCTACTGCAAAAGTAAAACGCTTTGTCCCCAATGCTCGTTATGCTATTCGGAATCGTTATATTGGTTAAGATAATACATTCATAAAATGCCTCTTCCCCAATGCTCGTCACGCTATTTGGGATCGTTATGCTGGTTAAGCTACTACAACCGGAAAATGCACTGTCCCCTATGCTCATCACGCTATTCGGGATCGTTATGCCGGTCAAGCTACTGCATCCATAAAATGCACGTTCCCCAATGCTCGTCACGCTATTCGGGATCGTTATGCTGGTTAAGCTACTGCATCCATAAAATGCACGTTCCCCAATGCTCTTTACACTGTTTGGAAAGACAGTATTCCCACATCCTGCAATCAATTCATTTGAAGATTTTACAATAATAGCATTGCAATTATTTCTCGAGTCATAATATCTATTATCTTTAGCTACCTGGATGCTGATCAAATCGCAACCTGCAAATGCACCGATCCCAATGCTTGTTACACTGTCAGGGATCATTATACCGGTTAAGCTACTGCAACCGGAAAACGCTTCGTCCCCAATGCTCGTTACGCTGTTCGGGATCGTTATGCTGGTTAAGCTACTGCAACCGGAAAACGCTTCGTCCCCAATGCTCGTTACGCTATCCGGGATCGTTATGCTGGTTAAGCTTTCGCAGTTTTTTAATGCATAGTCCCCAATGCTCGTCACGCTATTCGGGATCGTTATGCCGGTTAAGCTACTGCATCCATAAAATGCATAGTCCCCAATGCTCGTCACGCTATTCGGGATCGTTATGCCGGTTAAGCTACTGCATCCATCAAATGCCCCTTTCCCAATGCTCGTCACGCTATCGGGGATCACTATGCTCGATATATTTTTGCAAGCCTCGTTTAAGGGATAATAATAGAAATGATAATAGAATGCCGATTCCCCTATACAGGTCACTTTTATTCCATCAATCTCAGCCGGAATTACAATTACAGTATCACTACCCAGATAGCGATCAATAGATACTCCATTGTCATTAACGCTATATTCAAAGTCACTTGCCGGTGCCACCGGTATCGGTGTATTGGTTGGTAACGGTGTATTTGTCTGCTTATTGGTAGCCGTGGGAGTGGGCGTATTCGTGACCTCCATCTCCCTTCGTCCATCATCGCCGACTGTTTTTTCGACATCAGGCTCATCATATCCAATTGAAGTGTCCCTTGTCGTTAATTCCTTAACGACATCTGCGCATCCGACTGCCATAACACAGGTAAACAAAGCAAATGCCACAATTAGGGTTTTCTTTTTCATAGTCTTCTTTCCTCTTTACACTTGCTCGCCCCCACGGTAAAACAAGGGTTAACAGGTTTTTTATATATGGTTATTGTAAGGGGATGTCAATCCCCCTACACTACTGATATGCGTAGTATATCAATATTGTAGGGGGACGTCAATCCACTTACACTACTGATAT
>JAEFAR010000014.1 GCA_016287675.1 Lachnospiraceae bacterium
CACCGCAAATATGTCCCATTAAAAAAAATATACATTATCACAACAAAAATGTGAGTCTTCAAACGTTCCAAACGTTTAAGACTCACATGATCTTTACTGTCCTCTGCTGTCAGCGATTCTTGAAATACTGCCCGTAAAGATAAACAGTACAAACAACAATGAATGTATCGGCACGATTGCTCCGCAATCGTGCCCCGTCGGTCGGTGCATGATGATCGTGTCTTCGACACGATGGCTCCTCCCTCAAAACCTCGTGTAAATAAACTGTCCGGCGTCGTATCCCACTCCGTACATTCCGAAAAGCAGAATGCAGAGGAAAAGTCCCGTAAATGCAAGATACCTTAAGATCCATGGCTTTTCCCAAAGCCTGTCCCTGAAGAATCCTTCTCCCTTAAAGAAGCTCACCATGAACATGAGCACCGCTCCGATCCCCAGGATGATCCAGTCATGGGCTGCAAGTCCCAAAGACGAAAAGCCCGCTGCCGCTCCGATGATGCCGGCTCCGTCCGCTGCACTTCCCACTCCGAACATTGATGCAAGTCGCGTGAAGAAAAGCGGTACACTTGTAAAAATGTCAAACTGCATGAGAAGGCTCACAATGAAGACAGTGCGAACACTCATGAAAACGCGATAGCCCTTGGAAGAAGCCCACTTGCATCTCTTACGGAAGGCTTCGTAAAGAGGCTCCAGTTCCTCGGATATCATAAGTATGGCGAAGTGGATCATCGCCCAGGTGACGTAATTTGCCGCAAAGCCGTGCCAGAGGCCCGTTGCAAACCAAACGAGAGCAGAAGCAAGGTAAACAGGTATCCTCTTTCCCACTCTCTCCCCGAAGTGCTTCCTTGTGAATTTGAGAAGCTTCTTCATGGGCGGGCAGACGGAAACGGGATAAAAGAGATAGGTCCTGAACCAGGCAGCCATGGTGATGTGCCAGTGTCTCCAGTATTCTTTGACCGATGTGGAGAAGAAGGGGCGGTCAAAGTTCTCCTGTACAGTGATTCCCAGCATTTCCGACATTCCGATGGTAATGTCTATGCCTCCGGTAAAGTCGGCGTAAAGTTCAAGGGTGTAAAGCGCCATTCCCGCGAGAACCCATGCTCCTCTGTAGGAGGTCTCGTTTTCGACTACTGCGGAAACGGCAACAAAAACACGGTCTGCGATCACAAGCTTCTTAAAGAAGCCCCAGAGCACACGAAGAAGTCCACGGGAAAGAACATCCCATGAAAATGTGTGGTTTTCGTAAAGGGTCTTCGAAAGCTTGTCGTAGTCCGTGAGAGGTCCCTGGATGATAACAGGGAAAAATGAAATGTAGAGCAGGAATTTAAAGAAATTCCGCTCGGGTTTTATCGTATTTCTGTTGATGTCAACAAGATAGCCTATTGCACGAAGAGTGTAGTAAGAGATCCCGAGCACCGCGATCAGACTTCCGATCTTCACGAAGGCCATGGCTCCGATGTTCAGCCCAATGCAAACAGTAAGAAGAAGATTTCTCTTAAATGTCCATCTTTTTCTTATCTCGTCCTTTTCTTCTTTTGTTAAGTCTTCCTTTCCTTTGATCTCGCTCCTCTGCCTGTCTTTAAGGCTCTCTATCCCAAGCCCCGTACAGAACACGGTGATCGAGGTTCCCAAAATGAAGCCCAAGGCCGGCACCCCGTTCAGGCCGTAAAACACAAGGCTCATGATGAGCAGTACAGGCCATTTGGGAGCTTTTTTCGGAACCGCATAATACAGCAGTAAGGTGATCAAAAGAAATGCGATAAACTCGTAGGATGTAAAATACACTCGGGTTACCTTTCTTTTTGTGCTTCCATCAGCACTCTTCGTCTTCTATTCTCTTTATCAGATCATACAGCGCTTCCGCTGAATTGAAATTTTCGGGTAAAATGTCCTTCGCACCGATGGTAACGTCCATTCTTTCGCTGATCTCGGACACAAGGGTCACGATGTCAAAAGAATCCAGAATGCCGTCATCGATCAATGCATCCTCCGTTTCAAAATCCACATCGGGGTGAAGTTCAGATAAAATGTCAAGTAATTCGTCCATAGTTATTCCTTAGTTATTCCTTTTTAATCCAAAATATTTGAGAGATACTGGATCTGCGTAACCGCACCGTCCTTAAGGAAGATCTTGAGCTTCATTCCTCCCTTTTCATAGACAATTCCGTTTCCCGCATCCCCGCCCTCGCCGTACAGCGCCTTTACATCGCTCTCATCCATTCCGATGTAGGCACCTTCTTTTGTTTCGACGAGATCGTCTTTAAAGATCACCGCTGAGATGTACTCAACGCCCGAAAGCTCATAAGTGTCGATCTCAAAGCTTCCGTAGTTGTAGACCCTGTCCTTTCCCTCAAAAGCGCAGCTGGGCGCCACGTAAACACCTACCGTCTGTGGCAGTGCCTCGATAACCGGCTTCGCTTCCGCATCCATGAAGATATCCACACCCTTGTACAAGAAGGCATATCCTTCCCGTGCGCCCTCACCGTTCTTTACATCCGGAGTGGGCTTTGCTCCCGGCGTGGGCGTCGCTTCTTGAGTTCCCGGCGTTACGGAAGGTGTGGTCCCCTTCGCCGCGATCTCATCAAGCTGCCTTTTCATGTCCTCTTCGTAGAAACGGAGCTTTTCATCCCACTCCGCCGCAAGTCCGGCTTCGTTTCTCCTGTCTGAAAGATCGTAGTTTTCCTTAAGGAATCTTCCGAGATGGTCCGTGATCTTGTCCGCACCGTAGACGTTCAAATGAAGTCCTCCGTCGTAGGTGTCGGTTTCAAAATCAAGACCTGTTTCTTCGATGAGCTCAAGGTAGTTGAGATACGGCAGATCCCGCTTTTCGGCAAAATCCTCGATCTGCTTCTCCCACTCATCGTACCAGTAGGGATAGAGGCTGGGGGCTTTCACGAGCAGAAGCTCTATGCCTTTTTCTTTACAGAGATCCGCCATCTTTTCAAGATAGTTCCACGCATTGTCTCCGAAAGAGTAGTCCGAAAGTTCCTTACCTCCGGGCACATTCTCCGCGGGCTTCGCGTCGGCCCTTAAGTAGTAGCCGTTGTGAGCCACCTTTTCCTTCTTAAAAAGGTACTTAAGATCATCCTCTTTAAGTTCAAAGATCCTTTCATGGTAACGAAGGATGGGAAAGACGTACTCAATGAAGTTCTCTTCTTCCGTCATGGAAGCCCGGATCGCTTGGATCTTCGGCATGCCCCATTTCATGCCCTCCAGCGTGATCCTGTTGTAGGCTTCGCTCTGGGGCTCGTTGTACTTCATGGCAAGCACGTTCATGACAACCACCTTCGGAGTCTCGTAACGAAGTGCATCCTCAAGCATATAGTAGGACTGCCACACCAGCTGCTGGGCACTTCCCCTGATGTAGGAATTGATACCGAAATGCTCCCAGAGATACACGGGATCAAAGTTTTCATAGGCTTCACAGTCTCCGAGGAAAAGCACCTCATGATCGGGCTCGTCGGCGTAATATTCTGCTGTAAATGCCCCTTCCGTCACATCCCCGAAGTACTTCGGAACCAGAAGTCTCTGGAGTAACCAGAGTCCCGCAAGGGTGAGTGCAACGGCAGCAAGGGCGCTAATCCGCTTCTTCATTCAGTTTTTTCCTGTCGATCTTGCCTGTGGCGGTGGTGGGTATTGTGTCCAGTTTCACTGCCTTGTTGGGAAGCATGTATCTTTGTAACGACTTCCTGAGTTCTCTTGTAAGGTCGGCTTTTTCGATGTCTCCCACGTAAAAGAGTGTGATCTTTCCGCTTTCCTTTGAATGAGTGCAGGCGCAGAGCCTGACACCCGGTATCTCCGAAACCGACGCCTCGATCTCTCCCAGTTCCACTCTGTGACCCATATGCTTGATCTGGTAGTCCTTTCGGGAAACGAAGACGAGATTTCCGTCCTCATCAAATCGTCCCAGGTCTCCTGTCTTGTAGATCCTTTCAGTCTGCCCGTCGATCTCCCGCTCCGTAAAAACTTCCGCAGTCCTTTCCGGATCGTTGTAGTAACCGAGTGCAACACCTTTTCCGCCGATACAGATCTCTCCGATCCCGACCGGATCGCGTCCGTTCACGTTTTCCGCCACGTTCTGCGGGATCACTTTGCCGTCTTCTCTCATCAGCCACAGTTTTGTGCCTTCGAAGGGCTTCCCTGCGGGGATCGCATCCTTCGGCGAGTACCCGTCCGGGATCTCAAAAAACGTGCTGACTCCCGTGCATTCCGTGGGTCCGTAGAGGTTGAACATCCTTGCTTTTGGAAGTGCCTTTTTCCACAAAAGGAACTGTTTTATGGGGAAGATCTCCCCAACAAAGGTGAGAGTCTCAACATATTCCGGCTTTACGATGTCCAGTGTTCCGAAAGCTGAAACAAAGGTCAGCGCGGACACCACCCAGCATAGAGTGTTGATCTTTTCTCTGTTCAAAAACTCAATCAGAGGAATGGGAGTTCTGAAAAGCTCATGAGGTATCAGAACCGTGGTCGCTCCCGTCTTTAAGGTCGACAAAAACTCCTTAAGGCTTGCATCAAAGTAGAGTGGAGCCTGTTCGCCGAAACGGGTGTTCTCAGTGATGTTTAAAGTCTTCACAAGCTGTTCGGCGTAATCGATGACTGACTCATGACTGCATGCAACTCCCTTGGGTATCCCCGTGGAGCCCGACGTAAAAAGAACGTAGGCAGGTTCTTTTCCTGTCATCTTCCTACTCACTTCGGAAAGCTGCTTTTCAAGGATCTCATGCTTTACCATGTCCTTCCACAGCACCTTTTCGCTTTCGTCGTTAAAAAGCTTCGCCTGCTCAAGCGTCGTTTCATCACATATTATAATGCCCGTTTTCACATTTTCAAGTATCAGTTCGATCCTTCTTTTGGGCATCTCCTCATCGATGGGAACGTAGTGATTTCCGCTCATCAGAACCGCGCAGAATGCAGCGGCTTCCTCCGGGCTCTTCTTCATGAAGATCACAATGGGGCGGTTGAACAGACCTCTTTCGCAAATAAAAGATGCGCCTCTTTCCGCCGCATCAAAAAGCTCCCGAAAGGTAAGCCCTGAATTACCGTCTGTAAAGGCTTGCTTTTCGGGAAAGACTTCAACTGTTCTTTTTAGATAGTCGATCACATTCATTACTGTATTTCCGGATAAAGACTTGCGTCAAACACATGCTGGGATCTGATAGTGTTGGAACGGGAACTCTTCAGTCGTTCCGTAGTCCACAGGAAGATGCCTTCGTCACGGGCGTCCTTGTCTGCCGTGTCCGGATGCCAGACAGTGGTGTCGAAGTGGCACCAGCCGTTTCCGAGATCCACCAGATTCCACACATGAGGATCGTTGTTTTCGGGGTACTTCCTGATCTCAAGATTGGAGATCCCCGCTCTTGTAAGGAGCACTCTTGCAGTGGCGGCAAAAACGTTGCAGTCACCCGCGTTCTCTTCCAGTCCGTAGTAGGCAGACTCGATGTAATCACTGCCTTTCTTGTCCCGGTAGGCTATGCCTTTGTGGACATAGTCAAATATGGCCTTTGCCTTTTCCTCTGCCGTCATTCCGTCCTTAATGATCTTTGAAAGGACCTGATCCGCGCGATTCCACACTTCATCGGGAGACACCTTTGAAACAAGGACATTCGCTTCCGCGGTCGTCACGTTCCCCGCGGCATCCTTTGCGTAGTAGATCACCTTGTAAGTCCCTGCTTTTGAAGTGTTTACCCCGCTCCTGTCCACCCAGAGATTCGGAGAATCTCCGCGGAAAGAAAAGCTTTCACCGCTGTTGTCCGTGGCAGTCACATTTTTTGTATAGGAAACCGTTCCGTTCACCTTCATCTCTATGTCAGAAACTCCGGAGATCACGGGCGGAACGGTGTCGGGAGTGGGCGTCGGTGTGGGAGTGGGGGTGTCTGTGGGTGTGGGGGTAGCTGTGGCCGTGGGAAAAGGTGTGGGAGTGGATGTCGGTGTCAATGAAGGCGAAACCACAACCACCTTGGGGGATGTCTTTGCGGAAACATCCTTTGAAGTCTCTCCGCCGCAAGCCGCAAACGCAAGGCATATGCCTGCAAGAAGCAAAAATCTTAATTTATGTTTGGTAAAAAAAACTGTCATCTGTCATTCTATCCTTACAGCAACGACACAAAGCCGGCCGTCTTCGTTTCTGGCTCCCGTTTCGTCCGTTCCGGAACAGGTGGAGAGCACCAAAAATTCATCATCGTAAGATGCATTGTATTCGGGGAGACCATTCTCATTGTGACTCACCACATTTGAGTACCAATAGACGAACTTGTCCTCCGTAAGATCACCGCAGAACTGGTAGTACTTGAAATTCGGATCATCGTATCTGGAGTAATCCATGTAGTCGTTTACGGTGAACACGTGGCTTCTGAATGCCGACACCACTTCGTACCTTCTGTGTTCGAAAAGTGTGTCGTATTCAATGTACTTGTGCTTCTCGGCATAATCCGTGTTCAGGAAATAGTAGAGAAATCCGAACATCTCACCTGTGCCCATATTATGCCCGTAGATCATCATAATATTTGTGGGCTTCACACCGCCTGCATAGTTGTCCTCAACGTAGCCTTCACCGCTGACGCTTCTGTAATCCATGAAGAGAGAACCTCTCGAAAGGATCTTTTTATCAAGTCCTCTGTTTATGTAATACTCGTTTTCATTCACATCGGGTGTGGAAGGATCGTCAAAGGTCTGCATGACAGGGTAATTGATCTCGGTCCTCGGGTCACCGTTTCCCGTACCGGGAATGTACAGTTTCCCCACCAGATCGTTGTTTTCGTTGTAGGTGCGCAGCATCTTCTGCTGTATCTCTATGGGGCGCGGAGTGGGTGTGACGGTAGGAGTCGCAGAAGGCTCGGTCACCTGATCTTGGTTTAAGGGAGCATCGGGAGTCGGTGTGACATCAGGTCCGGGGAGCAGATCTCCGAAGGTGTCCGGTCCCCTGCTCACATTGGCAAGCTGACCGCCCGGCAGATCCTTTGTCTCTTCTCTGAATTCATTGAGTCTTGCTTCCTCCTGCGCGTTTCTGATGAGTCTTACCGCAAGGAAGATTATCAATGTCAAGACGGCAAGGCAGGCAACTGCCAGCCCCACACGGGAGATTATCCTGTTTTTTTCAAATCTTTTACCGCTCATTTTCTGTCCCAATTGCCTTTTTCACTCTGTTTGTATCATTGTAGCACACCCAATTTCAAAAGTGAACATTAAAAAAAAGATAATACCTTTGCCTCACGTCCAAAGGTATTATCTGAATGTACTTTAAATAACACTGTCAAAAAAGAGCTGTTCAGACCTTGTAGGAACTCAGGGTCTGATCCATTTCCGCAACAGTCTTTGCAGTCTTTCCCGCGGATTCAGACGTACTACTGATGATACGGTCAAGCTGAGCCACCATCTCCGCACATCCTATGATGTCCTGAGTATTCTGGTCAGAAGCGGAAGCCACATCTCTGATGGAAGTCTTGATGGTTCCGATGGACCTGAACACATCATCCATCTTGCCATGCATTTCCTTCATGTCCTTTGATATGCCCTCCGCGCTCTCTGCAAATTCCGAAGAGGACTGTCTGAAGCTTGCATAATCCTTTTCAACCATCTCGCTCACAACATTCATCATGTTATCCGAGATCGACAGAAAGCCTGTGATGGCATCGTTTACTTCCGAGCTGACCTGCTGGATCTCGGATGCTGCATGGCTGGAATCCTCTGCCAGCTTGCTGATCTCCGTAGCGACTACAGCAAATCCGCGTCCCGCGTCTCCCGCTCTGGCAGCCTCAATGGATGCATTAAGTGAAAGAAGATTGGTCTGCTGGGCAATGTCAAGGATGCTGGCGGAAAGCGCACGGATCTTTTCCACTGCCTGAGCCTTTTCTCTTTCAAGCTCCAGTTCATTCTTCATCTTTCCGATGTTTTCGTTTGCCTTTTCCGTTGATTCCTGTGTCAGCCTGTAAAGCTTTCCGGAATTCTCATTTATCAGACGGACCGCGTCCGCATTCCGCTCAACCAGCGTCCGCACTTCTTCCGTTGTCTTGTAAAGCGAATCGCTGACATTACTGGCTGTTTCTATGTTTGCGGTGATCTCTTCGCCGGATGCCGCTATGCTTTGAAGATCCGAACTGGCGGTTTCCACATTCTTCTTTGAAGTCGTCATGTCCGTATCGATGGTCTTCATCATCTCATTGACTTCTTTATTGCCTTTTTTTGTCTCCGCGATGGTTTCCTGGGTCTTTTTCAGCAATCTGTTCAGATTATTGGCGATGATCTCCATTTCATCACCGGTATCGACATCGATCCTCTGGGTCAGATCTCCGTTATCGGATGCCACTTCTTCAACAGCCTTGTTGACCTTGATGTAAGTCCCGCTCTGCCTGATACCGAAAAATGCACCTGCCGCACCTGCGATCACAAAGGCTACAACAAGTCCTATGATTATGGATCTCCCGGAATCGGAAACCATCTTTTCGGCTGTTGCGGCATCAAGATCCACGCCCACAACACCAACGATCTTTCCTTTTGAATTTCTGATGGGAGCATATGCATTGTAGGCCGTTGCCCAGTCATCCGTTACAGGTTCTTCGGTAACTGCGGGAGTACCCTTAAGTGCTGATTCCACTTCTTCCTGATCATCCGCTTCATCTCCGTAATCTGCAGGTTCTTCAGGATCGGAATCCACAACAAAGATGAGCTTTCCGCTCGGATCTTTCGCGTAGGTGTAGACGTAGAGAACGGTCTCCCCTTCAAGGAAACCCGAAAGTTCATCTTTTATCGCTTCGAAATCCTCTCCGTAGCCGTCTCTCAGGACTCGTTCAAACTGATCTCCGTCAATGTTGTTGGCTGCCATCTTCGCCACATCCAGGGTTTCGTTCCTGTTAAATTCGAGAAGTGCATCATGCAGCATCATCCTCGCTATCAGATACATCAAAAGCCCCACCACCAGCGCCGTTCCCGCGACAAACAGTGTAACTTTAAACGAATTCGACATTTTACGGGTTTTCATTTTTTCGATTTTCATGAAAGCACCTCCGAATTAACGCATATGATTACAAATATTATCACCGAAAGTGCATCAAATGTCACTCAAACCGACAGATACGGTCCTTTATTCTGATTTAATCACTGAGGTCTGCATCAAAACCGACTTTCAGGTTGTAATCCGGATACATTTCCTGCACGTCTTTCACAACATGATCGTAAAGTTCTTCCCTGTTCTCTGCTCCGAAACCAACTACAATGTCGAAGCGAAGCTCCTTCTTATCAAAATTAACGTAAAAGCCGTGCATCTGGATGATGTTATCGTGGTCCATGACCACTCTTCTGATGCGGTTCAGCATCGCCAGTTTTTCGGAATCGTTTGTGTTCTTGCTGTAAACGCTGATACCCGTCAGGAAAACGTTGCATTTCTCCAGAACCGCCTCTGCGATCTCCCTTTCGAGGCGGTCAAGCTCTGCCATTTTAAGATCCTCCGGCACTTCGATGTGAACAGAACCGGTCAGCATGTCGGGACCGTAATTGTGGAGCACAAGGTCGTAGGCTCCGCTGACTTCCGGAAAGCTGTTCACCACTTCCTTTACGGAAAGCGCCATTTTGGAGTCGGGTCTTTCCCCAAGGATGTGGGACAGTGTTTCTCTCAGCATGTCAACACCGGAGCGGATCATGAGCAGGGAGATCAGTACGCCGAGGTACGCCTCCACGCCAAATCCCCATATTGTGAATACAAGGGCAGCCACAAGAGTCGCCAGGGAAACCAGGGAATCCAGACGCGCATCCTTACCTGACATTATCAAAGACTCGGATGCGATCTTTTTACCTTTACCGATAAAGAAACCGCCCAGCAGAAATTTTACCGCCACTGCCACCGCCACAATGACAAGAGTGACAGTGGAATAGTCGGGAATTTCGGGAGTGATGATCTTCTTCACCGATTCTATCATCGCGGTCACACCTGCGTACAATACGATGACCGCTATGATTGCTGCGCTCAGGTACTCTACTCTGCCGTGCCCGAAAGGATGTTTTTTGTCCGGTCTTTTTGATGCCAGCTTCGCACCGATGATCGTAATAACGGAGGAAAGCGCATCACTTAAGTTGTTGACCGCATCCAGCGTGATAGCGATGGAGTTTGCGACCAGACCTACCACAAATTTGAACCCGGCCAGTAACACATTTACCGCAATACCGATAAAACTTGTTTTTACTATTTCCGCATTTCTGTTCACGTAAACCTCCCTTTTGCTCCCATACTGCTCTGCATGCTTTTAAAAAGCGATACAGCCTGTGACGATGCACACGGGCTGTATCGTTAATGCTTTAATATTTCTGATTCAAACTCTTATCAAACCTTAAATCTGCCTACTGTATTAAGCAGCGACTCGGCCCTGTCATCAATCTCGGTGATCATTTCCTCGATACCGCCTGTGGACTCTGCCATTTCGATGCTCCTGTTAGCGATCTCTCCGACACCTACGTTGGTCTCACTGAGTGTGGAATTGATCTCCGTAATGGCCTGTGTGATAACATCGATGTTCTTCTTAAGTCCGGTTACCGCAGAGATGAAGCCTTCCATCGTGCTTCCGAAATTGCCCGCATCTTCAGCGTACTTCTCGCCCACCTTTGTAAATTCTCCGAATTCCTTTGTTACCAATTCGTTGATGAAATCGGATGTAACATTCATTGTGTTAAGCATATCGTCAACAGCGCTTCTGATCTCACCTACGATCTGTACGATGTTCTGAACCGCTGCGGTACTGTCCTGAGCCAGCTTTCCGATCTCATCGGCAACGACAGCAAATCCGCGTCCCTGCTCGCCTGCTCTTGCAGCCTCAATGGAAGCATTCAGTGAAAGCAGTCTTGTCTGGCCCGCTATCTCGGAGATGGTGTCCGTCAGTGATGTGATCTTTGTCACAGCCTCTGCCTTTTCCGTTGCGCGGCGAACCTGCTCCTGAACCTCTTTCAGCATGTTTTCAGCTCTGTCGGCAGCTTCTGTACTCTGCTTGCCGAGTCCTTCCGCTCTCTTGATGACCTCGATGGAAGAATCCCTGTTCTCTCTTGCGATCCTGTCAAGTTCCAGAGCTTCATCGTTTACTTCGTTTACTCTGTCCTTAATGCGCTCTGTGGTCTCAGCGATGTTGTTCATACCGGCGCTGAGCTCTTCCGTAACGGCAGAGTTGTCTGCGGAAGCGCCGGCGATCTTCTTTGCGCTGTCCTTGATCTTTCCGCTGTCGTTCTTTAAGGCTTCGCTTTCTTTCTTAAGCCCGACTATAACTTCATTCAATCTGTCTATGACACCTACAAGAGATTTTGCGATCCTACCGCTCTCATCGCTTCTCATTGCCATAGCTTTCATTTTCTCATTTTCTGAAACATCCAGCTCTGCGATCCTGTTGGCACCTTCAACAGTGTGACTGTAAGGACGGGAGATCGCAATGCTGACTGCGATACCGCCCGCGATCAGGAAAACCATGCATCCCAGTGCCACAAAGATCAATGTCGTTGTGAGACTGTCTGTGATCAGTACTACATCATCATAGTCGCATGTAACGACGACAATGTCCTTTTTATCTGTAATATAGTAACCCGCAAGCTTGTCCTTGCCCTTAAACTCGTATTTGATAATGGCGGGCTTCGGAACTCTGCCTGCCTTTAATTCTCCAACAAGAGTCTTAACTGCCTCGTTTTCAACGGGCTTGCCGACTTTGTCTTCAGTTTTGTGGTAAACCATGGTTCCGTCTTTATCCACTACATAAACATAGCTGGATTCAAAACCGGAGATAGTAACTCCCAAAAGCATGTCCTTGTACTGTTCATATGTCAGCTCACCCCTGCTCTCGATGTACTGACCGTAGGAGACAGCTACATTGTACATGTTGTTCTTTACCGAATCCAAAAGATGCTTCTCGGACTGCTTTCCCGCAACCATCATGGATGCAAAGGTAATGATAAGTCCCGATACTACAATTGCGATCAAAAATCTTTCTCTTAATCCAAACCTGAGTTTCATAAATGATTCCTCCGGGAAAATTATTAGGTTTGTTTATTTTACCACATTTGTGCCGAAATCGCTCTATCTGGCAGCAATAGTTTCGACTTTTTTTACAGTTTTATCGTTTTTATTTAATAATTGTGTCACATCAGGTTATGTTTTTTCATTAAATTCAAAAAAAGGCCCATTCCGAAGAGGAATGAGCCTAATGGACTAAATGTTAAATTACTTGATCTCGGAAACAACTTTCTTGAGAGCTGCAAGAGCTTCATCGGGAAGCTTGTCGTAGCCTTCCTTCTTTGTTGCGAAATCTTCAACTGCCTTGATACGTGTGTTCATGGCATCTGTAAGAGCCTTCTTGTAGGAAGCGTCATTGAGGTCGGGTGTGAAATCGCCTGTCTTTCCTGACCAGTCGTTCATGATCTCGATGTCGCTGAAAGATCCCCACTTCTCGAACTTAGCCTTGCCTTCAACGATGGTCTCAAGGATTCCGAGAGTATCTTCCTTCTTAACCTTCTTGCCCATGAAGTCACCGGTGTTAACGATGTAGCAGTCAACGTTCTTCTCGGCAACGAGCTTGTGGAACTTCTCGTAGTCGTTAACAAGAGGATAGGTTCTGAAAGGATTTGCGTAAGGAACGATCCTGATAGCGTTCATGTCTGTTCCTGCAGCAACACGCTCAGCGGAAGATGTCTTTGTTGCAAGGGTTGCACCCATAACTGCCGCAAGAGCTGCGCCCTTAAGCTTAACAACGGGCGGGATCGTAGGATCCTTCATGATCCAGAAGATAGCGTTTACGGGAGCATCGATCTTGTCAACACGGTTGGGGCTCCAAAGCTTTGACTTGATGGCACGTCCGTTACCGTTTCTGATATCCTCTGTTACGAGCTGGATCTTACCGTCGCAGTCGATGGTAGCTGAGCAGTTCTGAACAGTGATGAGGTACTCATTGTCAGGGCAGCCTGTAGGATAGTCTGCCGTCTTATCGAAGTAAGTGGGCTCAAGAGCGATGGATGCGCAGGTATCGGAATTGATGATGAATGCGTCATCATGAAGAACCTTGATACCGCCGTCCTTGTCGTACTTTCCGCCGTGCTTTGCATGTGTAAGTGTGGACTTACCGGATCCTGAAAGACCGTAAACGGAAGCAACAAACTTCTTGCCGCCGGGAAGTGAGTACTCCTTCTGTCCGCCGTGGCAGGATGCGTAGCCGTTTCTGTTTGCGATAGCCCAAGCGATGGTAAGTGTTCCCTTCTTGTGCTCACCGAAGTACTTCATACCAAGGATTGCAGCGCAGTTCTGGTTTGTATCGAAGTAGCAGAGAGTTCTGGGATCGCTTAAGCAGCTGTAATCAACATCGGGTGCTTCGTGGGGCTCCCACTGAGGATCCGAGAAGATGTAGATGTCAGGCTCCTTGCCGTCACCAACGGGCTTGGAGTTCTTGTACATCTTAACGTAAGCGTCTGACATATACTGGAAGTTGAGCATCCAGTTGTAAAGAAGGTTCTCCTCTCCTTCGGGAATGAGAAGGTGAGCCTTAACCATGAACTCGGGATCAAGACCGATGAAGCACTCTGCATGATACATTGTCTTCCATCTTGTCTCGTAAACGGCGTCCATGACAACCTTATCGAGCTTTGCATCGTCAACTCCGGGCTCTCCCTTGATCCTGCGCGCTACAGCGTAACGTCCTGTTACGGCACCGTCGTTGAAAAGAAGTACCTTTGCATCCTTTTCAAGTCCGAATGTATCTCCGTCCTTTACAGGCATATCCGTAACGATTGTTCCGGGTGAGTTCTTTGCGAGGTTATATGCCTCCTTAAGAGTGTTTACCTTTACTACATTGTTTCCGTAGAAGGCAGCTTCAATGATGGATCTGGTTTTTGAAAAACCAACCTTACCGGCGCCGATTTCTTCGGGTCTGTAAAAAGCTTTTGTTGACATATGCATGTCCTCCTTGATTTATTTTGAGAGAAAACTTTTATAAAAGAGCATATATATTGTTCGAATTGCTCACACAACTCGAATTTTTTGCCAATATAATTATAATCGCACAAGTGTCCATTGTCAACAAAAAAACAATCTTTTAATAGGGATTTAATCTTTGTGTTTTCTTATTCGCACGCATATGTTACAATAAGAAATCAGCCGCGCAACCCATATGCCTGTACGGGCGGGTTCCGCGCTTTTCACGACTTTTTTCGGAGGTATCATATGGAATTTATAGATTATCTTAAAAAAGGCATAACGCCCCATCACGCAGTCGCTGCCGCAGAAGAGATCCTTGCGGGTGCAGGTTTTACGGAGTTTGCCCTGAACGAGCCTTTTAAGGCGGTTCCCGGCGGGAAGTACTATGTTAAGATCTACTCCACTGCCATCGCGGCTTTTAATGTGGGCAGAAATGTAAAGGCAGGAAGCCCCTTCCACGTAGCCGCTGCGCACACGGATCACCCGTGTCTGCACATAAAGCCTGTTGCTGAGTACTCCCCCGCAGGAAACAACGGGTGGATGAAGCTGAACTGCGAGATCTACGGCGGCCCCATCTACAACACATGGCTTGACCGCCCCCTTTCGGTGGCAGGTCTTGTGGCTTTAAAGAGCAGCGATCCCTTTAGCCCGGAGCTCAGACTGTTCGATTTTAAGCGCCCCGTGGCAGTGATCCCGAACCTTGCCATCCACTTTAACCGGGATGTGAACAAGGGTGTTGCGCTGAATCAGCAGACAGACATGGTGCCCATCCTGGGAATGTTCGACAAGAAGATCAATGAGGAAGATTACCTCATTTCAGCGGTTGCAAAGGAGCTTGGAGTCAGGAAAGAAGACATCCTGGACTGCGACCTCTACGTTTACTGCTGTGACGCTCCCACACCCGTGGGCTTTGAAGGCGAGATGCTTTCCGCTCCGGCCCTGGACAACCTGACAAGCTGCTACGCTCTTACGGAAGCCATTTCCACTGCTTCTCCCGAGGATTCAGTCGATGTGGCTCTTCTCTTCGACCACGAAGAGATCGGAAGCCGTTCCAAGACCGGGGCCAATTCCGCGGTCATGAGGACTCTTCTGGAGAAACTTACCGCAGGTCTCGGATTCCCCGCAGAAAGCCTGAATGATGCCATTTTATCCAGTTTCCTCTTTTCCGTGGATGTGGGACACGCAACTCATCCCAATCATCCCGAGAAATGCGATCCCGTGAACAAGATCGGTTTCGGAGAAGGCATAGCCATAAAGGTCAGCTCCAATCAGCGTTACACATTGGACCCTTCCGCCATCGCCACAGCAGAGATGCTCTGTCGTGAAGCAGGCGCCAAATACAAAAAATTCATGATCCGTGCCGACATTCCCGGCGGATCCACCATCGGCCCCATGCTGTCCTCACTTCTTCCCATGCATACTGTGGACATCGGCGTTCCCATCCTTGCTATGCATTCCGCCTGTGAACTCATGCAGGCATCGGACGAAGAGGATCTGATCAGGCTGATGAAACGCTTCTACATGTAAATGTACGGAATATTTTTTATGTTACTGTTCACAGATATGCTGTGTGCTAAAACTCTGAAAGCTTGCTTTCAAAGAGTTTCAGCACACGGCATATTCTGCGTAGCAGTAACCGCCCCCGCTTAATGAGCAAGTAGCGTAGCGGATTGCGAATTACAGCGTTAGGGCGGTGTGAACAGTAACTATTTGTTATTTTTATTAACGCTTGTTTACTAATTTTGAATTTTTGGTATAATAAAGAGCATGAAAAAACAAACCTACTCCGATCCTTGGGACGAGATCGAGGCACGGGCAAACAACTACTCATCACAGGGTCTGCTGGCCATGGTGATCGTTGTCGTTACAGCCTGGGCGCTGACTGTATGCGGCTTTTTCGTAGTTGATAAAGATCTGATGACGAAGGCCGCTATCATCGGCATTCTCGGTTTCCTGTCCCTGAGAGCGATACTCAGGATCTTCGACAACTCAAAAAGATGGCTGAAATACCTGGTACTCTCTGTGATCTGCGTGCTTTGCGGAACCATAGCTGCTGTACTTTCTTTTCATGCGGTCCTTCTCTATGTGCTTCCTTTGATCTTCGCGGCTCAATATTCGAAACAGCATGTGATATGGTGCACGCTTGCCGTTAACGGCATTACGGTTGTGGTCAGCTCCCTTGTGTCCTTCTACTACGGGCTTTGCGATCTGAACATTTTCTTTGTCAGCAATTCCAATTACCATTACTTCACGCAGCTTGCCCGGGACGGATATGCCGGACTTGAAATAAATCCCGACCCCACGTTCATCATCATCGCATATGCCTCTTTTCCGAGGGTAATGCTCCTTTCGCTCATCGCTTTCATGCTTTCCCAGATCACTGCCAAGGGCAGAGCGGAAGCAGCGCAGATGGCAAGAACGAAGCTCATCAGCGAAACGGATTTCATTACCGGAGCATTCAACAAGAACAAGTACGCGGAAATGACCGAGTCGTACTACCCGAAGCTGGACACAGTCGGTGTTATTTTCTGGGATATCAACAATCTCAAGGAAGTGAACGACGAATACGGTCATGAGATGGGCGACCAGATCATAATCGAGCTGGCTGAGGCACTGCTTGCCAAGAGCAGCGACACCATCCGCGTTTACCGTATAGGTGGCGACGAATTTGTTTCCATAATCGACAATCCCGCTCCGGGGTATGAAAAGAAGGTGGAAAGAGAGATCCTGAATCTCCTCGCCTGCACAAAGAGCAAAGCCGAAGCCTGTGTTTCCGTAGCGCACGGAACCGCCAGAGGCAAAGGCGCAGACATTTCCCAGGTGGTAAATGAAGCGGACGCTGCAATGTATGCATGCAAGCGGAAAATGAAGGGCGAGAACGACGAAAGCCCGAGATAGCGAATAAAAAAAATCAGCAGGACAGCGATCGCCGTCCTGCTTTTTTCGTATCATATTTGATCCTTCAGACATGTTTTCTGCCGGATGAGATCAGCTCCTGTTCAAACTCCTCAGGATGCTTAAGATAATAGTCCTGATGTTCTTCTTCAGCGGGCCAGAAGCTCTTAAAGGGCTCCAGTGCCACCTGAACCTTTTTGCCCTCCGCTGCCTCGATCTCGGCAATCTTTTTGGCTGCCGCCTCGTGCTGGGCCTCGTTTACGTAAAAGATGGCCAGAGTGTAGGAAAAACCTTTGTCGATAAACTGCCCCTCAGCATCGAAGGGGTCCACATTCGCAAAGTATATGTCCAAAAGCTTTTCAAAACTCACCTTGTCTTCTCTGTACTCAAGACTGATGGTCTCACGATGCCCCGTTTTCTGGGCTTTCACATCCTTATAGGAGGGATTGGGCTCATCACCGCCGCTGTAGCCGCTTGTTACCTTATCGACTCCGTAAATCTTGTAGATCGGCGTGACGCACCAAAAGCATCCGCCTGCAAAATAAGCATTCATGTTAATCCTTTCATTTTGACCCTTTGTGGTCAGGGTATCATTTTTTGCCATTTTACCAAGAATGTGCGGGGTTGTAAAGCGGGAAAATGACCCTTTATTCCTCGTCATTGTGTCTGTGTACAGGTTCTATACCTGACAGGAAATTTGGGTTTTTAGGTTCTTCCTCTCCGTATCTTCTTTTCATTTCTCCATAATATCTTGCAATGTCTTCGGGATGATAGCAGCAAACCAGCACCCCAACGGCAAATGTCATGAAGATGAAAGTCAAAACCTTTACTAAGGTCGAACACTCTTCTTCTCTTGCGATGTAACCGTAAATCCTGATCGTCAAAAGGATCTCTGCCACCAAAACGACCAACGACACCCAAAACTCAAAGGGCTCGGAAAAAAACTTAAGCAGATCCATCAAAAAACTGATTGTAGATACGATAATAGCCAAAACAGAGAGTACCTTGATTGCGAGTTCCACACCTTGAATTGTTTTCATAACTACCTCCTCAAAAATAGTTTGTTTTTAATAAGCATATCAGCAAAACAATATAATGTAAAGCCGCGTTTTCCGCAGAATAGTGATGTGTAATTGTATTTTTTCCATAAAAAATGCCCCTTTACCGGCTGTCCGGTAAAGAGGGTAATCGTGCACCTTTTCCAAAAGGCTCACATGTACAGTATCGCATTCTGGTGGGTGTTATCAATTGCCAGCACCTTTTTAAAGCACTCTGTCGCTTTTTCTTTATTTTTAAGCCCCAGATTTGCCAGTCCCATGAGGTAGTGGCAGTGGGCCTCGTTCTTTGCGTTCATGTCTGCATCAAAAACGCTCATGTCAGGCATAGAAACTGCAAAGTAGTCCATTTTGAACACATCGTGAAGATGCTGTTCACCGTAATCCATAAGCCTGTAGAAACGCGCATTGGCGGCCTTCTTATCTCCCAGTTTTTCCTTCGCAAGTCCCTGGTACAGGATCATGTCCGCCGGCTGATCGTAGTAGTACATCATGCCTGCAACTTCCATAGCGCCGAGGGTAGCCTTCTCAAAGCATTCCGCTGCCTCTTCTTTTCTGCCTTCCCGCTCATAGACCAGGCCCAGAGTGTAATAGATGTGATTGTCCTTTGTGCCTTCCAGCTTGCCTTCACCCAGGTTTTCGGGGTAAGAGACCGCTTCTTTTAGAAGTCGCTCCGCTTCCTTTGTGTCCCCTGCCGCAAGCTTTTCCTTCGCCATCTGCAAAAGGCAGACCTTAAACTGAGCGGTGATCTTTCCCTCCGCTCCTTCCCAGGTCTGAAAAGAGTGACCGGTTATGCGTTCATATGCTTCCCCGTACATTCCCAGGCTGTTAAGCAGCGTCACGTATTCCGTGTAAAGATCGTCTCGCTTTTCAATGAGTCCGATGTGGGCTTTAAATCCCGCAAGCCTTTCTTCAAGGCTAACACCCAGTTTTTGATACAGCTGATCCAGTTCCAGAAACACTCTTGCATCGGTTTCATCCAGCGCAAAGGCCCTTTCCATGCACTTTCTCGCTTTTTCTTTATCATTTCTCTTGTTATAGTACGCAACCGAAAGATTTCTGAGTAACGTAGGATAAGTGTCGTCCAGATCAAGCGACTTCTCCCAGAGTTCGATCGCTCTGTCGTACTGCAGTTTGTCGTAGAACAGGCATCCGAGATAGTAAGGTGCCTTTGCTCCCTCGGGATCCGCATTCATCGCTTCCGTAAGGACCGAAATGTCCTCGAGCTTGTTCGGGAAACAATAGGCAGGATCGCACTTTTCCGCTGCCTTAAAGCTTTTTGTGCTCTCCGCATCCTTTCCCGCCTTTTTAAGATACGCCCCCTTGTAATACAGGATCAAAGGATGCTCCTTCGGGCATATGCCCAGCGCACCCACCGCTTCTTCGTACAGGCCCCACTCTGCCAGATCCCTTGCGATGTTTAAAAAGATCTCGGGATCTCCCCCCGTTAGACCGATGAGATCCTCCAAAAGGGGCTTCCTGTCTTTCTCATCCGCCGCGGAAAGCCTTAAGTAAAGGGAAACATAGTCAAACGCATCCAGATCGAGGTTTTCCCGGATCCACGCATTCGCTTCCTCTTTTCTTCCCGTTTTCAAAAGTATCGCCGCTTTCAGACCTCTTGCTTTAATACTGTGAGCATTCTTGACAAGAGCCTTTTCGATAAACTCCAAGGCCTCGTCAAGAACGTTCTTTCTCACAGCTACGGCCGATAGATAGTAAAAGGACATTTCCCTGAGTTCATTCACCCAGGTTGCCTTATAAAAAGCATCGTAAGCATCTTCGAATCTCTCCTGTGCGAACAGTGCCAGACCCAGATTGTAATAGGGCTCGGAATCATAGGGATTCGGATGCATGAGAGTAAGTCGTTTCAATGCGCGTCTGAAGTACTTTTCGCTCTCTTCGAAACAGCCGCGTCTAAGGAGCAGTAGACCGTAGGCATTGTTGATCCTCGTGTCGTCGGGATCACGCTTCAGTCCCTCAAGATAGTAAGGATCCGGAAGCCATGTGGCGTGTCTGTACTGCTCTATATGCTGTCCGGTAAGGTACAGTTCCTCATTTGTCATGATCTCCTGCGGCTCTTTGGCGGCTTTTGCCGGCTCCGCAAGAACAGGTATCCCCTGATCCTTCGGCTGATAGGAGATCAGCTCCCTCTTTCCGGAACGGACCGAGACCTTCACCTTGTATTCATCGGTAACATCAAGATCCAGCTCTTTCTCGTAGACTTCAGTCGGAGAAAGCTTTGTATCTTCCCTGTAGATCTCTTTTTTGTCGTAAGTCACAACAATAGTCGCATCGATGGGGGAAGTGCCATAGGCGCAGACATATAGTTTCCCGCCCCTCTTCTCCGTGTTCAGCACACAGTCCACAGAGGCGTTCTTTACGTATCCCACCTGTTTGTAGGGCATAAAGTATTGCTTAAACACCTTTTCTTCATAGGGCTTTAGCCATGAAAAATCCGGCTGATTGTCGCAGTACATGCCCGTCATCAGCTCAATGTAGGGTCCGTCCTCATCCGTAAGGTTTCTGTCCCATGCCTTTCCGAAGTCGCCGCAGCCCCAGGTCCACTGCTTCTTTCCGGGCGATACATGGTGATCCGCCACGTGCAGAAGTCCTGCTTTCTTTTGATAATCGTATCCTCCCACAAAGTTGTAGTCGGATCTTTCAGCCATATATGATGTGGGTACGGGGATATTCTTGTATCTCGAAATGTCCACGCCCTCACTGTAATCGTATTTGTAGTATTCACCCGTTGCTATCGGAAATCTTGAAACCGCCCTCTTTCCATGGTCGTAGACGCTGTGAACGTCGGGCGGGAAAACAGACTGGGTGTAGTCGTTCACCGAAACCGCAGGATTTGCCCACCACAAAAAAGTCTGCGGTAGAGGCGTCCTGTTGTAAAGCTGCCCCATGATCTCGATATATGCCTTGTCGGGGTAGAGAGTGATCTTCGTGAGCTCCTTCGTTCCATACATCCTGTCCACATCCCCCAAAAGTACGGACCTGCTTCCGTCACTGTTTTCCGCAAGTCTGTAGTTTACAGGCATATAGGTCGTCGGCCTGTGGTGCTGAGGCCAGTTGAACTCTATGCCTCCGCTGATCCAGGGTCCAGTGAGTCCCACAAGTGCAGGCTTTATCACATGGTTGTAGTAAACAAAGTCGTAACCGTTTGTCTTGTCGTAGGCTCTTTGTATGCGCCCTCCAAGCTCGGGAAGGATCATGACCTTCAGATAGTCGTTTTCCAGCCACAGCGCTTTCCATGCCTTGTCCGTCTTTATCCTGCTGATCTCGTTTGTCGAGGGGTAGGGGTAGATCTTTCCCGAACTTCCCTGATATACTCTTTTTTCAAGGAACATCGGATTTTTGTCCGGCGCTCCCACCTCGTAGGTCGGGATCACCACCGATTCTTCCCAAACTTTTACTTCGCTCATTTCCTGTTTCTCCTTTTGAGCCCGCGGGGACGGGGTTAGGGCTTCAAATATCATTTTAGTGCTATGCACGTTTTCTGTTCAACTGTATAATATCACCGCTGTTTTCAAGTTTCATAATCATATGTTGCTATTTAAATGTTAAAATATTGCTTTCGAAACATATGCCTGTGTGATAGAATAAGATCATGAGAACCATAATCCCTTACAGCAATTTAAAAAAAGACTCCTGGGCCGAGGATTTCACCCCGTCCAAGGAAGTCAGACAAAAAAATATGTTTGTTCAGTGCATGGGGCATTACAAGGCTCTGCCCGGATACGGCGTTTTTGACAGGAGCCGCCTTAAGAGTTTCCTTCTCCTCTACACCACGCACGGAGAGGGCTGCATCAGGTACCTGGATAAAGAGATCGTCTTAAAGCCCGGTTCCGCCACCCTGATCGACTGCATGCTGCCTCATTCCTACTTCTGTTCCCCGGACTGCATCTGGGAATTCAGGTGGATCCATTTTTCGGGCGCGTGCATAGACGGTTACATCAGCGATTTTCTGGATAACTGGGGCGAGGCTCCGCTTACTGCGGGCACCCGGTTCTTTAAGGAAGTTTACGATTTCGCTTCCCGGAACGACCCCATCTCTTTTATCGAGTGTTCCACCATGCTGATGGATCTGTGCTCCAAGATGCTGATCCATGTTATCGGAAGCAGCGAAGCTTCCTCAAAGCCCCTTTCTCCCGTTGTGAGCAGTGCTATCCAGATCATCGAAGAAGAATTTAAATCCGATCTCGACCTGTCAGGCGTCTGCGAAAGGCTTTCCGTCAGCAAGTTCTACTTTTTACGGACTTTCAGGCAGCAGACCGGTTTCACCCCGAACGACTACCTGATCACAGTGCGGCTCAATCACGCCAAGTCGCTTCTTAGAAGCACTTCCATGACCATTGAAGATATCGCGCTGGAGTGCGGCTTTTCCACCGCGTCCTACTTTATCCGGGTTTTTAAAAAGCACGAGGCGGTGACACCCCTCCACTATCGTAAGTACTTCCTGCAAAGTCTCGCGGAGTGACACCATAACCCAAAGGATCATCACCATCCTGTTTTCAGGACATCTTCTTTAAGATACAGGTTGCCCATTACATTTTCTTTTACAGGAATCAGGTCCTTTTGCTTTGCAAGATAGGAAACATTCTGCCTTGAACATGAGAGAAGAGTACAAACATCTTTTGTATCAAGGACATTTCCCTTAAGGAAATCCAGGAAATCAGATCTTTTTACACCCATGTCCTCACCAAAGGAATAAAGTATCGACGCCGGAACATCAATGGAGTCATTAAAAGTAACATAATAACCTCCCGAACCAAGGGTCGCTGAAAGGAAGAGTTCTCTGTTCTTTACAACCTTTTTGGTTTCTTCCGATGCTATCTTTTTCAGATCGACACGTTTCACCCTGTCATCCGCAAAAAAACACACCAGCTCGTTATCCCCTGTCGGAAACATGCTCACAAGATTTTTTTCTTCCCTTTTTCGCACAAACTCCGGAAGAACCTTTACCTTTTTTATCCTTAAACTGTCCTGAGAACATCTTCCTTCAGATATCTCCAGAAACTTCATTTCATCGTATTCATTCAGTCTGTGATTAGCGAGGATCTCTCTGATGTTCTGCCTCGTGGGGGGAATAACCCGTTCTCGCACCCAAAGCAGGCTGAGTTCCCTTGAAACCGTAAAGTTCCCCTGCCTTACCTGATTTGAAAAAAGCAATGGCGCGCTCCACTCATCGAGATCATCCTCAAGTTCTGTTATAAAGTTCTTTTCCTTTTCGTAATAAAGCAGAACCCCTATCCTGCGGGAATTCTCTTCATTTACGATCTCATAGCTTTTCATATATCTTGTACCTCTTAAAGATCATCTCCCAGATCTTTGTCCTGAACGTTTCGGAAAGCACAGCCTCAAGATCTTTAAAGAGAAGTTCTCTGTGTTCCTCTTTCAGCTCATTTTTAAACACTTCCTTTTTATTTCCGATCAGCAAAAGATTTTCATAGACGGAACGGCTGCCAATAAAATTCTGACATGGTCTATCCTCAAGGACGTCGAAGTTTTCTGCTTCTTCGTCATTCTTACAGTTAAAGAGAAGCGACACCCCATGATCGAACAGAGGCGCGATTCTTAGACTTTTCCTTCGAGAATCCCGCAAAACTTCAATGTTTGCCCCGTGCCTGTCGCGGTTCAGGATCAGATAGTCCACCGCCAGCATAGTGTCTATATAATTCTTCCATCCCATCCGCACACAGAAGTCATATCTTCCTTCCCCCTTTTCCGCATTTGCCACAAAGAAATCATCCAACGCAGCCTTGCTCTCTCCGGGCCTTTTAAAGTCCTTCGACGAGCATATATATGCCGAATACTCTTTTCCTTCTATTTCCACCAGAGCATTTATCAATTCATAATGAATGTGCTCCACGCCAAGGATGTCGAGGAGCCTGTCAACGATCAATTCGTTAACGCATTCATGCCCCACAACACCGTTGACTTGATCATAATTTGATAGCTTGTAGTATTTTTTTACCCCGCCAAGAACAGATTCAGCTTTAAGAAAGGTCCCCGCTGTCCCGCTTGAACGCCTGATGTGTGACCATTTTAAAAAGGTCATATCCTGTTTTTCTGTAATGACTTTGCTATATTCTTCCATGGTTTGTCTCCATTTTATTTGACGGTCGTCAAATATTCTCCACGTATTATAGCATTTTATTTGACGATCGTCAAATAAAATAGCTCTCCGGTTTTATCCGAAGAGCGTTGATTCTTTTTTGATCTATTACCTCATGGACCTGATCTTCTCATTCATCTTTTTAGCCTGATTGTTGTAATAGATCTTAAAGATGAACCAGATGGCAAATGCCAATGCGATCTGACACGCCACTATTATGCACTTTAATGCGAGGGATGTTTCGTTTCCGAGCCAGCCCACGTTAAAAGCTACTATGGTGTAGACAATACATCCCACTCCCATGTGGATCAGCACTTTCACGGGATAGGAAAGCTTTTCGCTGTTGTAAACAACGGAAGGCGCTCCGAAACCGATGCCACAGATCAGACAGCCTATGATCATCTTTGTCATCTGATAGTTCTGAAGACTGAAATCTCCTCTTTCCACTATGTCAAACACCATGCAGACCACTGCAAATATGCACAAAGAAAGAGCGATTCCCTGAAACGAGCCTTTAATAATTCCTTTCATACCTGACCTCCTTATTTTACAATCCGAGATACTTCTTAAAAGCAGGCAAATACGTCCGCGTCACGTAATCACTGCATCCGTTTTTAAGCTTCAAAAGGTAGGAACATCCAAAACTCGCTTCGATACTGTCCATGCAGGAAAGGTTTATGATCGTGGATTTTGAGATCTGCATAAACTGGTTTCCCAACTGCCGGCTGAGTTCATACAGTCTCTTTTTCGAACGATACTGCTGCTTTTCCCCGTAAATGATGGTATCTCCGTTTTCAACCCTGACCATAAAGATCTCCACCGGCTTAAGGATCACGATGTCCTCTTCATTTCTGAAGGCAGTGACGGGAGTTTCCGTGGTCCCGAACACTTCCAGGATCCTCTGTATCTCCTCCGTAACCCTGTCCGTGTGTATCACTGCATACGGTTCCTTAAACTCGGGCGAAACATCTAAACTGACCTTCATTTTGAATCTCCTTCCTCTTTTGCTTTCCGACATGTGCATAATACAATATAAAGCATATTTTGTCTCAACAATCAAGGTAAGTGGCAAAAATCGAGGGGTGAGTGACAAAAAATGAACCCATACTCCCGTCCCCAACGCTATTAAGTTAAGCATCTATTCTGCCTCGTTTTTAAACCTATCGAATTCGATAGGTTTAAAATTGGGAACTCAATTGAAATTTTAAATTCCAGTTCCAAGATTTGATGTTACCTTACCACATCGTAAACCTTGATTTCAAGGCATTTGTAAAACTAAATGCTACCCTTGCAATAGAAACTTCCGATTTGGGCCGTTTTTGCAAAACTTAATTCTGTTTTCAAGGTGCGATTTTTGGAGTTACTCTTGCAAAAAACGGCTCACAAGAAGTTACTCTTACAAACAGGAAGTAAAAATCCCTATTCAGCCCCAGAGGGCATTTTTGTTTTTTTCTATAGTAAAATATTTGATATCGTAGTATTTTTCTATAGAAAAATATTGACACCATTGTGTTTTTTCTATAGAATAATATTGTCTTTATCACGAAAGGAGCTTAACATGCTTAATCGAAAGATTCTGTCCGAACTCATCAAATGGAAAAATACGCCCGGTCACAAGAGCCTTATGATCAAAGGACAACGACAGATAGGCAAAACCTATATTGTAACCGAATGCTTTTCAAAGGAATACGACTCATTTATATACATCGATTTCATTAAGAACCCCGAGTACATTGAAATTTTTTCTGACAGCCTTGACGTCGAGTCGCTTATCCTCAAGCTATCCGTTTTTATCCCTTCCGCCAGATTTGTCCCGGGTAAGACACTCCTTCTTTTTGACGAGATCCAGGAATGCCCCCGCGCACTTGCTTCCCTCAAATATTGGACAAAGGACGGAAGATATGATGTTATCGGTATGGGCTCCGCACTTGGTCTATCCTTCGTAAGCAAGGAATCTTACCCTGTCGGCTACGTTGACCATATGCCCATGTACTCTCTTGACTTTGAGGAGTTTCTCATGGCAGAAGGCATTGACCAAAAAGTCATTTCCTCCATTTCCGACTATTTTTCCAATCTCGAAAAACTCCCTGCCGTATTGATGGACAGAATGATGCAATACCTTGCAAAGTACATGTGTGTCGGCGGAATGCCCGAGGCTGTCAATGCATATATCAGCACAAGAAACATGTCAAATGTTCATTCCGTTCAAAAAAGGCTGATCGCTGACTACAGAGCAGACATCGCCCGCTTTTCACCGCCGGAAGTCAGGATTAAGGCACAAAAATGCTACGACAGCGTTCCTTTTCAATTAAGCAAGGAAAACCATAAGTTTCAGTATTCTGCCGTCGAATCCAAAGGGACTGCAACCAAATTCGGAACAAGCATAGACTGGCTCTGCGATCAGATGATCCTGCAAAAAGTAACCTCATTGAAAAGGATCGATTATCCTCTTGAAGCTTTTTCCGACGAAACCAATTTCAGACTGTATCCAACCGATGTCGGAATGGTCGTCGGAGCATATGACGAAAGTTTGAAAAATGCAATTTTACTTGATGCAGAAAAAAAAGCTGCCCCGGTCCCCTCTTTGCTCGGACTTTCAAAAGGAGGTCTTTACGAAGCATTGGCCGCAGACATGCTGTACAAAAGAGGATACAGCAAATTATTCTTCTACAAGAACGAGAAAAATACCAGTGAGATCGAATTTTTCATCACCCGTAACGGCCTTCCCACGCCCATTGAGATCAAAGCAGGTCGAAGCAAAGCAAATTCTCTCACCAACATTCTCAAAGAACACGATATAATAAATGTTGGCTATAAAATGTCATCCTCCAATGTCGGGAAAGCTGATAAGCTGGTCACTATGCCTTTATTCATGCTTATGTTTATTTAAATGGACTCCAATTCAATAGTAATAAAATAAACCTCGGCAGTAACAGCCGAGACATCCGGTTCTGCATCCGATCACACTGTCCGTTTTGAGAATGATGATATTTATGGTGGTGGATCAAGCAGCAGCGATTCCTCCGATTATTATCATGATCCCGGCTCTGTTAACATTGTTAATTCGGATTCCGGCGCTCACAGTGACACTCTTGAAATAATGCCCGATGGATTTGGAGCAGATAATTTTTCCGATTAAGTAGCAAAAAACAGAGGGTGAATGACAAAAAATAAACCCATAACCCCGTCGGAAAAGGGTAAAAATTACTTGATTTTTTTCACAGTTTAGTTAACAATAGTAGTGTAACTATTTTTCATTTTTGGAGGAGGTTCTTATATGAAAAAAGCATTTAAAGTAATCGCTGCAGCTATTGCTACAGTAATCCTCGTTTCCACAGTCAGTGCTGTGTCTGTTCAGGCCGCTCCATGGTCAAGAGAATGCACCTACGACTGTCCCCAAGACGGTGGCGGAAGTAGTGACACAACAAATCCAAGTCCATCTAACGGACAGGGCGGTGGATGTATTGGCGCTACTCGAGAGTGTTTACAGCCCTGATACTCATCTTTTACGTAACACTTGGTATTAAGATCAATTACATTACGTAAATACTGAAACACGATCAAACTGAAAAGCGGGAAGCTTGCGCTTCCCGCTTTTTGTTTATCTGCAAGGTTTTGAACCTGCCATATCAATGGATCAAAGAGTCCATTACCATCGATGCAATCACTGCCAGAATTCCAACAGTAACATAGGGAACACAAAATCTTGCGTTACCCCTGCGTTCTTCGTTCTTCGCCTCGGTGTAGTCATAGTAGGTCCTGTATTTACGCTTTAGGCCATGAGTTGAGAACGAATAAGCAAAAAGATTGAAAGCACCAAGATTGGCCACAAGCACGAGGAGTCCGAACAGCGCGGTCAATACTCCGCCCATTCCAAGTCCGTCCACTAAGGCGAACCAGGAAGGACTGAGAAGCAGTATCCTGACTACCGTGATCACTGCTGTGATGATAACGGCAGCGATGTATCTTTTTGGTGAATGGAAAAACAGTTTTGATATTAAACTCATATCAGTCCTTTAATTGCTTCTTATAGGAGGCAAATTCTTCCTCATTGCAGAGAACAAAATGTCCGGGCTTCAGTTCCCTAAGTTCGGGCTGATTGTCGGGAGTATAGTTGTGTGCCTCTGCAGGATTATAGGTGATACGCTTACGTGTTCTCTCCGATCTGGGATTGGGCTTCGGTATCGCTGAAAGCAATGATCTTGTATAAGGATGCATGGGATTCTTAAACAGCTCATCACTGGATGCCTTTTCAACGATCTTTCCAAAGTACATTACCACGATGGTGTCGCAAAAGTACTTGACAACAGAAAGGTCGTGTGCAACGAAGATCAAAGAAAGGCCCAATTCATTCTGCAATTCCTTGAGAAGGTTGATCACCTGCGCACGAATGGAAACATCCAAAGCAGAGATAGGTTCGTCACAGATCAGAAGCTTAGGATTCATAATGAGGGCACGTGCAATACCGATCCTCTGCCGCTGTCCGCCTGAGAACTCATGAGGATAACGTGATGCGTGTTCCTCAACAAGTCCAACCCTGTGAAGCATCTCAACAACCTTCTTGTGGTTTTCTTCTTTGTTTTTAAAGCCCTGGATCTTAAGACCTTCCTGAATGATGTCCTCAACTGTCATACGAGGATCCAGTGAGTCTATGGGATCCTGGAAGATCATCTGGATCTCGTTCATAAGCTTACGGGGAAGATGATCTCTGTCAAATTCAATACTCTTGATCTTTTCTTTCTGAGTAGCAATGGTCTTGCTCAGTTCTGCTTTGATCTCTGCGATCTGCCTGTTAGCTTCATCAGAACCTTTACCGTACTTCTCATTTATTTCCCTGATCTTTTCTTTAGCATGGATCTTGCTCCACTTGATCTCTTTTTTGTTCCATCTTGAGCCTGCTCCGACGCGAACTCCCTTGTAGTAAATGGAGCCGGAGGTGATGTCGTAAAGACGTATGATGCTTCTGCCTGTAGTGGTTTTACCGCATCCGCTTTCTCCAACGATTCCAAGGCATTCACCTTCCATTACATCAAAGGAAACATTGGAAACAGCCTTCATCTTCATACGATTGGCACCTACACCGGAGAAGAAGTACTGCTTCAGATGTCTTACAGAAAGGATGATCCTGTTCTTTCTGAGCTCTTCCTTCTGCTTGATCTTAGGATTTATATGATATCTTCTGTTAAGTTCTTCCGTGGAGATCGTACTCATATCAGAGGATAATGTGATTTTTTCATCTTGCATATTGCTCATTTTGCATCCTCCTCCAATGATATTCTGATTCTTTCGGAAACGATCTTGGGCATTTCCACCTTAGGAGCTTTTTCGGAAAGCAGCCAAGTCGCAGCATAATGTGTGTCGCTGACCTTGAACATGGGAGGTTCTTCTCTGAAATCTATGTTCATGGCATAGGAGCTTCTTGCCGCAAATGCATCTCCCTTAGGAGGATAGATCATGTTCGGAGGTGTTCCCGGAATAGCAACAAGCTTTTCTTTGCTGTCCACATCAGGGATACTCGAAAGAAGTGCCCAAGTGTAAGGATGCTTGGGATCGTAAAAGATCTCATCTGCTTTACCGTATTCAACTATCTTTCCGGCATACATTACAGCAACTCTGTCAGCCATATTGGCAACAACGCCGAGGTCGTGTGTAATGAAGATGCAGGAGAGATTTCTTTCCTTTTTGATCTTATTGATAAGTTCAAGGATCTGGGCCTGGATCGTTACATCAAGAGCAGTGGTCGGCTCATCACAGATCAGTATCTCAGGTGATGCTGTGAGAGCAATGGCAATAACGATACGCTGTCTCATACCGCCTGAAAACTCAAAAGGATACTGCTTAAATCTTCTTTCGGGTTCAGGAATACCAACCTCTCTCATGATCTCAATAGCGCGGCGTTTTGCTTCAGCTTTTGTGATCTTAAGCTTATTGACAAATTCAAGGTTCTCTTTTTCTATTTCTGCCTTTATCTTCTCTTTTTCTCTGAGGTCAGAAGCCGCAGACAGCTTTAATTTCAATTCTTTGATCTTGTCTTTATGTTCTGATGTTATCTTGTTCTTGTATTCATTGACCTGGTCCTTGGCACGTTTTTCCGTTTCGTTAAGAACCATTTTTAACTGCTTGGCCTTATCGTTATACTTAATTTTAACGCTCTTTTTATATTCTTTAAAATCACGTTTTTTCTTAGCGAGCTCTGCTTTTCTTGCAGCGATCTGTTCTCCGGTAAGATTCTCCTTATCAGCCTCAAACACGGAAATCATCTCGTCAAGCTTCTTTTTTTCGTTGTCGATCTCAATGTTCATCTTTGCGACAACATTCTTGTATCTGATAAGATCATCACTGATCAGATCGTTGTACATGAGCTTGAGTTTGTCATTGTTTACAAGAGTAGCCTCTGTGATCTGCTTACCGATACGTACAATGGGGTTTAAGGATGAAAGCGGATCCTGGAAGATCATCCCGATCTTATGACCACGGATCTTGTAAAACTGATCTTCTGAAATCTCCAGAAGATTTTCTCCACGGTACATGATGTTTCCATGCTCGATAATGGAATTCCTTGAAAGAATACCCATGATAGCCTTGGAAGTAACGGATTTTCCGGATCCTGATTCTCCTACGATACAGAGAGTCTCTCCTCTGTACAGGTCAAAGGAAACGTTTCTTACAGCCTTTAATATACCGTTATCTGTTTTAAAATTTATAACAAGTTCATTTACCGATAATACTTTTTCTTCGGCCATATCATTCACTTCCTTTCAGAGACGGATTAAATGCATCTCTGAGACCGTTTCCGAAAAGATTGAACGAGATCTCAATTAATGCAATGATCACAGCAGGGAAGACCACAAGGTTCGGATACAGCGGAAGATACTGCTGGTGACTTGACATCAGTACACCGAATGATTCCTTTCCCTGAAGTCCCAAATTTAAATATGCGAGAGAGGCTTCCGTAAATACAGTGGAAGGTATCATAAGAACCGCTCCTGTAATGATCGTACCCATGGAATTCGGAAGGATGTGCTTAAAGATCAGTCTCATATCCGAAGATCCGAGTGTTCTGGAGGCCAAAATGTACTCACGTCCCTTGAAACGATAAAACTGAACACGGGTTCGGTGAGCTGTACCCATCCATCCCGTGAGGCAAATCACCATAAGAAAAACCCCAAATGTATTACCAAAATGAAGAATGGCCAGAGTAAACACAACCAACGAAGGCACACCTGATAATATTTCGCAGAAACGTTCCATGGCAATGTCTACCGTGCCTCCAAAATAGCCGGAGATCGAACCCCAGACAAGACCAAAGGAGAAGCAGATGGATGCTGCGAAAATACCGAGGATCGTCGATGTTCTGAGTCCGGCAAAAGCCTTCTTAAAAAGGTCATGCCCTGATGCTGTAGTTCCTAAAAGGAACCGGGGCATTTTATTATAACCGTACTTTCTGTAATTCCAGCCTCTTCCGCTAATACTTGACAGTTTCTTGGTGACCTTCATAACAACCTGACTGTCAACTTCGTCGATAGGGCAATCATCTGTCAGGCGTACAAAGGATTCAGGTCCCACCTTGTAATCGTAGGAACACCATCCCTTTGAAATCCAATCATTCAATTCCGTAGCGGAATAGGTGACAAGATCGGCATTTCCGTATACAAGCATATAGGTGTCGATCACATAATCGCAGTAATATACTTCACAGGCATGAACACCCTTTCTTCCGCTGCATATCCAATAAGAGTTACTCTTGTTGTCGCTTACGCCGACCATGGCATTAGCATCATTAAAGGAAATCTCCCCAAGGATCTCTGAATTCTTTACGCCCTCATCTGCAGAGACTTCAACTGATTTAACAAGAATGTACTGCAGCGAGTTCTCAGAACCTTTTAACTCGAAACAGATCCTGGCATTGACAGAATCAACTCCTGCTCTGTCAAGAATGTTACTGAGGTTAACATCCAGATCGGAATAATCCCTTGAGAAATTCCTGATATAGTAAAGTTTATTTCCTTCCTGATCAAAAAGCACAACAGAATATTCTCCGAGCTGGGATTCCAATATACCTTCATCGTTTCCGAATTCAACCTTTAATCTGTAGTTACCGGAGCGATCGATCACAACGGGCTGAGAAGCAAGCAAAACACTATCCGGTGCGTAAACGTCCGTAGCAAACATTACGTAACCGCCGTGTCCGTAGGGATTCATAACATCCACCAGAGTAGGCTCTTCGTCAATCTTTAACTTGACAAGAGAATTCTTGATGGTGGCTTTGGTATACTTATCGGAAAGTGCAGGTACCTCGTTTTCCGTGTCATAGATAACTCTTGTTTTCTTTCTCGTGCCGTCCCAGAAACCTGTACCGGCCTCAAAAAGCTTGGGAGCCAAAAAAGCCTCTCCGGCGCTGACTTTTGTGATATTTGCAGTCGACAACCAGGGTACCAAAAAGGTAAGGAGCATGATCACGCCAATTATAATAGCTCCGGCTACAGAGGATTTATTCTTACAAAACCGCTTAAATGCGTCCTTCGCAAAGGTGGTAGGCTTTGTATCAAGTTTTTTATCAGTGATCCTGGTTCCCTGTTGAACAAGGACAAAGTCATCACTTTTGAATTCTATCTTATTATTCAATTCATCCATTACTTCTTCGCCCCCATTCTGATTCTGGGATCTATAAATCCATACGAAAGATCCAAAACAACACCTGAAACCGTCGATATTGTAGTTAATATAGCCATATCAACAAACAGAATATCGAAATCCTTGTAATTGAGCACGGTAATAAACAACTTTCCGATACCGGGAATTCCATACAAACTCTCCAGTATCATAGAACCGCTCAGTAGTCCGATTATCTCTCCGAGTATCCAGGGGAAGATAGGTACCATTGCATTTTTTAAAGCATGGCGGACGATCGCCTGCTTTCTGGTAAGTCCTTTTGTGCGCGCCAAAAGAAGGAAATCGCTTTCAAGGATCTCGCAGAGTTCGGCTCTCACATAACGGCAATAGGAACAAATGGAACCTACTGAAAGGCAAAAAACCGGAATGATATATCCGAGTACTTTTGTTCCTGCCGATGCAGTATCCGTCGGCCATGTAGAGGGAAGCCAATTAAGCCTGTAAGCAAAGATCCTGAGCATAAAACTGATAAGAACAAAATTGGGTACTGAAATAAACACCATGACCAGCGTGGAAATGGTGTGGTCCGTCATCGTATTCTTTTTAAGAGCTGCCCAAATTCCCAGCAGGATTCCAAGAGGAACAGACAATATCGCAGAAAAGAAATTGAGCTTAATTGAATAACCAACTCTGGACATGATAATAACGGATGCGGAAACATTGGGCTGAAAAGATTTAGAATACCCCCAGTCCCACTTTGTACATATATTTTTAAGCCAGCTTGTGTACTGTTTGAGAACAGGGACCTGATAGTAGTAGTTTCTTCTTCCCCGTTCCAAAGGTGACTTGTACAAAAGCGGACCGTAGTCATCGCGTTCAACTTCAAACCTTGCCACATAGCCAAGGCTGTACTGCTTATCAAAATATGCTATCTGCTGTTGATCTCCTCCGATGGGTCTGTCAAAAGGCAACAGCTTACATAACACATATGATATTGAAAGAATAATAAACGTCGTTACAAAAGCGAGTATTAATCTTTTAATAACATATTTAGCCATTAATATAACCTCCTTAAAGCGGATAAATCTGACGCCGATCTTGCATGCTGTTCAAATGCATTTTATTTCATAACCCCTGTAAACATCATTATCCAACTCTACACTCACAACGATCATCAACTTCAGCTCGCCGTGTATGTCAACATATATGCTTTTCTTCTATGTGCTGACATACCCGGTGAGATTAAGTAATCTCATTCCGAGTATTCAAGCTTTAATCGCGCAAACAATGGGGCTGAATTGCCGCCCCATTGCAAATGCGATCTATAGATCTTTTAGTATTACTTATTCGGGAAATACATCGTTTGTTGAATAGTAGATATCCTTGGTTGTATTTCCGCCAAGCGTAATATCATAATAGAAATCAAATCCTGTAGTACGCTCGTTCTTTGTTGTTGTGCCGCTTCCTGTTGCATAATCTGCTGCAAGTGCTGCAGGCACTGTAACAGTTACGGTCGTTACTCCGTTCATTTCAGATACTGTGAAAGGAACTTCCTCTTCAGCATACTGTCCGTCACCATTGTTGTATCTTTCATAGTTGCAGCATACAACCTTGTTGATCTTAATCTCTGTCTGATCAGGAATAGCCTCCGATACTGTGAGTCTTGCAGTGTATGTACCGTCATCATTCTTCTTGAGCTGTGTATAAACCATATCAAGTGCAGCTTTGTTCTTACCGTCAACAACTACAGCGGAAGTGTTGGCTGCATTGAAAAGTGCATCGAAGGAATAAAGCTTTCCGTCATATACAAGAGGATAGGAAAGAGGATCATTGGTATCTGTACCCCAGTTCAGTGTGAAGCTGTGAGAGATCTCCTGATCGCTTGAAAGTACGTTCATGAATCCGAGAGGATCAAGAGAGTTACCGGAAATTGAACCAAATCCGATATCAAACTGTCCAACCATCATCTTGTTGTAATAAACATCTGACCAAACATTACCTACCCAGAAATTAAGGCTGAGCTTATACTTGCCGCCTGAAACACTGGGGTCATTGAAAGCATCTTCAAAATACTTCTTAACTTCCTTGTGATACTGATCTTCCTGTGCAGGTCTCTGCCATGCAACCTCGATGTCAAGAACGGTGGGATTCTCAGGGGTTCCGGGAGTGATCTTCTTCTCTGCCTCAAGTTCAGTAAGGGCAAGTCTGAAATACTCACGGGCAAGCTCAAGTGAGTAGCCGTAACCGTCTGTTTCCTCAACAAGTGCCTTAATGGCATTCTTGTGTGCTTCCGTTGTTGAGTAAGATACACCGTCTTCAGGATCAGACATGTAGTTTGAAGAAAGGTAATCAACAGAAGGAACCGAACCACGGGCACTTGCAAATGAAAGTCTGTCAAGGGCGTAGCTTAATCCCTTTCTGAAATGTGCATTTGACATTACAGGCTTAAGATTCCAATAAGCATCCTTTTCTGTCTGTGTAACAGTACCGTTTACACCGAAGAGAGCTTCCCATGTTGCCTGATCCGTAGCGTTCATGTTCAGCTTGAAGCAGCTGTCACCCGTTGTGGATCTTGTACGGGGATCCGTACGGTACTGGTCAAGATAATCCATAGGAATACTGCAGGCGTCAAAATGTCCTGCAAGGAACTCATTAATTGTAGCTGATGCATCAGTTTCAGCAGCAGGGAAGATCTTTACATGTACACCCTGAACCTTATATTTGGAATCAGCAAATACATAGTTGGGATTCTTCTTGAAAACGATCTCCTGATCTGAATTGTAAGCTTCAGGATAGAATGCTCCCAGGGAAAGTGAATTGTCTACAGGTGTCTCTGTAGCAGTCTTGTTAAATCCAAGATAATTCTGGACAGTAACAAGATCGATGAAATCCTGAGGGACAGGCATGTACAGGCCATTGCTGTAATACATAGCATAGAATCTGTCATACTCTGTAGTAAACTCGATTTCTAAATAACTCTTGCCATTCTCTTCGTATACTCTTACGCCAACCTTCTTCCATGCATCTTCATTGAAGCCGTCCTTAGAAGCGTTGTAGTAATCCTTTGCACCTTTAATGGCACCGCTTGTGCTGTTTGCAGCTTCGGAACCACGGTAAAGGTTGTTGGCCTGTGTAAGAAGGAGCTTGTAGGGTGTAAGATAGTCTTCAAGTTTTACACCACGATTGTTAAAAGCAGCTCTTGAAGGAATCTTTGAACCGGTCGTATACTTGAGTCCTTCCTTTTCTGTACGGATCTGGAATCTCCATTTAGTTGCGGCTCCATCGCCATCCGTATCGTTGACAGGAACGGGTTTCTCCATAGCAAGCTCGGGGGTCCAGTCATATCCGTCCTTTGTGGACTTCATGAAGGTAGTGAAATAGCTTGCTGCAAGATATTCATAAAGATCACCGACCTGTGCTCCCTGATCGTTCAGATAGTTAAGTGTTCCGGGATCGTTGGTTTCCGATGTATGGTAATATCTCTTCCATGCAGGATTTGTTTCGTACTCAAGGTCAGCTGTGATATCGCCTTCTTTAAGGGCACCGAAACCATAACCTACAATGTAGTTCTCCGTACCAAGTGTAATACGGGGATTGTACATAACGTAAGAACCGTTTTCAAAAAGAGTAACACCGGTAATACCTGTTGTAACGCCATACTTCTCAAGCATGCCGAGGATGTCTGTCTTCTCTGCTCTTGAGAGCTTTACGAAAGATTCAACACCGTTTGCAAGCTCTATTTTTGAAAGAATATCTGTATAAGCATTCTGATATGCTTTCTGAACAGCTGTAACACTCTGAGCGGAAGCAATGGCTGCTTTGCCTTTTTCAACAGCAGCGCTTACAGCCGTTTTCTGTGCAGAGGTAAGCTGAGGCTCAATAGTCTCACTGATCGCTTCAAGGTCATATGTAATGTATGCCTTGTAGTCATCTTCTTCAACATAGGCGCCATCCCAAACATATGCGGGCGCTTTTTCTGTCTCGCTCTGAACTGCCTTTGTGGGAGCAGCTGTAGGAGTTGTCTTCACTTCGTTGTTTGCCTTCTTTTCGCAGGCTGCAAGTGATACTACCATTGCTCCTACCAATGCCAGAGAGAGAATTTTCTTCATGTTCTTCATGAAATATCCTCCTTTTTTTCCTCCCGTTCATCCTTATGCCCTTTGCGTGCTCGATTTACTGCTTTTTTGCTACGCCGACTCACCACTTTAATTCGCTAAAAACCTCAATAAAGCACAAAAGAAGCAATCGCCGAGCTCCTTTGCTCAGTTCGAATTTGCTTCTTCCCTCCACATAAATCATGAACTTTGGAATTTTGTGACGAAATTATACTACGACTTTAGACCACTGTCAAGATGAATGTATACAAGTATTTTATAAAAATAAATTTTTTGTATACTTTTTAAGATGCCTGCAGACCTTTGTTTTCAAGGGTCTGCAGACCTTGTGATATAGTTATTTTTTTGTCATTTCCCCGAAGGTGTGCCAGCCCAGAACGGCGCACTTCACCCTGGCAGGCATGTGGGAAATGTCCCTGAGAGCAGAGGCTTCCTCAAGACTTTCAATCTCCTCTTCGCTTGCTTCCCCGCGGATCATCCGGATGAAGATCTCCTTGAGCCTAAGCGCTTCATCCACTGTTTTCCCTATGATCAGGTCCAGCATCATATCCGCGGAAGCCTGAGAGATCGCACAGCCGTCTCCCGTAAAGCATCCGTCCTCGATCATTCCGTCCTCCGACAGTTTAAGATGCAGCGTGATGTCGTCTCCGCAGGAAGGATTGACGCCTCTCAGGGAAATGACGGGTCCCGCAGGCATATGCTTGTGGGACGGTCTCATGTTGTGTTCTGTTAAGATCTGATTGTAGAAGGTTCTGTTGTTCATTTTGCATTTCATCCTTTATTTTAATAGCCCATCAGCCCGCGGATCCCGGAGACGGCGGTTACGAAGCGGTCGATCTCCTCTTCCGTATTATAAAACATCAGAGAAGCTCTCGTGGTGGAAGGGATACCGATGAACCGATGAAGAGGTTCTGCACAATGGTGCCCTGCGCGGACAGCGATGTCGTTCTCCGCCAGTATCGCGGACACGTCGTGCGGATGAACGTTTTGAACCCTGAAGGTCACGATCCCGTTGTGATCCTCCGCTCTTTCCGAGCCAACAATTGTAATCCCGGGAACTCTTGAAAGTCTCTCCAGAGCGTATTCAGTGAGTTCCTTCTCCCTTTCTTCAATGTTTTCGATCCCCAGATCCGTTATGTAACGGATCGCCCGTGCCAGTCCCACCGCACCGCCCGCATTCACGGTCCCGGCCTCGAACTTGTGGGGCGCCTCGGAATAGACGATCTCTTCGGTGCTGACTCTCTCGATCATTTCTCCGCCTGTAAGAAAGGGCGGCATTCGGTCCAGCAGCCTCTTTTTGCCATAGAGAACTCCGATCCCCATGGGCGCAAGAAGCTTATGGCCCGAAAACGCCAGAAGATCCGCATCGGTCTCCCGAACATCGGTTTTCCCGTGAGGAACGCTCTGGGCTCCGTCCGCTACGAGGATTGCGTTATGTTTGTGGGCGACCGCTGCCAGAGCCTTCAGATCGTTCTTCTTTCCGAACACGTTGGACATGGCGGTAACTGCGACGATCTTTGTCCTGTCGGTCATGAGCTTTTCCAGATCCTCTGCCCTGAGTTCTCCGTCGGGACGGCAGTTTAGGTACCTGATTTTTGCGTGCCGCCTTTCCGCCATGGCTCTCCAGGGAAGCATGTTGCTGTGGTGTTCGGAGACAGAGACGACGACCTCGTCTCCCTCTCCCACCATCAGCTCTCCCAGGCTGAAAGCCGACAGGTTCAGGCTTTCTGATGCATTTCTCGTGAACACGATCTCCTTTTCGCTCTGCGCATTCAAAAATGAGGCAACGGTCTTTCTGGCGCTCTCATAGGCAGCCGTGGCTTTTTCGGACAGATCGTATATGCCCCGGAAAGGATTTGCATTTTCTTTTTCGTAAAACTCCCTGACCGCATCCAGGACGCAGTCGGGCTTTTGGGATGTCGCACTGTTGTCGAGATAGGCAAGATTCGGGTTATCTCTGAACAGCGCGAAATCTTTTCTGATTTCTTTTACATCGATCAAACTCATCAGATCCGCTCCGATCCTATATGTTCAAAAATCTCTTTACGCACCGTTCCCTTCGGGATAAGGTTTATGACGCTCGCCATCCTGCCGGCGGAGATCAGTCTGTACGCCGTCTTTTCATCGATCCCCCTGGTGTTCAGGTAAAACAGGATCTCGTCGCTCAGCTTTCCTATGGTCGCTCCGTGTTCGCCTTCGACATTTTCTTCCGTACACAGGATCAGCGGAACCGTCTTGTTGATCACATCTTCATCAAGAAGAAGCACATCTTCGTTTTCAACTCCCCTGGCCTCAACGCAGCCCGTAATGAAATCCACCGTCGAGCGGAAGCATTTCTCAGCCCCTTTTGCCAGGATTCCGTTCGCAGTTATCTCACAGACGCTCTCCCTGCCTCTGTGGCGTGCTACATAATTCAGATCGAACTTTGTGCCCTCTTTCGCGTCGTACGCAGTGTCTATTGAGCTCTCGCTTTTCTCTCCGAACAGGTCTATGGCACAGCCGTCGAACACTTCATTGCCGTCGGGCCATATGTTTACGATCTCAAGTTTTCCTCCGTCGTCCACAGAAGCCGCCACATTGTTGTACAGGCCGCTTCCTTTCACGAGGCTGACCCTGATCAGACGCACGTGAGCATTCTTCCCCACCTTGATCCTCGTGTCGAGACCGCCCTTAAAGGATGTCTGCTTCTTTTGCCTGCAGATCATGTAGATGTCCGCTGCAGCGTTGTCCTCTGCTTCAAACCGAAATGAATTGAAGCAATCTGTTTTCCCGTCAAACCAGATATCCACATCGATCTCTTCGTCCTCTCCCGCGGGAACATGCCTGCATACAGGTGCCGCACTCACTTCGAAGCCGTAGATCTCAAACTCTTTTCCCATTCCGGATTCCATCCTTCTGAAATCCTCTTCCGAAGTGTTCATTTTCGCAGTAACTCCGGATGACGCCGACACACTCACCGTTGCCGGCAGAACGCCCGATTTCTTTACCGTTATCCTTGCATCGTTTACCCTGCATCTGTGCCATGTCGGCTTCGGCAGGGGATTTACGTACAGGTCTCTTGCATTGTCCATGATCACACCTCCTTAACCGATGGATCCGACCATCTCCAGGCGGATCAGATTGTTCATTTCAATAGCGTACTCCAGCGGCAATTCCTTGGAAACATTGTCCGCAAAGCCGCTGACTATCATTGCTCTTGCATCCTCTTCAGTCATCCCTCTGGACATGAGATAAAAGATCGCATCATTACTGATCCTTCCGATCTTTGCTTCATGCCCCACGTCCGCGCTCTGAGTGCGGATGTCCATTACGGGGATCGTGTCGGAACAGGACTCGGAATCCAGCATAAGTGTAGCGCAATCAACGGTGGACTTTGCGTTTTCCGCTCCCGGATTAACAAGCACGGAGCTTCTCATTGTCCCTATGCCTCCGCTCTTTGAAATGGACTTGGTGTTTACTGCGGAGGTCGTGTTCTTTCCGCTGTGTACGATCTTAAGTCTGGTATCCAGATGCTGTCCCGCGCCCGCAAATGTAATGCCCGTGAACTCACACTTGGAATTGTCGCCCTTAAGGATCGTCATGGGATAGAGGTAGCCCGTGTGTGAACCAAAGGAACCGGAAACCCATTCCATCTTCCCCCCTTCTTCCACCAGCGCTCTCTTGGAATTCAGGTTGTACATGTTCTTGGACCAGTTTTCGATGGTGGAGTACCTGAGCCTTGCATTCTTTCCCACAAAGAGCTCCACCGCTCCCGCATGAAGGTTTGCAATGTTGTACTTCGGAGCAGAACATCCTTCAATAAAATGCAGGTCCGCGCCCTCATCCACGATGATCAGCGTGTGCTCAAACTGCCCTGCCCCCGGCGCGTTCAGCCTGAAGTAGGACTGCAGCGGGATCTCCACCTTGACTCCGGGCGGAACGTAGACAAAGGATCCGCCCGACCACACAGCTCCGTGCAACGCCATGAATTTGTGGTCATTCGCCGGCAAAAGCTTCATAAAATGCTCTCTGATCATGTCTGCGTAGGGCCCGTGAAGCGCACTCTCCAGATCTGTGTAGATCACGCCCTGCGCTGCCACTTCTTCTCTTATATTGTGGTAAACGATCTCCGAATCGTACTGTGCCCCCACTCCCGCCAGTGACTGGCGTTCAGCCTTGGGGATCCCCAGTCTTTCAAAGGTATCCTTGATGTCATCAGGCACCTCATCCCAGGAAGCCACCATTTCCGTCTTAGGTTTTATGTAGGTCACGATGTCGTCCATGTTCAGCCCGTCCAGCGACGGTCCCCAGTCAGGCATCTTCATTTCTTCGTACACTTTAAGGGACGCCAGTCTCAAGTCCCTCATCCAGAGCGGATCGTTCTTTTCTTTTGAGATCTGTTCCACGATCCCGGGTGTCAGTCCACTCTCAACCTTGTAGAAATCCTCTTCGCTTTCCTCGTACCGAAAGTCGTATAAGTTTCTGTCGACATCGTCGAGCCTTGTTTTCTCTTTCATTATCCTTCCTTTCCCTGTCCCGCATGCATATGCATGATGTGCAGCATGGCGGGTTAATGCACAGTTAGCCATCGCTAACCGTATTATATTAAGAAGCGTATTTAACGAAGCCTTCGCGATTCACCCTGTCAACAAGCGAAGCATCGCCGCTCTCCACCAGTCGGCCGTCTACAATGATGTGGGTGCGGTCCACATGAAGCTGCTCGAGGATACGTGTGCTGTGAGTGATGATGATGAGGGAGCGGTCAGGATCCTTCTGGAATTCCCTGACGCCTGCGGACACTGTCCTTACAGCGTCAACATCAAGCCCCGAGTCCGTTTCGTCAAGGATCGCAAGGGTGGGTTTCAGCATCAGAAGCTGCAGGATCTCCGCTTTTTTCTTTTCCCCGCCTGAGAAGCCAAGGTTCAGGTCCCTGTCTGCATAGGATCCGTCCATATTCAGGATCTTCATCTGTTTCTCAAGCTCTTTTCTGAATTCCCATATCCCGGTTTTGGTCTCATTCCTACAATCAAGGGAGTTTCTGATGAAGTCGGCCAGCGAAATTCCCGGGACTTCAATGGGGTTCTGGAAGGAAAGGAAGATCCCCTTCTTTGCTCTTTCAGCAGCATCCTCCTCCAGAATGTCCTCTCCGTTAAAAAAGACGGAGCCCTCGGTGACATCATAGTTGGGGTTACCCATTACGGCATTTCCCAGCGTAGATTTCCCGGCTCCGTTCGGTCCCATGAGCACATGAGTCTCGCCTTTTCCCACTTCGAGATTTATCCCCCGAAGAATGGTCTTATCTTTTACTTTGACCGTCAGGTCCTGAATTTTTAGTAACTTTGACATTTTGTCCTCCTTTCGAAGAAAACAGAAATTTTGCTCCGCAGTGCATCAGTGTGGCCGTAAGGCGGCCCGGTTTCTATTGCCGATCCGGATCGTCCGTCACTTCCGACGTACAGTTTTCACATGACACCAGGGGATTCTCGCCGTTCCCCTTTGACCAGGAGCATATGCTTTTGATTATGGGCACAACTGTCTTGCCCTTTGCTGTAAGTGAGTAGTCTACACGCGGCGGGATCTCCTTATACTGTACTCTCTCAACGATCCCGTCCGCAGTGAGTTTTTTTAGTGTTGCGGTCAGCGCAACGTCCGTGATCCCTTCGACTTTTGCCCGGATTTCCCCGTAGCGCGAACTCCTCCCCGATGAAAGAACACATATCACCTTAGATTCCCATTTTTTTCCGAAAATCCTTAGTCCATACTCAAGAGGGCATATTTTATCATCGGTTTCCTTGTCCATAAACGTCTCCTTTGTTGTCGAATCACTTCGAGAGGACAGTATACTCCATTACTATAATTTTTGCAAGTAACTATTTTATTTTTTAGTGTTGATCGTCTGACCGAGTTTTTTCCAATGATCCGACTGCGTGTAAACAAAAAAAGCGCAGGGCTGTTTAACAGCTTCTGCGCGTATTGGAAAGCAAATCGGAGGCCGAGTCAAAGGTCCTGCCCCCGGCTCAACCTCCGAGGTACTTTATTTTGTTTTGATCTCAACATTTCCGATGTCCGAATTTACGCGAAGTTTGTATCGTGCACCGAAATTGTTGATCTTTTCCCGTTTTCCGTAGGAACGTCCGTTATATCTGAATTCCCCGAGGGAGCAATCAACGTCAAAATTGTAATCGTCGGGATCTATGCCTGTGATCGTGACATTTCCGATGTTTGAGTCAAAGTCTGCATCCTCAAACCTGCAATTTTTTACATAGATCTCTCCCACTTTGGAAATCAGATCAACATCTCCGAAGGAGCTGTTCGTAAGTCTGATCTCACCGACATTTGCCTCGATCTCCGCTTTTCCGCTGCAATCAACGTTCTCCGCGTAAATCGTTCCTACAGCCATGACAGCATCGATACTCTCGCATGAAAGGTCATCCAGGCGAACATCTCCGACAGCCGAATCGATCTCGATGCGTTTTAAAGCATCCTTCGGAACAGTGATCGTGATCTCGGAATAAATGTTGTTCGTAGAATTCGTTCTGACCCTCTTCTGGGTAACTACAAGCGTGTTGTTCTTAACTGAAACCTCCGGCTTCAGAACCTCGTCGCCTTTGAAATGAAACGAGTAACCCTCACCTTCGGCGATCGTAACGTCTGAAACAGAGCCTTTAAGGTCTATGCTTGCATATCCTTTCTCGTCAAAATCCGCTTCGATGGCGTTTCCTGAAAGCTCTGCGCTCTCCTTGGCCCACTCTTTTAAGGTACTTCCATTAAAATCAAAGTTAAAATCATAGTCCTCCGAAATGCATGCGGCACATCCGGAGATCGCACGTCCCGTGTGGTAAGCAAGCGCGCCCATGCACACAAAGATCGTAACAATTGTAAGTATTATGGTGTATATTCTTCTGTTCATTTTTCTCTCCTTTATTTACATGTTCTCGCTGTTTGAAGACGTGTCCTCGAAGATTGCTTCGATCAGCATCTTGAAGACAGGTGCGAGAGGCCAGATGATCCAGGTGATGAACCAATCCATGGTTACAAAGCTCCACATGAAGTAGATGCAGGTTACTGTGGGCCAGAATACCGAAAGAATAGCCTGTCCGGTCTTTGTTACTCTCTTTACCGACTTCTGGCTGTCAACATAGTTTCCACCCACCGTCTTGCTGTCGTTCATTGTAAGGATCTTTGTGAACGCTGTATCTCTCAATGCTCCGTATACAATGAGGCAAACACCGATGGCGATAATGCTCAGGAAGAATATGCCTTCCACATCGTTTATTGCCCTGAAGAGGCGCAGCTCATCGACTGCTCCGGCAACTCCCATAGCCAGGATGCAGCACACGATACCGGCGCAGAGGAAGACTGCTTTCAGAGGACGGTAGGCTTCGCGGGCCTTGTTGATCTCGTCGATGGTGGCAAACTCAACCGCGCAGGGTGTCTTCTCCATCCAGGACCACTTTTCGCTCTGAACCGAATTGTAAATGAAGAGGCCGACAGCCAGTGCAATGGTCATGAACATTGAAAGAACTCCGAAACCTCTCAGTCCGATGTTCTTGCCAATGATGATCTCAGCAACGGGGCTGAGGATGCAGAGCATTACGCCGATACCTGTCCTCAGGGAATTTGCCTCCCTGTCCTTTACGTAAGCGCGGGCTTCGTCGATCTTTACGACTCTTTTGTCAACGGGGCTCTTGTGGATGACTTCCTTGATCCCGAGTGTCTCGGAGAGTTCATCCAGATTTCCGAACTCGGAAAGAACTGTTGCGATGGCCTCGTTCTCGGGCTTTCCCTCAGAGATCAGTTCATTGTATTTGTCGGCCATCATCTGTCCCAGCTCAGCCTTGGCTCTTAATACCTCCCTTGTGTTGGGAAGCTGCATAAACATTGTTTCAAGATAATTCTTTATTGTATCCATTTTCTCTTCCTTTCGATCTGCTTTTCCTTTGATTTCAATTCAAGATCTCTTACTTAAAGATCAATTACAAACTTACTTTCCTGTTTTAAACCTTTTCATTCTGATCGTTTTGATCTTTTTGATCGTTTTGATCGTTTTGATCGTTTTCTTCGGTGCTGTCGGAGATTTCGCCCTTTTTTGCAATGAATTTCTCGACAACCTCTTTGGTGAGCTCCCACTCATCACATTTCTCATCGTAGAACTTTCTGCCCGCGTCCGTGATCCGGTAGTAGGTTCTTCTGTCTTCCTCACCGGAGAACGCTTCGATGAAGCCGTTCTTTTCCATTCTTGTGAAAGCCGAGTACAGCGTCGTTTCCTTGATGATGTACTTTCCTTCGGTCATGCTCTTGATGTTCTTTGAGATCTCGTAACCGTAAGAGGGAGCATTCCTCAGGATGTAAAGGATCATGGTGTCGTTGTAGCCTCGGATCACATCACTGCTTATTTCGATCATAAATCCGCCCTTTCTCCCGTATGGGTTTTATTTCTTGTTTCTGCTACGACTACTTTGTCTGTCGTTCCTTCGTCTGTCGTTCCTTCGTCTGACATTGCAACGTCTGTCGTAGTACATCTGACGTAGTAAGTTATACCACGACAGTCGGAGTATGTCAACACCTTTTTTAAAAAAAATTAAATCCGATGCTTTTTCAGCCTCTCTTGGGCCCTTCAGAGCCGGTCAATGCGCAGAAAAGCATCGGATTTGCCAAATTTTCTTATTTTCGATGCCTTTTTTCACTCGATCAAGCCTTTCGGGCTGGGGAAAAGCATCGGATTCGTCAAATTTTCTTGTTTTCGATGCCTTTTCTCACTTGATCAGGTCTTTCGGGCAGGGGAAAAGCATCGGGATTCTCATTTTTTCTTGTTTTCGATGCTTTTTCTCTCTCGAGCAAGCCTTTCGGGCAGGGGAAAAGCATCGGATTTGTCAATTTTTCTTATTTTCGATGCCTTTTTTCACTCGAGCAAGCCTTTCGGGCTGGGGAAAAGCATCGGATTTGTCTTTTTATCTTATTTTCGATGCCTTTTCCCACTTGATCAGGTCTTTTGTGCTGCGAAAAGGCATCGGAAAGTTAAAAAAAAAGCCACAGCAAAACCCGTTTCGGGGTTTTGCTGTGGCTTTCCGGCTTTTTAACTTTTTATATCTTATCGTCCGGCTTTACTTACGTTTCTCTTCCGGCTTATCCTGCTACGGCTTATCCTGTTACAGTCTTTTACAGCTGCTTACCGTATATTTCCTCCCTTTGCTTCACTTTTCGCTTCACTCTTTGCGTCCGACCAGCTTTCCGTCAACGCAGTCGATCACGATGGTGTCTCCCTCGGAGACCTTTCCTTCCAGGATCAGCCTTGCGCTGATGGTCTCCACACTGCGCTGCAGGTAACGCTTCAAAGGACGTGCACCGTAAGCCGCATCGTAGCTTTCCGCGATCGCAAGCTTTTTGGCTTCATCCGTCAGGCGGATGCTGATCTCCTTGTCTGCAAGACGCTTGTTGACGTCTGCCACCAGCAGATCCATTATTCCCGAAATATCGTCCTTTGAAAGAGGCTTGAACATGATGATCTCATCGAGACGGTTCAGGAATTCCGGGCGGAAATGGCTCTTAAGATCAGCCATTACAAGATCTTCCGTGCCCTTTCCGATCTCGCCCTCACGCTCTATTCCGTCAAGGATGTACTGGGAGCCGATGTTGGAAGTCATGATGAGAATGGTGTTTTTGAAATCCACAGTCCTGCCCTGGGAATCCGTCACACGACCGTCATCCAGGATCTGGAGCATCACATTGAAAACATCGGGATGTGCCTTCTCGACCTCATCAAAGAGCACGACGGAGTAAGGCTTTCTCCTGACTGCTTCCGTGAGCTGACCGCCTTCTTCGTAACCCACGTATCCGGGCGGCGCTCCGATGAGACGGGAAACGGAATACTTTTCCATGTACTCGCTCATATCGATCCTGACCATGTTTGCTTCATTATCGAAAAGGCTTGCTGCCAGTGACTTTGCAAGCTCTGTTTTTCCGACACCCGTGGGGCCTAAGAACAGGAAGGAGCCGATGGGCTTCGTGGGATCCTTTATGCCTGCCTTCGAACGGAGGATCGCCTCTGTGACGAGCTGTACGGCATTGTCCTGACCGACAACTCTCTTGTGGAGTTCCTCGTCGAGGCGAAGAGTCTTGCTCTTCTCGCCCTCCGTCAGCTTGTGAACAGGAATGCCTGTCCAACGGGAAACGATCTCCGCGATCTCATCCTCGTCCACCGCCTCGTGAACCAGCTCGTTTTCTTTCAATTTGTTCTTTTCTTCTTCCGCCTCCAGTGCCTTCTGCATTTCCGGCAGTTTACCGTACTTAAGCTCTGCTGCCCTGTTCAGGTCGTAATTTCTCTCGGCGGTCGCGATCTCGTTGTTCAACGCCTCTATCTGTTCACGGAGCTTCACGACTCTGTCGACGGAGGCCTTTTCATTATCCCATTTTGATTTGATCGAGGCATATTCTTCACGCTGCTCTGCAAGTTCCTTTTGGAGTGCGTCCAGCCTCTCTATGCTTTGGTGATCCTTTTCCTTTTTAAGCGCGGCTTCCTCGATCTCCATCTGCATGATCTTTCTTCTCACCTCGTCCAACTCGGTGGGCATGGAATCAAGCTCAGTCTTTATGGAAGCGCAGGCCTCGTCCACCAGGTCGATGGCCTTGTCGGGGAGGAAACGGTCGGATATGTAGCGGTTTGAAAGCACAGCCGCGGAAACCAGCGCACCGTCCGTGATCTTAACACCGTGGTAGACCTCGTAACGTTCCTTTATGCCTCGGAGGATGGAAATGGTGTCCTCAACAGTGGGCTCGTCCACCATTACAGGCTGGAAACGACGCTCCAGCGCCGCATCCTTCTCGATGTACTGTCTGTACTCGTCGAGGGTGGTCGCGCCGATGCAGTGGAGTTCGCCTCTCGCCAGCATGGGCTTCAGCATGTTGCCCGCATCCATGGAACCCTCGGTTTTTCCTGCACCCACGATTGTGTGGAGCTCATCTATGAAAAGGATGATACGCCCGTCGCTGTTCTTGACCTCTTCAAGAACTGCCTTAAGACGCTCCTCAAATTCGCCTCGGTACTTGGCGCCTGCAACCAGCGAGCCCATGTCCAGCGAGAACAAAGTCTTGTCCTTCAGCCCCTCGGGAACGTCTCCCGCAACTATACGCTGTGCAAGCCCCTCGACCACGGCCGTCTTTCCCACACCGGGTTCACCGATGAGGACGGGGTTGTTCTTGGTCTTTCGGGAAAGGATCCTGATGACATTTCTGATCTCGGAATCACGGCCGATGACGGGATCCAGCTTCTGCTGCCTTGCTCTCTCCACAAGATCGTAGCCGTACTTTTCGAGCGATTCGTAAGTGCCCTCGGGGTTGTCTGTCGTCACCTTCACGTTTCCCCGCACCTCCTGAAGTGCTTTAAGGAAGCGCTCTCTCGTGATCTTGAACTGCTTGAAAAGATCGGAGAGCTCGGACGTGGGATGTTTCATGACGCTGAGGAACAGGTGCTCCACAGAAACGTAGGAGTCGCCCATCGCCTTTGCCTCGTCTTCGGCGTAGATCAGCGCCTTGTTCAGCTTGTCGCCCATGTAGACGTTTCCGCCGCTCACCTTCGGGCGTTTTTTAAGAAGACCTTCGATCTGCGCCAGAAATACTTCCGGACTGATCTCCATCTTTTCGATGAGCCTTGAGATCAGACTGTCTTCGAGGGTCATAAGGCTGTAGACCAAATGCTCGGGAAGGAGCTCCTGGTGTCCGTAATCGTAAGCCACTTTTTCGCAATTGTTCATTGCTTCTATTGATTTTTGCGTAAATTTACTAATGTTCATTCATCTCACCACCTTGTCTGTGCTGCCAACTTTCTTATCATTCATCCGTGCACATGCTGCCCGCAGAACCCTTGTGATCCGTGCATATGCTATATGCTCGGTCTTTGAGATTTGTGCAAATGCCGGTTATATGCGGGCTGTACGCGCATTTCAGTTGTTTTTATCTTCTTACATCTGAAATGATACACCCGAGTTGTTAGCACTGTCAAGAGGTGAGTGCTAATTTATTCAAATTTCATTTTCTTGTGTGAGCGCTGCTCAGCTCCACTCCAAAAGTCGGAGTTCTTCGTCGGAAAACGCCGTGTTTTCGAGGGCGGCGACATTTTCATAAAGCTGAGAGGGGACGGAAGCGCCCACGATAACGCCTGCGATGCCTCCGGGCTCTGTAGAGCCCGAACCGGCGGGGGTGAAGCTGTCGCGGAGAACCCAGGCAAGTGCGGTCTGGGCGGGAGTCTGTCCACGATCTGCCGCGACTTTTACGAGCTTTTCCACTTTTTCACGGACAAGCCTGTTTTCTGCGTCCGCAGCCTTGAGATAACGTCCGTCCGTCGCCACGCGGGAGTCCTCCGGAATGCCGCCCAGATACTTTCCGGAAAGCAGTCCCTGAGCAAGGGGGCTGAATGTCACAAGTCCCAGCCCTGTCTCTTTTGCATAAGAAATAAGCCCCGTTCTTTCGATCTTTCTGTCAAGGAGTGAGTATCTGTTCTGACCGACTGCGAAGGGAGTGTGAAGCTTCTTAAAGAGCTTACGGGCTGCATCGGTCTGTTCTTTATTGTAATTGGAAACTCCGATGTAGAGAGCTTTTCCAGCTCTCACCAGAGAATCCAGTGCTTCGCAGGTTTCCTCCAAAGGCGTTCCGGGGTCCGGACGATGGTGATAATAAATGTCCACATAGTCAAGTCCCATGCGCTTTAAGCTCTGATCGAGGCTTGCTGTCAGATACTTCCTGCTTCCGAAATTTCCGTAAGGGCCCGGCCACATGTCAAAGCCCGCTTTTGTGGACACCAGGATCTCATCCCGGTAATCCGCGAAATCTTTCATGATCCTGCCAAAATTCTTCTCCGCAACTCCGTAAGGTGGTCCGTAGTTATTGGCAAGATCAAAGGCTGTGATCCCCAGATCGAATGCTGTCCGGATCAGTTCTTTTTGTGTATCGGAATTTCCGGTGTCTCCGAAGCTGTGCCACAGTCCCAAGGAAACAGCGGGCAATCTGAGCCCGCTGTTTCCGCATCTGTTATATTTCATTTTTACATCTGTTTCATCTTTTATCATGATCTCTCAGTTTCCCAGTCCCATGTAGATCTCCCTGAGCTGCTTTCTGCATTTCACGAATTCCGCGCCCAGTTCGGGATCAAATTCCGTTCCGATGCCGTTCACTATGCGTTCGAAAGCCGCATCGAAGGAAGGTGTCTCTTCTCTGTGTTCCTCATCCAGATAGTAGTCCAGTTTGTCCACAAATGCCACGATCCTCGCTTCCGTGGGGATCTCTTTTCCACGAAGGCCATAAGGAGCTCCGCTGCCGTCCCAGTGTTCATGGTGGTAGCTTGCGATGTTCACCGCGATCTCCACGAACCGGCTTCCTTTATCTGTTTCGCCGATACCCGCCAGCACCTTTCTTACGATCTTGGGACCTTCTTCAGTGTGAAGCTTGATAATGGTGTCTTCCCGCTCCTGTGTCCTTTCTTTTGCTTTCAGGATGTCATCATCGATGGCGATCTTTCCCAGGTCATGCATGGGCGTAGCCAGCACCACGTTGTTTAAGAAATCATCTGAAAGTCCAATGGCACGAACGTTTTTAAGCTGTTCCGCAAAGATCCGTACACCCTGCTGGGTTCTGACGATGTGTCCGCCGGTACTGCTGTCCCTGCTCTCAACCAGAGATGCAAGTCCCAGCACCAGACGGTTCTGCATGTCCGTAATCTCAAGCTCTTTTTTCCTGACGTCCTCTTCCAGTTCCTTTCCGTATCGTGCTTCCATTTCCGCGATCTTTTCACGGGTGGTGACGTCTTCAAGTTCCACAAATGTTCCGACACGGGATTCGCCTTTTCGGATGGTGATCCCGTTCATCCCGATCTCATACTTCCTGTCCCCCACTTCAACGATCTGGCTGTTCTCGGGATTGTATATGCCCACGTTCATTGCCCTGACCTTTGTAACCACCTGTTCGTAAAATGCACCGGCGCTCTCATCCACCAGTTTTCCCACTGTGAGGTGTTTGATCTCGGGGTAGATCTCCTTTGCCTTATCGTTTGCGTTAATGAACTTTTCTCCGTTGTCAAAAACTATGACGCCCTCTTCCTCATTTCCGGACATGGCTTCCAGAATACAGCCCGTTAAGTCATGCATTTCCGCATCCCCCATGATCCTGATGCAAACGACGGTAGCAATGACGTAGGCCACGGAAGTCAGGGATATGGGCGTGTCCACCACCTTGTCCAGAGCATACAGTGCGATGACCGTAAGGGCCAGATTAGCGGCTCCCGTGATCACTCTCTTGGATACCACGTTCCTGTTTTTAAAGGAGCGGGCAAAAAGCCAGATAAATCCCACAACATAGCATCCCAGCATTACGGGATAGAGGATATGCAACGGTCCGTACACCTTGCCCAAAGTGGAATAGCCTTCCGGATGTCTGATAAGGGTGACATCTGCATAGTATATGCCCACTTTACCGATGGTGATGGCCAGGAGCATGATCACGCCGGAATAGACAAGCGATGCGACCTCGATGACCCGGGGAAGCTTCACCTTACCCAGACGGGCGGTGGAAAGGAACAAAAACGCGGGAAGGAACGCACTTCCGAAGTAGAAGATCTCGTTGGCAAAGATCGCCATCTCCACAGATTTTGAAAGTGCCACCATCAGCTGTCCGTAGCTTCTTAAAAGAAGAGCAAGACTGATGAAAAAGTTAAGGCCGCTCTGAAATTCCTTTCTGCATATAAAATTAAAGAAGATCAGAAGGTTCAGCAGAAATGCCGCGCCGTAAAATCCGATAACCGTCATTCCGTCTCCTCCCTTCCCACTTCATCCACAGTTTCCTTTGCGAATCTGTCGTACATTTCCTCAAGCTTGGGCCTTGCGTTCAAAAAGATCCTTCCCAGCTCGGGGTCGAAGTGACTTCCAATGGAGTCTTCTATGATCTTAAATGCCTCACCGTAACTGTAGGCATCCTTGTAGTATCTCTTGCTGACAAGGGCATCGAAAACATCGGCCAAAGCCATTATCCGGGCTTCAATGGGGATCTCCTCCCCCTTCAGCCCCAGCGGATAGCCTGTACCGTTCCATTTTTCGTGGTGGAAGTGAGCCACATTGGCAACCACGTTCACCAATTCCTCATCGTCCATGCCGGAAAACACGCGGCGCACAATGACAGCTCCGTTTGCGGCGTGCATCTTCATGGCTTCGTATTCTTCAGGGGTGTACTTCCCTTTTTTTCTCAA
>JAEFAR010000015.1 GCA_016287675.1 Lachnospiraceae bacterium
CCCTAACCCCGTCCCCAAAGGCTCAAAAAGTGAACCCCTAACCCCGTCCCCGGGTGTCAAAAAGTGAGCCTATAACCCCGTCCCCGGGTGTCATTTTTGTTTTACCTTTCGTACTATAAAATATATCACTGCGCCCAGCGCAGCACCTGTAGTGTTCAGGATCAGATCGTCCACATCGGAGCACCTGTCGTAGAGCGCCAACTGGCTGATCTCGATGAACAGCGACACGCCGAAGCCGGCCAGCAGCGTTTTCCAAAAACTGTTAAGTTTCTTAAAGTAAAAGGGCATCAATATTCCCATGGGAATAAAGACTGCTATGTTTCCGAAGACATTGATCCACCAGCCCGGATATCTTTCACGTAAAAATGTGAAAGCGGAATAGTTGATATTAAAGGGCAGGATCTGTTCAAAATCCACCACCATTCTCACCAGCCGCCCGTCCGGCGAAGTGAAAGGGAAATAAACTCCCCTCACCAGAAGCATTATATAGGCGAAAAATGCGAAAAGCTTGAGTTCATGCGAAAAAACAACTGAACCCGATTTCGAGCATATGACCAGTCGAGCCACTATCCACGCCAATATTGCAATTATAAGTAATCCTACAAATGTCATTTCCATAACATCACCTCCCTCTGATAACCCGCAAAAATCAAAGGTTCGTTTCACATTTTATCAATTACCAGGCTTCCATCAAAGCTTCCAGCCCGCCTTCTTCATAAATATCCTTGTAATAAGCCACTTCCGAACGGATCAGTTCGTCGATGACCCTCATGCCCAGCAGTTCCACCGGAGCCTTGTCATCCGTCATGAGATAATCCCCCGCTTCATAGGCCTGAAGCCCGGATGCGGCACTTTGGATCATTCCCGACAGCCCCGCGTCCTCTTCCTTCTCAAGATTTAGAGCGAGGCGATCCATGATCCCCGGATCCATGGAAGCGTAAAGCTCGCGATTGGTGGATCCTCTCACGTTGGCAGTATACACTGTGGGAAACACGCTTGCGATGGTATCGGAAAGGTACTGGTTTATATTTCCTTCCTCTTCGCCCCTCATGTTCATGTTCACCACCATGACCCCGTCAGGCGTCAGGTGATCCCGCACCAGCGTAAAAAATTCCACGGAGGACATCTGGAAGGGTATGGTGATATCCTGGTAGGCATCCACCATTATCACGTCATATCTCTCCTCGACGGCGTTCATATAGGCCCGCCCGTCATAGGTGAACACCGGAACATCCGAAGGCAGTTCAAAGTATTCCACCGCCAGGTCCGTGATCTTCTGATCGATCTCAACCCCCACGATGTCCGTATTATCAAAGTAACGCTTGCACTGGGTGGCAAAGGTGCCCGTACCGTTTCCAAGGATCAATATCTTAAGCTCCTCCTTTTCGTTCACACCGCTCATAAAAGGCGCCACCATGGCATAGTCATAGTACATGCCGGTAAGGCCCTTGTCTTTAAGGTAAACGGACTGGACTCCGAAGAGCACATTGGTGGAAAGCACCACTCTTTTGCTGTTTTCGTAGACCTGAAGATAATTGTACACCGACTCGCCCTCATAAGTGAGATCGGATTCCCAAAACGCGAAGCTGTTGCTATGGCCAAAAAAGCAGCAAAGTATGAAAAGAACGATACTAATGGGTACCTTTTTGGCCTTGGTAAAATTTACCTTTGAGCTCACGAAATATATGATGCAGAGGATCAGTAATATGCCCGCAAAGATCAGGAAGGTAACGGAGGTTCCCACGGTAGGGATGCTGATAAAGGTGGGAACAAAGGTTCCGATGATGCTTCCGATGGTATTGAACGCATTCAGCTTACCTACCACGCTTCCGCTGTCATCCAGGCTGTCCACGGAAAATTTCACCAGGGAAGGTGTTACCGTACCCAGCAGGAAAAGGGGAAATACGAAGATCACCATGCAGGCCGCAAAAGCCGCGATGACCAGGAAATTTGAATTGACCGCAAACACCAAAAGGGCCGAAATGCCCATTATGATGTATTTTCCCACCGCAGGGATGGCAGCGATCCAGACGGCCGCAATGACTATCCGTGCATATAATCTGTCGGGGTTTGGGTCTTTGTCCGCTTTACGTCCGCCGTAAAGGTTGCCCAGCGCCATTGCGATCATAATGGTTCCGATGATGATGGTCCACACGATCTGAGAGGAACTGAAGTAAGGTGCCAAAAGCCTGCTTGCACCAAGTTCTACCGCCATTACCGACATACCGGCAAAAAACTCGGTGAGATAGAGATAGATCTTGTTTCTTAATATTGGTCTGTCCATGGTGCTGCCACTCAAAATGTGTTTAAATGTGCTCAAACACATCGAGAAATTGAAGTCCTCACGGATACTTCTTACTGCTTCAACGTGTATGCTTTGGCGATTACAAGTAATACGCTACTTGCAGGTTTTTGTACACTCCACAGTCGTAAATTCCCGAAATAGCCTTCGGTACATACTTACGTTTGCGTGATCATGCAACTTCGTAAGTCACAGCATCTCTAAGGTTAAGACTTGCATTGAAATCCCTATCTTCAACATAGCCACACGCACAGCGATATATTCTATCTGAAAGCTTTAAATCTTTCTTGATAGTACCGCAGCAATGACATATCTTGGATGATGGATACCATCTAGCTACAATCCTTAATTCAATACCGTTATCATCACATTTAGACTTTAGTTTATTTCTAAACTCACGGAATTTCTGTGATGCAACTCCTTTTGAAAGATGTCTGTTCTTCATCATACCTGATACATTCAGATCCTCAATAGTTATGTAAGATGGCTTGGTTTTCACTATCTCAGCTATCGTCTTATTGATGTGATCAGTGCGGATATCATCTATCCTATGATGAAGTTTCTGTACCTTGAGTTTTTGTTTTTGCAGATTTCTTTGAGTGGACTCTCCTTTCTTTAAATTTTCATATTTGCGGGAGAGACATTTTTGCTCTCTGCACAGTTGTTTTTCCAGTTTCCTTAACCTTGCTGACTTATTGATGTTCTTATATGTTTTTCCATTTGACAGGATCGCTAAGTCTTTGAGCCCCAGATCGATCCCGATACCATCATTGCAATTATTAGCAATCTTGGCATCAGGGACTTCAATAAGGACTGATACATAATATCTGCCTGCCTTGATAGAAACTGTACCGCTTATGATCCTCCAACCATCTTTGGTCGTGGGGATATAACCTTTTTCTTTAATACGTACCCAGCCTAAAGTCGGTATGTTTATCCGATGCCTTTCGCAAGTGCAATCTTTCGGATTATTCTTTACGAAATACATCTTCACATCGGACTTCCCTTTCTTTTTGAAGTTAGGAAAAGCACTCTGATGTCTGAAAAATCTTGTAAATGCAGTACATCCATCTTCAATCGACTTCTTTACGGCTTTTGAATATACTTCTTTAATCCATACTTTATCAGGGTTATTAGGAATATACTCATTATTGAGCCAAACGCTAAAACTTTTTCCGGTCATAAAGTTTTCGCCTTTATCATGCAGTGCCTTGTTATGACCGAGGTAGAAGTTATAGACGTATCTGCAAGTACCGATGGTCTTATTGATCTTGACTTTCTGCTCGGCTGTCGGGTTTATTTCCGTCTTGAAGCTCTTTAGCAATTTCCTCATCTCCTTGTATTTGTTTTTTATACTTACGAAGTCCGTACAACCTACAAGAGAAAACGTGGAGTATGGATACAATATCCTGCACGAGTTCTTCTTGTGGTGATAGTTCTTCATTGTTCACTACCACTATGGTTGTATTGAACTTCATACAGTATTTTTCAAACCAATCATAGCCAAATCTGATGAATCTATCTTTGTGTGTAACTATGATAGTTTTGATTTTTTGTTCCATTACTTCATCTAATAGTTGATTCCACTTTTCACGGTTGTAGTTAAGACCACTTCCATAATCTTCAATGCATTGATCTACAATAATACCTTTGGCATTGCAAAACTGTCGCAAGAATGTTACTTGATTTTTCAAGTCATCTTTTTGGTTTCTTGTAGACACTCTGGCATAAATGACAATCTGACGGTTATCGTTTTCAGTATTTATACCCTTAAACCGAAGATATTGGTCATAAGTGTAATAACGCCTATCAGTTGGAGTTCGATTTGCTTTTAGAGTTCCTTCCCTGTCCCATCGTTGTAACGTCTTTACAGAGACACCCAGCAATTCAGCAAAATCTTTTGGTTTGTAATTAGTGATATTAGAAGTGTTCATAATAGCATCCTCCATAAGCATATTTAAACACATTCAATCACTAATGTCTACATATATAATTACTTAATTTTCCTCCTTTTTAAACTGAAAGGCCTATGCCTTTAATGATGAACAAAAATATTTTAGACGAAATTTATTTCTGACGCAACGGGAATTATTGATTAAAAACATTTTTTAGTTGTATAATAAAAAGACAACCATGTTCTTTTTTTGTTAGGAGGATCTTTAATGGAGAATAATAAGTTTTTTCCGGAAGTGCACGGTAACCTGGGGTTTGGTTGTATGAGACTGCCCATGAACGGCGATAAAGTGGATTACGACGAATTCATTAAAATGGCCGATGCCTTTACCGATGCGGGCTTCAACTACTTTGATACCGCCCACGGATATATTTCCGGAAAATCTGAGACAGCAATACGTGACTGTGTTGCGGGTAGATATGCCAGGAGTAAATTCCTGCTTGCCAACAAGCTGACAGAGCCCTATTTCAACTCGCAGGAGGAGATCCGTCCTTTTGTTGAATCCCAGCTCAGGCTTTGCGGCGTTGACTATTTTGATTTTTATCTTATGCATGCCCAGAATGCAAAGAATTACAAGAAATTCACCAGATGCAAGGCTTACGAGACCTGCTACGGACTTAAAGAAGCGGGGCTTATCCGCCATTTCGGCCTGTCCTTCCATGACAAGGCGGGTGTGCTGGACATGATACTGACCGAACATCCCGAGGTGGAGTTCGTGCAGATACAGTTCAATTACCTGGATTACAACGATCCGGGCGTGGAAAGCCGTAAATGCTACGAAGTCTGCGTAAAACACAACAAGCCCGTGGTGGTAATGGAACCCGTGAAGGGCGGAAATCTCGTGAATTTCCGGCCTGAAGCGGATAAGGTGCTGAGAGACCTTAACGGCGGAAGCAACGCCAGCTATGCCATCCGTTTTGCGGCCACTCCGCCCATGATGTCCACCGTGCTTTCCGGCATGAGCAACATGGAGCAGATGCTTGACAATATTTCAGCCATGAAGGATTTTAAGCCAGTTTCCGAAAAGGAGAACGAGGCTTTGGCCAAGGTCTGCAGCATCCTGAAGCAACAGGATCTGATCCCCTGCACCTCCTGCCGTTATTGCGTGGAGGAGAACGAGTGCCCTAAGAAGATCCGTATCCCGGATATGTTCTCGGCGCTCAATACTCAGGAAGCTTTTAAGGACGAAAAGCCCAAGGCCTACTACAACAATACACTTATCGCAAACGGTAACGGAAAGGCTTCCGACTGCATACGCTGCGGCAAGTGCGAGAAGGTGTGTCCTCAGCACCTGCCTATACGCGAACTTCTCACCAAGGTTGCGGCAGCCTTTGAATAAATTAAGTTTTAAGGGAAAGAGGGAAACATGGACGATTATTATTTTATATCCTATGGCCTGGTGATCATCGGTTTTTTGATCACTCTGGCGGCAGAAATAAATGTCAAGTCGACATTTAAGAGATACAGCAAAGTAATGAATTCCAGAGGACTTACGGGTGCGGACGCAGCAAGCATGATACTTTCAAACGCAGGTATCACCGATGTGCAGATCGCTCCCGTAGGGGGAAGCCTTACGGATCACTATTCACCCGGGGAAAAAGTGCTGAGGCTGTCTCAGACGGTTTTCGGATCCACATCCGTGGCTGCCGTGGGGATCGCTGCTCACGAATGCGGCCATGCCATCCAGCACAAAGAAGGCTACAATCCTTTAAGACTTCGTACCGCTTCGGGCATACTTGCCAATGTGGGTTCATGGTTTTCCTGGCCGCTGATCGTCATCGGTCTTGGCTTTGGCTTTTTGGGCCTTGCTCAGGCAGGCGTCATACTTTTCTCTTTTGTAGTGCTCTTCCAGCTGGTTACACTGCCGGTGGAATTTGATGCATCAAGAAGAGCGGTACTCATTATGGAGACTTCGGGATTATTGTCCACGGAAGAGCTTTCCGCTTCCAAAAAGGTACTGACCGCCGCCGCCCTGACTTACCTGGCAGCGCTTCTCTCCACTATCCTTCAGCTTTTGAGGCTGATCATGATAGTCGGCGGAGGAAGAAGAAGAGACTAAAACGAAAATGACACCCGGGGACGGGGTTGGGGGCTCAGTTTTTGACACCCGGGGACGGGGTTAGGGGTTCACTTTTTGAGCCTTTGGGGACGGGGTTAGGGTGTCACTTTTTGACCCTTTGGGGACGGGGTTAGAGGTTCATTTTTCGGCGCGCAGCGCCAAAATGAACCTCTAACCCCGTCCCCGGGTGTCATTATCTCGATTACTAAAGGATTTTATATACCCAGTAGTAAATGAACTTCCTCCACCCCGGATCGCCGTAATCGCTGAGATCCACGCCGTTGTCGCAGCTGTTGTACATGACCTTGGCGATCTTCGTATTTCTTATGAATTTCGGGAATTTGGGGATCAGCACATATACATAGTGATGGGAATAGATCTCCGCCGCCATCTGAAGCGGAGTATGCCCTGTGATCCTGCCGCTTTCAATGATCTCCGTGGCAATCTCAAGACATCTTTTTTTGTCTCCGTATTCATCTTTCATACCGATATTGATGTTTCTTATCTCTTTTTCCATAATCTCTCCATAACCCTTTATCATTTAATTAAAGGGGAGATTGCCGTCACACGGTAACTCCCCTTTTTCATTACATTATTTTATCTGCTTTTTCCTAGAATCCGAAACGAAGCACCGTAAATGACTGCTTCGGGAATATATGCTTTTCTTCTGTGGAAAGCTCGATCTGTCTTGCCGCCACTCTGTCCGGATACTCGGAGGAATTATATGCCCAGGGTGCATCTCCTGTGAGCTCTGTTCCGTAGATCTTTTGGATCTCCGGGAAATCTTCCAGTTCAATATCAACGGAAAGCTCTTCATCGGAAGCATTTACTATCTTAAGGATCACTTCATCCCTCTTTGCATCATAGGATGCATTATAGAAAATCCGGGCATTGTCGGAATCAAAGCTGCTGTCGGAATCCAGATCCCAGCTTCCCACGTTGTTGGAGTACATCCGCTGCACATGATAACTGGGTGTACCGTAGGCCTTTTCCTCATTGAACCAGATCATGTCGGGAGCCCATTGAACGAAGCCTTCTCTTGCAAAGAGAGGAGCATAGCTGGACATTACCACCACATCCGAGTTTCTCTCCACGCCGGTAAGGAAAGCTGCTTCGGAAAGCGCGCCCTGAAGGGTATTTCCGCTCTTTTCGGATCCTATGCGCTTGGGATGAGCCGCATATTCTCCGGAGAATACCTTAACGGCTCTGTCATAGTCATCGTAAAAATGAGTATGATCCAGGAACCATTCCGGAGGCATATAGTAATGCTCGTCTATTGCATAGGTGAAATTGGGCTTATGCTTGTTTTCACGATAGAAGTTCCAGGCAGCCTCATATCTCTCTGTATTTACATCGGGTCCTGCGGATCCAATGAGTTTGATATCGGGATACTTGGAATGTATAGCTTTTTCAAAAATGGTATATCTTTCAAAGAAATTTACTTTCTCTGTTTCCCACTGCTCGTTTCCGATGCCCAAAAACTCAAGGTTAAAGGGTTCGGGATGTCCCATACGTGCTCTTAAAGAACCCCACTTGGTTCCAAGATCTCCGTTGGCAAATTCTATGAGATCCAGAGCATCATGAACGTAATCATAAAATGCGGGATCCGTGGTCTCCACCAGTTCCGAAGACATGTACTGGCAGGCAAGTCCCACATTTATAACAGGCAGTGCCTTCGCTCCGATGTATTCGCAAAGAAGGAAGTACTCGAAGTAACCCAGGCCCAGTGTCTGATTGTAATGAGAGAATCTGCTTGTAAAGTTGTTCTCTTTGTTATTTCCGTGAACTGCCCATCTGTTCCAGTTGGAAACCCTGCTCTTGGGATCTCCCACGCTCTTCTTCCACTGATATCTGTTTTCCAGGGTATTTCCCTCAATGATGCAACCACCGGGGAATCGCAGGAAACCGGGCTTCAGGTCTTTAAGAAGATCCGCCAGATCTTTTCTGAACACGCCCATAACCGCATTTTCAGGGAAAAGGGAAATAAAGTCGAAGTCCGCTTCTCCGCTTGCAGACAGGGTGATCACCAGCTGCGCGCCTTTAACCGTAAAGGGTGCTTTAAAGGAATACTTGTATTCCTTCCAGCCGTCCTCTGCGGAAACATTAAAGGTCTCTTTGTAAATGATATCCTTGTTTTTCTCAATGATCACATTCACTTCGCCGGTATAGGCGGGAGTGTTCATCCAGAAACAGCCTCTGTATCCCTCGCCCTTTTTAAGGAAGAGCCCGTCGAAGGACTTGTTGGTAAATCCCGAATTTGCTCTGCAGGTCTTAAGATGCAGATAATGGGGATTTTCGATCACAAGAGGATTTATCGTCCTTGTTTCCATTACCACAAAAGGACAATCCTTGGGGTACTTGTACCAACCGTAAATGCCGTCGTATTCATTGGCATAGGCATCTCTGTCGCCCGTGGTCTTAAAAAACTCAAAGCTTCTGTTCTCTATCATCTCGGCATATAAACCGCCGTCAGCGGCATAGTTTATATCCTCGAAGAAAAGTCCGAACATGTCGGGGTTTATAGCATGGGTTTTAATGTCTGATACGGTAATCTTCATGGATCCTCTTATCTTTTTAATCTTATCTTTCGCAGTTGTTAACGGTTCTGGGGAAAGGAAGCACGTCTCTGATGTTGCCCATGCCGGTAAGGTACATCACGCAGCGCTCGAAACCGAGACCGAAACCTGCATGTCTTGCTGTACCGTACTTACGAAGATCAAGGTAGGAATCATAATCTTCCTTCTTGAGGCCCAATTCTTCCATTCTCTTAAGGAGGAGATCGTAGTTGTCCTCTCTCTGGCTTCCGCCGATGATCTCTCCGATACCGGGAACAAGGCAGTCGGTAGCGGCAACAGTCTTTCCGTCGGGATTCAGCTTCATGTAAAAAGCCTTGATCTCCTTGGGATAATCCGTTACGAATACGGGACGCTTAAAGATCTTTTCGGTGAGATATCTCTCGTGCTCTGTCTGAAGATCGCAGCCCCAGGATACCTTGTAATCGAATTCATCGTTGTGCTCCGAAAGAAGCTTTATGGCTTCGGTGTAGGTAACACGACCGAACTCGGAATTCATTACATGGGTAAGTCTTTCGATCAGTTCCTTATCAACAAACTGGTTAAGGAAATTCATCTCTTCGGGCGCATTCTCAAGCACGTATCTGATGATATATTTCAACATGCTTTCAGCAAGGATAATGTCGTCGTCAAGGTCTGCAAAGGCGATCTCGGGCTCGATCATCCAAAACTCCGCCGCATGACGGGTGGTGTTGGAATTCTCTGCCCTGAAAGTGGGTCCGAAGGTATAGATATTCTTAAAAGCCATGGCATAGTTTTCGCCGTTCAGCTGACCTGAAACGGTGAGGTTAACCGGCTTATTGAAGAAGTCCTTGGAAAAGTCCACTTTGCCGTCTTCCGTTTTGGGAAGGTTGTTAAGGTCCAGAGTTGTAACCTGGAACATTTCGCCCGCACCTTCACAGTCACTGCCTGTGATTATGGGTGTATGAACATAAACAAAGTCTCTTTCCTGGAAAAACTTGTGGATAGCGTATGCAGCCAGGGAACGGATCTTGAAAACTGCTTCAAAGGTATTTGTCCTGGGTCTTAAGTGAGTAATGGTCCTCAGGTACTCCAGGGTGTGGCGCTTCTTCTGTAAGGGGTAATCGGGTGTGGACTCACCTTCAACAAATACGGAAGTTGCCTGAATCTCAAAGGGCTGCTTTGCTTCGGGTGTGGGAACAAGAGTTCCTGTAGCGATGATAGCAGCGCCCACGTTGAGTTTGCATATGCTTTCGAAATTATCCAGTGTATCATGATAAACGATCTGAAGGGGCTCGAAAAAAGTACCGTCGTTAAGAACGATGAAGCCGAAGTTCTTGGAATCTCTGATACTTCTTACCCATCCTCCCACGGTAACTTCCTTACCCAGGTATTTTTCTTTCTCGCGGAATATCTCGCGAACGTTTGTGATCTTACAATCCATTTTATGTCTTTCCTTTCTCTATCTGATGCCGTAATCGGCAGCAAGTTTTTTAAATACGGGCAGAGCTCGCTCTATGGTCTCTGTCTGAACGCAATAAGCTATGCGCACATGTCCCGGACAGCCGAAATCCGTTCCGGGAACCAGAAGAAGGTCGTACTTTTTTGCCTTTTCACAGAAGGCATATTCATTCTCTTCCGGCGCTTTGGGAAACATATAAAAAGCACCCTGAGGCTTTACGCATGAATAGCCTGCTTCGATGAGACCGTTATAAAGCACATCTCTGTTTCTGTTATATATTGATATATCCGCTGTTTTACCGACACATTTTCCGACAACTCTCTGGAAAAGGGAAGGAGCGTTTACATATCCCAGGATTCTTCCTGCGCCGCAGACAGCAGCATACACATCCCTGTTATCCTCCATCTCATCGGGGATAAGCACATATCCTATTCTTTCCCCCGGAAGAGAAAGTGATTTTGAGAAGGAATAGCATATAAATGTATTCTTGTAATACTTTGTTACAAAAGGACGCTTAAATCCGTCAAAGACTATCTCTCTGTAAGGCTCGTCGGAAATGAGATAAATGGGATGACCCCATTTCTTTTCCGCGTCTTCCAAAACAGAGGCCAGTTTTTTAACGGTCTCCTCGGAATAAACAGCTCCGCTGGGATTGTTGGGGCTGTTTATAATGACTGCCTTGGTGTTTTCGGAAAGGCTCTTTTCCAATTCTCCGAAATTGATCTGAAAACTTGTGGGGTCTGCGGGGATCAGCACACACTTGGCATTTGCCGTGTTTTCTATCCAGCATTTATACTCCGGAAAATAAGGTGCGGGCACGATGAACTCGTCTCCCGGGCAGGCGATGGCTTTGAGCACTATACAAAGTGAAGCCGCCGCTCCCACTGTCATATAAAAACAGTCCTTGTTGAAATTCGTTCCGTAGGCAGAATTAAGGCTGTCGGCCATAGCCTGTCTCACCCATTCGAGACCGGTGGCTGAGGTATAGCCGTGAAGCACCTCCGGTCTTTCCTCCGAAACAAACTTTCTGATCTCTTCCGTAACGCAATCCGGAGGCGCAACGCTGGGATTACCCAGAGAGAAATCAAAAATATTCTCCCTGCCCACGATCTTAGCCCTCTGATTGCCGTATTCAAATATTTCCCTGATTGTCGAGCGCTTTTTTCCAAGGCCCGTCATAGCCTCTGATATCATACCTTAAATCTGTAGCCCTTACCCCAAATGGTCTCAATGTACTGAGGGTTGGTGGCATCCTCCTCGATCTTTTCTCTGATCTTCTTGATGTGAACCGTAACCGTTGCGATATCGCCGTCGCTGTAGGATTCCATTTCCCAGATACGATTGAAGAGTTCTTCTTTTTCGAAAACTCTGTCGGGATGCTCTGCAAGGAAAGTAAGAAGGTCAAATTCCTTCTTGGTAAGGTTCTTCTCTTCACCGTTGATAAATACTCTGCGGGAAGCTTTATCTATCTTAAGTCCGCGGATCTCAATGATCTCACCGGCTCTTCCGTTTTCTCCGGAAAGTCTTTCAAAACGTGCAATATGTGCCTTTACACGTGCAACCAGCTCATTGGGACTGAAAGGCTTGGTCATATAGTCATCCGCGCCGAAACCGAGGCCCTTGATCTTGTCGATATCCTCTTTCTTTGCGGAAACCATGATAATGGGAACATTCTTCTTTTCCCTTACCTGCTTGCAGATCTCGAAGCCATCCTCACCGGGGAGCATGATGTCTAAGATCAGAAGATCGTATTCCTTTTCCAATGCATCCTTAAGTCCGCTTCTTCCGTCCGCATCGATGTCAACCGAATATCCGTTCAGTTCAAGATAGTCTTTCTCAAGTTCTGCGATGGACGCATCGTCTTCAACGATTAAAATTTTAGCTGCCATTATTGTTTCGTGCTCCTTTCTTTACTGTGAACGAGATCGTGGTCCCCTTTCCCAATTCACTCTTTACAAAAACTCTGCCTTTATGTTCTTTGATTATCTTATCTACAATGGCCAGACCAATTCCTGTGCCTGCCCGGCCTGATGTCCTGGATTTATCCGCCCTGTAAAACCTCTCAAAAATGTGAGGCTGGGCTTCTTTGGAAATTCCTATACCGTTGTCGGATACCGATATCCTGACTGAATCTCCCGAATCGGTCAGTTTTACGTCAAGCTGTCCGTGCACTTCCGTGTTTCTGTATTTTACCGCATTTCCGATCAGGTTGTTCATTACTCTCCGGATCTGTTCGCAGTCTATGCTTACCATGGTCTCCGGATCTATCTCGGAAATAAACTTTACGGTAAAGTCCTTCATTTCCAGCTCGTTTGCATATGCTTCCACGCAGTCTCCGAAGTAACCCACCGCATTCACTTTTTCAAAGTTGTAAGGAAGCTTGTTGTTGTCCAGTTTTGAATAGTAGGACAGCTCATCCACCAGAAGGGTCATGTCCGTGGCTTTTACCACGATGGTACGCAGGTACTTGTCCTGTCTTTCCTTGTTGTCCGCAACTCCGTCCAGCAGCCCTTCCGCATATCCTTTGATGGCAGTCAGGGGTGTCTTTAAGTCATGGGAAACATTACTGATCATTTCTCTGACATCCTGCTCATACTGCTCTCTCTGGTCGATCTGGGTCTTAAGATGCCGCCGCATCTCTTCAAAGTCATTGCACAGCTGACCGATCTCATCGTTTTCTTCCCGCTTCAGCCTGTAATTCAGATTACCGGCTCCGATCTCCCTCGTGGCCTGTCTCAGATTTTCCAGAGGCTTGAATATACTGTCGTTCAGCCAGGCGATAAGTGCCATGGCCATGATGGCAATAAGCGTTGCGGCTATGATGACGCCTGTTACGAAGGATCTGTTCATCCTGTTATAAAGGACCGTGGCTTCAGTGATTATCAGGAAATACCCTTCCGAAGCATCGTTAAAAAATATGTTCCCGTGCTTCACCAAAACCGGCTGCTTTCCGTTTATGTAAATGGCTCCGTCAAAGGCGGCGCCGCGGGAAGCTATGCCTGTAAGAACAGCTGACCTCACCTTTTCGTAATCATCCGGATTTCCCACAAAGATCTCTTCTTCGTTCTTGACCACAACCAGGTAAGAAAATTTGGACTCCAGCCGTCCATTCATTTCGGAAAGCCATTTTTCATTTTCAATACGATCGGGATATCTCACCACCGATGAACTCAGTTCATTGTATTCGATCTGTGTGAGCTCCGTAAGCGCATGTATAGGCTGCGTGATAATACCGATGGTGTCATTGTTACCGTTTCTGAAGCCGTGAAGTCCGATACCGATGGCTATCATTCCCAGGCTGCCTATGATTATGCACGGAGTCAGGATCATGATCAAAAAAGATATAAGGATCTTCTTTTGCAGATTCATACTTCCTCCATTTGCAACCCCTGCCCATACTTAATTGTTGATTATAGCACATTTCTTTATATTTTGTATATACAGATAAAATTTTTATTGCGTTTTGACAGCCGTTTCGGTAAGCAAAGGCTAACTTTCCCGAAATACCCTGTATTCAGACACTTGCAGGCAGTTTCAACCCTTTTGTTCAACGTTCTTTTTTCTTGACAAATAGTATATTTGCGTTATTATAAAGAGTAGACATTTATTTTCATTTTTCAGAAAAGGAGACATATGGATAAAAGATTATTTACATCCGAGTCAGTTACGGAAGGACATCCCGATAAAGTCTGCGACAATATCTCCGATGCCATTCTCGACGCCATAATGGAACAGGATCCAATGGCCAGAGTAGCTTGCGAAACAGCCTGCTCTACCGGTTTTGTTCTTGTTATGGGTGAAATTACAACCACAGCAAACGTTGATTATCAAAGCATTGTCCGCAAAACCGTTTGCGATATAGGTTACACCAGCTCGGAAATCGGCTTCGACGGAAACACATGTGGTGTCATGATCGCTCTCGATCGTCAGTCACCCGACATTGCTATGGGCGTGGACAAAGCCCTCGAAGCAAAGACCGGCAAAATGTCCGAAAGCGAGATCGCTGCTATCGGTGCCGGAGACCAGGGTATGATGTTCGGTTATGCCACCAATGAGACCGAAGAGCTTATGCCCTATCCGATTTCCCTTGCTCACAAGCTCACAAAGCAGCTTACCAAAGTACGCAAGGAAGGTATCCTTCCTTATCTTCGTCCCGACGGCAAATCGCAGGTTACCGTTGAATATGATGAAGCAGGACATCCCGTTCACATCGATGCTGTGGTTGTTTCCACCCAGCACGCTCCGGAGATCCCTCAGGAGCAGATCCATGCAGATGTGACCAAATATGTCATCGATCCCGTGCTTCCTTCTTCTCTTGTCGACGGAAACACCAAATTTTTCATAAATCCCACAGGTCGTTTTGTTGTGGGCGGTCCCAACGGCGATTCCGGTCTTACCGGCCGTAAGATCATCGTTGACACCTACGGCGGCTATGCAAGGCACGGCGGCGGCGCATTTTCCGGTAAGGACTGTACCAAGGTTGACCGTTCCGCTTCCTACGCCGCACGTTACGCCGCAAAAAACATTGTAGCTGCAGGTCTGGCAGAGAAATGTGAGATCCAGCTTTCCTACGCCATCGGTGTGGCTGAACCCACTTCCGTAATGGTTGATACTTTCGGCACCGGCAAGCTTTCCGATGTTGCTCTTACCAAGGTTGTCAAGGAAAACTTTGATTTCCGTCCCGCAGGCATCATCAACATGCTGGATCTGAGAAGGCCCATTTACAAGCAGACTGCTTCTTACGGTCATTTCGGAAGGACCGATCTGGATCTTCCCTGGGAAAGAACCGACAAGGCAGAAGCACTTAAAAAGTACCTTTTTTAAAAAATATGATTTCATTGTAACCCATACGATCTCAAGGAGGTCCATTTGAAAACCGAGAAGATCACAATTGCAAAAGTTAAACCCGGAATGGTTTTGACCGAAGACGTTTATAATACTGTGGATCAGCTTGTTTTAAGCGCAGGTACCGTTTTGTCGGACCACAGCATTACCCGTCTTAAGTTTTATTCCATTCGGGAAGTGACCGTTTCTTACGAGGTTAAAAAACGTCCTCCCAGGCAGAAAAAGGAACCCGAGAAATTTGTAAGCTACACGGAATTTGTTAAGAAAAGCGATGATTTCAAAAACTTTTCCAACGCTTACACCAGTTCGTTAAACAGCGTAGAAGACAGAATGAGAGCCTTTGCCGCCACGGGAAAAGATCTCGATACGGAAGCACTCCTTAACAATGTAGCCGATGTTTACAGCACTGTTGCCAGTCACGGCCAGCTTTTCGATATGCTCATGTGCATACGTGATCTCGACGATATCACTTTCGTCCATGGTCTTAACGTAGCCATCATCTGTACCGTATTTGCCCAGTGGCTGGGCTTCAACAGAAAAGATTCGGATATCCTTATCCTTTCCGGACTTCTTCATGATATCGGAAAACTTTCGGTTCCCGAAAATATCTTAAAGAAAAAAGGCGCCCTCACGGAAGATGAATTCAACATCATTAAGGGCCATTCCAAGGCAGGTTACGATCTGCTTAAAGGCATAAACATTGATTCCCGTATCCCTCTTGCCGCTTTACAACATCATGAGCGCTCGGACGGATCCGGCTATCCCGACGGTCTTATGGCAAGTCACATCAATGAATATGCCAAGATCGTGGCCATAGCGGATGTTTACGATGCCATGACGGCAGCCAGAAGCTATCGCGGACCTATATGCCCGTTGGAGGTTCTTAATATTTTTGAAAATGACGGACTATCCAAGTACGATCCCAAGTATCTGTTAACCTTTATGGAGCACGTTATCTCCACTTACCTGAATCAATACGTGCTTTTAAGCAACGGTCAGATCGGGGAGATCGTAATGGTCAACAAACACTCTCCCGCCCGTCCCATCGTGCGCCTTCTCAATTCGGAGTGCATAGATCTTTCGACGGAAAGAGACATTAATATCGTAGGAATAGTATAAAAAATGCGGCATCTTCGGATGCCGCTTATTTTAATCCTCAAAGGATCATGATACTTTCATTTTGAATTTTCTTAAAGCCTTCTCGTCCTCGCTGTCCATCTTTTTAATGATACCGCCCAGCTGAGTCAGCTTTTCTTCGAAACCTTCGTAACCGCGTTCCACATATTCGATGTTTTCAACGACCGTAACGCCTTCAGCGGTAAGTCCCGCGATCACCAGGGCAGCTCCCGCACGAAGGTCGGAGGCAAAGACCGTAGCTCCGGTCAGGGACTCTACGCCGTCCACAACCGCTGTATTACCGTCAACCTTAATGGACGCTCCCATTCTCACAAGTTCATCCACATATTTAAAACGGGCCTCGAATATGCTTTCGGTGATAACGCTCGTTCCCATGGACAAAGCCAGAAGCATTGTCATCTGAGGCTGGAGATCCGTAGGAAATCCGGGATAAGGCATAGTCTTTATGTGAGTGTTTCCTGTTCTCTCACGGCAGAATACATGAACCGCATCGTCCTTTTCTTCGACGCCTACGCCCATTTCAACCAGTTTGGCCGAAATAGCTTCCAGATGCTTGGGGATCACATTGTCGATAACCACGTCGCCATGTGTAGCTGCAGCGGCTATCATAAAGGTTCCCGCTTCTATCTGATCCGGGATAACAGAGTAGGTGCTTCCGTGAAGCTTATCCACACCATGTATCCTGATAACATCGGTTCCTGCGCCTTTGATGTTTGCTCCCATACTGTTAAGGAAGTTGGCCACATCAACCACGTGAGGTTCCTTTGCAACGTTTTCTATAATGGTCTGTCCCTTTGCAAGAACAGCCGCCAGCATGATATTTATGGTGGCTCCGACACTTACAACGTCAAGGAAAATGTGATTTCCCCTGAGTTCCACGGCTTCAGCCATTACCATACCATGCTTTATCTCTACCTTTGCTCCCAGTTTTTCAAAGCCTTTGATGTGCTGGTCTATGGGGCGGTTTCCGATATTGCATCCGCCGGGAAGAACTACCTGGGCCTTTTTAAAACGTCCCAAAAGTGCTCCGATCAGATAGTAAGAGCCTCTGATCTTTCTTAAATATTCGTTGTCAAGCGAAAGGGGTGAGATGCCCTTGGCATTGATCCTTACAGTGTGGCTGTCTTTTCTGTCGACTTTTGCTCCGATCTCTTCCAGAGCAAGCAAAAGATAGTCGATATCCTTAATGTTAGGGACATTATTCACCGTAACCGTTTCTTCCGTCAGCGTAGTGGCTGCCAGAATACCCAATGCGGAATTTTTGGCTCCTCCGATTGTAACCTCGCCAAATAACGGCGAGCCTCCCTTAATCACATACTGGTCCATTAAAAAAAGCTCCCAAGCAATAATTTTTCCGCTTTCAATCCTACGCGGAAAGCTTTATCGTGCATACGATAATCCACCCTTTATGATAATTCATGTACGTACTTTTGTAAAGCAATTTTTTCTTCTTTTCAACCTAAATAAAGTGTGTTACAATACCGATATATCTATATGTAGTAATAGACATATCGATCGGATCCTCAAGTTTTAACAGACTTTACAGATCTGCATTCCAGCGGAGGCAAATGAATGGACTTTATCAACATTGAATCCACCCCTAACGAGGTTGAAGGAAAAGTAAAACAAAAACTGAAATTTAAAACCGGCAAGTTCGTTTGGCGCATTAAATTTTCCGCGCCTCTTGACCCTGCCTCTGTAAACAATAATAATCTTAATGTGACTGACATGAGCGGCAACAAACTTCAGACTTCCATCCACTATAACAGCGACACCCAGGAGATAGAGATCGAGCCGTTGCAGGCCTATGCCAAGGATTCCTCCTACAACCTTAACGTTTCAAAAAACGTAAGGTCTGTAGGCGGTCAAACCCTGAAAACCGATGTTTCACTTACTTTCAAGGTTTGAAATCTTTATCCAGTATTACAAGATTATAATTCTCAATGGCTGCTTCGGCAGCCATTTTTAATATTTCGGGTGAAAACCGTTTGTCCGCATTTTCCACCGCACGCTCTGCCAATTCCAATACAACGGGAAGTCTTGGCACGGAACCCGTGGTCTTCTTTAAGATGGTCTTTCTCAGGTTGTCCGCTGCCGAAGCTTCAAGTGCATAGCTTTCGTCGGAAAAGATATCGTAAGCAAAGCCCATGAGTTCATCCGGACCGTACTTGGGTATATGCACCCTGTTATTGAATTTTCCGTTAAATTCCTCGTTAGCCCTGAAAAGGCTGCTGATCTCTTTTATGCTGTCTTCCAGGATCAGACAACCACCGTTGTTCTTCTGTCCGAAAAGTTCCACCAGCATTTCCAGTGTCTCCTTGTTAAGGACTCCCGCCTCTTCCACAAGGATATTACAATCGGAAAGAGCCTCCGCTCTTCCCCTTAAGTCCACATCATTCAATTTCTCGCCCTTTATCTTGGCAGTTTTTTCATACTTTAATACACCGATCTCATTTAAGACATGGATGGTCTTAAGCGCCAAGGTGCTCTTGCCCGACTGTTCTTCTCCCGTAAATACAAAGCACAGCGCATCTCTTTCGTTTACCGCCAGATCCAGGGATTTGATCAATGACCGTCTGAGATCGTCGATCCTGAAGAAGTTTCTGTATATGCTTTCAAGATCCACCTTGTTCTCCACAAGGAGGTTTCTGAGTCTTCCTTCTTTGATCTCCGAAGCGGAGTAATTCATCTTCGGAGAATATAAAACGTATTGAGGCATGGTCCTTTCGAACCTTTTGCTGTTAAGCTCCCTTAAAAAGCTTTCTTCCAGGCTGGTTTTGGAACGGATCTCTTTGCTTATATCCGCTTCGTCGTCCACTTCCTTTTCTGTATCTTCATCCTCGAAATCCGATTCCGAGGATATAAGGCCGAAGGACTCCGGTCCGTATTTGGGGCCTTCCTCCTCTGAGTGTTCCGCCATGATCTCTTCTATCTCGGGATCCGAATGCTCCGCTGTGATCTCCTCTATCTCAGGGTCCGAATGCTCCGCTGTGATCTCCTCTATCTCGGGATCCGAATGCTCTGCTGTGATCTCCTCTATCTCAGGGTCCGAATGCTCCGCTGTGATCTCCTCTATCTCGGGATCCGAATGCTCCGCTGTGATCTCTTCTATCTCAGGCTCGGTATTCTCCTCCTCGATTATATCGCAAACTCCCTTAGCAATATCCTCAAGTCCGTAGCTTGCTCCCGCTGCCATGATGTCCGCTGCCGCATCATCAGGAGAAGGTTCGGTGAAGATCACCGTTCCCACCTCTGTAGTTTCCGGATCGTTGGGATTATCTTCATTCGGATGAGCTATTTCTTCAGCTTCCAGAACCTCTTCACCCATACGTCTTGTTCTGGGAGAAACGGACTTCTTTATCTCGTCCGCGCTCACCTCTCCGTTGTAATAAGCCAAAAGCAGAGCGGCCTTGGAAGCCACGGGACTCATTTCAAAGGTTTTTACTATCTTCTCGCATTCTTCCCTGCAGGCAGTGGCCATACCGGCTTTGTGATATTGCTTGGCAAGTTCATAGGCCCATTTTTCGGTATATTCCACCTCATTTATGGCCTTAAGCGCTTCGATCACTTCACTTCTGTCAGCGTCTTTCCTTTTCAGTATCCTGTATCTGTATACCTCATAGCTGAAATCATCCCTCATGGGCAGGGCGGCATATTCTCTCAAGTATTCTTCGGCGTCTCTTATATGTCCTGTTTCCAGGCACACATCCATAACGTCATGATACATGAGTTTTGAAGGACGGATCCTGTAGGCTTTTTTGAAAAACTTTTCCGCCTTCGGAAAATCCCCCTTCTTACCGTAGGCCTTGGCCAGAGCGATAAAGTCCGAAGCGGTCCTTGCACGCTTTTCGTTAATGTCGGGAAGCAGCTTGAGCGCCTCATCGATCTGGTCATCTGCCAGAAGTTCTTTTAATCTGTCCAAATTCCGGTCATCCATTGTACTGTTCTACATCTCCTTGTAAAATTTCAACGTATTTTGCATAATTTCCGGTATTTCCGATTTGGTCTTTTCAAGAGACCTGTATCTGAGATCCAATTCCTTTGCCTTTTTCATTGTCTCTCTGTTAAATCTTGCGAGAGCATCGGAAAAAGCAGGCTGGCTTTCCAGATTTTTACGTATCTCTTTATTGAAAGGACAATAGAGAGCAAGGATCTCTCTGGATGTCTTGTTTAATTTCATTCCTCCCTGAGATTCAAACTTGATCCACTGTTCATAGTCCTGTGCAAAAACCTCCCTTACATTGTTCTTGCCCTTAACAAGCTGGGTCTTTATCTTTTCCTTCTTGTCATCGGTAAGGTCCCTGTTCTTTCTGTAGTATTGAATATAATCGGAATACTCCGACGTAAGTGACTTGAACTGTATATTGTTCCATGCCGAGCCCTGCATAGTCCTGCACAACTCCCAGCGGAATCTGGCCAGGTTTCTGATATAAAGATCGTCAAGATTTCCTTCCACAAGGACAGGGAAAAGGAAACGTCCGGAGCTGTCACGACGCTTACAGCTGATCTCCTGCCACATGGTGGCATTTCCGCCGAAGCAGGGGAAGAGGATGATGTCCGGCCCCACTTCCAGCATTATGGTCTCTTTTTCGATGTTCAGCTTTTTATCCGCAAACAAAAGTTCACGGTGGAAGGCGGAGTAATCAAGTTCCCTGTATCTCTGCACTGTCTGTCCCATTCTGTCCTTTGTAAGGGCAGCCTTTACAAGACTTCCGGAGATCTGCTCGCTGCAAAGCACAGGTACAAAGGTGCTTAATGATCCGTTTACTATACGTTCCGTATATTTAAACATGTTGAAGATCTCGAAATCCAGCTTCTTATCCCTGTCATCCTGAAGGGTCTTCATCTGTTTTTCATCGATCTCCCTGTTCTTTAATCTCTCTCTTAAAAATTCATTGTATTCCAGATCGAATTCGTTCTTGGAGGGCTCTCTCTTTCCGTCATATATGGCTCTCAACCATTCGGGTATAGTAAACATATGACAGAAATAATTCTGCTTTGTCTGTATCTTAAGTTTGCAAAGCTCGATGGCCTGTTCCTTTGTAATAAGTCTTTCATCCGTATATCCGAAATTCAGGAAAAGCTCTACGGGCTTGGGCAGTCTGGGAGAATTCAGGCTTGCAATGAACACTTCCCTGTATATCTTGTAAAAACTGTCCGCCAGTTTGTGTCTCAGCTTTCTTTCCTTGTCTTCACTGCTGAGCCTGTCTTTAAGATCCGCAAAAGCATTGACTTCGTTTTCAAAGTCTACGGCGTCTCCTTCGGATATGTTTCCGAACGCAAGAATGGTCCTTAAGGAGTTCTTTAAGGTCCTGTAAAGGTCTTCATCGGCTACGGCCACATCAGCACCTGCGTCGGCTTCCACTTCCTCTCCGCCGTTTAAGGACTCCATCACCTGTCTCAGCCTGTCCTTGTTTACGGGACGTGCGCCGCCCATGCACTCCACTACCGTGCGCTCAGCCTTTTGATAAAAGTCTCTCAGTTCTTCGCAAAGACTCAAAAGGCTCTTGTCAGACCTTCCGCTTCTTTCAAGTTCCTTATACAGATGAACGGAACGGCTCAAAAGGTTGTTGTCGCCGTCATTATATATAACGGAATAAAAATCATTGATATAAGCGCCCGCATTTAAAGTATTATCCAGCATCTTAAGCAGGGCTGAAGATGTTTCCTTTACGGTCCTCATGACCATTTCCAGAGAATCGCCGTAATAGGCTTTCACCACATTTCCCGGAACCATGGACATTTCCAGATAAAAATCCCTCTCTTCCTGAGGAATGGGATCAACATCCTTATAGGGTTTGAGATCATCTATGCCTGTCAGCTCCTCTATGGGCATACCGCCATTCTTGCAGGCCTTAACATACTTATCATACCCTTCGCTGAGTTCGGGATAGAGCTTCCCCGCAAGATAAAGATAGCGCTCGTTGATCTTCATGATCTCGCCGTAGATCTTGGTAAGGGAGGTGACTACCAGACCCTTGTAGTCCTTATTGCTGCCGGAGAGCATATTTTTAAGGCCTTCAAATTCAACCACCGGAAAGGCATATATAACGCAACTTGGTCCGGCTATATAATTCAAAAGATATCTTCTGCTGATGCTGTCGGGCATACCCAGAAACGTGCCTGTGGGAAGATCCAGCTTTAAATATTCATTCTGTACCGTAACAGAACCCTTGATAACAGCGCATATGCATGTTATGGGATCTTTTTCCTCAAAGATAACCGTTCCCTTGGGTATGGCATTCGCTTCACCGATTTTTAAAGGATAACTGCTCATCTGTACCTCCGCTTTCAGCTTTTTTAAGCTCCGCATTTTTTGCCCTTAGTTCCTTAAAAAACTCTGTGAGCATTTCGGAACATTCTTCTTCCAGCACACCTTCGGTGATCTCCACCCGGTGATTAAAGGAATCATTTTGCAATATATTCAAAACCGAGCCCGCACATCCGGCCTTCGGATTTTTACAGCCTATTATACAGCGGCGCATCCTTGCCTGGACTATGGCTCCGGCACACATCTGACAGGGCTCCAGCGTAATGTAGATATCGCAGTCCTCCAGTCTCCAGTCTTTAATGACTTTCCCGGCTTTTGCGATGGCTTCGATCTCCGCATGGGCAAGGGTGGTCTTCTTTTTCTTTCGTTTGTTGTATCCCCGTCCGATGATCTTTCCTTCGTAAACGATGACGCATCCTATGGGGACTTCTCCTATGCTTCTTCCGCGTTTTGCCAGATTTATGGCAGAGCGCATATATTTTTCATCCTGAGTCAATTTCATATCCGATCCGTTTGAATGCCTGATCCTTACAGCATTACATTATATAGTAGCACACTTCGCTTTCCGCTTCAAATCCGATGCTGCGGTACAGTTTGCAGGCGATCTTATTGCTGCTTCCCACCTGAAGATAGAGTTTTGTATCCCTAAAGGCATGGATCAGGCTCTTCATATACTTCTTTCCGATGCCCTGACCTCTCAGGTCTTCTTTGACCTCCACTCCGTAGATGTACATCCCTCCGTTAAGGGGACGAAGCTTCGCGATAAAAACACCTTTTTCGGCAGATTCCACGATAATGGTCTCTCCCTCTTCTTCTTTACCGTTTCTCACCAGTAATTCCGCACCCGTTTCATTTTTTCTGTCCTGATCCGGATTTAAAAAGAACATATATTCCGTGTCGGAAAGTCCGAAGCGCCGGCTTTTCTTCAAGCATTCCTCTATTTTTGAGCCTCCGTCGGCTATAAAGTAGACATCACATATGCCTTCCTTAACAAGTCTTTTACTGACTTTACGTCCAAAAAGCTCCAGTTTAAAAGGTTTGAGGCTTTCATCTTTATCTATCTTTACTTCCGCTTCGCCGTTACCCACCAGAAAGCAGTCAGCCTGCAAGCCCCATGATGTTATTTTTAATTCGTCCTCCGAAGTATAGGTCAGTTTCATAATGCCTCCGAAAGCTGAGCGAACTGCTCCAGCGTCAATTCTTCTCCGCGGACTGTCTCTTTGAATCCGCATTTTTTCAACGCATTCAGTATCTCTTCTTTGGTGTAGGTCTTTCCCAGATCGGCCGTAAGACCGTTTACCAGGGTTTTTCTCCTGTGATTAAAGGATGCTCTGATAAGCGAGAACATCAGTTTTTCATCTCTCACCTTCACCGGCTTTTCGTCATGAAGCTTGAGCCTGATCACCGCGGAAGACACATTGGGTCTGGGCATAAAGCAGTTCTGAGGCACATAGGCAGCTATGTAGGGCTCTGCGTAGTATTGCACGGCCAGCGACAAAGCGCCGTAGTCCTTGGTGCCGGGGCCCGCTTCCATTCTTTCCGCAACCTCCGCCTGAACCATGACCGTGATGTTTTCAATAGGGATATGTTCTTCGAAAAGCTGCATGATTATGGGGGTGGTAATGTAATAGGGCAGGTTTGCCACCACCTTTATCCTGTTGCCGCCATTTTTCTCTTCTATAAGTTTCTTAAGATCCAGTTTTAATATATCTTCGTTAAGGACCGTCAGATTATCGTAGTCCTTAAGGGTATCTTCCGTGAGTATGGGGATCAGATTCTTATCGATCTCCACAGCCACCACTTCCCTCGCCCTTTCGCAGAGAAACTGGGTCATGGTACCTATGCCCGGTCCTATCTCCACCACAAAATCATCCTTTCCGATGTCCGCAGCCTTAAGTATTTTTTCCAGCACATGAACATCGATCAGAAAATTCTGTCCGAATCGTTTCTGAAATACAAATCTGTATTTATTTAAAATCTCTATGGTTTCTTTAGGATCTATCAAATAACCCATGGTTTTCTCGCTTTATTTTTGAATTTTGAGCATAGTACACGCTTTTTACATTATACCAATATTCTTCGGTTATTTCAAGTTATGGCGCAGAGCCAGATCGCAAAGCCGTGATCGTCCCGAGGGAAATTTTTTTATTTCTTCCAGTAAAATCCGATCAGGAAGATTGCAACCCAAATGAAAATATCTGCCAATCAGTTTCTTCTATATACTCATACATAAAAAACCTCCTGTATTTCAATCTGGGGATTCATATGAAGCCATAATAACAAAACAGGACGACATGTTCTGTCATCCTGATCCGCTTTTAATATTTTTTTAGCGCTCGAGTAAAAAGTTTTTATTCCCCCGTTGTCTTGTAGAACTCCTCGGTTTCGTCTATGTCGTTTACGGGGGGCTTTAGGCCTTCGATAGTAATACCCTTCTTCTCGGCATAATCCCAGAGAGCGGCATGGACGGCCTCTTCCGCAAGAAGTGAGCAGTGTATCTTTACGGGCGGGAGTCCTCCGAGGGCTTCCTGAACCGCCTTGTTGGTGAGCTTAAGAGCGTCCTCGACGCTTTTGCCCTTTATCATCTCGGTTGCCATGCTGCTCGTCGCAACGGCGGCTCCGCAGCCGAAAGTCTTGAATTTACAGTCTCTTATCGTCTCATTCTCATCTATATCGAGATAGATCCTCATGATGTCTCCGCACTTTGCGTTGCCGACTGTTCCGACACCGCTTGCGCCTTCGATCTCTCCCACATTTCTGGGATTCGTGAAGTGATCCATAACCTTATCGCTGTATTCTATTACCTGACTCATCGTTTGTTCCTTTCTGTTTTAGCGGGAATCGTTGTTATTCTGCGTTGTTGTCTGCGCTCTTATTTTGCGTTCTTCTTAAGGAAATCCTCATAGAGAGGCGACATGCTTCTGAGTCTCTCCACGATCTTCTTCAGAGCCTCCACCGTATAATCGATCTCTTCCTCGGTGTTATCGGCCGACACGGTAAGCCTTAATGATCCGTGAGCTATCTCATGAGGAAGACCGATGGCAAGGAGCACATGTGACGGATCGAGGGATCCCGATGTGCAGGCAGAGCCGCTGGAGCCGCATATGCCCTTCTGATCCAGCATGATGAGAAGGGATTCACCTTCGATGAAACGGAAGCTGAAGTTCGCGTTGTTTGAAAGTCTGACGCTCCTGTCTCCGTTAAGACGGGTATAGGGGATCGCTGCGAGAACCCGGTCTATCAGTCTGTCACGGAGAGCCGTTTCCTTTGCTCTTCTTGCATCCATGCGCTGAGATGCAAGCTCAACAGCCTTCGCGATACCTACGATACCGGGAGTGTTCTGGGTGCCGCCGCGTCTGCCCTTTTCCTGGGAGCCGCCGTGGATGAGGGAGGTTATCTTAATGCCGTTACGGATATAGAGGATACCGATGCCCTTGGGTCCGTTGAACTTGTGACCGCTTGCGGAAAGAAGGTCAATGTTCATCCTGTTCACATCGATGGGCACATGCGCAAAGGCCTGAACCGCGTCCGTGTGGAAGATAACACCGTGTTCGTGTGCGATCTTTCCAATCTCTTCCACAGGCTCGATGGTTCCTATCTCATTGTTCGCAAACATGACGGAGATCAGGGTCGTTGTGGGACGGATAGCCTTCTCAACATCCTTGGGCCTTACGAAGCCGTTTTCGTCAACGTCCAGATATGTTACTTCGAAGCCCTGTTTCTCAAGGAATTCAAATGCATGAAGTATCGCATGATGCTCTATCTTGGAAGTGATGATGTGGTTTCCTTTGTTTTTGTACGAAAGCGCTACGCCCTTTACAGCCCAGTTGTCCGACTCGCTGCCGCCGCTTGTAAAGTAGATCTCGTCGCTCTTTGCGCCGATGAAATCCGCAATGGTCCTTCTGGAGGCCTCAACCGCTTTCTTTGCATGTCCCGCAAATGTATAGATGCTTGCTGCGTTACCGTACTCTTCCTCAAAGTAAGGGAGCATAGCCTTAAAGACTTCGCTGTCGGTCTTCGTTGTTGCAGCATTATCAAGATAAATTATCTTATCCATTTTGTCTCCTTATTCCTATTAAATTACTTGGTAATTACCCCTTTAAAAAACCGGATCTTCTCCGGTATGTAGTCCAAGTCCTTTATTTATGCCTTTTCCTATGTTTTTTATAGGTTTTTACTCGGTAAGTATACACGAAGTTTTGAAGTTTGTCAACAGCCAAAAAAAGACCTTCCCCAGAAAATCGGTTGGAGGGAAAGGGAAGGTCTCTTTTGACAACAACATATCTTTTAAGGTTTTAAGGTTTCGTTTACTATCTTGCAAAAAGGTCCGTGCTGAGGTATCTGTCACCGGTGTCGGGAAGAAGAGCAACTATGGTCTTGCCCTTGTTCTCGGGTCTCTCGGCGAGCCTGATGGCTGCCCAGAGAGCTGCGCCTGAGCTGATACCCACAAGAACGCCTTCTTTTCTGCCGATAAGGCGGCCTGTTTCAAAAGCATCCTCATTGGCAACGGTGATGATCTCATCATAGATCTTTGTATTAAGAACCTCGGGGACAAAGCCTGCGCCAATGCCCTGGATCTTGTGCGCTCCGGCAACTCCGGTAGACAGGACCGCAGACGAAGCGGGCTCAACTGCCACAACTTTGACCTTGGGATTCTTTGACTTTAAGTATTCGCCGACACCTGTAACGGTTCCGCCCGTTCCGACACCTGCGACAAAGATGTCAACGTTACCGTCAGTATCGTTCCAGATCTCGGGACCTGTTGTCTTTCTGTGAGCCTCGGCATTGGCAGGGTTCACAAACTGTCCGGGAATGAAGCTTCCGGGAATCTCCGCCGCAAGCTCTTCTGCCTTGGCAATAGCTCCCTTCATACCCTTTGAGCCTTCCGTGAGGACGATCTCGGCACCGTATGCTTTGATGAGCTGGCGACGCTCAACACTCATTGTCTCGGGCATAACGATGATGGCGCGATAACCGCGTGCTGCTGCTATGGAAGCAAGACCGATACCTGTGTTGCCGCTTGTAGGCTCAATGATCACGGCACCGGGCTTCAGGGCGCCTTTTCTTTCGGCATCCTCGATCATTTCGCGGGCAATCCTGTCTTTAACGGAGCCTGCGGGATTGAAATACTCGAGTTTTGCAAGTATCTTTGCATCAAGATTTTTCTCTTTTTCAATGTGTGTGAGCTCAAGAAGTGGCGTGCCACCTACGAGCTGATCTGCGGATGTGAATACTTTTGCCATGATTTGTCCCTCTCTTTAAAATTATTATTCGTTTCCTCGGCGGATCGCCGATCGTTTGTCATTGATTATAACACTTTTTTGTGGAAAGTTCTTTTATTTTATTGCTGCAAATCCTTTTTCGAGATCTGCGATGATGTCATCAACATGCTCGGTACCGATGGAAAGGCGGATTGTGCTCTGCGTAATGCCCTGCTCAGCAAGTTCCGCATCATTCAGCTGGGAATGGGTGGTGGAAGCGGGATGGATAACAAGGCTCTTGACATCTGCTACATTTGCAAGGAGCGAGAAGAGCTCAAGTCCGTCAATAAATTTCCATGCTTCTTCGCGTCCGCCCTTTATATCAAAGGTGAAGATGCTTGCTCCGCCGTTGGGGAAGTACTTTTCATACAATGCATGCTGAGGATGCTCCTTAAGCGAAGGATGATTAACCTTTGCTACAAGAGGATGCTTCGAAAGGTACTCAACGACCTTCTTTGTGTTCTCGGCGTGGCGGTCGAGACGAAGTGAAAGAGTTTCAACGCCCTGTAAAAGAAGGAATGCGTTGAAAGGAGAAATTGTAGCTCCCGTATCTCTTAAGAGGATCGCCCTGATGTAGGTAACGAATGCTGCGGGGCCTACGGCGTCAGCGAAGGAGATACCGTGGTAGCTGGGATTGGGAGCTGCAATGTTGGGATATGCTCCGCTCTTCTTCCAGTCGAACTTGCCGGAATCAACGATGATGCCGCCGAGTGTGGTGCCGTGTCCGCCGATGAACTTCGTTGCGGAATGAACTACGATGTCTGCGCCGTGCTCAATGGGACGGAGAAGATAAGGTGTACCGAAGGTGTTGTCCACAACCAGCGGAATGTTATGTCTGTGAGCGATCTCGGCAAGTGCATCAAGATTGGGTATATCGCTGTTAGGGTTACCGAGGGTCTCTGCGTAGATAGCCTTGGTGTTCTTTTGGATAGCCTTCTCAACCTCGGCAACGTTATGAATGTCTACGAAGGTTGTCTCGATGCCGTAATTGGGAAGTGTATGAGCAAGAAGATTGTAACTTCCGCCGTAGATGGTCTTCTGTGCCACGATGTGCTCACCCTTTGTTGCGAGAGCCTCGATGGTGTAAGAGATGGCTGCCGCGCCGGATGCAAGTGCCAGAGCGGCTACGCCGCCTTCAAGGGCCGCAAGTCTCTTCTCAAGAACATCCTGAGTGGAGTTTGTAAGTCTTCCGTAAATGTTGCCCGCGTCGGCAAGTCCGAATCTGTCTGCCGCATGCTTTGCGTTATGGAAAACATAGGATGTTGTCTGATAAATGGGGACCGCTCTCGAATCGGTAGCGGGGTCTGCCTGTTCCTGGCCTACATGTAACTGTAATGTTTCAAATTTGTAATTGCTCATATTTGTCTCCTTCTTGACCTTTAAGGTCCATCTTTATTTTCATAAGATGTCGGATCGGCTTTTCGGATCTCATCGACATCGGCTACATCGTGAATCTTCGGTGCAGCGTCGCATGACTCCGAATCTGAAATTTTCCCTGAGTAACTTCTCAAATATGAAAGCCATAAGGTTTTCTCCTTTTCCTACCAACTCGGTGGGTTTTATTATGGTGCGTATATTACCATTTTATTCCTACCGTGTCAATAGGTAATTTAAATTTTTTTTTCAGTTTTCGTAAAAAGTGGTATATTGTAATAAGAAACAACGAGTTTGCAGGAGGTTGCCATGAGCCTGACAAAAGCTGTTATAAGATTTGCCGCACCTGTCCCCAAAGTAGAATCTTTCGAGCGCTATCTTTTTATCGGCCCGCATCCCGACGACATTGAAGTGGGTGCCGGCGCCACTGCCGCAAAGCTGGCGGCGGAAGGAAAAGAGATCTGTTTTCTTATCTGTACCGACGGACGTTACGGCGACGAATACGCTCCGAAGGGGATCACGGAAAATGGTCTCGCAGAACTCAGAAAAAAAGAAGCTCTCGACTCAGCGAAGCTTCTCGGTGTTACGGATGTGCGGTTTTTGGGGCTCAGTGACGGCGGGTTCTATTCTGAGGAAGAGCTCTATCTCACGCTCCGCGCCCGTGAATACGGCATACGCCACCTTTGCAGTGCCGCCGAAGGATTCAGGGTGCTGGGAGTAACGCAGATGCATTGCCTGCCGGAAGGGGAATAAACAAAAGACGCGACATTTCTGTTTTGGTTGTCAGATATTCTCCCCGTAGTTTCCGGCCTGGTCCATGACATCGGCGAGGGTGATGCTGCCGAGGTAGTTGTTGATGATGTTGTTAAGGCCTTCCCACAAGGGGAGCGTCTGGCAGGATTTTGCGCGAACGCAGTTGTTGATCTCGCCCTCAAGGCAGGACACGGGAGCAAGACCACCCTCGGTGAGCCGTAAGATCTCAAGAACAGTGTATTCCGAAGGGTCACGGTAAAGCTTGTAGCCGCCGTTCTTGCCGCGTTTTCCGTCAAGAAGTCCTTCCTTGGAAAGGAGGACGATAATGCTTTCAAGATACTTTATCGAAATGTTCTGATTCTCCGCTATCCTTGTGAGGGGGACATAGTCTCCCGTCTTATCCGAAGCTATATCTATCATTACTCTGAGTGCATATCTGCCTTTTGTTGATATCAGCATGTGAGACCTCCCTTACCGTTACATCGGCTGTGTTTCGCCGTCATTAGTCATAATCGTTTCGTATTACCTGTTGCTTTGGTAGGTTTTATTCTCTCATATTTTTCCGATCTTGTAAAGAGGGATTGTTAAGAACGTCTAAACTCAAGGAGGATCGCATATGAAATTAATAATAACGGCTTTTTCATTTGCAATTCTCCTAGTACATCGGTTATTAAATAACTGGACCGAATGCTTGCCTGCTTACTCGACTGCCCGTACATGAAAGCCTCGGAGTAGCCCGCTACACCTGCGTTTTCACGCACGAGCATTCGAGCAAGCATTCTGCGCATTAGTCCATTTATTTTAAAACCGCTGTACTAGTTTACAGTTTCTATTAACTGTGAAATATTTATGATTCAACGTAATATTATATGCTTTGAGGCATTTATCCCCAAAAAGTGCTTTATGCACGTATCAGAGCCAGGAGTATTTCGGCACTTTTAACCAGTTCGTCCAAATAAAAATACTCTTCGGTCGTATGGACCCTGTTCATCGCATTGGATATAACTATTCCCGGAATGTCGTGCAGGTTAAAACTGTTGTTGTCGGACCCTCCGAAGGTGGTAACGAGTTCAGGCTCGCCAAACCCCAGGGATATGACGGCACGTTTGTAACGCTGCACGGCTTCTGCGTTTTCGGGTACATGGTAAGCCCGTATCATCTCCTCCGTCTTAAATACGACTTCTGCTCCTTCTACGGCTGCTTCCCGTGAAAAACACTCACCGATCTCTTTTACGACTTCAAGAGCCCGCTCGTGGCTCAAACTCCGAACTTCTCCACTGACGAGCGCGTTGCCCGGAACTATATTTTTTCCCGTGCCGCCGTTAAAAAGTCCGATATTCGCGGTAGTCTGCCCGTCTACCCTGCCGAGTTTTAGTGCTGCTATGGCACGGCTCGCTGCAACGATCGCAGATATTCCCTTCTCAGGTTCAAAACCTGCATGGGCACTACGGCCGCGCACTTCCGCCGTAAACTGCACTATGGAAGGGGCGCGATTGGCGGCTCTCCCTACAGGTCCTTCAAGATCCAATATGTACGCCTGCTTTGACTTTATCAGGGAGAAATCAAACGCCGCAGAGCCCCTGCAATAGGGTTCCTCCGCAGCAAAAAATACAACTTCGATATCGGGATGAGGCAGCTCATCCTCTTTTATTACGGTAAGCAGCTCCAGGATCGAAACTATGCCTGTAATATCATCCGCTCCGAGAACGGTCGTTCCGTCGCCGGTAACGCGCCCATCGTCGCATATCACAGGTCTCTTCCCTTTCCCCGGTGCCACCGTATCCATATGCGCCGCAAACAGAATGCTTTCCCCGTCAGTATTTCCCTTAAGGAAAGCATAGATATTCCCGACAGCATCGGCAGAATCCGTAAAGGCGCCGGGATCGTCCCTGTGAACTTTAAGTCCCAATTCCGTGAGCTTTCCAAAAAGATACTCCGCAATATCCTTTTCATGGAAGGATTCGGAATCAAATGCCGCAAGTATCTTAAATCCTTCCGTCATCCTCTGTCTGTTTATCATAAGCTTTCCTCCCGGCAGTCACTCAATTGCCGCAAATGTATTTTTAAGTCTCTCCATGGCTTCCTCAAGTATCTTTCTCGGGCAGGCTATGTTCACACGCTCAAACTGTTCGCCGTCTTTCCCAAAAATATTCCCGGCGTCAAGCCAAAGCCCTGCCTCGTGCACCACTTTACGATTCAGCTCCTGATCCGTGAGACCGAGACCGCTGCAGTCCAGCCAGATAAGATAGGTCCCCTCGGGCTCGACAAGACGTATTCCGGGGATGTTTTCCGCAAGGAATCTTCTCACATAATCAATGTTTCCCTTAAGATAAGCAAGGAGTTCGTCGTGCCACTCTTCACCGTAGGTATACGCTGCACGGCATGCAACGATGCCCATTATGTTCGACTGGGAATAGCCTTTTTTATTCTGTATCTCCTTGAATCTTCTCCTCACGCTGTTGTCAAATATATAGGTGTTGGCATTATGAAGTCCCGCAAGATTGAATGTCTTTGAAGCCGACGTGCATATCGCCGCATTTTCCAGCACCTCTTCTCCGAGGGTCGCATAGCTCACGAACTCATGCCCGGGATAAACGAAATCCGCGTGTATCTCGTCGGAAACGACAAAAACTTTGTGCTTAAGGCATATATCGGACAGTTTCTTAAGCTCATCCCTTGTCCAAACACGTCCCACGGGATTGTGCGGATTGCAGAGGATATAGAGTTTAACGTCATTCTCAACGATCTTCTTTTCAAAGTCATCAAAGTCAATGAAATAATGCCCGTCACGATATAAAAGCCCGCTGTTCACAAGCTTTCTGCCGTTATCTCGGATGGATTCGCCGAAAGGGTAGTAGACGGGCTGGTTGATGATGATGCCGTCTCCCGGCTCCGTCACCGCTTCTATGAGATTACATAAAGAAAAAATGACGCTGCAGGACAGAACAATCTTCCTCCTGTCGGGCGTCCATCCGAAATGCTTTGTAAACCATCCTTCGATGGCATCAAAGTATTTTTCGTCAGGCTCGGAATAACCGAATATCCCGTGCATCGCTTTATCCGCAAGTGCTTCGGACACTTCGGGGACTGTTTTAAAATCCATATCCGCCACCCAGAGAGGGAGCACATCTTCAGGCATCCCCCTCCTTATGGCACAGTCATATTTTAGCGAATCCGTATTCCTTCTGTCCATAACAGTATCAAAATCGTATCTTCCCATTACTCTTCTCCGTTTATTGCCCGGTCCAGATCATCTATAAGATCATCAACATTCTCTATACCGACTGATATTCTTAAAAACCTGTCATTTATGCCTCGTCTGTTGCGTTCCTCTTCAGGAACGTCCGCATGGGTCTGCAACATGGGGTATGTGATGAGGGAATCGACCCCGCCGAGGGACTCTGCATACTGAAAGACCTTTACCCTGCCGAGGATCTTTCCGGCTCTTTCTTTCGAGTCGACTTCGATCGATATCATGCCTCCGAAGCCCTTTGCCTGTTTACTTATGATATCATATCCCTTTGACTCGGGTAAACCGACATAATAAACTTTCTTTATCGCAGGCAGGGTTTTAAGGAATTCCGCGATCTTAAGCGCGTTTTCGTTTATTCTGTCCATGCGTATCGGCAGTGTCTTGATCCCGCGTTCGATTAAAAAAGAGTCAAAAGGCGCCAGTTGTCCGCCGATGGTTTTCGAGATGAAAAGCACCTTTTCCGCGATCTCCCGGGTCCCCGCCACCACAAAGCCTGCCAGAGCATCGTTGTGACCTCCCAGATATTTCGTCCCGGAATGTATCACAAGATCTGCACCAAGCAGGAGAGGCTTCTGAAAATAGGGTGTAAGAAAGGTATTATCCACAAACAGTAAGGCATTACAGACATGGGCGATCTCAGCCATCGCCTTGATATCCGTCACTTTCATCAGGGGATTGGAAGGAGTCTCTATATAGATAAGCCTTGTATTTGGCTTTATCTTAGCTTTGACGGCTTCTGTGTCGGATGTGTCGGCAAAGTCAAACTCCACCCCGTTATCGGCGTTCACGTTTCTGAAGAGTCTCAGTGCTCCGCCGTAAAGGTCATCCGTCGCTATTACATGATCACCCGGCTTAAGAAGCATCATTGAAACCGTTATGGCCGTCATGCCCGAAGAAAAAGCATAGGCGTCAGCCCCGCCCTCGAGTGAAGCCACAAGCTGCTCCAAATGCCTGCGTGTAGGATTGGAAAGCCTTGAATAGCTGTAATCCGAAGGTGTGTTGACGCCCTTGTGTACAAAGGTTGCCGACTGACAGATCGGCGTTGTGAGAGTCCCCCACTCATCTTTTTGATTGTTATCCGCGTGTAAACACAAGGTTTCAAATTTCATTGCACATACTCCGAAGGGAAGCGGAAACCCTTGGGTGTGAACATGCCTATCCGCATTTCCGGAGGCATTTCGCGTTTTTCTCCCTCGTGTATGTGTTTTTCAAACACATACAGGTTCCGTCTGTATTCCCTGATCCTGTTATAGAATCCCACCGCCCCGGGGTGGGTGTTAAGAACTATCGTTTCCGCCGGGATGATCTCCGACAGCCTGAGCACGAGATTCTTGCCTACGGAAAGGCCCTGATATTCAGGGTCTACGGCAACATTGAGAATGGTCGCATATTTACCGTCGATCCTCTTATCGTCTTTGTTTCCTGTGTCCGCCACCGCCCGGGCAACACCGATAAGCCTCTCCCCGTCGAAAGCCGCTGCCGTAAATCGGCTGTTTGAAAACGCCGCCTTCGTTTTTTCCACGTCATGGGGATGTCCCCAAAAGGCTCTGGTAAGAATATCGTTTACAGCTTCATATGTTGTGCCCGAGATGTCATTTTTATATGTAACTCTGCCCAAGATAAGCTCGCGGCACATTCTGTCCTTAGCGGATACGACTGCTTTATCCGTATCGCCATGTTGCGCCTGAGAGAAGAATTCGTTCTCATATCTGAACCCGGAGGGCAGGAAATCCTTTTCATCGAAGCCTTTTCTAAAATAGGTCCAGGCATTCTTGCATCTGCCGTAACCCAGTTTTTCGTACAGATCCAGGTCTTCGCGTCTCCCGTATACCATGACTCTGCGCCCTGAGAGATGCTTCTCCGCTGCCTTTATGAGCCCGGTCTTTATTTCGGTTTCCGTCACGTCCTTAAGATCGCCCTTAGCCTTAAGATCCACGAACAGTGCGGTCTCAATGCCTTCGCTTATCACCCTTGCGGCTCCGATGACATCGTTACCGTCCAGTACGATGAACACGAGAAAGCTTCTTTCAAAAAGAGTATATGCATCCTCTGATCCGTAAAGTCCGTTGATACCCTGTTCATGTGCTTTTTCAAGTTTTTCCGCGATCGTCATCTCATACTCCCACTCCCCCATACCTGCTTTACAGGTAGTAATCGGGCTCTCTTAATATCTGCATCTTGTGGAAGAAATCCCTTGCTCTCTGTGTGCGGGGATGTTCAAATACTTCCACAGGGGTATCGTCTTCTATTATCTTGCCGCCGTCCAAAAAGATCACGCGGGTCGATATCTTTCTGATGAAATCCATCTCGTGTGAAACAAGGAGCATCGTATAGCCCTGCTCTGCCACCTTCTTGATGATGTTAAGGACTTCCGATACCAGCTCGGGATCCAGCGCCGATGTGGGCTCATCCAGGAAGATGATATCGGGCTTCATGGCAAGAGTCCTTGCTATCGCAACTCTCTGCTGCTGTCCGCCCGACATGTGTCTGGGATAGTGGTTCTTCCATTCCAGAAGTCCGACGTTCTCAATCTCCTTAAGCGCAAGCTCTTCGGCTTCTTTCTTATTCTTTCCCTGAACCGTGATAAGCCCTTCCATGACGTTTTCAAGAGCCGTCTTATGCTCGAACAGGCAGAATCTCTGGAACACCATGCCGGTATGACGTCTTAATTCCGTAACGCTCTTCTTGCTGCCGTGCTTAAGGGGAAGAGAGACCTTCGTGTCTCCCACTTCTATCTCGCCTTCTTCGGGCTTCTCAAGAAGATTTATGGACCGAAGAAGGGTGGATTTACCGGTTCCGGAAGGTCCGACTATTCCTATGATATCGCCTTTTTCAACGTCAAGGTCTATTCCGTCGAGCACCACATTGTTCTTAAATTTTTTATGCAAGTTCCTTATGGTCAAAATAGCCATGACGCTGCCTCACTTTGCTTATAAAAGATGTTTTTTCCTTCAGTCCCGATGAGTTTTTGCCCGATATCTCCGCAGGGCTTTCCGGTATCTTAGTACGTTTTTCCACTGCCTTAAATACCCTCTCAAGTATGACGGTGATCACCCAATATATGATGGCAAGCGCCACATAGCCCTCAAGATATCTGTAATCTCTTCCCGCAAGTATCTGGTTCTGATAGGTTATCTCGATGATGCCGCAGGTCGAAGCCAGCGACGTTCCCTTAACAAGTCCGATGATGGAATTGTCGATGCCGGGCAAAGCATTTTCCAGTGCTTCGGGAATGATGATCCTCTTAAGTATCTGTCCGTAGGTCATTCCCATGGCGTATGCAGCTTCGATCTCACCGTTGTCAACCGATTCAAGAGCCGCACGTATCGTTTCACTCGTAAATGCCGACTGGTAAAGACCGAGAGAGATAAACGCGTATACGATCTTGGGGATCAGGTTCACATTTATATCGGCGCCCCAGGAGTTGAATATCCTTAAGATGGCAGGAATGCCGTAATATGCGACATAGAGCTGGATAAGCATAGGCGTGCCGCGCACTATGGAAAGGAAAGCCGTTGCCAGAGGATCCAGCACCTTTATCTTCTTGTACCTTGCTACCGCGATGAGAAGTCCCACAAACAGTGATACAACAAAGGCAAGCCCCGCAAGTTCCAACGTTATGGGTATTTTTTTGATAAGATCCGGCATTCTTGACCAAACTATCTTAAAGCTGAAATAATCCGAAAAACTTGCCAACATAGGCCTTACCTTTTAAACCTTTCTAATTGAGATAAACGAGATCCGACTCGAGAGGAAGTACCGAAACGCTGTCATCGCCAAGGGCGGTGGCTATCCATTTTTTGCCCAGTTCCGCAAGAGTTCCGTTGTCGTAGAGCTTCTTAATGCCCTCGGAAAGGAGCTTGCGATATTCTGCGGAATGTGCTCCGGTCTTTCCGAGAAGGATGTGGGAGGTGTTGTTTGCCGTAATGTTCTTCGCCGTCTCATCATCGGAAAGTACAGTGATGGTAAGCTGCTTAAACTGCTCGGGGTAAGTATCCTTATACTTAAGGATAACGGGCTGGTCATGAATGAGTGCCACCTTGCCTTCAATGGCTTCCTGAAGCTGTACCGTCATATCGGCGGAGGTATACTCCAGCTTTATCTTGCTCTGTCCCTCGGTACGGGTAGCATTCCAACGCTCGATGGCGTTGGTGGTGTTGCCGCCGGCACCGCCGTAGATCAGAAGTCCCGAATCCGCAAGCTCTTCAAAGCTGCTCACCGATGTTCCGAGAGCGGATGTGATGGTGTATCTCGACTTGGTATAAGGATATGTGAAGTAATAGGACTCCGCACGTTCCTTGTTGTAGCTCCAGTTGTTGATGGTTGCGTCTATAACGCCCTGCTGCGCATCGACCAGTGAGTTGGAGCTGACCGAAAGATCGAGCTCATAATCCGCAAATTCCGGGAGCTTAAAAAGCTCTACCAATACTGCGATATCATATCCCGCAAGGAAAACCCCGTCCTTGGTGGTGTAAAGTCCGTCCTTCTCATCATCCACTGTGTAGATGAAAGGAGCGGGGCGTCCGTTGGTCTCAATGGTTATCTTCTTTTTGCCGCCGGCTTCCTTACCGCAGCCCGCAAGTGCTGCCGCCAGAACCGTTGCCGTAAGTATTGCCGCTATCTTCTTAATCGGTTTTTTCATGTTCTTATCTCCCTGTCTTATCTTTTATTCTTGAGTTTGCCCTTCAGGGGATTGATGGAAGGATCCACCGAGATTGATACGTTTCTGGGCTGACGATCGTCCCATCCGGGCAGGTTCCATTTGGAGAAGGATATTTCGCTCTGATAATCCTCGGGTGAAATATCTGTGTGCAGGTACACGTTTTCCGGATCGGAGGATATCTTCTTTCTCTCTCCGTCCGTCTTCCAAAGCTCTTCATAAGGCACCTGAGAAGCTATCCTCTCGGCGAATGAGCCGTTCCAGCCTCTGTGTCCTTTGAACTCTTTCTTCGGGAATTCGAAGAAGGTGTACTTTCTGAACTCGGGAATACTGAAAAGATCCTTTACATAGCCCCAGATGTTCGGGTATTCGGTGATCCTCTTCTTCATGGGTCCCACATTGTGATAATAGCTTGTTTCCCATCTTACAAGTGTTACATAGAGTCTTACATCGGAATCCGTAATATAATCGCCGAAGATGAAACGGTTTGTCGCAAGTCTCTCATCCAGCTTGTCAAGAGCTGCGAAGAAGTCATTGTAAGCCTCGTCGTATGCTACCCAGGAGAGGCAGAAATGCATTCTGTAATGTCCGTTGTTCACCGTCGGGAAGAGCCAGTCGTTAAACTCATCGATCTCTTTTCTGTATTCCTTGGGATAAAGGTCGATGTCCGTCTTCTGGAATTTTCTGAACTGTACCTCAATGTAGTTTGTAAGACGGTGATAATCGTTGTTCACCGCCTTCTTTTCGATCACATCCACAAGTGTCGGTGTGGTAGCTCTGCCTTCAAATCCGGGCTTTGCGTTCTCGTAGAACTCCGAAAGGAAATATGCTCCGGTGGAAGGATCTTTAAAATCCTTCTGATCCACGAAACCGTGTCCGTACTTGCCGGTTCCTGTGGTTGCAATATCATCGATAACGTCTTCGAGTCCGAGGATATCTCTTACGATGACAGGTCTGTTGGACCAGTGGCATCCGTGTGCCCAGTAAACCTTGTAGCGGTTGGCCTCCGCCTTAAACTCCCCTTCCTTCTCACCGAAGGGTGTGATGAATGAATTTGCCTGTCTTACAAATACGCCTCTCTCATCGATCTCGCTTATCGTTTCGTTCGGACGGAGTCTGACGCCTCTTTCCGCTGCCAGCTTGTCAGCCAGCTCCTCGGTAAATCCGAAGCGTGCTCCCGGGAATCCGAAGCTTATATCTTCCTTACGTGCCTGAATGCTGCATGTGTTCGTTTCGCTCATGGTATTTTCTCCTTTACTGTATATGGTTGATACGTTTATGGGCTGCTTAAATGTTGGTGGTATATTACCACCATATCCGCCATAAGAAAATTACGGCAATCTTAGAGCGGGTGATAAGTACAGGTTATCACAAAGTACAAAAAAAAGAGGACGTTTCCATCCTCTATAGATCTCTATATTTCCTTATATTTCAGCAGTTCCTCGATATAGGCTTCGCCGTACTTTGACAGCCTGCTTCCCTTCCTCGTTATATAGCCGATGGTGAGGGGATCCTCTTCCTCCAGCTTCACGGATACCATGCCCTGCAGCACCGCATTGTCTTCGGTCAACATGCCCGACCCTATGGAAAAGCCTCCCAGCTCCGCAAGTATCTCCATTGTCGTGGCGCGATCATCGGATTTGATGAGCTTGCCGAAATCATAATCCGCCATTGCCTCTTCGTTCAGGTAGTAGTTACCGTTATCGCCCTGGTCAAATGATACGCAGGGGAAGTCCTCAAGCTCCCTGATGGATATGGTCTTCCGATCCGCAAGCTTATGTCCCTTCCATACGTACATATATGTCTCTTTACGCATGAGGGGCGTGAACTCCAGTGAATACTCCTTCATCAGCTTCTTTATGATATCCCTGTTCGCTCCGGAATAGGATATTATGCCGACCTCACTCTTAAAGTCGCGAACGTGGAGCAGCACTTCGTTGGTTTTCGTCTCATGGATAGAGAAACTGTATCTGTCGGGTCCGAAACGTTTGATGACTTCGGTAAAGGACCTGATGGCAAAATTGTAATGCTGGGTGGATACGGAGAATCTTTCCTTATCCCTGTCCGTAACACGGTAGCGATCCTCAAGTATCTCATACTGTCCGACGGCTTTCTTGGCATAGTTTATGAACTCGCTTCCCTCGGGCGTCAGACTGATGCCCTTGTTGGTGCGCTCAAATATTGTAATGCCAAGCTCTTCTTCAAGTTCCCGAATGCTTGTCGACAGCGCCGGCTGTGACACGAAAAGCTTCGTCGCCGCCTCTCTCATGGAACCGGACTGAGCCGTTTCCAGAGCATATTTTAATTGGTTTATGTTCATAATTCTTTTCCCAAAGATACCGCCTGTACTCTTTGTATCTCTCCGTTATCGTATTCAAATGTTTTTACAAAAGACTCCATCAGTTTTCCTTATCGGAAGATGCGGCTTTACCGAATCTCTTCTCAAGTACTTTTTCCGCTTCTTCCTTCGTTATCTCGCCGTTATTGTATTCGGACATCTTCTGAACATCCCCGGTCCTAAGCTTAAAGAAGAACACAAGAATGACGAGGGCAATTGTAAAGCCCACCGCCGGAAGCAGGTTAAAGAGCTTCCACACGCCATCCGCAACGCCCTCGGGCTGAACGGCATTTTCGCCCTCCACAAAACCGATGGTGGAAAGGGAGAACAGAACGATGGAGCCGATCATGGCGTTCTTAAGCTTTGCCACGAAGCACTGCAGTGAGAAGGTGATGCCTGCCGCCCTCGTAGCGGATTTATAGGTGCCGTATTCCACCGTATCGGCTATGAGCATATAGATAATGACCTGCCAAAAGCCGAGGCCTGTGCATTTAAGCATTACAAAGATCAGTGTGGAAACAACACTGCCGTAGCCCACAAAGAAAGAAACCACATCCATGACCACGGCAAAAGCGAGGCCGACACAGAGGACGTTAAATTTGTCCCACTTCTTGGAAAGCACCGGAACAAGTGCCGAAACAAGGATGACTGAAAGCGCCACTCCGCCTGCGATTATCGTAGCCATATCTTCGCGTCCGAGACAGATGCGCCCCATGTAGATTGCCATCTTCTGCTCCACACTGGAAAGTCCCAAGAGAAGCATCGCGATAAGAGCAACGATCAAATACTTGTTATTTTTAAGATAAACCATCATCTCTTTAAACGTAGGATTGTCCTCGGCCGCAGTCACATTGGCGTGACGCTCCTTCGCCGTAAAGAGGAGGGGGATCATAAGGATCACGGAAACCACCACGAACACTATGCAGGATGTGAGCCAACCGAGCCTCGGTCTGATGGTGGGAATAAGAACCGTCGCCACGGTGCCGCCTATCATCGCCCAGAGCTTACCGCCCGCGATGATGGAGGTACGTTCCGTCACGTTGGATGTCATAACGGTAGTCAGCGCGAACACGGGCGTATCCTGTATCGTGTAGGCTATGTCAAATAAAATGTATGCGATGAGGAACCATACCACTTTTCCCGTGGAAGACATGGATTCGGGGATCGCGAACAGTGCAACCGTCGTGATACCGAGAGCCGAAATGCCCGCTCTTACCCAGGGGATATATTTCTGTCCGTTCTTAAATGAGTGCCTGTCGACAATGTAGCCGAAGAGCACGTCGTTTATGGCATCCCACAGTTTCGGAACGATGAGGATCGCCGCCGCGGTAGCCGCCGCTATCCCTATGTCCGTAAGGAATGTCTCGATGTAGCCCGCGAACCCCCATAACAAGTTCTGTCCCAGAAAAAAGATGCAATATGCCCAATACTCTTTTTTCGATGCCTGATAACCTTCTCTGCTTTTGCTCATGTAAACCTCCCAATTTGTTTTCATCAATTACCGTTTGCACGCCCGCAGCCCATTCGCAATCCGCTTCGCTAATTATTATAATACTTTACGGTGCGAAATAAAATAAGAAAAAACAAGAGCCAACGGGGACGTTTCTGTTTCGGCACTTTTTTTCCCACTGCACAGGGCTTTACCCCGGAAACCTTTTCCTGCTCTGCTTTCGGGGTAGTTTCGCTCTCTTACCTCTGCTCCGGCTTCTCATTTTACCCCGATTTCTCTCTTTTTCTCTTGTTTCGGGGTAAATGAACCCCTAACCCCGTCCCCAAAGGCTCATTTTTTTCTTGAAAAGAAGTGTAAAGAAGGTTAGAATTTCTTTAAAGCTTTATAAAAAAGAGAGAGAAGAAGATGAGAGAAAGATTCAAAAACTTACATGAGGACTTTAATTTAAGTCCCTACACCGGGATCACCAGAGACTCGGTAATGGATGCGGCCAAGTACCTGATACGGGGATTCTTTGAAGGCATCAGGGAAACAGATGCACCTCCGGTAGTCACAAGAACCGAATTTGACATTACCTACCCCCACAAGAATGCCGGACCGAAGCAGCTGGACAGGGAAAGAAGGGCTGAGATCTTCGAAGGTCTTGCAAGATCCTTTTTTATTGCGGCTCCCATCATCCATGAAGAACCGGAATTCACGGTGAACGGCTTTTCACTTAGGGAATACTACAAGCAGCATGTCCTTAGGGTGGCAACTTCCGGAAATCCGGAAAGCGCGGGAAGCTACGATGAGATGATGAAAAGCGCCGGGGACGATCCCTATGTTTGCTTTCAGCAGACCGTGGAAACCTGTGCGCTGGTAATATGCCTGGATGCCACAGAAAAAGAGATATGGGAGACTTATACCAATGAAGAAAAAGACGCAATAGCCTCCTTCCTTTCAGGCTATGCCCATCATATGACAGTACCCCAGAACTGGCGTCTTTTCAACATGCTGGATATGGCCTTCCTTAAAAAGCACGGATATGAGATAGATGAAGACATCATGCTGGAGCATGCTCTTGCCATAAAGAACTACTGTGTGGGGGACGGCTGGTACAGAGACGGACAGAGTTTTGATTACTACTCCTGCTGGGCTTTCAACGTATATGCCCCCATCTGGTGCAGAGAATACGGATATGAAAATATGCCGGAGATCGCGGCCTTTTACGAACAGGTTTCAAATGACCTGGTAAAGACATTTCCCGCTTTCTTCGGGAGAAACGGCTTTGTTAACATGTGGGGCCGGAGCGGCATATACAGAAACGCTGCCGTTAGTCCTCTTGCCGCCAACTTTTTCCTTAAGAGCCCGGCCGCAGATCCCGGAATTGCCCGCCGCGTTACCGCAGGTGCTCTGCTGCAGTTTATAGAAAGAGACGACTTCCTTTCGGGAGGAGTTCCGTCCCTGGGCTTTTACGGACAATTCCCTCCCCTGGTACAGGGCTATTCCTGCGCCGAATCACCTCTTTGGCTGGGCAAGGCATTTCTTTGTCTGGATCTTCCCAAGGATCATCCTTTTTGGACTGCAAAAGAAAAAGACAATTTTGAAGGCTTAAAGGATAATGAGGTCCGCACCAACGTTCTTAACGGTCCCGCCCTTGTTTTTTCAAACCACAGTGCAAACGGAGAAACCGTTTTAAGGTCCGGTAAGGTGCTTAAGAATCCCAAAGATATCCATGGCATGTGTAATTATGCAAAGCTGAGCTACAATACCGATTTTCCCTGGGACAGCGCCTTTATTAAGGACAAGGGTGTTTTCCCCATGCAATATACGATCAAAGAAAAGACCATGGTCGAGCCCGTTCCCGCCAATGCTCTGTTTTACGGCGAGGTAAGGGATGAGGTCCTTTACAGAAGGGAATTCTTTAATTTTAATCTGGAAACGGAAATGCACTGGATAAATGCCATAGATCTGGCAGACTTTACGGTTCCTTACGGAATTTTCAGAGCGGACAGGGCAAGACTTGTGAGAAAGCCTTCCCTTATCACCCTGTCCTCCTATGGTTTCCCGGATGTGAATGCGGATATAAAGCGTCTTGAAAAGAACGGTGCCAAAGCTGTCCTTCTTACGGGACTTGACGGTCACGGCAGGAAGATTTCCATGGCCATGACGGTCTGGGATGCTTTTGATGAGATAGATACCATCCTGTCCAAAGGGACAAACCCCGACAGAGGCGATTCACTTATAATCTACGCAACCCGAAGGGTTGAGAAGATGTATGCCGGAAGCGAAAATAAATTCCTTCTGTCCCAGGTGATCACCCGGGCGGATGGCATGGAATTTTCGGAAGAAGACATTTTCCCTTTTAAGGCGGTTGCTTTCGAAACGCCTTCGGACAGAGCGCTTGAAAGGCCCACGCTCGTATTTTCGGACGGCAGGAAGGTGAAGATCTCCTTCGAAGGAATAGAAAAAGGGCTTAAAATCTAACAATAAAAAGGACTTAAAATGGGAAGAAAACCGGACAGAAAAATCACATTTTTAAAGCGCCTGTTTAAGGAGGATTTTTATTCCCACCGGGCATATATCAAGCTGTACGATACTTTGCCCGTGGATCCGAAGGTGGTACTCCTGGAATCCCGGCACGGCACCTCTCTTGGAGGCAATATCGCCGCCATCCTTAAGACCCTTTGCGAAGAAGAGGAATTTAAGGACCTCACCGTCTATGTTACGGTGCGTAAGGACACGGAAAACTCCATCAAGGCACAATGGGCGGATTTTAAGAATTCCGAGGGCCGTGTGCGCGCGCTGCGCTTTGATTCCCGCGAATATTTCAGGATCCTTGCTTCCGCAGGGAGACTTATAAATGACGATACTTTCATGCCCTTGTTTATGAAGAAGCCGAGGCAGCTCTATCTGAACACCTGGCACGGAACGCCTTTAACGACACAGGGAAAATCCGTTAAGACCGGGCGTTTTGCCATCGGAAACGTCCAGAGGAATTTCCTTACCGCGGATCTCCTTCTTTACCCCAACGATCACACAAAAGAGGTGATGCTCAGGGACTATATGGTGGAGAACTTCGGTACCGGAAAGCTGGCCATGACGGGATATCCCGGAAACGAGGTGTTTTTCTCCGACGAGATCCGTAAGAACATGCGGGCGCGCTTTAATTTCGGGGAAAAGAGGATATATGCCTATCTGCCCACCGAGCGCGGTATCCCGGGAGATGCAGATAAAGAAGGTCAGAAGTTTGATCCGGATGCCATGTTCTCCGCTCTTGACGACCAGCTGCCGGAGGACGTATTGGTCTATGTAAAGCTCCATCCCATGCTCCGGGGCAGCATGAACACTGATAATTACAGCCACATCCTGACTTTCCCGGACGATGTACCGGTCTATGATTTTCTTCAGGCTACGGACGGACTTATCACCGATTACTCAAGCATATTATTTGACTACGCCACCACCCGTCGCCACATTATACTTTACACCTATGACGAGGAGGAATACTTAAGAGACAAAGGCCTTTATTTCCCCTTAAGCGAGCTTCCTTTCCCTCAGGTTAAGACAGTGGAGGCTCTTGCAACGGAGCTGGTTTACCCCACCCCCTGCGATTACAGTGATTTTACGGACCGTTTCTGTCCCTGGGACCGTGCTGGCGTGACCAAGGAATTGATGCATAATTTCATTTCCGGAGACCTGTCCTCCTATCCCGACATTCCTTATAACGGTAAAAAGAACGTGGCGATCTACGGCGGCGACTTCGTCAGAAACGGTATCGCCACAGCTCTCATCAACATGGTCAGATGCATCGACCACGAGAAATACAATTATATGGTGCTGTACAAATACAGTCCCAAGGCCAACAACACTCCGGGCTATCATGAGCCTGCCCTGGATGACATTTCCGAAGATGTTGCCACTCTCGGCATTACCAATCCCCGTTGCGGCACCTGGCAAGAGTTGGCCTATTCAAAGCTCTGGAAAAAGGCTCAAAGAAAGATACCGGGCCTTTCCTACAAAAGGGCTGAGTCTGCCTATGAAAGCATAGCTGTTCGCGAGGCCAAAAAGACCTTCGGAGATGCCAGAATAAATGCAGCCATACAGTTTAACGGCTATTTTCCCGATATGATATCCATGTTTAAGGTCATGGACTGCGGAAGGGCGATTTTTGTCCACAATGACATGAACGGTGAAAACAAAAAATCCTTCGCCGTCCCCAGAAAGCTGCTTTCCGAGGCTTACAATGCCTATGATGAAGTGGCCATAGTGGCGGAAGAACTGGCTCCCAGAATGGATCTGTTCATCGAGAAGTCCGGATACCAAAAACGCTCTTACACGGTGATCCCCAATATCATCGATTACAAGACCATACTTAAACGCGCCGAAGAAGAGATCGTATATACGGAAAATACCGAAGCAAGCATTTCTCTAAGGAGACTGAATACCCTTTTGGATTCTCCCGCAAAAAAGATCATAAATGTGGGAAGGTTTTCCTATGAAAAGGGTCAGCTTAGGCTCATCGATGCCTTTGAAAAGGTGGCGGAAGAGTTTGAAGATGCATGGCTCATAATCCTGGGCTCCTACGGCCCCGACTACTATAAGATCCTTAACAGAGCTGAAAGATCAAAGTATGCCGATAGGATCATCATCATAAAGTTCCTGGCAAATCCCTATCCTCTGATCAAGAGATGCGACTATCTCGTGCTGTCCTCTCTTTACGAGGGCTTCGGACTGGTGCTCTGCGAGGCTGACATCCTTGGTGTTCCCTGTTTCTCGACCCGCATAACGGGACCTACGGATTTTATGGAAAAGTACAACGGAATGCTGGTGGAAGATTCCACAAAAGGCATAGAAGACGGCTTAAGAGCCTGCCTCAGGGGAGAAGTCAAAAAAACCCTTACCGTGGATTACGAAAAGTACAATCAGGATGCTGTTGCCGCCTTTGAAGATATGGTGGAACGGCTTACGAATATCAAAAGATAAAAAAATGAGGCCCCGGTTTCCTCACGACATACGGATGGCATCCCTTAGTGCTGCTTCATTCCTGACCTGACACGGTTCAGGAGCACCCGCTTCGCGAGACCGAGGCCTCGATTTGGCATTATATAAAGTTTTTCATGTGTTGTCAAGAGAAAGTGAACCCCTAACCCCGTCCCCGGGTGTCATTTTATATCTACTTTACAACAATATTTATAATTCTTCCCTTTACGTAGATCTCTTTTACGATGGTCTTTCCTTCTACGAAGGCCTTTACACCGTCCATGTTCTTCGCTTTCTCAAGAGCACTTGCCTGATCTTCGTCAACACCCAGCTCCACTGTACCTCTGAGCTTACCGTTAACCTGAACCCCGATCTCAACAGTATCTTCCTTAACAGCTTCGGGATCGAATACGGGCCAGGGCTCCTTAGCAAGGGACTCGTTGTGACCCAGGATCTCCCAGATCTCTTCTCCGATGTGAGGGCATACGCAGGAAAGCATCTTTACGAAGCCTTCGGCATATTCCTTGGGACACTTGCCTTCCTTAACGGCTGCGTTTACGAAGATCATGAGCTGGCTGATGGCTGTGTTGAAGCCAAGAGTCTCATAATCGTCGGTTACTTTCTTTATGGTCTGATGGTAAACCTTCTTGAGCTTTCCGTCATTTTCTGCCGTGATGTTGCTTTCTTCGGTAAAGAACGACCAAACACGGTTAAGAAAACGTCTCGCGCCTGCAACACCTTCGTCGCTCCAGGGCTTGGAAACCTCAAGTGCTCCCATGAACATCTCATAAAGCCTCAAAGTGTCTGCGCCGTACTTGTTAACGATATCGCTGGGATTAACAACGAATTCGGGGAAACGCTTACCCATCTTGATACCGTTGGAGCCCAGGATCATACCCTGATGAACCAGCTTCTTGAAGGGCTCCTTGACAGGAGATATGCCCTTATCATAAAGGAAACGGTTCCAGATCCTGGAATACATGAGGTGACCTACCGCATGCTCCGGTCCTCCGATATAGAGATCGACGGGCATCCAGTGCTTAAGAAGTTCGGGATCGCAGATCTCCTTGTCATTGTCGGGATCGATATATCGCATATAATACCAGCTGGACCCTGCAGATCCGGGCATGGTGGAGGTTTCTCTTGTTCCCTTGATGCCGTTGTGGTCGTACTTCTTCCACTCGGTGGCATTCTCAAGAGGTGCCTTACCGTTCTTTCCCTTGTAGTCGTCCAGCTCGGGAAGGATGAGCGGAAGCTCGTCGTCATCCAGCACATGGATCTTTCCGTCCTCTTCGTAAACCACGGGAACGGGCTCGCCCCAGTATCTCTGTCTTGCGAAGATCCACTCACGGAAGTGGTAATTTACCACTCTCTTTGCAACGCCCATCTTTTCAAGCTTCTGAGTGATGGCTTCCTTTGCTTCTTCAACGGTGAGTCCTGTGAACTCCTCGGAATTTATGAGCTTGCAGCCCTTGCCGAGATAATCGTATTTTTCAAATGCGCACTCTGAAACATCGCGTCCGTCGATAACCTGGATCATGGGGATGTTGTGAGCGACAGCATATTCAAAGTCTCTCTGATCGTGTGAAGGAACGGCCATTACCGCACCTGTTCCGTAGCTGGCAAGCACGAAATCGCCGATGAAAAGAGCAACTTCCTTACCGTTAACCGGGTTTATGGCCTTAAGTCCTTTAAGTTCGCAACCGGACTTGCCCTTGTTCAGCTCGGTACGGTCCATATCATTCTTCTTAAGGGTCTCGTCGATATATGCCTGAACCTCTTCCTTGTTCTGTACTCTGGGCATGAGATCCTTAACGATCTGTCCGTCGGGAGCAAGAACCATGAAGGTGATACCGTAGATGGTCTCGATACAGGTGGTGAAAATAGAGAATTCTCCGCCGCCTACGATCCGGAACTTTACTTCCACACCCTCGGACTTTCCGATCCAATGCCTCTGCATATCTTTCGTCGACTCGGGCCAATCGATCTCATCAAGACCTTCAAGGAGTTCTTCCGCAAAGGCAGCCTGGTCGATGACCCACTGCTTCATGTTCTTTCTGACAACGGGATAGCCGCCGCGCTCCGACTTACCGTCGATGACTTCGTCATTGGAAAGCACTGTTCCCAACTCCTCGCACCAGTTTACGGGCATATCGATGTGCTTTGCATAGCCTGCAAGATAGAGCTGCTTAAAGATCCACTGGGTCCACTTGTAGAAGGAAGGATCCGATGTAGCGATGCATCTGTGCCAGTCATAGTCAAAACCAAGCTCCTTAAGCTGCTTGGAAAAGGTCTTTATGTTTTTCTGGGTAAAACCGTTGGGATGATTTCCGGTGGAAACCGCATATTGCTCCGCAGGCAGACCGAAGGAGTCGTATCCCATGGGATGAAGGACGTTATAGCCCTGCATTCTCTTCATTCTCGAAACGATGTCCGTAGCGGTGTAACCTTCGGGATGTCCCGCATGAAGACCTACGCCCGAAGGATAGGGAAACATATCCAATACGTAAAACTTCGGCTTTGAAAAGTCGTGAACATCTGTTCTGAAGGTATCATGCTCCTCCCAATATTTTTGCCATTTTTTCTCAATGACTTCAGGATTGTACTCTCTTGCCATATTTTTCTCCTTAAACCCTTATGATCTCAAGCCTTTCGGCTTATGTGTCAAAATTTTCTTTATATAAATTTTATTATTTATTGTTTATTTTCGCATTGTATAACAATTTTATTATTTTATCAAGAAAATGTTTTGTTGTACATTTTTTGTTATTATAATCTACAGCACTGTTCAACTCCCTTTCATTGGGCGAGCTGAGTCACCTGTCCTCATATCCTTAAACAGTTATTTATTCTATTTATTATTCCGTAAGAAGGAGATAATTTAAATGAGAAAACTAAACAGTCTCAGAGTAAAACTTACAGGATTTTTCCTGATTCCCGTTATCTTCATCATGATAGTGGGCTATACCGCCTACTCCATTGCCTCAAAGGGAATGCAGACCACTTATGAATCAAACGCAGTTACAGCCCTTGAACAGGTTGCACAATACTATGAACTCACTTTCGAAGTAGTAGAAAGCAAAGCTGATCAGCTTGCAAGTCTGTCAGAGCTGAAAAACCTTTACGGAGGCGCATACACAGACGCTGACGAGCTGAGAAGCGCTCTCTCCAATGTAAAGCGAAGCGCCAAGAACCTGGCGGAATCCGATCGTATCGTAGGGGACCTCTCCATTCTTTCCTTTCAGCAGACAGCCTTTTCCGTTGCCAACGGAAACTATCTGATGGTGGATTATATCGGTTCCTCCACTGCCGCTGAATTTGAAAAGACCGACGATTACAAGCTCCTTAAGGCTCTCCCCGAGGGTGCGGGCTGGATCGGAGTACGTTCCTTCATCGATACCTACGAAGCTTCCAACGGTCTTACAAGTTCGCCCTATTGTGCGGTTTATGTAAAGCCTTTTTATAACTCTCTGGGCGATAAGCTGGGCTACATCTCCATCGATATCAAGCTGGACATTTCAACGAATGTTCTGGGAAGCATAAACTTAGGCGACGACAGTATATATGCCTTTATTACACCGGATGAAGTGGAGACCACTACTGCCGGAAAGAGCGACGATGCGGAGACCGTCTTCGCGTTTACCACATTTTACGACGATCTGAAGGCTTCCCATGCCTCCTCCGGTTATGAATGGATGATCGACGCGGCCGACGGAGAAGAGTATCTCTACACCTATGCCAAGATCGCGGACACCGGTGCGGTCATATGTTGTCGCATCCCCAAGACGGTTATCAATGAAAGCGTAAGCAACATCAGATCCGCTTCCATAATCGCCGTCATCCTTGCGGCTGTGATCTCATCACTGGTGGGCATCGTTGTTTCCAGCAGGATCGGCAGTGCGGTAAAGGTGATCTCCAAGGGCTTCGAACAGGCCGCTCAGGGTGATCTCACCGTTAAGATAGCCACCACAAGAAAGGATGAATTCGGTGCACTTTCCACATCCGCAAACAAGATGATAGAAAACACAAAGAGGCTGCTTTCAAAGGTTTCGGCCACTGCTGATTCTCTTAAGGAATCCTCGGAGGAGATCGGACTCGCATCCGATGAGCTCGTTACCGCATCGGTCAATATCACAACCTCGGTCAATGAGATCAGAAAAGGTCTGGATCAAGAGGCTCAGGACTCCGAAGACTGCCTGAATGCCGCAAACAAGCTGACTGAAAAGATCGAAGTCGTAAGAGAAAATGTTACGGCTATCGACGGTATGGCCACCGACGCGGACGATTCGGTAAAGAACGGTATAGGAGCCGTGGAGAACCTTAAAGTTAAAGCAAATGAAACAAGTGAAGTTACCAGAGGCGTCATCGTGGATATCGAAGAACTTGCCCGTGAAACCTCTTCCATCAGTAACATCATCGCTACCATCGATGACATCGCCAGCCAGACGAACCTTCTTTCCCTTAACGCTTCCATCGAGGCCGCAAGAGCGGGAGATGCCGGACGAGGCTTTGCGGTCGTTGCGGAAGAGATCAGAAAACTCGCGGAACAGAGTGCTGTTTCGGCCGGTGAGATCGGTAAGATCATCCTTTCCGTTACCTCCAAGACCGAAAAGACCGCTGCTGCCGCAAAACAGGCCGAAGAGATCGTTATCCAGCAGGAAGAGGCAGTTTCCACCACGATGGCAGAATTTAATGTCATCGGTGAAAACGTTAACACCATTGCAACACACCTTAAGGACATCGGCCTTCAGGTCGCAGAAATGGAAAAGGCCAAAGTCAACACCCTTACAGCTGTTGAAGGTATTTCGGCAGTTTCCGAAGAAACAGCCGTTGCCTCAACAGAGGTTGAAAACACCGCCCTCGCAGCTCAGACTGCCGCCAAGAATCTTAATGACGTCATTCAGGATCTGAGGAGTGCGGCAGATTCACTTACAACAGAGCTCAAGGGCTTCAAACTGTAAAAGTAAGGAGGTTAGACTCATGAAGAAAAGAATTACTGCTATGCTTATAGCGGGCATTATGGTTTTATCCCTCACCGCCTGCGGTAACAGCAATGTAAAGATAAATCAGAGAACAAGAACCAGTACAAGGACAAAAACCGTACAGACCGCAAAAACTGACAATAATACCAATAACACAGCTGTATCCACCCCCACGCCCACTCCCGTGTCTGTGGACAAGCTTACCTTTTCCGAAGCTCCGGAGCTTAAGGCAAAGGTGAGTGCAGGCACTTTACCCGCAGTGGAAGACCGTATCCCCGATAAGGACAATGTGTTTATCGCACAGACGG
>JAEFAR010000054.1 GCA_016287675.1 Lachnospiraceae bacterium
CAAGTTTGAGGTCGGTGTTGGTCTTTCCGGACAGGTTTGCGATCTTTTTCTCCTTCAGTTCTCCGATCCTTTTCTCAATATCTTGAATTTCTTCCGAAACAGAGCCCGTTGGACTTGATAAAAAGTCAGGTATTGTGATAAAATCAATATTTGAAATGTCTTTTTTTCTGGTGGTGTTTGCTTTTAGTTCTCTGGCCCAGAAAGCATCGAGCTGCGCCTTGCGGTTACGGTTGTATTTGGATGAGGAGAAATTCACCAGAAAGACCAGTATCAATGTAATTGCCAAAAAAACAGGTATCATTTGAGTACCTCGTACATGAAAGGATTTGTAATGAATAGAAAAAATAAAAGACTGTTTGCGGGGATCATTGTGGCGATCCTGGTAGTATCAATGCTTCTGCCCATGCTTTTATCGATTTAAAGTTTAGTTTTTCACGGAGAGTTTGTCAAGAGTGAACAAAGGTAAAATGCCCGAGAATGCCTTAAAAAGAAGCATTCTGAAAGGGCTTTCTGAATACAACGGAAGATCGGGAGCGAAGATCGGTGCGGATGCGGGCTTTTACGAAAACTGCGGAAAAAGCTTTATGATGAGTACTGCCGCGCTTTTTGGAAATGACGACGGAAACGGGGAACTGAGTGTGATCAGGGCCGTGAATTCCATGGCCGCCGCCGGCGGAAAAGCGCTTGCGGCGTCGCTTTCTTTGGCTGTTCCACCGGAGGAAGGTGAAAGCTTTGCAAAGAAGGTGATGGGAGAAGCAGTTCGCGGCTGTAAAAAATGCGGCATTGAACTGATCTCAGGCAACAGCCTTGTGGGAGACTGTGCTTTTGCTTCTGTGGCGGTTACCGGGGAAAAGGTTTTTGAACTCAGATTGCCGGAAAAGGACCGGAACCGGATACTGATAATGACAGGATATGCCGGAAATGCGGGAGCTGCTATGCTTGCCCGTAAAAAGTACGACGCCCTGGCCGAAAGGCTGACGGGTGAATTTATTAAAAAAGCTATGGCGGGATCCGATGACACCGCCTGTTTTGAAAAGGCTTTCGAGCTGGCAAAGGCCTGTGACGGGGCGATCTCTATGCATGACATTTCCGAGGGAGGAGTTTTCGGAGCCCTGTGGGAATTACTGGAAAGGGAAAAAGCGGGATGCAGCGTGGATCTTCGAAGCATACCCATTCGCCAGACCGCTGTCGAGGTCTGTGAGATACTTGATGTTTCCCCCTACACCCTTAGAGGTGACGGAGGACTCATTGCCATCGTTGAGGATACGCCGGACAACAGAAAGCTGGGAACTGTCATCGGAAGAGTGGAAGATACGGCGGACAGGGTGATCCTGAACGGAGAGGAAAAGCGATTCCTTGAACCCAACCGTCATGACGGATATTATGAGATTTAGAAACGGAGAGAAACCATGAGAGATAAGATTTTAAGAGCCATTGAAAAGAATTCAAAGATCACCGCGAAGGATCTGAGCCTCATGCTTGGGATCACTGAAGAAGCTGTTAAGGCTGAGATCAGGGCCATGGAAGAGGAAAACATTATCTGCGGTTATCCCACATTGATCAACTGGGATCTGACAGAAGAAGAAAAGGTCACTGCCATCATCGAAGTCAAAGTTACTCCTCAGAGAGGACGCGGCTTTGACAAGATAGCGGAACGCATTTACCGTTTCGATGAAGTGGCGGCGGTTTACCTTGTTTCGGGAACTTACGATCTTGCAATCATCATTGAGGGAAAATCCATGAGAGAGATAGCGGCTTTTGTATCGGACAAGCTTGCCCCTCTGGAAGCGATCCTCAGCACATCCACAAATTTTGTTCTTAAGAAATATAAGCAGAACGGAATGCCTTTGGTTGGCGAGGCTCATGATGACGAGCGCATGCTCATTACACCGTAAAAAAGGGGAGAATATATGCGAGAAGCTTTGAATAAAAAGGTTACCGAGATCAAGCCTTCCGGTATCAGAAAATTTTTTGATATCGTCAGCGAGATCCCGGATGCGATATCACTGGGTGTGGGCGAACCCGATTTTGATACGCCCTGGCACATAAGAGAGGAAGGCATCTATGCTCTCGAAAGGAGCAAGACCTTCTACACGTCCAATGCCGGACTTTTGGAACTCAGGCAGGAGATCACTGCCTATCTTTCAAGAAGATACGATCTTGATTACGATTACAGGAAGGAAACGCTGGTGACCATCGGCGGAAGTGAGGCCATTGATGCCGCGCTTCGTGCCATGCTTGATGCGGGAGACGAAGTCCTTGTGCCCGAACCCAGCTATGTTTCCTATGTCCCGTGCATAAAGCTTGCGGACGGAGTTCCCGTATCCATTGCCCTTAAGGAAGAGGACAGGTTCAAACTCACAAAGCAGGAGCTTCTGGATGCCATCACTCCAAGAACCAAGATCCTGATCATGCCTTTCCCCAATAATCCCACGGGAGGCATAATGACCCGGGAGGATCTGGAGGACATCGCAAAAGTGGTCTGTGAAAAGGATCTCTTTGTGATCTCGGATGAGATCTATTCCGAACTCACCTACGGCAGAGATCATGTGTCCATTGCTTCGTTACCGGGAATGAGAGAAAGAACGATAGTCATCAACGGATTTTCCAAGTCCTATGCAATGACGGGATGGAGACTGGGTTATGCCTGCGGACCGGAAAAGATCATCAGACAGATGACAAAGATCCACCAGTTTGCCATCATGTGTGCTCCCACCACCAGCCAGTGTGCTGCCATCGAAGCACTTAAGAACGGTGACGCTGATGTAGAAAGAATGAGAGAAGCCTACGACGAAAGAAGGCGCTATCTTGTTACGAGACTGAACGAAATGGGACTTCATACCTTTGAACCTGAAGGAGCATTCTATGTTTTCCCCTGCATAAAGCAGTTCGGACTCACTTCCGATGAATTTGCCACAAAGCTTCTTATGGATCAGAAAGTGGCGGTAGTTCCGGGAACTGCTTTCGGAGACTGCGGCGAGGGATTTTTAAGGATCTCCTATGCCTACTCCTTAGAGAACCTTAAAAGGGCTCTGGACAGAATAGAGATTTTTGTAGAAGGACTTAAGAAGGCGGGAAAGTGATCTTTTTTGCCTCGGTGATGAAATGAATATAGTTTTGCTTGAACCCGAGATACCGGCAAACACCGGAAACATCGGGCGAACATGCGTTGCCACGGGGACAGCTCTGCATCTGATCCGTCCTCTGGGCTTCGATATTTCCGATAAGGCTGTAAGACGTGCGGGAATGGACTACTGGAAGGATCTTGACCTTCATGTCTATGACAGCTGGGAGGATTTTAATCAAAAAAACAATAACCCCAAGGTTTACATGGCGACCACAAAAGGACAGCACCTTTACACCGACACTAAGTACGAAAAAGATGCATTTATCATGTTCGGTAAGGAAAGTGCGGGAATTCCCGAGGAGATCCTGATGTCTTCTCCGGATACCTGTGTCCGGATACCCATGATCGGAGAGATACGATCCCTGAATCTTTCAAACTCCGTTGCAATCCTGCTTTACGAAGCTTTGAGACAGAACGGCTTTGGAGGGATGAACACCTGCGGAGAGCTTCACAGACACAAATGGAGCGATCTGGGACTTTGATTGTCGCCTTTTTACATGACAGGCAACAGAAAAATGAACGAAAGAACAATAAAAATACTTGAATACAATAAAATAACGGACATGCTGGCCGGGCTTTGCGGATCGGAAGGCGGAAGAAAGAAAGCAAAGGAACTCCTGCCGATCACACACATCGAAAAGATCAAAGAAGCCCAGTCGGAAACCAGAGATGCCCTGAACAGGATCTACAAAAAGGGCAGCCTGAACTTTAACGGCGTACCGGACATCAGAGGAGATATAAAACTCTTGGAAGTGCAATCCTCACTTTTGGCATCTGAGCTTCTTAAGATCAGTTCGGTCCTGACCGCAACACTGAGAGTAAAGAGCTACGGTTACAGCGGCAGCGAGGATGACATACAGGATTCCCTTTCTGAGAGATTCTCCCTGCTGGAGCCCATCTCCGCATTAAACAATGAGATAAAAAGATGCATCATCTCCGAGGAAGAGATAGCGGATGATGCAAGTCCCGAACTTCAAAGGATCAGACGCCAGATGGCGGTGATCAACGACAGGATCCGGGAGCAGCTTAATAAGATAGTAAACAGTGCGGACAACAGGGACAAACTGCAGGATAACATAGTGACCATGAGGAACGGCCGCTACTGCCTGCCGGTAAAATCCGAGTACAAGCAGCAGTTTGACGGCTTTGTGCACGATCAGTCCGCAAAGGGATCCACCACATTCATTGAACCGGCTGTGGTTGTAAAGCTGAACAACGATCTTACGGAACTTTATGCAAAAGAGGCAAAGGAGATCGAGAAGATCCTTGCGGAACTGTCAGCATATGCAGGGCAGTACACAGACAGCCTCAAGTACAACATCGACACCCTTACGGAACTGGATTTCATCTTTGCCAAAGGAACTCTTGCCAAGCAGATGAAGGCTTCGGAGCCTGAGTTTAATGCGAACGGCTACATTTCCATCAGAAAAGGACGTCATCCTCTGATAGATCCCAAAAAGGTGGTGCCCATTGACGTTTATGTGGGTGGAGCCTTCACCATGCTGATCGTTACAGGACCCAATACGGGCGGTAAAACTGTAACCCTTAAGACTGTGGGCCTTTTCACACTTATGGGACAGGCAGGGCTTCACATCCCCGCGCAGGACGGAAGCAAGCTGGGAGTGTTTAACGATGTCTTTGCGGACATAGGTGACGAGCAGTCCATAGAGCAGTCACTGTCCACATTCTCATCCCATATGACCAACATCGTACGCATATTAAAGGCAGCGGACAAGCATTCCCTTTGCCTTTTCGATGAGCTGGGAGCGGGAACGGATCCCACAGAGGGAGCGGCTCTTGCCCAGGCTGTGCTCACAACACTGCACAACAAGAACATCCGCACGGTGGCTACGACTCACTACGCGGAACTGAAGATATATGCCCTCACCACACCGGGGGTTTCCAATGCCTGCTGTGAGTTTGACGTGGCGACCCTTCGCCCCACCTACAGGCTTTTGATCGGCATCCCGGGAAAATCCAATGCTTTTGAGATCTCAAGGAAGCTGGGACTCTCGGATGAGATCATCGATATGGCGGGAAGCTTCATCGGCACCAAGGACAAGAGCTTTGAAGATGTTATCAGCGATCTTGACACCCGCCGTATGAAGATGGAACAGGACGAGGAGAGGATCCAAAAGGCATTGGCCGATGCGGAGACCCTTAAACAACGTTATGAGGAAAAGAACGAGAAGCTTGAAGCCGCAAGAGACAAGATCCTGAGAGAGGCTCACGAGGAAGCGAAGGATGTGATCTCGGAGGCAAAAGAGTACGCGGATGAAGCCATTAAGAGGCTCAACAAGCTGGGAGCGGATTTCTCCATGGCTGACATGGAGCGAGAAAGAACGGCTCTTCGCGATAAGATGGGGAAGAACTCCGCTGCGCTGGCGGTAAAGCCCCAGAAAGCTTCAAATGACGCAAACGTGGAATTCAAGGTGGGAGACAACGTAAAGATCCTGAGCCTTAACCTGGACGGAACTGTGGTAACTGTCCCTGATGCAAAGGGCATGATGACAGTCCGTGCGGGAGTCATGCAGACAAAGCTCAACAAGCGTGATGTACAGTGGATCTCCCGGGCTGCGAAGGAACCCGCAGACAAAAAAGGCGGATCAAAAACAAGTATCTCCAAGGCACTCACCATCCATCCCGAGGTAAATCTCATCGGAATGAGAGTGGATGAGGCAATGCCGGTGCTTGAGAAGTACCTGGATGATGCGTATCTCGCTCATCTCGAGAAATGTACCATCGTCCACGGAAGAGGGACGGGCGCTTTAAAGGATGCCGTCCACAAGTATCTGAAAAAGTACAAATATGCAAAAGAATTCAGACTCGGCGGCTTCGGAGAAGGCGACATGGGTGTGACTATAGTAACTTTTAAGTAGATTGTGATTCATTACGGGAGGTAGTGATGGCTGACAAACAAAGGATCCTTGTGGTAGATGACGATGAGAGCATTGCCGAGCTGATAACACTCTATCTTACAAAAGAGTGCTACAGTACGGAGATCGCTGCGGACGGAGAAGAGGCTCTGGAAAAATTCAGGAGTTTTGAGCCGAATCTGGTCCTTTTGGACATCATGCTTCCCGGCATAGACGGGTACGAAGTCTGCAGGGAGATCCGAAAGAATTCTAATGTGCCCATAATCATGCTCTCAGCCAAGGGTGAAGTCTTTGACAAGGTACTGGGGCTTGAGCTCGGTGCCGATGATTACATTATGAAGCCCTTTGATTCAAAGGAACTGGTTGCACGGTGCAAGGCTGTATTAAGGCGTTTCTCCGACGGGGGAAATGCCAAGGCAAAGAATGTACAGTCCGGTGCGCCCAATGCGGACTCCGGAGAAATGGTACAGTTTGACGGGCTTGTGATCAACCACTCCAACTACACCGTGGTCTACAATGATAAAAAGCTGGAAATGCCTCCGAAGGAGCTGGAGCTTTTGTATTATCTTGCTTCAAATCCCAACAGGGTCTTTACGAGAGAGCAGCTTCTGGACAAGATCTGGGGATATGAGTACCCCGGTGACACGAGAACTGTGGATGTTCACGTGAAGCGTCTCAGAGAAAAGATCAAGGACGGTATCAATTGGAAGCTCTCCACTGTATGGGGAGTAGGTTACAAATTCGAGGTTGATTGATGAGACAATCCTCCGTACTTCTGAAATACAGCCTAATACTGATCACACTGATCGTTCTGATGATGGTCCTGCTGAACACCGTAGGTCTGGATTTTACGGAAAAAAAGCTTGTGGAAGCAAAGAAGGAAGAGCTTTACACCCAGGCCAACGACATCGTTAACAACTACCTTTCGGAGTACTACGTTTCCACAATGGCTCAGACAAATGTGTCCACTACGCTTCAGATCGCTGCGGAAATGACGGACACGCGCATATTGCTCCTGTCCCGCAACGGTCTTGTGGTCTGCGACACCACGAGCAACAGGAAACAGAATGCGATCTACGTGGCTTTGGGAACCTCCTATCCTCAGCTCATGAAAAATACTGCGGTGGAGAACCTTGTGATAGCCAAGTATGTTCCCGAGAACATGCTGTGCGTTTCCGTTCCCGTCATGTACAATTACGCCGCATCGGGCTATCTCTGTCTCATGACTCCCATGGCGTCCATATATGCGGAAGGTGTCTATTATTCGGATTTCGTCAACATTTGCTACCTGATCTTTATTCCCTTTCTGATCGGATCCTTCATTCTGCTGTACTTCTATTCGGTACATCCGGTTTCGAAGCTTACAAAGCAGACGAAGGAGTACATGGAGAACAATTTCAGGGGTGAATTTAAGGTGAGTTACCCGAAGGAGCTGGCGGAACTGGGCGGAAGCATCAGATACATGGGTGACAAGCTGAACAATTCCGATGAGATCCAGAGAAAATTCCTGTCAAATGTTTCTCACGATTTCAGGTCCCCCCTCACTTCCATCAGAGGCTACTTGGAAGCCATGAAGGACGGTACCATCGATGTTTCGGAACAGGAGAAATACTTTGATATCCTGCTGTACGAAACGGACCGCCTTACCAAGCTGACTTCCAATCTTTTACAACTGAACAATATCGATGACAACGGCCTGATGCTGAATCTATCCGTGTTTGACATCAACAAGATGATCAGGCAGATCGCGCTGACCTTCGAAGGAACCTTCAAAAAGAAAAAACTGGTTCTGAATCTTGTTTTTTCACAAAAAGAAACTTTTGTGGAAGCGGACGAAGGAAGGATCCAGCAGGTCATATACAATCTTTTGGACAATGCCATAAAGTTTTCAAATTCCGATTCGAGCATCAAGATCACTACCGAGGATAAGGGAAACAAGGTGTACATAACGGTAAAGGATTATGGTGTCGGGATTCCCAGAGAGTCCCTGAACAGGATCTGGGAAAGATTTTACAAGAGCGATGCATCCAGAGGACGTGACAAGAAAGGTTCAGGTCTCGGACTTTCCATTGTTAAGGAGATCATAAAAGCGCACAATCAGAACATATCCGTCGTAAGTACGGTTGGTGTCGGCACCGAGTTCATTTTCACTTTGAAATCGGCCGAATAGCACGGAGGATGAGGGAACATGTCCGATAGCACAGAATATAATGAAAACAAAAAAAACGGGGAAAGCGAAGAGCTTGACGAACAGCAGTTTATCACCGAAAAGATCGTAAACAAGCGGAAGAAAAGATGGCTCAGAAGACTGATCACATTTTTCTTTGTGATCTTTTGCGCCGTGATCTTTGGACTGGTGGCAAGATATGTTTTCCTTGTTTCCGGAGATGCAATGGCAGACATTCTGGGCATAGAGATCCCTGTTTACAGGGATACGGTGTACATCTATAAAGAAAAAACACCTGTTCCGACCCCGAAACCGTCAAACACACCTGCAGCTCCGAAAACAACACCCACTCCAACGGCGACTCCGACCCCCAAGACAGTGGCTACGCCAACAGGTGTTCTTTCCGAAACACCCGGCCTGCAGCCGTCACCGGAGATCCTGCCCACAGAGGCACCTGAAATCACGGTAACACCGCGTCCGGAAGTTACACAGGATCCGGATGCGACCCCGGGAGCGGAGATTACCGTTACTCCCGAACCTGACGAAAAGCTGGCTGTAGTGGTGGGAGAAGTGGCGGAAGAGGATCCCGCGAAGGAAAAAACTGTCTATTCCTACTCGAAATTTATGGAAGAGGTCATGGAGGTGACAGAGATCGTTGGCGGATGCATAGCTTCTGTGGACGGTGTCAGCTCCGGAGTCAGCTTTCTGGGAGATGTTTACGAGATCAGAACAAACACCACGGGACTGGTGGTAGCCCAGGACGGAGTTGATGTGCTGATCCTTACGGATTATGCCTCTCTGGAGGATTCCGCAAACATAGAAGTAAAGTTTAATAACAGCGACAAAGCATATGCAGGAAAACTGTACAATTACGACAGGGATCTGGGACTGGCTATCGTCGGCGTTACGGTTGCTTCATTGGAAGAAGAGGTGTTTCAGGGCATGCAATATGCAGTTCTTTGCAAAGCGGATGACATCGAAAACGGCTGTCCGGTTTTTGAACTGGGGCGTGCCAACGGTTACCCCGATTCTTTGTCATTCGGTATCGTAAGCTCAAGAGGGAACCGGTACGAGGTCAAAGACGCAGAGATCATCTACTTTACAAGTAATTGGCAAAACTATACGGGAGCCAGCGGGTTTGTCTTCAACATGGATGGGTACGTGCTGGGGCTTTTGACTCACTCCATCAGGGCAAACGAAGAGGACACGATACCCTGTTTTGTTACACTGTGTACGTTGGAGGATGAGATCAACATCCTTTTAAACGGTAAAAAACTCCTGTACTTTGGCATCGTTGCAAATTCAATTCCCGGGATTATCAGGGAAAACGGCGGAGTGGAGTACGGGATCTACCTTAATCGTGTAATGGCTGCTTCACCTGCGTATGTTGCGGGACTCAGAGTCGGAGATGTGATAACGGCTATAAATGGTGAGAAAGTCAGCAATATGCAGGATTTTATGGATGTGCTGTCATCGTCGGAAGCAACTCAGGCATTGAACATTACATATTTGAGAGGATATGCGGGCGGCTCCAAAGAGATGTCAGCATATGTGATATTACAAAGCAAATAGAAAGGCAATTTATGAAGTACATCAAGGACATACGTGAAGGCGACAGCGTCAGCGGGATCTATCTCTGCAGAAAAAAAGAAGTTGGAAAGAAGAAGACGGGGGATGACTATTTTGCCCTCACTCTGACTGATAAAACAGCTACAGTTGACGGCAAGGTGTGGAACACCAACAGCTCCGGCATTGCGGAGTTTGATTCCGGAGATTACATCTACATCGAAGGAACCACCAACGTTTTTAACCAGAGATTACAGATCATTATTAATCGTTTGAGGAAGTGCAGTGAAGGAGAGTATAATCCGGAAGATTACGTTCCTTCATCTTCCAAGAACGTGAACGGAATGTACAGGGAATTGACCGATATCATTGCTTCGATCAAAAATCACTGGTTAAAGGAACTTCTGGAAGACATTTTTGTTAACGATAAAGCGGTGGCAAAAGCTTTTGTTGAACATACCGCTGCAAAACAGATCCACCACGCTTTCAGAGGCGGACTTTTGGAGCACACTCTGTCTGTAACGAGAAACTGTATCGCATTTACGGAGAATTACCCCATTCTGAACCGGGATGTTCTCCTGACATCTTCCATGGTACACGATATCGGAAAGATAATGGAGCTTTCTGATCTGCCTGAAAACGATTACACCGACGAAGGACAGCTTCTGGGTCACATTTACATGGGTGCGGAGTTTGTGGGAAAGAGGATCGACAAGATCGAGGGCTTCCCTCAGAAGCTCAGGAATGAGATCATTCACTGCATCCTTGCACACCATGGCAAACTTGAGTTCGGTTCTCCGAAAAAGCCCGCGCTGGCTGAGGCCATTGCCCTCAGTATGGCAGATGATATGGATGCAAAGATGGAAACACTGGGTGAACTCTTTGATACTGCTCAGAGCGATGAGGGATGGCTTGGATTCCAAAGAAATTTTGAATCTAATGTGAGAAAAACAGGAAAATATGAATAAGAATGAGATTGTAAAGGTTAATATAACAGATCTTGGCACAGAAGGTGAAGGCATCGGCAAAGTCGATGGCTTCACTTTGTTTGTAAAGGGCGGACTTCCCGGGGATGAGATCGATGCAAAGGTGCTTAAGGTCAAAAAGAGCTTTGGATACGCAAAGATCGAAAGCATCATCACTCCCTCTCCCGACAGGGTGGAAACAAGATGCCCTGTGGCAAACAAATGCGGAGGGTGCCAGATCCAGCACCTGTCCTATGATAAACAGCTTGAGATCAAGAAAAAGAAGGTCTTTGACTGCCTTACAAGGATCGGCGGTGTGAATGCCAATGATCTGGAAGAATGCTATGAGGACATCATCGGGATGGAAGAGCCCTGGCATTACAGGAACAAGGCACAGTACCCTGTGGGAATAGACAGGGACGGGAACCCTAAGATCGGGTTCTACGCCTACCATTCACACAACATAATCGAGAAAGATGAATGTGAAATTGAGCAGCCGCTGTGCGCCGCTGTATTAAAGGAACTGAGAGCGGTTATATCACGATTTAACATTATTCCCTACGATGAAGCCATCGGAAGAGGTGAGCTGAGACATTGTCTGATCAGAACCGGTTTTTCCACCGGAGAGGTCATGGTGTGTCTGGTGGTCAATGCAAAAGGCAAAGAACTGAACAAATGGAAGACAGGCTCCGAGGTTACTCAAAGCCTTGTGGAAAGCTTGAAAGAGTCTGCTGTTAAAACAGGATTTAAGTTTGTTTCTTTATGCTTGAACGTTAATACAAAAAATACAAATGTTATCCTCGGGGATAAACTTTATCCGATTTACGGACCTCTTTACATCAATGACATGATCGGAGATGTGATATTCAGGATCTCCCCCATGTCGTTCTACCAGGTAAATCCTGTCCAGACAAAGAAGCTTTACAACAAAGCTCTTGAGTACGCCGGACTGACAGGAAACGAAGTGGTCTGGGATCTTTACTGCGGTATCGGAACGATCTCCCTGTTCCTTGCCAAGCAGGCGAAAAAGGTCTACGGAGTGGAGATCGTGCCTGAGGCAGTGGAGAATGCAAAGGAGAACGCCCGCCTTAACGGTATCTCCAATGCGGAGTTCTTCTGCGGAGCCGCAGAGGACGCAGTTCCTCGGCTAAATCGCGATTTAACTAATGCTGAAAAGTGCGATGTAATTGTGGTTGACCCTCCTCGCAAGGGCTGCGATGAAAAACTCCTCTCTACGATAATTCACATGGATCCAATCAGGATTATATATGTCTCCTGCGACCCCGCCACCCTGGGCCGCGATGTGAAATTTCTCCGCGAACACGGCTACGAACTGAAGAAAGCCTGCGCTGTGGACCAGTTTTGCCATAGTATGCATGTGGAGACTGTGTGCCTCTTGAGTAGAGAATAGATTAACGAGCCACCAACCCCGTCCAGGTAGCTCATTGAACACGGTTTTTCCGAATAGTTCAAAACGAAAAGGAGAATACATGAAACAACAAAAATCCTGCGGGGTCATCCCGTATATGATAAAAAACGATGAACCTTATTTCCTTCTGGTAAAACAGACTAATGATGTGGTGTGTTTTCCGAAAGGGCATGTTGAAGAGAACGAGACAGAGGAGGAAACGGCACTTCGCGAATGCATGGAGGAGACAAACACACAAGTCAGCATTGTAAATGGCTTCAGGCAGGAAATGGGCTATTACATGGAAGAATATGATGCTTACAAAACGGTTGTATATTTTCTTGGAAAGATAAAAACAGATGAATTCGTAAAACAAGAGAGCGAGATCAGCGATATCATTATCTGCAACGCAGATGAGGCTATGAGTTTGCTGGTTTACGATAACATCAAAGAGATATTTAAACAGGCACTGGAGTTTCTACAGAGACAATGAAATTGAAAAAGAACTAAGGGGTAGTATATGGCAAAAAGAAAAATCACCGCTATCGGTGAAAGTGGTGTTGAAGCGGGATTAAGTACGGGTAACATTTAAAATAGCCGTTAACGTTACCAAATCAGACATGTAATAAAAAATGGTAACGTTAACTTGGATTTTTCGGTGTAATGATAGAATGTATATGAAATGAAGCGTGGAGGCAACCGGATGAAGTTATTTAAGCGAGAGAATGAGTCAATGGGGACAGTTCATTTTGACTCATCGGAGGTGAGTCAAAATGAACTGTCCCCATCGACTCACTTAATGTCGTTTCGAACCATGTGGAGACGGTTGGCTCTATGTCCCTACCCTGGGCGAGACTACAGGATTGTTGAAAGATTTATCTGTTTAAAGGGGAGGAAATGAAATGGATACAAATGAAATAGTGGGACTTTTTTCTGATAGGATCCCAAAGAGCGTTGAGATTAAAAATACAAGTCACGGAGATGAAGACTTCAGAGAAGCTTTGTTGGTTGATCTTGAAAATGAAAGGATTGTAATAAAGCTTTCTTCAAACGGATTTACCGACGAAAAGCATCTGCTTTTGTGGGAAAAGATTGCTAAAGAATATAATGATCTCGGCTATTATTGCCCGCGATTTATTCGTGCATTGGACGGAACGTTTCCGACAGTTTTCTATAAAGGGAAAAACTGCATAGCTTGGGGAGAAGAATACTCAAAATACAGATCTGCAGCGGAATTGATAAAAGACAAGTTTTCGGATACTAAGCTTGTTGAGAACGGATGGTATTCGTTTTTGGAAGATGCCATGATCATGGATGCAAAAGTGGCGTCGTGTCACTTCGATTATACGGACCTGCCGTCTGCATTTTGCATGTTTGAATTATTTGATCCATGTGATGAATGCGATGAAACAACAGAGGATGCCGAAAAATGGCTGGCTGTAGCGAAAACTCTCCCCGAAAAGTACTCGGCAAGAGTTGAAAAGATCTGGAGCAACTGGCTTGAAGCAAGAAAGGAACTTGAAAAGATATATCACAAGTTGCCTACATCCGTGTTTCAGGCTGATATAAACGATACCAATGTTTTACTGGATGATGAAGGGAATTTTAAAGGCGTTTACGACTTCAATATAGGCGGCAGGGAGGTTTACATAAACTATATTATCCGTCAGGCTCCGTATGTTTCTACTTTCGAAACTTTCGAAGGATTGGAAAAGGATGATGTTTTTCTTAAACGCGTGCTTCATGCTTTGGACATTGCAAAGAAAGTATATGCATTCTCTGATCTTGAAAAGAAGGCCGCGCCGTTGCTGTATAAATGTATCCGCCCTTTGTGGTGGTATGCTTCCGACGAACTGAAAGAAGCCGGTACAGATGATTCGAAGATCCAAAAACACCTGAATGCGATCGAGTACGAACAGACAAGGAACATTGATTTTGCCGGACATATGTAGTACGACTGATCTCCTTTGGAGAAGGTGGATGGTGTCATAATGGATGAGTCGATGGGGACAGTTCATTTTGACTCATCGGAGGTGAGTCAAAATGAACTGTCCCCATCGACTCCGCTAAAACTCAATGATGAAGACTACTTTTACGAAAATGCGGGATATGATTATTCCGGCGTTTATATGGGATACCTTATTCGAAAATATGGAAAAGAGGCATATAAGAAGGTTTATTCGGAAAGTGAGCCATTGGAAAAGTACATATATAATGGGTTTGAAGATGATGCGATAGATTCGTTTTTGATGAAGTGATGAACAACAATATGAAAATAATAGAATTACCGAAAGAAAAATGGAAAGGTGCTGTAATTCCGATTGTTACAAGGAGCGACAGCTACTATGACTTTGAAATAAAGCAGCTTGACAGTGAAGGATGCAAGATCGAGCTGGTGAAGAGAAAGGCTGAAAAGGAGATACTTCATACTCCCGAAGAATATGACTT
>JAEFAR010000087.1 GCA_016287675.1 Lachnospiraceae bacterium
TGGATCATTTCCGGAGTGTCGTAAACATAGTCCGTGCCCTGAGGCGGATACAGGGGGCTTGAAAAGACGGAATGGTGGTGAAGGTCTCCCACGTACCAGTCTTCCGAATTCATGTCCGTAAGCCTTCTTAAAGTAACTTCTCTGTTGCCGGGAACAGTCACGGATGTCTCTGCGATCTCGTACTCGGAACCCTTGTCGCACACCAGAGTATAGGTGCCCTTGGGGAGGATCTCGGAGAATTCACCCTTTTCATCGGTGGTGCGTCTGAAATAGTCATACCAGACATAGTCACTGTCGGTGTCCAGAGGATAAGGCCCGCCATAGATCTCGGTAACTATGTCCTCAATGTCCTTTACTTCCCTGTCATTGGTATACCCCCTTGAAACACCGGCCTTGGCCGCCCTGTCCCTGGGGTAGAGACGGATCTCCGCAATAAGGGGATCTCCGTTTTCATCCTTTATCCTGATGCTGAGCCTGTCTGTGGGCGTGTGGTAATCGGGATCTTTTCTCACCTTTCCCATGCGCTCATAGTCCTTAAGGCGAGCTTCTCTTTCCGGCGGGAACACGTTTTCGCGCCTTCCGCCCCTTGCACTGTAGCCCACAGCTTCATCCAGCATTTTCATTGCTTTTTGGAGGTAGGGGTAGGTGTATTTCTCGTCCTTAATGTTTCTCTGTCCGGAATAAAGTCCGGTGATAGTGGAAGAAAGTTTTGATACTGACATATTTATACGCTCCTGTTTTTGAAATTGCTGCCGGATCTTAAAATGATCTGAGGCGCGCCGTGATTTGCCACGTAGTCCTCGGTAATAACCACTTTCCCGATGGAATCGTCCTTCGGGATCTCGTACATTATGTCTAGCATGATCTCTTCTATGATAGCTCGAAGAGCTCTTGCGCCTGTATCTCTCTTAAGTGCCTTCTCGGCTATGGCCGAAAGTGCACCGTCTTCAAATTCCAGTGAAACCTCATCCATGGAAAGCAGCTTTTTATACTGCTTAAGGATGGCATTTCTGGGCTGAGTGAGGATCCTCACCATGTCTTCCTGCTTAAGTCCGTCCAGAGCGAAAACCACGGGAAGACGTCCCAAAAACTCGGGGATCATACCGAACTCGCGAAGATCGGAAAGTTCTACCTTTCCCGCAATGTTCTTGTCATCGTCATATTTATCCGAAAGTTCGCCCAAAAAACCGCAGGCCGAGGTCTTGTTAAGTCTCTGCTTGATGATCTTATCCAGTTCGGGGAAAGCTCCTCCGCAGATGAATAATATGTTTGTGGTATCCATGGTGGTCATGGGAACCATTGCATTCTTGCTCATTGCGCCTACAGGCACTTCCACTTCCGCACCTTCCAGAAGTTTAAGGAGTCCCTGCTGAACGGATTCGCCGGAAACGTCACGGCTGTTGGTGGTGTGTTTCTTGGCCAGCTTATCTATCTCGTCGATAAAAACTATGCCTTTTTCCGCACGCTCCACATCATTATCGGCAGCAACCAAAAGTTTCGAGAGTACGCTTTCCACGTCATCTCCGATGTAACCGGCCTCAGTGAGGGAAGTGGCATCGGCAATGGCGAGAGGCACATTCAGGAGCTTTGCCAGGGTCTTGACCATGTAGGTCTTGCCGCAGCCCGTGGGACCGATCATCAGCATATTGGATTTCTCCAGCTCGATGCCGTCCTCGTTCTTGTCGAACACTCTCTTATAATGATTGTAAACAGCCACGCTCATTACTTTCTTGGCATGTTCCTGACCCACAACGTAGTCATCCAGCTCGGCCTTGATCACGTGAGGGGGTTTAAGGTCCTTAATGTCAAACTTAGCCTGAATGTCATCCTTCTTGGGTTCGGCCTTCTTTTTCTTAAGGCGCTGGTTCATGGGAACCGTGGGGAGATCTCCGAACAGGAAGTTTGAAAAATTGGAAATATCGCCAAGATTTGCCTTGATGTTTATATTCTCGTTATTGTTCTGATCGTCATTAGAATTTCCGTCGGAACCTCCGGGGCTCTTGGGTGCAAGGCCCAGGATCGAAAGGGAACCTCCGCCCGAAAGGGTGTCCATGGTCTTTTGCATGCAGTCATCACATATGCAGAGGCCGGGATGAAGCTTGAACATCCTCTTTACCTGAGACTCTGTGCGACGGCACATGGAACACACTTCTTCTCTTTCTCCGGGGTTCTTACTGCTCTTGTCATTCTTTACCGGAGAGTTCGAAGTGGGTGCGTCGGATCCGTTTGTTTCGTTTGTTTCATTTGTTTCACTGTCGTAAATGTTTTTGTCGAATTCGTCACTCATTTTTAATACCTTATATTAATGAAAACCAAATTAAAACTGTTGTGTTAATCGCCCGTTTTTCATCCGGGTAATTTCGGGTCACATGCTAGTACATCGGTTATTAAATAACTGGACCGAATGCTTGCCTGCTTACCCGACTGCCCGTACATGAAAGCCTCGGAGTAGCCCGCTACACCTGCGTTTTCACGCACGAGCATTCG
>JAEFAR010000016.1 GCA_016287675.1 Lachnospiraceae bacterium
CGGCATGAAACGCCGTCTCTCGCTAGCTAGTTAACATTGTAGTTACGTTATCCTACAATGTTTTTTCGGATTCAGTTGCTGCGTTCTCTTCAGTCATGTAGAATAAAAAAAGAACACTGATAATATAGATGTACAAACTAAACAATATATTGACAGGAGTAAGCTAATGTTATCTTCTATGCTGTGATGATACAGCAGAAAGCAAAAGGACAATAGCTATTATAAAAAACAACGAGAAGTACTTGTAATCATTTTTAGCCCAGACAAACACTGCTATAGCCAATATCAAACAAAGCATAGAGGGGATAAATAGGTAAATCAATCTTTTTTTCTCTACTATTCTCCTGTTTTCTCTGTCAGAATTATCTTTTCTTATTTCTTCTGTTTTCCAGTTCTCACTGCATTTTCTTATATAGAAAGTCAATTCTTGCACGAAATCCCGTACTTTTATTACATCTTGACCATCAGCTTTTTGTGGAATCCAAGATGCCCACTCCCGAATATTTAATAGTTCACCTTCAAAAGCTTTAGTTTTTTCCTCTGCTGAAAGCATTAGGTGGCTTTCATCACCTTTCTCTATTCCTTTATTTTTCTTGTCTTGATTGACAATCTTATCTTTTAGGTACTCGAAAGAACAGTTATGTGAATACGCTTTTATCATTTTAACAACATTGTCGTAATCAACCCATCTGTACTGATTAAAGATCTGCTGATACCATTCAAACGCATCATCATACCCACCATTCTCCAAACAATAATCAGCCATTTTCTTCATTTCATAATACTTAGGATCTATACCTTCTTTATTACTATGCTGTAGTCCATCATCAATAAGAATTTGAGAGCCACAGAATTCACAAATCAAAGTCTTTCTTGCATAGTCGACCTTAAGCTTTGCTCCACAATGGCTACATGTTAAATCCACAAATTTCATTCTATCCCACCGTACGTTGCTTTAGTCACTTTTATTTTATCAAACGTCTTTCCTTTAAAGCTTATCATATTTTGCGGAGCTTCCTTTAGCTTTCTCCACAGGATATTTTTTCTCGTTCTTCTCCATCTTCATGTTGACGATCTCATCTTCATCCAGCCCAAGCTTATCCAGCAGATTTCTGGTGTACACCATTACATCCGCCAGTTCTTCCTTCACGTGCTGAGGGTCATAATCCGTTCCGCTCCACTGAAAGCATTCCAGAAGTTCCGCTGCCTCTATCACAATAGATTTTGCCAGATTCTCCGGGGAATGGAACTGATCCCAGTCACGATCCTCAGTAAATTTTCTTATCCTGTCAATTGTTTCCTGTCTCATGTTTTTGTCCTTCCAATCTAGTTTTTAAATATGTTGCTAACGCCAGATCAGTACAATAGATGTAACAGCCCTTCATTCCTCTGGTAAGCAAAGTCCTATAGGTGTTCTTGATTATTTCGTCCGCACGTTTCTTGGCTTCTTTCGGAGATTCCTTGTACATTTTCTTTAAACCTTTGATTGACTGATCTGTGTTCGCCCTCTTTGTAAAATCAGTGATTACATGACCATCCTCGTATCTTATGTCATCTCCCATTATCACACCGACATAATCAAACTCAAGTCCCTGAGAAGTGTGAATGCACCCCGCTTCATTAACGGAAGTCTCACTAATGGCAAAAGGTTCACCGTTTCCAAGATTCCAGCTCATTTCAAAATCCCCTATCTTAATATCATGATAGTTGGGATTGTTTTTTCCTTCCTTATTCCACTCCCAGCAGTACCCGGCAAGGATCCTGGCACGGTTGGCAAGAACATTTCGCTCCATTACCAACCGTCGCACCTCCCCCGGTGTATTACAGATGCGGATGTCATAATCTATGCCTTCAAGGTCATAGTTAGCAGTCTCACGTATCTCAAGCACGTGATCCAACCATGCAAGATAGCCGTCAGAACCATTGCATCTGAACTGAGAAACCAATTCCAGATAGGTCAGTTCGGCGCCTTCCGACTCAGCCCATTTTTCAATCTCCTCCACACTACCTATGTCATCCATTGTTACTCTTTGACTTTCATCAATGAAAAAGACGCTGCAGAAAGCAGCATGGATTATCTCCTTGATCTGATTCTCCCCAAGATTATGGAACATTCCCGACTTTTCATTCAGACGATGTGCCTCATCACAGAGCAGGGTGTGGATCATATTGTTTTGAACTTCGGTATATTGTCCGGATCCCTTGAACATATTATCAACACTGCTCTTTTTAAACTGGCCCTTCAATTTCTTAAGGTAGACATCTCTGGGAGCACTGTTTTTAGAAACGTATTGAACCAACTGATCCCTCTGGGTGAGTTCTGCCAAAAGATTGATCGCGATGACCGTTTTGCCCGTTCCCGGACCGCCCTTCACCACAATGGTACGCTTTTTCATATCCTTCTGGCATTTCATCGAAAGCCGCAGTATCTCTTCATATGCAACCTTTTGCTCATCTATCATGATGAATTCGCGATTACCCTTAAGCATAGAAGCAATTGTGTTCTGAAGACTTTTTGAGGGTCTGATCCTGCCATTATCGATCCTGTACAGCAGTTCTTCCCTGTCGCCTTTACGGACCGTCTTCTTTATAAAAGCCCTTAGTTCTGTTAACTGTCCCTTGGTATATGCAGGAGCCTCGTCAAGATAGTCTTTATATTGTTCCGCATCCAACGGATCCTCAATTTGCCTTATATAATTGTGTAAACATGCGCAGGGAGACAACGCAATACCGCCATCCTGAACCTCTTGATTGTAATCTTTTATCAATTGTGCATATGACCAGGCCTGATACGAAGGATGTACCACCTTATGGATCCCTCCTCCCACAAAGGTCTCAACCAATGCATCAGTTCCCTGTACTTCCGTAAGATTCTCCCATTGCTTAAGCTCCACTATTACAACGCCCGGATCATTATACTCGTTGTATCCTGAGATCATGAAATCCACTCTCTTGGAAGTCTGTGGTATGTTAAACTCAATGGCTATGCCCGCATCCGCAGGGATTTCATTGTCATTAAGCACCTTGTACATATAATTCAAGGAGTTTTCCCAAGATCTGAATTCAGCCAAAGGCGTATGCTTACCAAGTTTCTTAAGGATGTTTTCTTCTATCTCGATCGCAATGGAATCATTTTCGCAACTCGTAAGAAAACCTGTTTTAACGCCGTTGTAAACTATCATTTCTTGTCCTCGTCTTTCATAAATCTATTTGATATTGTACCTTTTTCAAACTATGACTGCAATAAAAAAATGGATCACAGGGGGGGTGTGATCTGATCTGAACATACATGCTTTCCTCCGTTCAAAGGTAAAACCCTATAATATTATGATCGTTGTCGTCATCCAAAAATATTATAAAGGGTAAAAATATAAACATGTTGTACATTTACATTTGTGCATCTTGTACATTTAAACCCTCGTTTTTTGTGAACTTTGTATATTGAAAACCGCATTTTCACCTTATATAATCGATATTGTTCTTTGGGTGGTTCTTCACCGATACAGGCTGCAGCTGCTCTTTTTGAAGTATCTATCAAAGAAGTTTTGTCTTACATTCCGGGATCTGCCCGCAGGTCCTTCTTGGAATCATTTTTTCCATGTAATGCTTATATTTTTAGGAGGTTTAATGAATACAAAAGAGAATACCGAAACTATGCCTGTTTCCTTCGAGGACGCAACAGGTCCTATTGATGTTACCCTTAAAAACGATATGATGTTCCATCTTGTGATGGCCAGATCACCCAAGGCTCTTAAAGGTCTTGTCTGCGCTCTTAAAGGCCTTGATCCTAAAACCGTGAAAGATGTGATACTCACCAATCCTGTCGATTATTCTATGTATGCTACCAAGGAGATTATACTTGACGTAAAGGTATCCTTAAACAATAACGAGATCATCGATATCGAGCTTCAGATGTATGTAAAAGGCAGCTGGAAACTCCGGACTTTGCTCTATCTTTGCCGCTGCTTTGACAGCATCGGGGAAGGTGACGACTATTCCAAGCTTAAGCCTGCCACCTTTATTGCAATCATGAATGATCCACTTTTCCCGGAATATCCCGAATTCTATTCTCACTACGAACTTCTTAATACCAAAAACTTCCATTCATACTCTTCCTTTATGAAATTAAACGTGCTATATTTAAACAAGACAGATATAGCAACGAAGGAAGACATAGATAACGATCTTGTTTATTGGGCTGAGATCTTCAAAGCAACCACTTGGGAAGAGCTTAAGAAGATATGCTTAAAGAATGACACGTTTAAGGAGGTGGCACAGGTCATGTACAAGTCCAACGTCCAGAGTCAGGAAAAAACAATAATGGAAGCTCATGAAAAATATATGCTCGATAAGCGGACGCTTGAGCATGAATTACAGGAAAGCAAGGAGGAACTCGCTTTATTGGCTGATGAGAAAGCTGCATTAACTGCAGAAAACTCCACGTTAGCCGCGGAAAACTCCACGTTAGCCGCGGAAAACTCCACGTTAAGCATAGAAGTTTCTTCACTTACAACCTCAAATGCAAAACTTCTCGCCCTTCTTAAGCAGAATGGGGTATCCGAGGAACAGATAAAAGCGTATTTAAATAAGTAGAGGCTCATTTACAAGAGCCTTATGTAGTCCACCATCCGTCTCCCCACTCCGCTTTTCTGGCGGCCTTGAACTGTGCTTTGTCACGTGATGTGACCTTCACATCTTCAATTCCCCTTTCTGAACAGAGTTTAAGTTCAATGCATCCTTTATTTGTTATGGGATGCCGGATGATCCTGGCATCGTTGCCGATGCAGTTTGTCCGCTTCATTCCATCAGTACCGGAGATTTCCTCTCCCAAGCATGTTTTTAAAACCGCAATGTAAGAAAACTTTTCATCCTCGTAGGGCGCATCCCCGCCCTTTACAAACTTTTGTACCCTGCTTCTCTGCATACGGCATGAGAAATGGCACCAGTCATCTTTTGTCAGGGGACATTCAGTTGAAAATGTACAGGGAGCAACAACAGAAGCTCCGTTTTTAACAAAAAACTCTCTTGCAGACAATACATTTTGAAATCCTGCTTTCGTTCCCGGCTCGATCAGGATAATGGCTTTTTCCGCTGTATCCCACAGCATTTTTAAAAAACCGTTTCTGTCTTCCTGCTTCAGTTCATTCATTATGTAGGATGCGGTAACAAGATCCGCTTTAAAACCGCCGTCCTTCCCTTTTACAGCATCCCCCTGCACCCATTCGGCGTTTTTCATTACGTCCTCGCCGTAAGAAAGCATATGTTTTCCGATCTCGATCATGCTGCTCTCTCTTTCGAAGCAGGTGATCTTTTCAAAATCAAATTCGGAAGCAGCGGCCCAGACTGCCGCTCCTGTTCCTGAGCCGATGTCCGCGAGAGATTGAAATCCGATTTCTGTCTCTCCCCCTGCATCGTTCCCGAAATGCCCTTCCAAAGCTTCCTTGAAAGCCTTGATCGTGCTCTTTACCGCACCGAAAGTTCCGGGCATTCTGGAGATGGCATAGCTCACTGCTTCCTCTTCGTTCTTAACCAGGGTCTTTCCGCGCCCGGATTCATTGTTGTAACGCTCACAAACAGAAGAAACGCAGTCTCTGATCTTAGAGATACTGCGTTCCTCAATTAATTTTTCAATTGCTTCCTGCATTTCGAAAGGAATGTTCATACTAATCCTCAAATTCTACAGTAAGATAATAGCCTCTGTCTGTTTCCTTGATGTCTGCGATCTTTCCCTTGGTGATCAAATCACCGTTTTTATCGACAAGTCTTTCGCTTAAAGGAATGTTACCGCTCATGGCCACAGCAGGCTCCACAACATAGTAGAAAACCGAGTTTGGAAGGGTTCCTTCTCTGATGTCGCACACATCACCCACCTGCACAAGGCCGGGTCTTTCCATCTTAAATGTATCTATAGTTCTCATAACATGTCCTTAAAATAATCCTGTACCGCAACAACCTTACCGTCCCGGAAATAAACTCTGGGAACACGTTTCGCCACATCGCAGACAACCTCATAATGGAAGGAATTTCCCACTGTCGCTCCGATCTCCTCCGCAGAAATGAATTCGTCTCCGTCTCTTCCCATAAGTGTGACCACCGATCCCACTTTAGCTTCGGGGATCTCCGTCACATCCACCATGCACTGATCCATGCATATCCTTCCGCGGATGGGGGCTGACTTACCGTTGATCAGCACTCTTCCCGCATTGGAAAGCCCTCTCGGGAAGCCGTCACCGTAGCCCACAGGGATGGTGGCGATCCTTCGGTCCTCATTGCAGACGTAGGTACCGCTGTATCCTATGCCTGTTCCCGCGGGAAGGATCTTCACCATAGAAATCCGTGTCTTTATCTCCATGGCAGGGGTAACAGGGCATTTTTCCTTGGTCACATCATCCGTGGGATACATACCGTAGGTGGTGATGCCAAAGCGCACCATATCAAGATCTCCCTCGGGGATGTCGATGACCCCTGCGCTGTTGCATACGTGCTTCAAGGGTATCCCGATCCCGTTCTTCTCCAGTACATCCGCAAATCTCAGGTACTTTGCCAGCTGTCCTCTCGCGAAGGTCTTGTCAGGCTCGTCCGCCTTGCAGAAGTGCGTGAACATGCCTTCTACAACCACATTTTTAAGGTCTTTGATCTTTTTAATGTCTTCAAGGCTTCTTTCGATCTGCTCATCGGTGTCGCACTGATAGCCGATGCGGCTCATCCCTGTGTCAAGCTTCAGATGGATCACAGCCTTTTTGCCGAGTTCTGCCGCAACCTCGTCGTACTTCTTTACTGTTTCAAAATCAAAAGCTGCAAGGGAAATGTCATTTACAATGGCTTCCTCGCAGAGTTCGGGGAATGTGTAGCCCAAAACCAGTATCGGTTTCTTTGTGGCTCCCTTTTTCCTCAGTTCAACGCCTTCTTCGGGGATGGCCACTGCATATGCATCCGCGATGTCATCCACATTCTTTACGATATTAACAGCCCCGTGCCCGTAGGCATCTGCCTTTACAACGACCATCATCTTTGTTCCGGATTTCAGGAGCTTTTTGCCGTTTAATATGTTTTGTCTTACGGCGTCCAGGTTGATGTTTGCCTGAACACGATAAAAATTGTTGTTCATTACAGGTTTTCTTTCTGTGTATTATTTGGAGATATTATCTCCGGTATTGCTTCAAGTATGTCTCCCGCAAGCATGGAACGGCTTCCGTTTCTGACAGCTGCGGCATTTCCCGCAAGTCCGTGGATGTAGCAGCCTGTCATTGCAGCTGCCTTTCTGCTTTCACCCTGAGCGATGAGTCCCGCGATTATGCCTCCCAGCACGTCTCCCGAGCCTCCTTTTGCCATTCCGTCGTTTCCGGTCACATTTATGTAATTCGAATTACCGAAGGACACTATGCTTCTCACGTCCTTCTTTACAAAAATGAGCTCATTTCCCACAGTGCACTTTTCAGCCGCACTGAAAAGACACATGGAAAGCTCTGCCAAAGAGACTCCGATGAGTCTTGACAGTTCTTTTTTGTGAGGTGTAAGGATGGTTCCCGCGGGAAGTATCTTTGCAAGCAGATGGATCCTGTCCTCGGACGTAGCATTCTCTCCTGCCTTTTCGTCGATGAGCTTTGAAAGGATGTTGATGCCGTCCGCATCCACGATCAGCGGAACATTGCATTCGCTGATGCAATAATTCACTATGCTTGCAGAAGCACTCTTCTGTCCTATGCCGGGTCCCAGAAGGATGACAGTCGCCCATTCGATGGCTTCCTTGATGTCGGGAATGCTTTCCTCATTCAGCGAACCGTTGTCGTTCACCCTGTAGGTTGTAAGAACTGCCTCCGGGAGCTTCTTTTGGATGATCTCCCGATTGTCCTCGGTGGTAAGGACTCTGACAAGTCCCGCTCCCGTCCTGTAGGCAGCCGCGGCAGCAAGAAAAGCAGCTCCTGCCATATTTTTGGAACCTGCTGCGATCAGTACTCTTCCGTAGGTCCCCTTGTTTGAATTCATTTTTCTCGGCGGTAACAGGAGCTGAGGGTCTTCATCATAGTAGAATGTCCTCGGAGGCTCCGAGAGCATGGAATTGTCCGTTCCTATGTCCCAGATCACCGTCTTACCGGCGTATTCCGCGCCGGGATAGAGAAGGCAGCCTGTTTTGATGCTTCCAAAGGTGACCGTAACATCTGCCCTTACCGCTATTCCGAAAATGCGACCATCATCCGCCCCTACTCCCGACGGAACATCCACCGAGATAACGCGCAGCCCGGTCGCATTGATCTGTTCGATTTCTTTGTATATATCGCCTGTGATCTGCCTGGACAGACCGATACCGAAAATGCCGTCGATGACCACTTTAAAGTCAGAGTAATTGACTTTCTTAAGCACCTTTACTCCCGCATTCTTTGCGATCTTAAGCTGCAGTTTAGTCTCCTTTGCCGCAGTCTTCATGTCCCCCAGTATCCTGATCTTAACAGAGTATCCCGCCATGGCAAGGATCCTTGCCGCAGCCATGGCATCTCCGCCGTTCTTTCCGGTACCGCATACAGCAATTATCTCATCACTGTGTCCTGCGATCTCCCTGACGGCATAAGCCACGCCCATGGCAGCTTTCTCCATCAGTACCTCCGAAGGGATCCCGATCTCTTCTATCGTATACCTGTCTATTTCCTTTGCCTGCGATGCACTAAGCGAATACTTCATTATTTATCCTCTGATGCCCTGAGCTTGTAAGAAAGTCTCATAAGGCTTTCCGTAAGATGCACATTTTCCTGAACCACATAGTCAGGTAATGAAAGATCGGTGGGAGCAAAGTTCCATATAGCTTTGATGCCTGCCTTGACCAGATCTGCCGCAACCTGAGGAGCAGCTTCCTTGGGGATCGTAATGGCAGCGATGTCGATCTTGTTCTCCTTGAGATAGGTCGGGATCTTCTCCATGGAAAGGACCGGTATGCCGTTAACGCTCTTCCCCACAAGATTGGAAGAAATGTCGAACAGCGCTTTAATGACAAAGCCCCTGCGTTCAAAGTCGGAATAATTGGCCAGAGCTCTTCCCAGATTTCCGGCTCCGATCACGATCATTTCCTTCTTTCTGTCGAGGCCGAGGATCTTACCGATCTCAGTGTAAAGATACTCGACATTGTAGCCGTATCCCTGCTGCCCAAAGCCTCCGAAATTGTTGAGGTCCTGACGGATCTGTGAAGCGGTGACTCCCATACGCTCGCTGAGTTCCTTGGAAGAAATCCTTACAACATCATGTGCCATCAGTTCTCCGAGATATCTGTAATAGCGCGGAAGCCTTCTGATTACTGCCGACGAAATCTCTGTTCCCATCTTTTTTTCACCTCATCTTCAAGTCTTATTCGTAGAGCAGGTCAAGCTTTCTTTCAAGCCTGTCCTCGATTTCTCTTATCTTTCTGATCTTATTGACGTATCTGTACGCCCCTGCAAATTCACCCTGTTCTTCATCATAACAGTAGGAACCGACCATGTAAGCAAGTGCCCCTCTGATCAGTTTGACCTGTTTCTTTTGCTTTTTGGTCAGGCTGCAGAAGTCTCTGCTTCCCTTGGGTGAAATGACCTCCGCAAGATACATTTCCAACTGGAGCAGGTACTCACTCTTGATGAGGCTCTTATTGATCACTTCATCATTCGCATCTTCGATACGCTTTGCATCTCCTTCATCGGTCATTGAAAACATCCTGTCAGAAAGGGTGGAGGCTGTGAATTTAGCTGAACCGCTGTTCTTCTTCTTTCGTCCCAGATCCAGAAGTAAAGCAACCCAGGGAACAGTGTTCCCGTCACTCCTCTGATTTGCCTCGATGGCATAGATCTTGTCGCCGCATCTCATCTGAATGTTCAGAATGTCCGGATAGCTGTCACCCATAAACTTTGAACGCCAGAGTGAAGAACAAAGCTCATTGATACGTTCCTTGTCCTTCTTTCCGGGATAGAAATGATTCTCTGCTTCAACGGTCAGCACTGCATAGCCAGAAACGTATTTCTTGACATTTACTCTGCTGATACGTAAAACGAAACGTTCTCTGTCCTTCTCGACAGAAAGCTTTCCGTAGATCTTTTCGCCGTCTTTTTTCTTCTTTTTATCCTCATCCTTACTATCGCCCACAAGAGTGTAGGAAAGTCCGTATTCATCGTCGCAACTCCACATGGAATTACCGGAGAAATTGGTGTCCCAGGCGCTTTCAGTGTTATAACTCATGGGGAGTCTGAATGTGTGGATGCTGTGGATCCTGTTGTCGTCAAATCTTCCGAATCTCAGATCCTCGGCATTTTTGATGTAATCCCTGTATGTCTCGAAATTCGTATTGCCGCTTCTTTTTCCGAGGGCAGTCAGCATACTCTCCATCGAGTAGACGATCTCCGTAGACTTCCTGTCGGTAAAGCTTTCCGCCTTCTTAAAGAGGGCATACAGTCTGATCTCCGATCTGTTGATCAGTATGTCCGCATCGGGATACTTGTTGATGAAATCACTGGCCTTGGAAACCACGATATCATCGTTTATATGCCCGTGAAGTCTCACATCTTCGATCACGTTCATGTTCTCATCAGTGATGCAGAAAAGCAGCTCGGGTCCGGTGACGGGAGTCTCGTAAGAAGCAAAGATGTGTGTCTTCTTTTCTCTTTTTATCTCATTGGCAACCTCATGGAATTTTTCCTTAAGTCTTCTCCTGATGCCAGCAGACATTTCGGGGATCTCGTCAAAATCCGTCATGGGGATGACTCTGAGCATGCTGAGACAGTCTGTGAGCCATTCATGGGGAAGGCATTCCGCTGCCATCTCATTAAACATCCTTTTTGCCTTGGGATTAACGCTTTTCAAAGGCTCGATCAGATACAGCATGACTTCCTTTGCATTTACGGCAAAGTACCTCATCTCTATGCCTGAATTTCTGTATTCCACGATCTTGTCAAAGAATGCGGCCCTAAGGTCCACTTCTTCCGCGGGGATGACAATTGCATTTCCTTCATCGTCGGTGCTTTCAGTGGGAAGCGGTTGTGAAAAAAGGATCTCCTCATTTCTGAAGCTCTTGTCTCCCTTGTAATCGATCTGGTAGAGACAAACCTCGTCAAGCATATGATCCTTAACGATTATGTCGATGTAAACATGTCTTAGTACTGTCTTGCCGAATTCCATGTTAGCCTCCGTAGAATGGTTTCCGATAGTGTATGCAGATCTTCTGTTTGCAGACACATATTTAAAATATTAGTATACAAATTTTGCCGTCAATCCGCAAGGTGAAATTTCCCTGCAGAAGGGTAGTAAAATTCCTACTTCTTTAACTTGATACCCGCAAAAAGGCCTGCCATGGTCACGGGTTCGTCATCTCCGAACATATACTCGGCAGGTGCCTCGCTGACTTCTTCTTCAACCTCATCCTTTTCTTCCACGGCTTTCATGGAAAGTGAGATCTTGCCGTCCTTTACATCAATGATCTTGACCTTGACCTTCTGTCCGATCTCAAGGACTTCCTTGGGAGTTTTAAGTCTCTTGTCGCAGATCTGTGAAATGTGGAGCAATCCCTGAAGATCATTTCCGATGGAAACAAAGGCTCCGTACTGCTCTATCCTTTCCACAGTCCCTTCGGTAACCGTTCCCACGGGAATCCGGGCGATCTTTGAGTTTCTCTCTTCTCTTTCTCTGTCAAAGAGTACGTCCTTAGCGGAAAGTACCAGCTTCTGATCTGCTTCGTTTACCGTGATGACGATAACATCAAGCGTCCTTCCGACGTATTCTTCCGTGTTCTCAACGTAGGAAACCGCAAGCTTGGAAGCAGGTATGAAAGCACGGATGCCCTCAAGATAGGTGATGACTCCGGCATTTGTACTGCCTGCCACTTTTACGCTCACCACTTTTTTCTCTTTCTGCATCTCCTTAAGCTTGTCCCATGCGAGGATGTTATCTGCCTGTTTCTTAGAAAGAAGGATGTTGCCGTTTCTGTCTTCTCTTATGACCACTGCACGGATCTCATCTCCTACTGCCACATCTCCCTTGATGGAAAAACGGGGGTCATTGGAAAGCTCATCGATCTTAATGATGCCCTCTGCATAGTAGTTCAGATCCAGAGTAACCTCTGTATCGGATACGCCGATGACGGTTCCCTTTACAATGTCTCCGGGATTTACCGCTCTGAAGGATCCGTTGATCTCCTTCTCAAAATCGGCCATTGTCATTTCATTCATTTCTTCGCTCATTTTTATTCCCCTATCTTTTGATCACTATCTCGTTTTGATTTTTGTAAATGTTATCTGCCGGCACACAACCCCTTACCGAAGAAAGGGGATAAATGTTTGTGTTCTTTCCGATAACCGTTCCGGGATTCAGAACCGAGCCGCAGCCCACTTCAACATTGTCCCCCAGAACCGCTCCCATTTTCTTGAGTCCTGTTTCAAAGCTTTCTCCGCTAAGTACATCCTTAACGACCACAAGTGTCTTGTCGGATTTGACATTTGATGTGATGGATCCGGCCCCCATGTGGGATTTAAAGCCAAGGATGGAATCACCCACATAATTGTAATGAGGGACCTGCACATTATTAAACAGGATCACATTTTTCAGCTCGGTGGAATTCCCCACAACTGCCTTTGCTCCCACAAGAGCGTTTCCTCTTATGAAAGCACAGTGTCTGATCTCCGCCTCTGCGCAGATTATGCAGGGGCCTTTGATGTATGCTGTGGGATAAACGGTTGCGGATCTGTGGATCCAGATATCGTCTCCTCTTTTTTCATAATCATCTCCGAGACCGGCACCAAGTTTCAGGATGATCTCCCCTATGTGAGGAAGCACCTCCCAGGGATAATCAAATCTTCTGATCTCATCTATGGCGATGGATTCATTTGTTTCAAACAATTTATCGATCTTGTAATCGGCTATCATTTATAATTCCTTTCCACGCTGATAAAGGCACTGTTGAGGGCAGACCCGATGTTGCTGTTCTTTACTTTGTCCGTCATTCTTGTAACATAGCCTTCCAGCTTGTCCATGTATTCTTTTCCTGTTATCTGCCCCTCTGCCACCTGTGTGAGTCCTTTTTCCCAGCTTGCGGTAAGATCCGCTCTCAAAAGGGATGAGATGGAGCCGATAACCACTTCATGGATGATCTCCCCGAGTTTTGTGGGAGAAAATATCTGGGTTTTTTTGTTCAGATTCAGGTACTGTATCTTTACCAGCTTATTCAGTATCTCGGCCCTGGTAGCACTTGTTCCTATGCCTGAGCCCTTGATCTGTGCTCTCAGTTCTTCATCTTCTATAAACTGTCCCGCATTTTCCATTGCAAGGATCAGTGAACCGGATGTGTATCTTTTGGGAGGTGATGTTTTTCCTTCTTTGATCTCCATGCCCTGAACATTTAAGACATCGCCCTTTTTCAGCTTGTTTATGCCTGCAAGCTGCTCCGTGGAGATCTCGGAATCCTCTTCGTCATCCTTTTTCTTATCCTCTGCCGCTTCTTTTCTTTTGACATTGGCCACCTTATAGTAACCTTCGTCCTTAAGTGCTTTAAAGTTGGCAAAGAATTTCTCGTCCCCCACCTTTAAGACAATGGCATCCTTACTGTAGACAGCAGGGGGGTAGAATATGCTTAAAAACCTTCTTGCAATGAGTTCGTAAACCTTCTGTTCCATAAGGGGAAGCTGCCTCAGGCCGCTGATACCCTGTCCCGTGGGAATGATGGCATAATGATCCGTGATCTTCTTGTCATCCACGTATCTGGTCTTTGCCAGCCCAACGAACTTTTTTCCCTCAAGGATCTCGTTTGCAAATGCCGAAAGAGGTTCAAAGCTTCTGAGGCCGGAGATGTTTTTTGCTATCTCCTTGGCAACTGCCGTTGAAAGAACTCTTGCGTCCGTTCTTGGGTAAGTGACCAGCTTTTTCTCGTAAAGATTCTGAATGACTTTCAGAGTCTCGTCGGGACTGATCTTAAAAAGCCTGGAACAATCGTTCTGTGCTTCCGCCAGATTGTACAGTAACGGAGGATTCTTCTTTTCCTCTTTCTTCTCTATGGAATCAACCGCCGCTTGAAGTCCCTTGAGGCTTTCCATAAGTTCTTCCGCAGTTTTCTTCTCCTTAAAGCCGTTATCCTTGTACATGAAAGGAGTATTAAAGTACCTGCTGCCCTCCACTGCCCTGAATTCGGCTTCGAATCCGGCTTCTGTCTTTAAGACCACTCTGTAAAAGTTTGTTTCCTTAAAATCCCTGATCTCTCTTTCCCGTCGCACGACCATGCCCAGAACGCAGGTCATTACACGTCCCACGGCAATTGCTCCCATCTTTTCCAGCTTCATAAAATTTCTCACGTTGTAGCCGTACTTTAAAGAGAGAGCTCTGGAAAAATTGATGCCCATGAGGTAGTCCTCCTTGGCCCTTAAAAAAGCAGCTTCGGAAAGATTATCGTAAGCGTCCCAGGTCTTAGCGGTTTCTATGCCTCTTTTGATCTCTTCCTCGGTCTGAGAATCGATCCACACCCTTTTTCTCACTTTATTTGCGGGCACCTGCGCCATCATGTCCACCAGACGATAAATGTATTCACCTTCTCGCCCGGAGTCCGTGCATATGTATATGCAATCCACATCCTCACGGCAAAGGAGCCCTTTTACTATGTCAAACTGCTTCTTAACGCTCGGGATGATCTCGTATTTGTATTGCTTTGGCAGAAAAGGCAAAGTGTCAAATTTCCATTTTGCCATTTCCGGATCGTAGGCTTCAGGATAGCTCATGGTGACCAGATGACCTACGCACCAGGTGACCACCGTATCTTTCGACTCCTGAAAGCCGTCTCTGCGCGAAAAATCCTCATGCAGCGCCTTGGCAAACTCCTGGGCGACACTGGGCTTTTCCGCAATGAATAACCTTTTTCCCATCAAAACCTCTGTTAATCCTCAACACTCTCTTCAGAGGATGTTTCCTCCGAAACTGTGCCGTTTTTATATACGATCAGCTCTTTTGTAAAAAGATAATCGTATTGGTCGAACTTGCAAGCCCCGACGTAGATCACAGTATCATCCGGGGGCGGATTGTCCTCTTCGTAATCCAGCTGCTCGACTGTTTTTCTCACCACCGGTCTGGTAAAAGTGAAGGAAGCGATCAGGTCGAACCAGTTGTCGTACTCATAAAACACGCTTTCCTTTCCGTTAACAAAAAGCCAGTTGTCGTTGTATTCAAAAAGCGAAGCATCTCTTGTAAGTTCAGGAAGTCTTATGGTCTCGGCAATACGGACCGTTTTTTCGTCTTCATCCGTCAGGTACTTTATGTAGAACCCAAAGCCTTCTTCTTTCTTTCCATAGGTGTAATTCAGGTTTCGATCAAGAGTCCAGATGTATTGACGTGAACGTCTGATCTTATCATATTCTTCATAACCGGCTGTTTCGGTGCATGAGGAAAAAGCAAAATTTCCCTCATTAAAAAGATACATGGCTTCGTAAACAGTCCCGGAAAGAGCTGCAGGATCTCCTGCAAAATAAACAAGTCTCGGATCATTGTAGATCCTTCTGATCTTTATCATTGAATCCAGCTTGTCCGCTGCCACAACGATCATATTATTTCCCATGTAAGCAATTCCGGAAACACCGATCCAGTCGGAATCCTTTCTGAGCACATGATAATCCGTCATGAGCTTGGCGAAATCGATCAGCATGTAAATGTCGCCGTCTGTAAAATCAATGATGACGATGCAGTCTCTTTCGGATGTCTCACTTCTGTCATTTCTGGTGGCGGTGGCAAGGATATTACCGTTTCCGTCCACACACCAGTCTCCCGTAAATGTGTAATCGTTCGATCTGTAGATGTGGGTCACTTCACCCAGAGAATTGATCCTTACCAGCTTGCTTGAAGAAACGAACAGGAACAGTTCCCCGTCACGCGCAAAAAGCTTCTTTGCAAAAGTGTCTTCAAGGGGGATCTCTCCTCTTAAGAATCCGCTGTTATCATAGAGTTTCACATAGGGATCAAAATCGTTTCTTTTGCTGAAGATGGCATACATTCCCTCTGCCAGAGTCACGTCACTGGCATTCTGTACTTTGTTTTCTCCGGTGAGTTCATCGGTCACGACTTTAAGTCCTGCCTGAACCGTAAGTCTTTCCTCATCCTTGGAAACAACATCTTTGAATTCATAGTAGAATCTGCGGATCCTTGTGTCGCCGTTTTCATCTATCAGACGGATGGTGATGATGTTGGTTTCATTGGGCACAAGTCCGGTAATGGCAAACTCGTGAACATAGGAATCTCCGACGATGGTGGTTGCTCCGTTGGGGAGAATGCGTTCCTCCATTGATGCCTTAACATAACCTCCGAAATCAGGTGCTTCGGAAGTCAGGGTAGATGTGTGTATCGTATAGGAAACCGCACAGGGTTCTTTGGTTTTAAAATAGGTGTAAAGCGATTGTGTATTGGTCCCAAAAGGATTCAGGATCAGAAGCGGATTGTCTTCGTTGTAATCTCCCACTTCCGCAAGAATGTTGATCCTGTCCCGTACCATCTTTTGAAATTCGTAAGAATAGATTTCCGAAATGCTGTTGTAAGGAAAAAGATCCTCAGCGATGGTTACCGCGATCTCCCTGTTCTTCGTTGAGTCTTCCTCGTAATCATCCTTAAACTCTGTCTGGGGGTCCTTTGGTTTTGCCTTTCCCTCAGGTAATTTGATGATCCCCACCGAATAAGCAATAAAACCCAGCAGAGCCAGGCTGAGTAACGCTATTACAATGAGAATCCCGTTAACCTTCTTCATGTCATTCCTCGTAAAAAAAAGTGTCATAATGATCCGATACCCTAAAGTTGCCGTAAAAGCGTTAAAACCAAGAAAAAGCAAACTTTTTGGTATACAGAGATTATTATAACACTTCAAAAATGTGTTGTCACTTTATTTAAATAAATAGTTCAATGCCCTAACTTATTCTCCGAAGATCCTGTTAAGGAATGCCGCTGCCAGCTCAGGCCATTTGCTGACTTCTTTAAGGGTTCCCGGAACCCCGTCCCTGTTTGTTTCCGGATCAGCTAAAGAAAGTCCGTGATGTCCGTTGGGGTAAATGTGCATTTCAAAAGGCACATTCTTTTCCTTGAGTGCCAATGCGTAAAACAATGAGTTCTGCACGGGAACGCAGCCATCCTCAAAAGTGTGCCACAAGAATGTGGGAGGATTGTTTTCCGTAACTCTCTTTTCCAAAGAAACGTACTCCTCCATTTCGGGACTGAACCTTGATCCCAGCAGATTTTTGATACTGTCCTTGTGAGCAAAATCACCGGATGTGATCACGGGATAGCAAAGAAGGGATGCATTGGGCTTTCCTTCGTCCTTTTTGGCGTCGATCAGCTTCAGAGCCTCCTCGTTATTGAAATCGCATGAAACATTGGCAGCCAGATGACCTCCCGCGGAAAAGCCGCAGATCGTGATCTTATCCGGATCCACATGCCAGGCTTCGGAGTTCTCCCTTATGGTCTTAATTGCAAGGATCGCCTGAGCAAGGGCCACAGGGTACTCTGCTCCAGAAGGACTGCAGGAGTAATCCAGAACAAAGCACTGAAAGCCGTGGCTTGCAAACCTGATGGCAATGGGCTCCGCTTCTCTGGGGGATGTCCATGCATATGCTCCGCCGGGGCAGATCAGTATCGTCTTTCTCTTTCTGTCAGGATCCACTTCTTTGAAATTATCAAGGATGTAACCTGTAAGTAATGCAGTGAAGCCTTTTACCGTCAACTCCTTTTTTACCGTTTCCATCTTTTTTCTCCTTAATCTCATAAATGCATATGCTTTCTTTTTCGCCGTAATGGTTGCTGAAATCTTCGCGATGCATTTGTATTTCTTGGTCTTCGGACAAGATCTCGATATTGTCCCCAATGTCTTTTTTGGAAATTATCCTGTCGATGATATCTTCGTCGGAAAGGATCTCATCCCGGACCTTAAGGCTTCCGTCGACAGTATCAAAGAACAGCTGTCTGACTGCCCTTTCACATCCCCGGTAGCACCCGGTAAGATCGATCTCCACCTTTATGAGATCGCCATTTTTCGTTACCTGAAACTTTCCGGCCTTAGCATCCTTACCGATGAGCTGTCCGTCTTTTCCGATAATCGGAAGGGAATGTCCCTGTGTTCCGTTACACAATATGCCGTAACGTCCCGCACCGAAATAGTCTGCGGTGTACTCTCCCGCTCCCAGTTCACATGCAATGGTGCCTTCGGATGTCATGTAAATGTAGCTTCCAACATCATTGTGATTGTGAGGTTCGTCATTATTGCCTCCCTTTACCGCAAAACCGGAACCTGCTGCGTTTTCCGCAACCGCCCACTGTGCAGAAGGAAGAACCGACAGTCTGTTTTTTGTTTCCGTTTTGTGTAATCTGAGCTCTTCTCCGTAGTTCAGATCGTCAAACAGGGGCAGGAATCTGTAACACGGATCCGAATCGAAGTCAGCCATTATGCTTGCATTTACAAAATACTCCGTTCCGCAGAGTTCCTGTAATCCCGCCAGCATTCCCCGATGAAGTTTCTCATTTTCCACGGCATCCGAGAAATTGACAGCCCTTCCGTTAAGAAAAAAGGCTTTATTGGGGAAATCAGCGATCATTGCCATTTTAGGCGAGTTAAAGAGATCGGCCGTCTTTCCCGTGTACTCTTTATATCTTCTTCCGTAAGCCGTCAAAAAACTTATACCATAATTAAAGTATCCTGCTCCTTCAAGACAGGCTCCGTCCTCAGGGAAGCTGTCCACAAAGACCTTGAGGGATGCGTTGATCCTGTCAAGAGCCGCAAGGGTCTTTTCCTTTCCGAGAAGTTCTTCTCCAAGGTTGATCAGAGCCGTTCCCAGGGATCCGCAGCAGACAGCATTCCAGTTGTGATGAGCATTTTCAAAGCCGTAACGCGAGCCTTCCGAGGTAAAGGGTATCAGTACTCTTCTTGCTATCTCATCCTTCACTCTTTTGCAAAGACTGTCGTCCAATAATCCCTTTGCTCTTTTTAAAACTTCCGAAAGCGCACCTGCGGTCTCTGCGTTAAAAAGATCGATCTCCTTTTCCACATCGGGTCTTTTCTTGCTGTCACAATGAGCGGGAAGAGCCCAGGTCTTTTCCCTGCAGACCTCTTCCAGAACGTATTCCAGCTTTTTTATATCTTCTTTTCTCTTAAACAGAACGGCAGAGATCCCGTAAACCGCCAGGAATCTCCTTCTCGGGAAATAGACATTTTCGTAGGCAAGACGATTTCCGTTCTTTTCGAAGAGTCCAAAGAGCTCATCGGTAAGTTCGGGCATTTTTTCGCCTGACAGTTCATCCGACAGTTCAATTATTCTTGTTTTTAGCTCCGTATTCTTCATAATAAGCATCTATGCGAGCCTTTATCTCATCATTTATAAGGATCTTTCCGTTGCATTCCTTGTTGTAAAGCGCTTCGGTAACCTCTTCCATTGTTACGATGGCCTTTGCGGGGAAGCCGTAGGTTTCGGTGATCTCGTCAAGAGCAGCCTTCTTTCCTGAAAGCCCCACCTCCATACGGTTAAGGCTCACCATGAGGCCCACGATCTTTACATCACCGCAGCTTTTTACGATGGGCACAGTCTCTTCCATTGATTTTCCGGATGTGGTAACATCTTCGATCATTACGACTCTGTCACCGTCACCGATCTTGCTGCCGAGCAATATGCCTGTGTCGCCGTGATCCTTGATCTCTTTTCTGTTGGAAGTGTAGCGGATCTCCTTCCCATAGAGTTCTGAATACGCAACAGCGGTAACCACCGAAAGGGGAATACCCTTGTAAGCAGGTCCGAAGAGGACATCGAAATCGTCTCCGAAATTGTCATGTATGGCCTTTGCATAGTATTCGCCGAGCCTTTTAAGCTGTCCGCCCGTAACGTAAGCCCCCGCATTCATGAAGAAAGGGGACTTTCTGCCGCTTTTAAGTGTGAAATCACCGAACTTCAGAACGTTGCATTCAACCATAAAATCAATAAACTCTTTTTTGTAGTTTTCCATATGTCCTCCGATAGATTTGCAAAAAAATTCACGGGAATCCGTAAGTATCCCGTGAATTATAAAACACTTTTTTTGATTATTCAATACAAAATCTCTTTTACTGGTTGCAGCTTACTTCCATAACATCCGGCACTTCCGTAAGGATCGTGGTGATGTGGTTCAGCTCGTTGGGCTTCAGATGCTTTACAACGGTATCGTAGATCAGGGTACCGTCGGATTTTCTCTTGATGGTGAACTCCTCGATCTCCACATTGTTTTCCAGAAAGTAGCCTTTTATCTTTTCCACGATATCAGGCTTGTCATAGCATACCACCCTGATCTCGGTAGCCGCGATGGTCTCGGAACTTAAGTTGTACTTGTGAAGAAGGTACTGCAGCGTGACCATGAATATGGTGGTAAAGATACCTATGGCATACATTCCCGCACCTACCGCCATTCCGCAGGCAGCTGTCGAAAAAAGTCCCGCAGAAGTGGTGAGTCCTCTGATGGAGGAACCCTTTAGGAAGATAACTCCCGCTCCCAGGAAAGAAATTCCCGTAATTACAGTGGAAGCCACACGGGAAGCATCCACCTGAACGCTGTCCCTGACGATAACGTCAAAGAATCCGTACTTGGAGATCAGCATCAGCAACGTAGCCCCCATACAAACGATGATATGTGTACGAAGTCCCGCTTCCTTCTGTCGTCTGCTTCGCTCAAGGCCGATAACGGCGCCGCAGGCCGAAGCGATGATGATCCTTAAAATGTATTCTCCTTGTCCTTCAACTAAATGTCTGATCAGTTCCATATCTCTCACCTGCTCCTATAATTAAAGCCGGCATCACCGGCACTCATCTTCATAACCACGAATTATAACATTAATTAATAAATATGTCAATGAAGACACCATATGCATGAGAAACCGCATTCCCATGCCTTTGCGATCTCCACCCTTCTTTCAGCCTTTACGAGATCTGTGTTAAGATTTTATCCCTCTTATGGCAGAGATAAGAATGTTTAATTTATTTCGACTCGCTTTTTCTTCGCTACTGTGATAAAATAAAGCAAAATTTCCAAACGGAGGAACCAGACATGTTCGATTTTGAAGAAATCACAAAAGCCGATCCCGAACTTGCCGATGCCATGAACCTTGAGCTTGCTCGTCAGAGAAGCCACATTGAGCTCATCGCTTCCGAGAATTTCGTAAGCAAAGCTGTAATGGCAGCAATGGGAAGTCATCTCACCAATAAATACGCCGAGGGTTACCCCGGAAAACGTTACTACGGCGGTTGCGAATGCGTCGATATCGCTGAAAATCTTGCAATAGAAAGGGTCAAAAAGCTTTACGGCTGCACCTGGGCAAACGTACAGCCTCACTCCGGAGCGCAGGCAAATATGACCGTATTCTTTGCACTCCTTCAGCCCGGTGACACCTTCATGGGCATGAGTCTTGCTGACGGCGGACATCTCTCCCACGGAAGCCCGGTAAATTTCTCGGGAATGTACTTCAACTGTGTACCTTACGGCGTTGATGAAAACGGATACATCGACTATGACGAAGTTTTGAGGATCGCCAAGGAATGCCGTCCGAAGCTCATTGTGGCAGGAGCCTCCGCTTATCCCAGAGCCATCGATTTCAAGCGTTTCCGTGAGATCGCTGATGAAGTGGGCGCTATCCTCATGGTAGACATGGCTCACATTGCGGGTCTTGTTGCCGGCGGTGTTCACCAGTCCCCCATCCCTTACGCTCACATAGTTACTTCCACCACCCATAAGACCCTTCGCGGACCTCGCGGAGGCATCATCCTTTCCTCAGAAGAGTTTGCAACAGAGCACAAGCTGAATAAGGCTCTCTTCCCCGGAATCCAGGGCGGTCCTCTGATGCATGTGATCGCAGCCAAGGCTGTTTGCTTCAAAGAAGCCCTCGATCCTTCCTTCAAAACATATGCCGCAAACATCGTTACCAACGCTCAGGCACTTTGCAAAGGTCTCATGAACCGCGGTTTTGATATGGTTTCCGGCGGTACGGACAACCACCTTATGCTTGTAAACCTCATCAGCAAGGGAGTTACAGGCAAAGAGACAGAGCATCTCCTTGATGCCGTAAACATCACATGTAACAAGAACTCCATTCCCAAGGACCCTGCAAAGCCCAATGTTACAAGCGGTATCCGTCTCGGTTCCGCAGCAGTTACGACCCGCGGCTTTGATGCCAATGACATGGACAAGGTTGCCGAAGCTATTGCACTTGCCATCGATTCCAGAGGTGAAAAGTCAGAGGCAGTCAAGGCAATGGTTAAGGAACTTACAGACAAGTATCCTTTGTACTGATCCCTGCTATAAACAATACGGAAACAAATTCCCCTCCCGATAGGAACAATGTCATTCAAACATTGGATCTGATAAGGAGGGGATGTTTTTATTCTTCGGAGCTTGCTTTTTCCCATTCGTCCATGAGTTCAAGCAGCTTTTCTTCTATTTCGTTTTTTCTTCCTGTGAGCTCGGCCAGTTTCACATGATCCGTGAAGTAGGCAGGGTCTTCAAGTTCCTCTTCCACTTTTTTGCCCTCTTCTTCAAGCTTTGCTATCTCTTTTTCGATCCTCGAGATCTCATTCTGCTTCTTTCTGAGTCTTGCCTGCTCTTCCTTCTGAGCCTTCCAGTCCAGTTTGTTGTCGGTTTCCGTTTGAACACTGCCGGAAGTAGCAGCCGCGTTTCCGAGAGTTCCTCTAAGGTAGGCCTTCTCCACCACATCCTTGTGTTCAAGATAGTAATCGTAATTTCCTATATAGGGCACAAGCTGCTTTTCAGTCAGGTCAAGGATCCTTGTGGCTGTCTTGTTTATGAAATAACGGTCATGGGAAACATACAAAACAGTTCCGTCATAGGAATTAAGCGCATTTTCAAGGATCTCCTTGGATGTGATGTCCAGATGGTTCGTGGGCTCATCCAGTATCAGAAGATTGGCCTTTGAAAGCATGAGTTTTGCAAGGGACACTCTGCCGTGTTCTCCTCCGGAAAGAAGTTTTATGGGAGTGAACACCTCGTCTCCCGTGAAAAGGAACGCCGCCAGAATGTTTCTGATGTCGGTATTGTCCATAAGGGGATGAGCATCAGAGATCTCTTCAAAGGGTGAATTTTCGGGATTCAGTACCTGATGTTCCTGATCGTAGTAGGCTATGGCAACCTTTGCCCCCTCCCTGATCTCTCCTTCATCAGCCTTCACCAGACCGTTAATGATCTTAAGTATGGTGGTCTTTCCGGTTCCGTTGTTACCGATGATGGCAACTCTCTCACCACGCTTTATGTCAAAATTCAGATCCTTAAAAAGCAGTTCAGAGCCATAGGATTTGGTAAGTCCCCTGACCGTCAGGACATCGTTTCCGCTGACGGTGGAGGCTCGGAAAGAGATCTTCATTTCATCGTCGATCTCCACAGGTTTTTCCAGTCTTTCTATCTTATCCAGCATCTTCTCTCTGGATTCCGCACGCTTTATGGATTTCTCACGATTAAAGCTCTTAAGTTTTTCTATGACTTCTTCCTGGTGCTTTATATCACGTTGCTGGTTCAGATACGCCTTTAGCTGGGCTTTTCTGACTTCAGCCTTCTTCTCTGCAAATTGGGAATAATTGCCTTCAAAGCACATGGCCTTACAGTTCTCGATCTCCACCACCTTAGTGACCACCTTGTCCAGGAAGTAACGGTCATGGGCGATAACAAGAACCGCACCGTTGTAATTTGCCAGAAAGCCTTCCAGCCATGCGATGGAGTTCATGTCCAAATGGTTTGTGGGCTCGTCCAGCATGATAAGATCCGGCTTCATGAGAAGAAGCTTTCCCAGAGCAACTCTTGTTTTCTGTCCTCCGGATAAGGTGTTGATCTTCTTGTCAAACTCTTCCTCCTTAAAGCCCAGTCCTTTTAAAACGCCTGTAACCTCGCTCCTGTAAGCGTATCCGTTGATCCTGTCAAATTCGGTGTTGCATCTTTCGTAGTCAGCGTAGAGCCTTTTAAGTTCTTCGCTTTCACCGTTCTTTTTGGATTCCTCTTCGATATCCCTGTGAAGCTTTTCTATCCTCTCTTCCAGTTCAAGAACCTTTTTGTTTGTTCCGAACAATTCAGCATATATTCCGTTGGTGCTTTCCAGATTCTGAGTCTGGGAGATGCATCCCCAGGTGGTATCCTTGGCAAAAACGACTTCACCGCTGTCTGCCCTGAGTTCCCCAAGGATGATCTTAAAGATCGTGGACTTACCGGCTCCGTTGGCTCCGATAATAGCCACTTTCTCATTGTCATTCACATGAAAAGAAACATCCTTTAAGATGTCTTTTTCACCAAAACTTTTATTGATCCTGTTACACGATAAAACCATTGTTAACTCCAAATAAAACTCACAATAAACCAAACGTGTGCATTCTACCATATTTTACGGAAATGCACAAGAATAGAAAAAGCCCCCACTTTCGTGGGGACCTTCTCCAAGATGAAGATAAGAGAATTACTCTATAGTAGGAATGCTCGGATCCTGAAGAACTCCGTAGTAGGCTTTCTTGGGATTCAAGCTACTGTCGAAAAGAAGCGGGTATTTACCCGTACGCCAGCTGAGGTTATCTGAAATTCCCCATAAAGTGACGCTTGTAATGTTGTAACCTTCATCCTTCAATCTGATGAGGTTATTGAAAAGTACCTTGTATTTTCTGGCCTGAAGTGTCAGATTGTTCTCAGTCTTTGTTTCCATTCCGATATCAAGCTCGGTAACCTGCAATTCATATCCTTCCTTCAGAAATGCTTTCATGGCAAGATAATACTGCCCGTTCACACTCTCTGTGACAGAAAGGTGGGATTGCATTCCGATGCCGTCGATCAGCCCTTCCTCCTTTGCCTTGGCAAGGTGACCAATGATCTGATTGTATTTGTAGGCACAACTGTAATCATTGTAGAAAAGCTTCATGTAATCGGGTGCATACTTCCTGGCAAAAACAAATGCCTGATAATAATAATCCGGTCCAACCGTATCATACCATTTGTTCTTTACTTTTCTGATGCCGTTCTCATCACCGTCTCCGTTATCGAAGGCTTCATTGCAGACATCGATGGCATAGATCAATCCGGGATAATTCGTATCAAAGTACTCTATAACATCTTTGATGTAGTTTTCCATTCTCTGCAGCATTACTTCACGGCTTACAAGTTTACCGTTCTGAGTGTAATCCTCGGTAAAAAACCAGTTGGGAGTCTGGCTGTGCCATACCAAAGTGTGAAGACGCATCTGCATATTATTCTTTACACAATACTCAACAGTGGGCAGGCAACGGTCAAAGGAGACCGCCGCATGAGTGTAGGTCCCGGGTAATCCGTTTCTGCTTGCATTGGCATCAAGTAATGCATCAGGTTTTGTCTCATTCTCGGGTGTTATCTGATTAAAATTGTCAAGAATAACCTTTTCGTAACGCACCGCCCCGACTGTACTTCTGCTGAGAGCAACACCGATGGGGAAATAGTCCTTATAAAACTCTGCAAGCCCGCTTACGGCAAGTGTCGGAACAGGTGTAGGAGTCTTTGTGGGCGTCGGAGTGTCCGTCGGCATCGGAGTCGGCGTCGGCGTTTTTGTAGGCTTGGGTGTGGGGGTAGCTGTCTGATAAACAACCTGAGCACTTCCACTGTCCTTTCCTTGAGCACATCCAGCAAAGGAACCCGCCACCAGCCCGATCATTAACAAAGCTGTCAAAATCTTAATGTTCGTTTTCATAAATCTCCTTAATGCGTAAAAATTGTACATCTCACGTAAATAACAGGCAACGCAAATTTAATAAATATTATATCAAATCTTGCCAAGAAACAATTTACCCGGGGATCATTTTTAAACCGGTTATTGTTTTATTCGAGCATTAGTAGTATAATTCAGCGGCATCGAAAGATCAGGGGATCAGCGATGCAAAATACAAACCGAATAGAAGATTCAGAAAGGCTTAAATCCAATGGATTTACAAAAAGTCGAACAATCGGATTATTCCGAGATAAAAAAGATTTATCATGAGGCATTCCCCTTAAAGGAACGATCTCCGTTTTTGTTTCTAAAAATCAAGTACCGACATAAGAAGGCCGATTTCTGGAAGATCATAGATGACGGCGCTACCGTGGGCTTTGCCTACATACTGACACACAACGATCTGGCATATATATTCTTGTTTGCCATAGCCGCCGAGTACCGAGGCGGTCATCACGGAACTCATGCAATGAAGCTCATTCTTGAGAAATATGAAAAGAAGAGAGTTTACCTCGCTTTGGAAGACTGGAACGTGGAATGTTCCAATAAAGAACAAAGGATCAAGAGGCATGATTTTTATAAATTCTGCAATTTTCACGACCTCCCCTATAAGTTACAGGAAGATCTGATCACGTACAACATAATGGGAAACGGTAAAAAGATCGAACCCTGGGAACACAAGTCTCTTACCGACGCATTTCTCGGAAAGCCCCTTAAGTATTTTATCAACATGAAGATCATAAAACCCCACAGATTTTGACACAGTCTGTTGGACTTTTGTTGGCAATTGAAACAAAAAAATACACCGCCCTTCCATACTCCTATAAAGCAAAAAACTCCCGTGCCGAAGCACGGGAGTCGAATTTTTTTGATCAAAAAACTATCTTGCTTCTTCTCTCTTCTTGAAGAATACAACGCCGCTTACTGCAGCAATTCCGAGAAGTGTGATCATGATCATCATAGAATTATCGCCTGTCTTAGGTGTCTGAGCAGGTTCCTCGGCAACCTTTTCAACTACAGGTGTCTGGTAAAGAACAACTCTCTTGATGACAACATCGTTGAGGTTTACGCCCCAGCCCTTACCGCCGAGAAGAATAGTGTTGGCATCCTTTGTTGTAACGAAATTCTTCGTGATAACGGTAGCATCCGTCTTTCCGGGATTCTCGAACTGAAGAGGTGTTGCAACGCAGGAGGAATCTGTAGAATTAAGGATAGGATAAAGTCTTACGGATTCATCATCTGCAGTATTGAACTGGAATGTGATGGCAGCTGTTACATCACTTCCCTTAGACATGTCTGTTCTCTCCGAAGGAATGGCAAACTTGGATGTTACGCCTCCCTTAGCGGAAATGGAACCGTCTTCAAGAACTGTTACAGCATCGCCGCTGACAGTAAATACCTTGCTGAGGTCAAGAACTTCTGCCTGCTGAACGCTGATGGACTTGATCTCGATATCGTTAATGTACTTGCCCCAACCTGAGGAAGCTACAAGAAGCTGATTTGCTTCTGCATCCTTGTTGATGGTAAGAAGGATCGTTTCTGTGATCGTGCTCTTATCCTTGGGATTGTAAACCTTAACAACATCAGACTTAGCATTGTCTGCGCCATCCTGAATAGCGTAGAATCTGAAGGATTCATCCTCTTCATAGGTGGAATTGAACTTAGCGGTTACTGTAACTGCAAGTACATCGCCTGCCTTATAAGTGTTTGCAAGAGGGAAAGCAAACTTCTGAGTCACGCCGCCCTTGCAGATGAGTGCTCCGGTGTCACTTACTGTAGGAAGATCGCCGGAGATCTTAGCTGCTGCAGTAAGGTCAATCTTGGGATTGGGAGCAACCGTGATCTTCTTTACGGTTACGTCGTTTACGTACTTGCCCCAGCCGGAAGAAGCAACGAGAAGTGTGTCGAAATCTTCCTTGGCGGTCATGTAAACAGTAGTTGTGAAAGTATCGGTGTTCTTAGGATTTGCGATCTTAATAACATCGGTTTTAGCATTATCTCCGGTTCCCTGGATTCCGTAGAGTCTGATAGCTTCGTCGTCAGCGGAATTGAACTGCAGAGTAACGGTTACCGCAGCGCTCTTGCCGGCCTTAACGATAACTCCCAAAGGAACACAGAACTTCTGAGTTTTCTGATCTTTCATTGACATTTCGGTGTCATTAACAAGTGCGGGTAAATCTCCGGAAACCGAAACAGCCTTTGAGAAATCCAGATTGATGGTCTTGTTGAACTGAGAAGCGGCAAGCTTTGCTGCCTCCTCAGCTTCCTTCGCCGCCTGCTGCTCGGGTGTGAGCGTAGGTGTGGGTGTAGGCGTCCATGTGGGTTCCAGCTTCCATTCCTTCTTAGGTGAAGGTGTAGGTGTTGCCGTTACAGTTTTCTTCTGTCCCGGAGTAGGTGTTGCAGTTACGGTTGCAGGTGTAGGTTCGGGTTCGTCCTTGGTACAGCCTGCCGCAAGAGCAAGAACCATTGCCGCGCATAAAAGCAAAGCAATTTTTTTCTTCATAAAATCTTTCCTCCCTTAATATTAGTCAGATACATTTCTTCTTCCACAGCGAAATGTAAGCTAAATTCATTTTAGCACAAATGCCTATAAAACTCATACGAAATATTGCTTTTTATTTCTCATAATTATCAATTTTTGATAATGTTCACAGATATGCGGTGTGCTAAAGCTCCGAAAATCCGTTTTCGAAGAGTTTCGGCACGCCGTATATTCTGCGTGGCAGTAATGAACATTGTTGCTGTTCAGGCAGTACGGCATTTATATGCACGATATAAATGGCAAAATTTAGCAATAACTGTCTTTCATTAAGCAAAATATAAATAGATTTTAAATACCCGTTTTGTTAAAATCCCAACTAATCATGTGCAGGAATGCACATCGGAGGATAATATGAACGCATATAAAACCGGAAAATACAGAAACGTTTTTAAAGAAGTGGGCTTCGATGAGAAAGAGATCGAGAAGCGTCTTTTTGAGATCCGCGATTTTTACTTCTTCGGTACCGATGAAGAGCGAGTCTATCACGACGTTGCCCCCGACATGGGTTATATCGAAGACACGGGAAATCATGACGCCAGAACGGAAGGAATGTCCTACGGCATGATGTTTTGCGTTCAGCTTGATATGAAAGAACAGTTTGACCGCATATGGAAGTGGTCAAAAACCTATATGTTCATGGATGAAGGCGTCAACGAAGGCTACTTTGCCTGGTCCTGTGCCACCGACGGCAAAAAGAATGCCTACGGTCCTGCCCCCGACGGCGAGGAGTACTATGCTCTCGCTCTCTTCTTCGCTTCCCACAGATGGGGCGACGGAGAAGGCATCTTCAATTACAGCCATGAAGCAAAAGAAATACTTAAAGCCATGATCCACAAGGGGTACGATGGTCGTCAGGGAGATCCCATGTTCAATCATGATAACCATCAGATCCTTTTTGTCCCGGGCATAGGTTTTACGGACCCCTCTTACCATCTTCCCCACTTCTACGAGCTTTTCTCCCTGTGGGCATATGAAGAGGATCGTCCCTTCTTCAGAGAATGCGTGAAGGCAAGCCGCGAGTATCTTGTCAAGGCCTGTCATCCTCAGACCGGTTTTTCCGCCGAGTATGCGGAATTTGACGGTTCTCCCCTAAAGCAGAAGCTTTCCTGGACCACGGACCGTCATGACTGGTTCTTTTCCGACTCTTACAGAACCGTTGCAAACATAGCCCTTGACTATGAATGGTTCGGACAGGATGTGGGCCAGATCAGGGCCTGCGATAAAATTCAGCTCTACCTGAACAATGCACGGCTCTCAAATGATTATCACATCTATGAGATCGACGGCACCATTGTTCCCACTTCTTTTGCTCTTCATCCCACGGGACTTCCCGCCACAGTAGCTGAGGCTTCTCTCGCTGCGGACAACGAGACCACAAAGGAATGGGTAAAGTCCTTCTACAACATGCCACTCAGAAAGGGCGACAGAAGGTACTATGATAATTGCCTGTACTTTTTCGCTTTTCTTGCATTAAGCGGTAATTACAGGATCTGGTAATATTTTGTAAACAGGAACGGTATTATGGACAATTTCAATCCCATAATTAAACAAGACTATCCGGATCCGGATATTGTGCGAGTAGGTGATACGTATTATCTGCTTTCCACTACTATGCACTTTTTCCCCGGAGGTTCCGTTCTTTCATCTCACGACCTCCTTAACTGGAAGATCGAGGGATATGTTTTTGATGAACTGGATTCGACTGCCGAGGAGCATCTGGATCACGAACAGAACATCTACGGACACGGCATGTGGGCTCCGTCCCTTCGTTATCACAACGGACTCTTCTATGCCCTCTTCCTTTCCATAGTGAGAAAAAGCACCTACATCTTCACTTCCGAAAAAGCTGCAGGTCCCTGGAAGCGCCACGTGATCAACGCAGAATTCTATGATGCCTCTCTGCTGTTTGATGATGACAGAGTCTTTGTGGTCCATGGCAACACCGAGATAAAACTTACGGAAATAGACATTGAACACTTTACCGTAAAAAAAGACGGTCTGAACCTGTCACTCTTTAAAGATGAACACAATGTAGGTCTGGGTTATGAAGGCTCTCATGCCTATAAGATCGGATCCACCTACTGTATTTTCAATATTCATTGGCCCAAGGACGATCCCGCCATCCGCACTCAGGTGGTTCACACTTCGGAAAAAATAGAAGGCCCCTATGTTGAAACCGAGCTGATCAGGGATGATTACGGTCTCCCCCACAACGGCGTTGCCCAGGGCGGTATCATAAACACTCCCTCCGGGAAATACTACGGTTTCTTTTTCAGAGATCAGGGTGCCTGCGGAAGGATCCCCATTCTCACCCCCATCGAGATCAGAAACGGAATCCCCTTTGTAGGAGAAGGCGGAAAGATCCCCGCTTTCGATCCGCCGGTATCGGGAAAGAGATCCGGCAGACAGGATCCTCTTTATGTTTCGGGGTTTTTAAAGGACGGCAGGCTTCAGAAAGCCTGGCAGTTTAATCATCTGCCCAACCCGTCATTATATGCCTTTAACGGCAATTCTTACTCCGTTACCACAGGTAAGCTCTGTGTTAATGTTACGGAAGCAGTCAACACACTCACCCAGCGTTCCACCTGGCCGAAATGTCACGCCGAGGTTACAGTGGATGCTTCAAAGCTCAACTTCGGTGACCATGCGGGTATCTGCGCTTTTGAAGGCTGTTACGGTGAACTCTCTGTAAGTCGTGAAGTCGGAGGCTACTTCTTAAACCTTATAACCCGTGATGTCAATGACAAGCTCTGCGGTAAAACGGATTGTTTCCCGGGGAATCAGATTGAAAAGATCGCATTGCATTCATCGAAGATCCGCCTGAGGATAGATATGAATTTTGAAGGTCTGGCAGACTTTGCAGTATTTTCCTATAAGACTGAAAAACGATTCGAAAAGCTTTCCTACACTCACAAACTTGCTTTCAGACTCGATCATTTCTGCGGAGTCCGCTTTGGACTCTTCTGCTATTCCACTTCCGTTATAGGTGGAACAGCCGTATTTTCGGATTTTAAATACGGACTTTAGATGCGCTCCCGGCTTACACCGCACCTAAGATCCGTTATCCTCACAGAATAGTGGTAAATAAAAAATACCTGTCGGTTCATCCTTCAGGTATTTTTTATGTTTCTTCATTTCTTTTTGCTCTGAAAGCACTGGGAGTGCATCCTTCGATCTCCTTAAAGACTCTGTTGAAAGTCGAGATACTTGAAAATCCCGTATTCATTGCAATGTCCATAATGGAGCACTCGGCGTCTGCCAGCAGTTCTTTAGCAGCCCTTATCCTTCTTATGGTCAGATAATCACAGAATGTGTATTCGGTGTACTGCTTGAAAAGTCTTGAAAAATAGTATTTACTGAAACCGATGTTGATCGCCGCATCCTCCAAAGTGATGGGCTGCATGTAGTTTTCATTGATGTATTCCAGAAGCTTATTGAATTCCTTAACGTACTGCTGCTGCTTTCTTGGCTTTGCATTGTTAAACAGCTTTTCATCCGTGTCATGATTCGATCCGAAAAGAACAAGGAAATCCATAAAACAGGAGTAGATCGTGATCTCACTGTACGTCTGTCCGTAGAAGTAAGCATTTCTCATCTTCACGAGAAGATCGAAGGCCTCATCAAAGATCCTGGGATAATTGCTCTTGTTGGCATGGATGGGATTGATGAATGCCGGTTCCAGACCCGCAAATCCTTTAAGCTTTCTCACCATCGTGAGATCAAAGAGGAAGATGAACCTTGATCCGTCAGGACCGGGATCACGTATCTCATGGAGCCATCCCGAAGGAATAATAAAGATCTCACCGGGATATATCACATGCTTTTCGTCCCGAATAACGATCTCGTACTGTCCCTCCACAGGCATCAGTATCTCCATCGCATCGTGCCAGTGAGGCTTGAAGCCGTGAGCTTCCACGTTGTACCAGATACGGACCGAGGAATTATCATGAAAATCCACGATCTCGCGACCATTTTCGTCGTATTCAATTTTGCCGTTAAAATCATTATTCGTACCTGTAAGAAGTACTTTTTCATTCTTGGGCATAATTGGTTTCCTTTAAAATCCACGGCGGAGGCGGTCCCCCGCCGTGAATGAGTAAAAATTAAATCAGGTTTTTATTTTCCGTTATGTTCGTCAAGATATGCCTGAACAGTACCGCGGATCTCTTCCATGATCTCAGCGGGTGTCTGGCTGTCAAGCTTCCACATGAGCATTGATCCGTGAATTCCGTCATTACCTACAAGACCGTAAACAGCTGAATCAAATCTTGCAGAAACAAACTTGGGATCTACCATGTGAGGCATTGTGATATCAACAGCTTCTGTATCGCGGAAGTTGTTGTAGTAGCTGTACTTCCAAGCAGGATATCCTTCGTAACCGGGAACGGGATTTGTCCAAAGGTTGTAAGCAAATGCGATCTTCTCAGCTTTGTCCTTGGAGTAGCATCCGGGAATAACGAAAAGGTTATCTTCTGCATAGGTGTAATAACCGTCTGCTTCAGGTCCCTTAGGGAAGCAAAGGAATCCGAAATCATCTACACAGTTATTGTTAAGTCTATCACCTGCAACATATGCCTGGTGAACCATGAATGCAACCTTACCGCTTTCAAATGCGGGAAGGAAGTAATCCCACTGTCCGTCTTCAGGCTGAGGCATGTTGTACTTTGCTCTCATGTCCTTAGCCCAGTTAAGAGCTTCCATTGTCTCGTTGCTCTCAAGTTTGCTGTAGTAGTTACCGTCCTTATCAAGGTCTATGAAACATCCCTTGTTTGAGAATACGGCTGAAGGATAGAAGTAGGAATTGAAGCATGCCATAGCATACTGATCGATCACGCCGTCGTTATCAAAGTCCTTCTGAACCTTATCGCAAACTTCCTCAAACTTATCCCAAGTCCATGTTCCGTCTTCCTGCCACTTGTAAAGGTCCTCGGGGTCGATACCGGCTTCCTTGAGAATTCTCTTATTGAAATAAACGCCGTTTCTGGGTTCGGAGCTTTCTGCTCTCATAGCAAAGATCTTATCACCCCTTGTACTGAATCCCATTACACCTCTGTCCCACTTCTCGTCTGTGAAGTCAAGCCAGTCGATGCTTGCAAGGTCATACATAAGACCCTGACTCATTGCACTTGCCGCACCTGTATCACCCTGGTGAAGAGTGAAGATGTAGTACTCATCTCCGCCTGTTGTAGCATAGTTAATGTAATCGGATGACATGTTGCCCCATGTCGAATAGTTGAGGCCTGTAATTGTGAAGTTATAGGTCTTCTCCAGCCACTCATGCCATTCTTCCTGAGCTTCACGATATGCGCTGTTTGCATCGCTGGGTGCATAGAACCAGTCAGCGATCTGAATATTGATGCCCCCAAGATCGATAGCCTTTCCGTTCTTATCCTTAATAATCTCATAAGGATTGTTTCCGGCATCCTGATTTGTTACAACCTCTGTTTCATTTGAAGAATCAACGTCATTATTTTTAAGAATGACGGGTTCCTGAGAAACAGGCTCCTTTGATCCGCAAGCTGCAAGGCCGAGAACCATGCTGAGTGCAAGCATCAATGCCCCCATTTTTTTGAGTTGCTTCATAAAATTTCCTCCTTTAAATATTGTTTTATATATGACCGCTCCCGGCGGTAATATAACTGAGTAAAACATCAGGCTTTAATACCTGTCTGTGCGATACTTTCCGTAAATCCTCTCTGCATGATCAGATAAAGGATAAGGATGGGTACGATGACCATCAGTGTACCTGTCGAAACCACGCATTGAATGTATCCGGGTGAAGCTCCGCCCGCCTTGTTCAATGTGTATTTAACATAATTGTCCAGTCTGTCGGCAATTGCAGAAACCTGAATGGACAAAAGCTTGATATTTCCTAGGAACAAACCTGAGTAAAAACTGTCTGTCCACTGCCATACAAAAGAGAACAGGAAGCAGGAAACCAGGATCGGCTTTGCGTCCGGAAGCATTATACGGATGAATGTTCCGAAGGTTCCAAGTCCGTCAACGTAGGCAGCTTCTTCAAGTTCCTTTGGCATGTTTCTGAAAAACTGACGGATCATGTAAATGTACAATCCGCATTTAAGTCCCATACAGCCTGCGCTCATGAGGTAATAAGGTATCGGTGAACCTCTTAAGTTAAATTCCCAGAACAGTACTTTAAAATACCTGAAGTGCAGGAACAAAGATGTGGAAATGGTCTGAGGCGGAATAACTATCAGAAGTATAACGCAGCCAAACCAAAACTTCTTAAAAGGAAACTCAAATCTTGCAAATCCATATCCCACAAATGTACAAACAGCTATCTGCAACACTGCTATCGTGAGAGAAACAATGAATGTGGAAAGCAATGTGTGCCAGTAGTCCATGAATTGCGATGCCAGCTGGTAATTGGCCGAGGTGACATGTTCCGGAATACTGATGACCAGAGGATTATAAAGATCCTGTTCTTCCATAAGGCTTACGGATATCTTGTTCAAGATCGGCTGTAAGATCAGGAAGCATAGTCCGAAGAGCAATATGAATCTTGTGATGGATACAAACCACTTTGTTGCATCCTTTGTAAAAAGCTCTCCGCCGGACAATCTGTTTCGTTCCCAATATGTTCTTTTAATTGTGCTCCTGTTATCAGTCATCGTAATATACCCACTTTGAAATAATCCAAGATGTAATACCTATGATCGCCATAACAATGACAAAATAGATCCATGACATTGCCGAAGCAAAACCGTATTTGATCTGGCCAACCATCGTATCCCTGATCTTTTCGATGATCTCATTATCCGTTCTCATGCAGAAGTCTACAAGCGTGTAAACCCAGCTTACAAGGAAAAGAGGGGAAATGAGGGGAAACGTGATCTTCCAGAAGGATTCCCAGGAAGTACATCCCTCGATCTGTGCTGCTTCATAGGAACTCTTGGGTATGGTTTGAAGCCCTGACAGGAAAATGATGATCTGAATACCTGACGCAAGGGCCACATCATAGATCCCATCGATCACTTCGAACAGCACTTCCAGAGGCTTACTTGCCACCCCTGTAGTTGTAAGGATGTTTTCTATATATCCCGTGATACTGGTTCCCGCTCCGGAGTCTTCGATAGATTGATTGATACTCTGTAAAAGAGTATTGCTGGATTCAATTCCTACGATAACGCCGGATGACAGAATGACCGGAAGGAAGAAAACCGCTCTTACCAATCCTCTCCCCTTAAATTCCTGGTTAAGGATCAAAGCTACAAAAAGGCTGAAGACGATGATCGCAAAGGAATTATATGCCATTCTGATCAATTCTTCGCTTAAGTACTGCGTGAACACGGGATCGACTCTGAAAGCCTTAAAATAGTTTGCAGTCCCGGCCCACGTAAAGGTAAATCCGCCCGCATGCAGGTCCACCTCGCAAAAGCTCATGTAAAGCGATTGAAACAACGGCTTGACCATGAATGCAAGAAAGCCGATTATAAACGGTGAGATAAACAAATACCCGGATATAGCTTTTCTTTTTTCCAAACCTTGTCTTTTTTTCTGTTTAGCCATGTCCTTACCTTTCAACAACGTAATCTCGAGCCGGGATGGTCAGTCCCCGGGATGTAGTGTAATCCGAATACCCGTAGTTGACATATGCCTTTGTTCCATCCTCGTAAACCGTAACCGTGACACCATCAGAAAGCCTCTGCCAGTCATCGATACCCTGATTAAAGGTGTGTCCCAATTCCGAAGAGTATCTCCTGCAGATCTCTTCAAATCTCGTGCTCCAACTGTCGTAAGAAGCACCGAAATACTCGGAATAAAGAGTGTCCTGAAGGCTCTGCGCATCCTCATCCATGAATACAAAGGACAGGCCTGCCCCGCATTCAACGCTCTTAAGAAGTTCCTCATCCACATTTGATGTTATGTTCAGGGCCTCACCGGAATAGTTCGTGTAGCCGTGAATTGCAAGAAACAGGAACGGAACCTCCTCATCGATTATGGAATAATCGAAACCGTTAAGATCCATGTTTGTAATGTAGTCGGAAATACCAAACACGTAATCGTTACCGACATTTGTCATGATTCCAAGACCGCTGTCTTTTATATTCATGAGTTCTTCCATCTGCATATCTCTTGCAGCCTGTCTGGACACAGGTGCTTTTTTCTTAAAGTCGGAAGAAACCTGAAATCCCACATCTCTGAAGGAAACACCGTAAGCTCCGTTTTTAAGAGCATATTTTTTGATGTTTTCCATCATTTTAACAATGATGGAAGGTTTCAAAAGGAAGTAGTCATCGCCGTCCTCTCCTCCGAAATAGATCGGGGAGAAAGTTGTCAGCTGTGCTCTCTTTTTGTTCGCGTAGCAGGCAGCGTCCGTGTAAACAAAGAATCCTTCAAATATGTTAGTATCATACTCGTACTCCGTAACTGCATCCAGATACAAGGGTACGCCCGCTTCTTTTGTGTAATTGATAAGATCATTGAAATCTTTTTTGCTTCCCAGTCTGTGAACCAGCTTCGTTCTTGTAAGCATCTTCTGATTGATGCCGCCGTTCACCCATCCGGAAAGCTTAACGGATAGATTTGATATGCCCACATTTTTGATCCTGCCGATAAGCCCTTCAGCTTCTTTATAGGTCGTAAGAGCCAACGGTCTGGAAACCGGTACTCCCAGAACCTGTTCGACCTTATCGACCGCACCCAGGATCTCAACTGCCACAGGAACATCGGAATCCTTGTTAAGGGTAAATGTATCCCCCAATGTTTCCTTAAGATAATCGTTGTAGGCCTTGCTCATGTCAATGATCTCAGCGGAATCAACGAATCTGTAGGTCATTTTCAGGTTTTCGTCCGGGATCCGCTGCTCATACAGATACATCTTTCCGTTCATTCTGGCTGCAACATCTACCTCTTCTCTGTGGAGGATCGAATAATCCGCATAAACTATATTGTATCCTGATGTCTTTCCTGCAACATCCGCTCTGATGGAGGCGTATCCCGCTCCATCCCCGAGAATACAGATAAAGGAATCATCATTTTTTCTGATGCCGAAAACGCCATAGCTGACTCTGGTCTCATGCACAAGAGAGTCTCTTCTTGTAGCGTAATCCCAGCCGTAGACATTTGCATAATAGGCACTCTGATTTGTTTTTCCGTTATTAAAATTGATCAGGGATCCGCCGCCTTCGGGGATCAGCATCGATCCCTCTTCTTCCCATGTTCCCGCTCCGAAATAGGGAAGAACCATGAGTGAAACAATGGGATAGCTTTTTTTGTATTCTATCTCAGAAATGGGAACATTGACCTTCAGATCATTTCCTTCAAGACTGTAATCGATCTCCACATTGAAAACCGGCTTATCCTGTGCGGCTTCTCCGGCATAGTGTTCCTTGTCGTAAATGTACTCTTCTTCGGTGTAACCCGCACCCAGGAAAAATTTTTCAAATTTGGTCTTAAGGTTGTCTTTTACATTGTCCCTGAGGACGTATATGACTCCGATCTCTTCCCATTCGGGACATTTTTTCAGGAGTTCTTCTCTCCTCTCCTCATCCTTGGCGCTTAATTTGTTAAAGTCATATTTTTTGTAATAGTCCTTAACACCGTTGGCATCATTCTTGTTCATTTTGGAAATAAGTTCCTCGAATCTGTCGCCAAAGCATATGGTGGGAATGATATATTCCCTTTGTATCTTTCCGATGGAGTATTTAACTCTCACCTTATTGTCTTCGGTAATAATGTCGTAGCTTTTGCCGGAAATACAGAATTCATAATTATTGTATTTGTTTTCTGAACCCTTCTGATCACTGTAATTAATGATCAGTGTGGATTTTATGTAGTTCTTTTCGCTGGGAAGGGAAAGGGGATCGGCATCCACATTTTTCGGATTTGAGTACCAGATCTCGCCGCTCTTCTTGTTGGTCACGGTGAAATGGGTCGTCATGGGATCCATTTCAAAGAGCAGATCATCGTTTTCAAGCTTTACAATGTCTTTCGATCCGGAATACTCATTTACGTCAAGTATCTCAAGTTCCTTACTGTTGTCGGTAAAATGGACAATGAGCAGCGCACCGATCACGATGATCAGGATCAGGACCGTTACGGGAATCAGATTCAACAGTTCTCTTTTTAAGGCCATTTCCTTTTCTTTTCTTCGTTCTTCTTTGTTGTAATACATCAGCCTATCCTCCGGTCTATCCAACTCTGTACATGATCTCTTTGTAAATGGATACAAAGTATGAAACACCTTCGCTGATCATGGAGAAGAAAAGCAAAAGGATAAAGATCATAATAGCCATGGCAATGATCGTTGCGAAAATGAAAAGCAAAGTCTTTGCAAGGGAAAATTCATGGATCTGCATGTTACTGCAGACAAAAAGTATTACCGACCATACAAGTGACAATGTACTTAAGATCCCCACCACCTCAGCGAAATCGCTTGAAAGAACATTTGAAACAATACTTAAAGGAATTGTGATAAGTGCGTATGGCAGCATTGAATAACACGATGCGGTATAGATCTGCATCAGTCTGCCCTTACCGTCAAACAGGGTTGTAAGCGCCCAGTTACCCACCACAAACAGAGCAAGAGGAAACACGATACTTGCTATGTAGGTAAAGATGTTGATCCTGGACCAGTTCACCTGTACAAACAGAAAGCTTGTGCATCCCAAAAACATGAGTCTTGCAACCAGCACCAGCAGAAGGATGACTGTTGCAACCAACACACTTCCTCTTTTTTCATGGGTGAGATCCCAATAGCCGTCAAGAGGATGAGTCAGACAGTAAAAAGCAAACTTGAAATCCTTTATGAACTTCTTGTATTTATTTTTGTCTTTAAGTGCTGCAATCATTTTATCTCCTGATCTTTACCGGGTTTAAAAATGTCCGCGGTATCAATTTCATGCTTGATCTGCTTTACTCTCTTAATTGCCAGCGGCGTGATCAAAACCGCGAAGAATGCGAGGAAGATCCATCCGATGTATTTCTCCACCCACTCTTTTCTGTATCTCTTAAATGCTTTGGAGTAGTGATCGGTGTCCCACTTGGTCTTAAAGTAAGTAAGACTCTCACCGTACTTTTTTTGTCTTAGAAGCGAGCGGCCGATCCCAATGTAGGCAAGATCGCAGTTTCCGTTCAGTTCCCTGACTTTTTCCCAGGTCTCTCCGGATGCGATGTAATCTCCTCTGTCGTACTCATCAAGAGCTTTAAAGATCAGGTTGCCGTACTCCGTGGGAGTAAAGACAGTGAATGAATTCTCAATGGAATCAAGGACAAAAAGATCATTTCCCATATGATCCAGGGCTACGGGGCCCCTGAAGTTTCCTTCGATGTTTCCCACACCCCCGAATGCATAAAGAAGATTCCCCTGCTCATCGTAAGCAAAAAGCCTTCCTCTTGTCTTGTCCATGCAGACATAAACCTTATTGTCCAGAGCCGTAACATCAAGGAACAGAGACGGTCCGTTGTATCCTGCGAAGGTACCCCATTGAACATCGCCGATAACATCTTCGTATCCGTTCTCGATCAGAATGTTTTTACCTAAAAGATTCAAACGTCTTACAGGCTCTTCACTGCTGTCATTTCCTGTAATGTTAATGGTGCAGGCATAGAAGAAGCCTTCCGAGTCGATGGCTATATTGTCGTACTCTGTGGGAACGAAGTTCTCCATTGCTCGTCTTTGAGCATCCGATGCGATGAACCTCTTCCAGAAGTACTTGTACCAGCTGTATTTAGCAGGCATGGCTCCGAAAAATCCGCTGAATTTGCCGTCTCTTTCGTATTTGACTATGCCTTTGTTTACGTTGTCACATACTGCATATACTCTTCCTTCGGAATCGACTATGAGCTTGTCCGGCAGGAAAGAGATTGTCTGATCAAAGGTGGCTTCGTTGGGTTTAGTGTATTCCATAAGGAAGTTCAGATCCTTGTCGATCTTAAGGATCCTTTGATTTCCCTTGTCGCAGATGTAAAGAGATCCGTCATCCGTCATAAACACATCAGTGGGACCGGAAAGATTTTTTATATTAACGTCACCTTTGATCTCATTGATAGTCCTTACATGTCTGAATTCATCGTTATCCGTTCTTTCCCACTGGATGATCCTGTTGTTTCCGGTATCACACACAAATACAAATCTGTCTTTTATGAACAATCCGTCGGGGTTTTTGAATCCGCCTTCGATCCCAAGCACTCCCGCGGTGTAAACTCCTACCACGGAATAGGCATCCGGTGAGTACTGAACCTCTCCCCAATAATCATAGGTGTAGGTGTACCCTTTTTCCACTCCTTCATCGGCCAAAGCAGTGAGGGGTGAGGCAACGGTGATCGCCATTGCGGTCATCAATATGAAGGATATTGTTTTTTTCATGCTCTTCATACTAAGCACTCCTCTTGTTTAGTCTTTAAGTCCTGAACTTGCCATTGTTTCGAGAACCTGGCTTTCCGAAAGCACGAATGCCAGGATCGGGATTACCATGGTAACAACCATGACCGCTGCCGTCTGTCCGGTTCTGGCGATCAGGTTACCGCTGGAGATCTGCTGCAAAGCGTAAGTCAGCATCTTCTTTTCTTCGGAATAGATGTACATCTTTGCATCCGCATTCCATAAAGCCTGAATGTCGAAGATCATAAGTGTGAGCCACGCAGGTTTTACCAGTGGAAGGATTATGGTAAGGAAGATCCTTCCGATCCCGGCTCCGTCGAGCTTAGCCGCCTCAATGAGTGACATGGGAATGCCTTCCATGAACTGCTTCATGAGGAAGAGTCCCATGGGTGCCGCAAAAGCCGGAACAATGATGGCCCAATAGCTGTCTATCATATGGAGCTTGCTCAGGATAATGTAGTTCGGGATACCCGTTACATATCCACTGAACATGAGGGCCGTTACAACAATCGTAAAGAATGTCTTTCCACCCGGAAAATCGTACTTTGCAAGAACAAATGCAGCCAGAGAAGCAAGCATTATGTGTCCCACCGTTCCGACCACAGTAGAGAAAATGGTGTTAAAGACATATCTTGAGAAGGTGACCCAGGATTTACTCATGGTAACAAAGAGATCCGAAAAGTTGTCAAAGCTGGGATTTCTCGCAAATATCGTCGGAGGGAATCTGAACAGTTCATCAAGAGGCTTCAGCGCACTTGATACCGCAAACACCAACGGGAAAACCATTGCGATGGCGAAGAGGAAAAGTACAAAATAGATACCGATATCTCCACCGACGGAACGGTTGGGTTTTCTCCTCTTTATGAGAGGCTTTCTGTATGCTTTTTGTGTGTTGTATTTTCCCACGTCACGTACCTACTCTTTGCAATATATTGGTTACAAATTTCTTACATAAGATCATTACCAGGAAAAGCATGGTTGCGATGGCGGAAGCATATCCCATTTCAAATCTGGAGAAACCGTAGTCGAACAGATGGGTAACAACCGTTCTTGCTGCGTAATCCGTTGAAGGATAACCGCAAAGTGCCATCGTCTGGTTACAAACACTGAAGGAATTGGTAATAGCCATTACGGCACCGAAGAGAAGCATGGGTTTCATGCTTGGCAGTGTAATGTACCAAAGCTCCTGCCATCTATTCTTGATACCGTCCACATAACCCGCTTCAAACAGGCTCTTGTCAACACCCTGAAGTCCCGCCACGAAGGAAAGGAATCCCGTTCCCAGAGACATCCAGAGGATAACGATCATACAGATGGGAAGCATGTATGCAGGGTCTGTCAGCCACAGCTTAGGACCATCTATGAAGCCCCACTCCGTAAGGAAAGCGTTTACATAACCGTAAGCATCGCCTCTGAAGAAAATGGTGAAGATCTGATAGACGTTTCCTGCTATGGAAGGTGCATAGAAAACGATCACGGCTATGGTTCTCAGCCATCTCGGAAGTTCATTTATGAGCCAGGCAAAAAGAAAGGCCATAATGTATCCGAGAGGTCCGGTGATAACGGCAATAAGGAATGTATTCTTTACACCGATAAGAAATACATCATCCTGAAGGATAAGATTCAGGTAGTTTTTAACACCTACGAAACTCGGCGCTTCAAGAATGTTGTAATCCGTAAAGCTCAAAACGATCGATGAACACACAGGCAAAATGTAAAAGGCAAAGAACAGAATTGCGTAAGGCGCAAGGAAAAGATAGCACATCTTATTGATCCTGGCTTTCTTCCACATGACTGATGCATTGTGTTTTCTCAATATGAAGTATTTTCTAAGATATTCTTTCATGTATCGATCCTCTTTCAGTCCTCCGCTGTCGGAAGTCCGAATTCCTTACGTTTTTTTGTCAGCTCTTCATCTATGGTTATAGCGTAATCAAGTATCGTTTCTCTTGGATCCTCTTTGGCGTTGATCACCTTACGTACCGCGTTTGTAACGTGTCTGCTCAGGTAGTATCCGCCGGCAACTTCTCTCATTCCCACCGTTGTTTTTCTCTGTTCCGAGAGAACATCGATAGCATGGGCACTCCAGGAAAGCTGTACAAAAGCATTTACATTGGCTGTCGCATAACGTGCGGAACTTCCGAGAAGAGCTTCCATTTCACGTCCGAAACGGACCTGGCTCTCAGAACCTACCCACCATTTCATGAATTCCCAGCCCATGTTCTTGATCTCCTGATCATCGTTCTGGATCATCATGCAGCACACACCGTCGGAGTGTACCGAGCGATTTAATACAGTGTTTCCGTTCTCGTCCTTTGAAGCCATGGCAGGGATCAGCGTGAAGTCCCAGAGTCCTCTGATCTCGGGTGCTGAAACAACCAGTGTGTTGTAGGTTGCATAGTTTGAAATACCGATGGGCATAAGTCCCGAACGGAAACGGCTGATGAAATCGTATTCCGTGGGTGAACCGTAATCGTTGAACAGTCTCGTGTACATTTCGAAAGCATTTACACCCTGCTCATTGTTTATCGTAGTGGTCATTGCATCTTTATCGTAAAGGCCTCCGCCCATCTGATAAAGCAGTGTGTAGTAAAGCGAAACATCGGCTGTGGACGAGGAAGCGGCAGGTATGCCGAATTCCATGTTGTTGCCCTGGATCGTGGGCAGCATTCCGATCACATCATCCCATGTATTGGGTACTTCAAGCCCAAGCTCCTTCAGAACATCTTCTCTGTAGAACAAAAGGTTGTAGGTCTGGGTCTCGGGAAGTCCGTAGATCCCTCCGTTAAATCTGTAAGGCTCGTAGGCGCTGGGATAAAACTCTTCAAGCACCTTATCCAGATCGCTGAATTCCGTCAGATCCACAGCTCCGTTACGGAGTGCGTAGTTTACGGGGAATCCGTTTGCAATGGAAAGAACCACATCCGGTCCCTGTCCTGCAACAACCGCACCCAAAAGCGCATCTGCGTTAACGATCTCTACATTGACCTTAATCCCGGTCTTGGGAGTGAAGGCATCGTCGATCATGGTCTTGATGATGGTACCCTGATCACGTCCTGTGGTCACCCAGATCTTAAGGATCTTGTCCGTCTTATCGTCATAAACATCTCCCACCGCATCATAGTCTACAATGAAGCTGGCGATAAAAGATCTTACGCCGTGAGCCAACTTTTTAAAGATATTGGTCTTGTCTTTTTCGATCTTGTCTCCTGCGGAAGAAACAACAATGTAGTCCACATCCAGTTTGGTCTCGCTCATGGAAAGGATCGCCGTACCCATTGATGTAATGTTGTCTCTGAAGGAGATAAATTCGGATGAGATCTTGAAAGGCTTTTCAACAAATCTTTCGAGCTGAGTGGCTACCGTTACGGCAGTTCCGATCTTATCCGCTTTCTGTCCCGTGTACTCTACGGTATCATCAATGATCTTGTACAGTCTCCTGGATTCGATCTCCATGGCATCGATCACCTCGGGATAGTACTGATCGATGTTGTAATCTCTGTACTTGTCCGGAGTAGCGCCGGTATAGATGAGAACTCTTCTGTAGATCTGGTTCAGTCTGTAAACCGAATCCTCAAGTTCCTCAAGGATAGCACCCGCCCTGCCGAGAGTAGCTTCCAGACGGATCGTGTGTTTTCCTTTTTCAAGATAGAACCTGTAGGGCTCTCCGTTTTCATCGGAAAGTGTATTTATCTGCCAGTCGTTATCATAATCAAATTCTATGATCTTAGCTTCGTCGAAAGGAATGACTCCGTCGATGTAAAGGCTTCGGACTGACACCTGACCTCTGGCGTAGTTCTGACGTCCCTTGACGGTGATGTTGTAGAATCCGTCTTCCGGTATCGTCACTTCCCACTCTATCCACTGGCTGGAGGTGCTCCAGGGATCGCCTCCGATGTAGTTCAGAATGGTGTTCATTACACTGTAGGGCTGAGTCGTGGATGATGCTCTGTCATATTTTGCATATAACGAAGCCTCAGAACGTAACGTGGACTCCTCTCCCTGGATCTTTTCTATAATATCTTTTCCGGAAGCATTGTCCTTTTTTCCGGCATTTTCTTCGCAGTACATTTTGTAATCATGCTTTTCCGCAACGGATACGATCCTGAGCGAAGAGATCGCCACAGGTTCATTTACCGCCGCAAGCCCGATGGTCTGCTCGCCTTTTTCAAGCCAGAATTTATAGGGCTCAGTGATGTATCCCATATCATCTCTGAAGTAACCTGTCTGCCAGTCGAAAACTTCAACCTGAGTGGGACGGATCTCATTTCCCTGATTGTCCACCCTCTTTTCACCGCCGTCAGTCCAGATCCTTGTGAAAAGCATGTTTCCGGCATCAGCAAAAGGAAGAGTTCCATTAATGTAGATGCTTCTTTCCACAGCCACTCCTCTGGACTGTGTTGCAAAATAGTCCATCTGAAGATTGTAAAAACCGCTTTCGGGAATGTTCACCTTCCATGTGACCATGGATTCATTTTCAGTGTAAAGGACGTTCTTTCTTCCCTCAAAGCTGCCCACAAACTTTACGCCTTCTCCGGAAACGTAATCACCGAGATCGATCTCTATGCCGTTGCCGGGAAGTCTGGGTTCTGCGTTAACGTCGTGAGAAGCAAGATACTTCGTATAGGAATCTTCTCTCTCGGTCCCCTTGACATCTGTGGTCAGGTCATAACCTTCATACTTTTCTTTGTAGTTCTTTTCCTCGCCATGCTTCATGAGAAAAATGATCAGGGCAAGAACTGCAACTGCAGCAGCAACGATGATGATCGTCCCGGTCCTCTTCTTAGTTGATAGTTTTTCGGTTGTTTCCGTGTTTTTCCTCATAGCGTCTGTCAATCCTGTCTTCTCATTTATCACTATTTTATAATCATAAATAATCAATAATTGCCCGAATATTGCTTTTGGTTAATCGGTTAACCTATGTTTGGATTATATACGTACATTGTGCAATTTGTCAATACGGTTTTTGCACTTGTTGTTTCCTTTGTCCATTATTAACAAATTCAAACCGATTTTTTTGTGCATGTTGCACAAAAATCGGTTGCGTAAAGTTATTTTTTTAACATTAGGCAACCGATTTCATTTTTCATTATTGAGCAAAAAAAAGCAACATTTGACCAAGCAAATGTTGCGATTTTTGATACATCATCATATAAAACTAAATCCTTCTTACGGATTCCCTGGCTATAAAGGTGCACTGTAATACTGTCAGATCGCCCTCTTCCGGCTGCTTTCCCTCGATCATTGCCACTATTCTTCTGGCAGATCTGAAACCGAGTTCGTAAAGGGGAAGGTCAATGGTTGTCAGCTTCGGATTAAAGTAATCCGCGATCTCTCGATTATCATGTCCCACCACCGAAATGTCCTTCGGAATCTCCAGTCCCGCTTCCCTTGCATAGTCGTAAGCTCCGCCGGCCATTTCATCATTCAGGCAGTACACGGCAGTGGCTCCCATAGCAACAAACTTCTTCAATCCGTCATAACCGCACTTCCTGTTCCATTTGTCTGCATAGACAAGCTCGGGATCAAAGGGGATCCCCGCATCAAAAAGTGCTTTTTGATAGCTTGTGATCCTCTTCTGCGCATGCAGGTTGTCATTGGCGCCCGCAATTACGCCGATCTTTCTGTGTCCGTTGTCTATCAGATACTTCACGGCATCATAGCTGCAATTGTCATCATCCAGTACATAGACCGGTATCTCCGGATCATCAATGTAGGAATAGACCATAACAACCGGAAAATCAAGATCCGGCGGAAGAACGTCTATATTCTTCCTTGCGTGGCAGGCCAGAAAGATCAGTCCGTCAGCTTTCATTGCTCTCATTTTTGCTACTGCATCCGCCACATCTTTTTTGTATTTGATCTTTTCGTCCATTGAAGTGGCGATCTCCGTGCGCATGTAGTATCTCATATTCTCAATTACCGCATGGTAGCCCGCTTCGGCGCAATAGTTCATGATGCTTACAATGATCTTCGGAGCGTCAAAAAGTGTGATATCCTCAACTATGATCCCGATAGTCCCGGTCTTTTTTCCTCTAAGCCCCCGTGCGATCACATTCGGCTGATAGCCCATTTCTCTGATGGTTTCCAGAACCCTTTCCCTGGTCTCCGCACTGGCCTTTGACTTGCCGTTTATTATGTTGGACACTGTGGCCGTCGTAACATTACATCTCTCAGCCACATCCTTTAAAGTAAACATTTTGAAGCTTCCTTTCGGTTGTAATTTCGGATTGTATCATGGTTTTGGTTAATCGTTAACCTTACAGCATTTTAAGGATTTCACACTCAAATATTGAAAAATTATAGCATAGATTAACCAAAAAAATCAACCCGAAAATATTGCTAAATCCGGGTTGATCATAATATCTTTTTTGTTAAAAATTGCGCAATTATTCTTCCATGCCGTAAATATGCACGATAGACTCCAGTGCAACTACTCTTCCGTCTGTAAAATACAGTTTTTTATCATGCTCATCGTATCTCTTGATCCGGCCTTTGATGTCCCTGTAGCTGCCGCCTTCCTTTTTTTCATCCGCTTCAAAAACGGTTATCTCGACTTCAGGCTGTTCCCTGATCTTAAGCAGAAAAAAGTTTAATATCTCGTCCATCCGGATAAGCCGGTCTTCCGAGATCTCTGCTCTGTGATCTGTCAGTCTTTCGGTCTCTTCCACGTCATCGTCAAACCCCGTAAGCGCCGCAAAAGGTGCGAACTGAGCCGCTCTGTCATATAAAGGCATATGTTTTCTTTCCGCGGACTCATGATGGGGAAGATCGATTATATCCTTATATTTATCGACATTTTCATTCATTTTAGTGATGGAAAAGCCTGATACCTGTGAAGCACATTGTCATGTTGTGATCGTTGCATGCCTGAATGACATTGTCGTCACGTACCGATCCGCCGGGTTCTGCGATGTAGCAGACACCGGATTTATATGCTCTCTCGATGTTGTCTCCGAAGGGGAAGAAAGCGTCCGATCCCAGGGATACACCGGTATTCTTTTTGATCCAGGCCTTTTTCTCCTCTCTTGTGAATTCTGCAGGTCTCTCCTTGAAGATGTTCTGCCATTTTCCGTCTGCAAGTACATCTTCGCACTCGTCGCCGATGTAAAGATCGATGGCATTGTCTCTGTCAGCTCTTCCGATGTCGTCCCTGAACTTGAGACCAAGTACCT
>JAEFAR010000017.1 GCA_016287675.1 Lachnospiraceae bacterium
CTGTTGAGACCGGGCTCTTCAAGAAGATCCTTTTCGATGATGGAGGAGATGTTCTTATGATCTGCAATGTGCTCTGCAAATACTACGAAAGCTACGGGAACATAAGCTACTGCCACTGTTCCGACATAGGAAGCGGAAATGCCGTCAAAACCGCCGAATGCCTTGACAAATGTGAAGGTGGGAGCGCTGATGAAGGTGCTTACACTTACTCCGCCTGCAACAAGATTCTTAAAGGCGCTGAAATCGCTTACAAGAAGAGCATCCGTTCCGGTAGCGCGTCCGATACCCGTGAAGATCGCGGAAACCGCATAACCTGCAAGGATACCGATGATGAAGGGGATGAGCTTAATGTTCTTGCTTCCGATGGTGGAGCAGATGATGGTTACGAAAAGTGTTACAAGACCGCAAAGAACAGCGATGAGAACCGAGCCGCCCGCAGGTGCCGTCTGAAGATCGCCGATGGCGCTACCCGCAATTGAAAGTCCGAGGATGGCAACCGTAGGTCCGATAACCACAGCGGGCATGAGCTTGTTTACCCAGGCTGCTCCCACAAGCTTAACGATCACTGATATCACAACATAGACAAGGCCGGCGAAGATCGCACCGATGATGAGGCCGAGGTAACCTACCGCTGCTGTTGCCGCACCGGCGAAAGCTGCCGTCATGGAGCCGATGAAGGCGAAGGACGATCCCAGGAATACAGGGCTCTTAAAGCGTGTGAACAGGAGATAAACAAGTGTTCCGATACCTGCTCCGAAAAGTGCCGCCGCAGAGCTCATGCCGTTTCCGTCAAGGATGGGCGAGTTGCCGTTGATGATGATGGGAACAACGAGTGTTGCGGTCATGATGGCAAGCAGCTGCTGCAGTGCATATACCACCGTCTTGCCAAAACCGGGTCTGTCATTGATACCGTAAGTGAGTTTCATTTAATTTTCCTCCGTTACATTTGTGTTGTTGGTTATATAAAGTCGCGTGATCTTTTCCTCTCACGACGTACTTTCTGAATGAAGACCTAAAAAAAGAGGCGGTTTGGGGAAAATGGGAATACCATCTTCAACAAATCGTCTCCGAAAAATCAAATATCGACTGTTCCGTGAAAAACACGGAAACCGTCGGAATCTTTTTCATTATTCTATTTTTGGTAATTGTAATCGACACTTTACACTCTCCCAAAAACAGGTTGAATTTTATCGGATGAAATGATAGCACTTTCGTTCCTGTTTGGGAAGAGGGAATTTAGAATTATTTTACTTTTTTGTATTCGGTGTTGTCGATCTTGATGGTGCCTTTGCCCTTGTAGAAGCTGTAGGTGTAGGACTTGTCGACCTTTTCCGTCTTTCCTTCGTCGTTCTTCTTTTCTTCCGTGAAGGTGAAGGTGATCTCGTTGTCCTTGATACTGTACTTTCCTACCTGAGTGGAGGTGGATGAACCAAGGATCGTTACTTCAGTCTGGATCTCAACCTTGTTGAGGCCCGAGAAGGTGTAGGTTACGGAACCCAGTGAGAAATTCTGTCCGAAGAGCTTTCCGGCTGCTTCGCTCTTGTAGCTTCCGAACACTCTTGTGCTTGTGATGTACAGAGTGCAGACAACAATGAGTGCGATGAAAACAACACAACCGATAAGTGATCCCAAAAAGCTTTTTTTCTTTCTTGCCATAATCTTATCCTCTTTTCTTTTTCTTACAGTAAGGCCGCAGGATCTCTCAATCCTGCGGCCCCTTATATTTGAATTATATCACAGTTTGAAATTTTGGGCAAGTTCTGCCGAAAAACAAGCATTTCGCCCGCCCGTGGCCATTATTTCTGTACGAGATGAACAGCGAATCCGCCGAAATCGTCCTTCAGGTAGATGCGAACAAGCTTATTGTTCTTGTAAAGTGCGGAATCCTTGTCGAATTCGAAGCCCTGACGCTCCATGTGGTAGATCGCTCTCTCGATGTAGTTGGTTCCGATGGCGATGTGGCCAAGCTTGCCGGGTCCCATGGACTTGTTCACTTCGATGGAGGAGCTTGCAAAGATGGATGAATTGCCGGGCTTTACTTCGAAACCGAAGAACTTGCCGAACATCTCCGCAAGAGCCATAGCCTTTGTCTCGTTCTCGCAGTTGATGCCGATGTGCTTGAATTCGAAGCCGAGCATTGTTCTTACTGCTTCCTGTGTGAGCTTTCTGATCTCATCAAACTGACCGTTTGCGATCATGTCGCTCTTTACCATCCAGCTTCCGCCGCAGGCAACGATCTTGGGGAAGTCAAGGTAGTCCTTTAAGTTGTTTGCGTTGATGCCGCCTGTAGGCATGAACTTAACGCCTGTGTAAGGTGCTGCCATGGCTTTGATCTTTGCGATACCGCCGGACTGCTCTGCAGGGAAGAACTTAACAACGTCAAGTCCGAGTTCAAGGGCTGCTTCGATGTCTGTAGGGCTGGATGTTCCGGGTGTGATGGGAACATTCTTTTCCTGACAGTACTTTACAACCTTGGGATTGAGTCCGGGGCTTACGATGAACTTTGCACCTGCGCCCACAGCACGGTCAACCTGCTCTGTGGTGAGTACTGTTCCTGCACCCACAAGCATATCGGGGAATGCATTGCACATCTGACGGATGGCTTCTTCAGCCGCATCTGTTCTGAATGTTACTTCCGCAACGGGAAGTCCGCCTTCGCAAAGTGCCTTTGCAAGCGGAACAGCGTCCTTTGCATCATTGATGGCAACAACGGGGATAATGCCAAGCTTCGAAAATTGATTGATGATCTCGTTCATTTTTTTCTCCTTTTTATGTAAGGCCTCATCTGAGGTCAATAATTCTCTTCGCAGGAATTATACTTTGTTTCATTCACTATTTCAAGACAGAATTCGTGAGGAGATGAAATTGTGGTTGTATATGAATGAAAGTATCTTGTTTTCACCGATCAGAGCAAGCATATTCTGTCCGAAAGTGGTGTTCCCCAACATTGTGAATATTGCGAATATCACCCATATGATCATAAGAGAGATGAACCCTCCTGCGATACCGCCTGCAATGGCGTTCGCTTTGTCTATGCCCGGGATCTTACCCAAAAGACTGAAAAGACCGCTGATGAGCGCAAGGATCAGACCGACGACCAAAAGAGTGGTAATGAAAGCCAGAGCCTTGATCACTACGTTCGTAATGCCGGTGTAGGCCCCGATCTCGATCTTTTCGAGGGCATCATTGGCAGTTGCATCGGAGTTTGTCTCCATGGTGGCAATGACGCTTTCATCCCCAAGGATGGACTGCTTGAACTTTTCGGGAACTCCGAAGAGATCCAGAAGGTCGCTCAGGATCTTAAGGCTGTCTGCTCCGCTTGTTTCCACGTCATCCTCAGAAGCAGCGGGCGCCATCCTGGCCAGCATTCCCACCCAGCCGTTCTTTTCGGCGAGAGACTCCGTCCTTTGATAAAAGAAGTTGTAGATCTTTGCATTTCTCATGAAAAGTGACTTTGTTACCGGCGAAAGCAGGATGGTGAGCGTTATCGCAAGCACAATGGCTATCACCGCAAAGATCATCTTGAATGCTCCCTTCACCGCTCCCACGATGATGCCGATCACAAAGACAGCCAGCACCGCCAGCACAAGCCAGTTAAGGCCGAATTTTTCCAAAAGGCCGGCAGATTCCTGCGCGACCTGAATCGTTTCTTCCATATTTCCTCCAATCATCTATTTCACAAGGCTCGCACCCCGGATCTTACCCATATCGGCGATAAAGTACCTGTTTCCGCCGCCGGAGTAGATCCTGTCGCAGCCGCCTTCCAAAGCACATTCGACTTTGACTGTTCCGTTCATTCTGTATATGCATGCTCTGTCGAGCCCCACCAGCATGGCTTCGCCGTTACCCAAAGTCAGGGTCTCGTACTCGCCGATGCCTGTGATCCTGCCGCATGCCGTACCCTTTGTGTTGTAAAAGCTGAGGACATTGCCCGAAGGCTCTTCAGCCATCACGGCGATGCACTCGTCACAGACCTGCACGTCAAGAAGCTTCTCCTCCCGGCGCTCGTCCAGCGTCACGGAAGGGATCTCCTCCATGGCAAAAAGCGAAAAGCCGTTTCCAAATACGGCAGCCACGTGATCGTTACCCATGAAATGCACCGAATAGGCCATTTCCCGGGCATATATCTTCTGTCCCACTATGTTTTCGATAAAATTCTTACCAACGTCACCGGTGTTGTAGAAGGTGATCTTGGTCATGATGTCGTCGCCCTCAAAGGAAAGATAGAGAGTGGCCAGTTTTTTGCCGTCCTCGGAAAGAGCGATGTCCACGGGAAAGCCGTCAACACCCGTCTTTGTCCCGATCTCCACCCGAAGCTCGCCCTCGGGGGAATAGATCCTTATCATGTCCCTGCTGTCGTTGTCCAAAAGCACGGCCGTGGTGCCGTCGGAGCCCACGCAAAGCTTTACTATTGGGCTGTCGGTCTTGTAGCTGTGAGGGATGCCGTTGGGTGCTATCACGTAAACCTTTGTTCCGCCTATGTCAGCAATGGCAGCGTAACCTCCGCAGCTCACCGTCATGGGGTGATCCAGCTCAAAGGCCACATCCATCACCAGACCGCAGTCGCTGTCATAGCCCCTGGTGCCGTTCATGGTGGTGACGAAGAGTTTTCCGTCGCTGTTGTAGATGTCAGCCATATCGGAAATGCTGACCTCCGCACCATAGGAAAGTCCCGAGTAACTCCCGTAGTTCTTTTGCCTTACGCGGATCAGAACCACGGTGACGATCACGATGAGGACACCGATCAAAAGCACATATTTAAATGTTTTTAAAATGCTGTTTCCCAAGGTCCTGCTCCGAAACCATGAAATTTAGGGGCTGCATCGAAGGGAACCGTCTGTGTCGTTTTCCCGGGATCCCCGCCGAAAAAAAGCGGCGCGAGAAGCCCCACGCCGTTCATTATACCATTTATGCTTTATTTTGGGAAGAAATATCGATCACTGTTCGGGCGTTCCTTCAGGCACTTGTCCCTCCGGCATCTGTCCGTCCCTCATCCACGGCATACGGCCGTTTTTCCCGAATCCTTCGCCGTTCATGTCAGGAGCCTGACCGTTAAAGCCACCTTCGGGCATTTCAGGAGCCTGACCGTTAAAGCCACCTTCGGGCATTTCGGGCATCTGACCGTTCATGCGGCCCTGTTCGCCGTTCATTTCGGGCATTTGTCCGTTCATACGGCCTCCGAAGCCGCCCTGCTGTCCTCCCATCTGTCCTCCCATGCCGAAACCGCCGGCATTTACGGCGGTTCCGGAGGTGTTAACGGTCATCACGGAAGATGTGAGCGTCACTTCAAAACTGTTGTTTCCGACAGTGACTGTGTACTTTCCGTTGCTTTCAAAAGCTTCGGATGAAAGTATAGCGCAAACTGCTGATTTTGCTGTCGTGTGTGTAAGGAGCACTTTTCCGGATGCATCCTTTACGGTGATCTCCGTTCCCGCCTGCTTTGTCTCATTGAACATTACAACGAGCACATTCTGTGAAGAGCCTGACGAAGGTGTCTCAAGCATTCCCGAGGATCCCACTGCCACAAGGTTTCCTCCGTTGATCACCGCGGATGCTTCGGAGTCCACCGCCGTGTTTCCGTTGTCAACGGGACCGTCAACGAAGACATTTCCGCCGGAGATCACAAGAGTCCCGTTGGAATCAAGTCCGTCGCCGCCCGCATTTACGTAAAGGGTTCCGCCCGTAACCGTTACGGAAAAATCATAGGATGCAGTGCTTCCGAATCCGCCGAACATCCTGCCTCCGCCCATGGTTTCAGTCCCTGAGCCGTCGGCCGCATTAAGCCCGTCATCGGATGCGGTAACATTTACGTTTCCGCCGTTGATCACAATGTCCGCTGCCTCTATGCCTTCGTAGCTCTTTGTAATGTTGATCTCACCGTCTTCGATGATGACCGCAGTATCTGCATGCAGGCCGTCGTCGCCGGTTGCCAATGTCATTTCGCCGCCGTAAACCGCTACGGTCCCGTTGGAATGGATCGCGTCGTCACAGGCATTTACATTGATCTCACCGCCTGTGATCGTAACGGAATTCTCGCCCTTAATGCCCTTGGTGCTGACGTCGTCTTCGGAACTTGTCGTGCTTGCGGTCATATTTCTGCCCCATCCGAAATTCATGCTGTTTTGAGACGATTTAGCCGCAGTTGTTCCGCCGCCCGATGTAATATTTAAAGTACCGCCTGCGATCACAAGATCTGTGTTGCACTGGATGGCATCTTCAGCAGAGATTACCGTAATGTTGCCTCCGATCACTGTCATCGCGAGCTTGCTCTTAATGCCGTCTGCCTGATTTGCATTGACCGTAAGACTGCCCGTACCGCCGATAACGAGGTTTCCCTTTACGTGAATGCACGCATTGGGATCATCCTCAAGTGTTCCGTCCTCATTCAGCTCGTAAACGTACTTGCCCGCATCCGTCAAAACATTCTTTGTGCCCTCAGCCAGAATGACGGTACAGTTTGTAACGTTCTTTACATAGAGTGCAGCGGATGTCTCGGAGGTGATCGTCACTCCGTTAAGTACCAGCGTCACATCGCCGTCGTCCACGCTTGCGATGAGCTGCCCCTTAAGTTCTCCGCTGATCACGTAGGTACCGGCTGTTTTAAGCTTCACGGTTCCGTCCTCGTCAACCTTTACCTTGCCGTTTCCTTCGGAAGTCGCTGTCGAACCGGAAAGTGTAACGTAGGTCACATCTTCAGCCTCAGCTGCATCGTTCACCGCAGTTTCTGCCGTAACAACAGCCGCTGTTGCGCTTTCCGATGCTGTGCCCGCCGCTGCCTTTAATTCAGTTGATGCGAGAACAAGAGTTTCATTAACTGCTGTACTTGCCAAAGCCGCCTCATTTTCTGCGACTCCGCAGGCTGCCATTGAAGAAACGAGTGCCATCGCCAATGCTACCGCCAAAAAATCTTTTTTCATAATTCGTACCTTCCTTCCATCGAACCTTATATAAAATGAAGAGTTTTCTTTAATGCTGTTCGAGCGGATGACCTCGTCAGGCTGCCCGTTCGAACTTTTCGGGGTTGATCTTTGTTCACCGCTTGTGCGGTTTATGTGCTTCATTTTAAAAGGGAATTGTGTTCGATTTTCGATGAAAGAATGTAGAAATTCGGTTTAGATTGTGATGAAGTTGTGAAAACAAAAAAGTAGGCTCCGGTGACCGGGTTAGGGGTTCATTTTTTAATGAACCCCTAACCCGGTCACCGGAGCCTACTTTGGTTCAAAGTTCGGTGCGTCCGTCCAGAGCGCGAAGAAGCGTCACTTCGTCAATGTACTCCAGATCGCCGCCAACGGGGACACCGCTGGCGATGCGGGTGGTCTTGATGCCGATGGGTTTTATCAGCTTGCTCAGGTACATGGCGGTAGCCTCACCCTCTATGCTCGAGTTCGTGGCGATGATGATCTCGTTCACATCATCCTTAAGGCGCTCCAGAAGCTCCTTGATCTTAAGATCCGCCGGGGAAATGCCCAGCATGGGAGAAATGGCGCCATGGAGCACATGGTAGACTCCGTTGTACTTTCCGGTCTTTTCGTAAGCCGCCAGATCTCTGGAATTTTCCACCACCATGATGGTCTTTTTGTCTCTCGCGGGGCTCTTGCAGATGGGGCACAGCTCATCGTCCGTAAGCGTACAGCAGCACTTGCAGTATCTTACGCCGGATTTTGCTTCCGTCATGGCGGATGCCAGCCGTTTTACGTCCTCCTCAGGCATATTCACGATGTGGAATGCCAGCCGCTGTGCGGTCTTGGCGCCTATGCCCGGGAGACTTCCCAACGCTTCTATTAACTTGTTGATCTGACCGCTGTAGTAATCCATTTAGAATCCAAATCCCCCAAGATTGGGAAGGCCTGCGCTTGCGGCTTCGTTGATCTCTTCCTCGGCTGCCTTTACCTGCTTCAATGCTTCATTTGTTGCTGCAACGATCATATCCTGCAATGTTTCGATGTCGTCGGGATCCACTGCCTCCTGTGAAAGTGCTACGGAAACGACTTCACTCTTACCGTTTACTGTAACCTCAACCGCTCCGCCTCCTGCGGAAGCCTTAAATTCCTTTGCTTCAAGCTCTGCTCTCTTACTCTCGGCCTCAGCCTGCTTTTCCTCAAGCTGACGCTGCATTCTCTGAGCCTGCTTCATAAGATTGTTCATGTTGCCGGGCATTGCTCCACCCGGAAATCCGCCTCTTTTTGCCATTTTTTTGTCCTTTCTTATATCAGTCTGTGAATTCCACAGTGATGTTTTTGTTTGCAAATAATTTCTTGAGATCAGGGAAATTCTTGACTTCCCTTTGTCCCTCAACCAGCTTCAGTTCCACATCCACCAGTTTTCCGGTTTCGTCCGCGATCACTTTTTGGATGTACTCCGCTCCGTTACCGTCCATGTTCACATACCCAAAGGCAAAGCTGTCGGAGAAAACCAAGAGCAGCTTATTATCGTCAGTCACGCTGAGTCGCGCCATCTGTACTTCCCGGTAAGGTCCTTTGAATTTCTGACAGATCTTGCCCCATTTGCCTGCGATCTCTTGGATCTCTTCAGGCAGCGCTCTTGTAAGTGTTGCCTCCTCCTGCACGTTCTGTTTCTCGGTGCCTGTCCCGCCTGCATATGCATTCGCGGCACTCTTTCCATCCGAGCCGCCATTCGGTCCGGATGCTGCAGTAACTGTGTAGGCTCCGCTCTCAAGCTGTTTTTCGAGGAATTCAAGTCTTTGCGCAAGGCTTTCCGCTCCGCTTTCCGTCTGGGGCTTACAGAGCTTGATGAGAGCGACTTCCGTTAAAACACGCTTGGAGTTTGAAAACTTTATGTCATTCGTGAGATTCGAGACGATACGGATGTAACGGCTCAGAGTCTCTTCGGAATTCGCGTTTACTTCTTCCATGAACTGCGGGATGTAGTCCGTGGGAATGTCGTTGATCTCAGCCATGTCCCCTGCAGCCTTTGCCACAAGCAGGTTCCGAAGATACCATGTGAAATCCACGGTGAACTGGGTGAGTTCACGGCCCTTGGCAACCACGTCTTCAAGGATTGAAAGCGCGGCATTCACGTCCTCGTTACGGATGGCCTTAAGAAGTCCGCTGAATGTGGAAACATCAACTGTTCCGAGGACTTCAAGGACATTGTCGTAGGTCAGCTCCTGCCCGAGGTAAAAGGAAATGCACTGGTCCAAAAGCGAAATGCCGTCTCGGAAGGATCCGTCCGCTGCAGTCGCGATGTAGCGGAGCGCCTTGTCCTCTGCCTTCACACCCTCAGTGTCCACCAGTGTTCTCAGTCTCGCCGCAACCTCATCGATGGTGGCTCGGCGGAAATCGTAGCGCTGGCAGCGCGAAAGGATGGTGATGGGGATCTTGTGGACCTCGGTGGTTGCAAGGATGAAGATCACATAGGACGGGGGCTCTTCAAGTGTTTTCAGGAGTGCGTTGAAAGCGCCCGTTGAAAGCATATGGACCTCGTCTATGATGTAGACCTTGTACTTTCCTTCCGTGGGCGAGTACTGTACCTCATCCACGATCTCACGGATGTTGTCCACACCGTTGTTGGACGCTGCGTCGATCTCGATCACGTTCATGGAAGTCCCCGCAAGGATCGCCCTGCACATGGGGCATTCGCCGCAGGGATCGCCGTTTACGGGATGCTCGCAGTTCACGGCTCTTGCAAGGAGCTTCGCAGCGGTTGTCTTTCCGACTCCTCTGGTCCCCGTGAACAGAAACGCATGACCGATGCGCCCCGACACGATCTGGTTGCGTAGCGTCGTCACTATATGATCCTGACCCTTGACATCATCGAAGGTCTGGGGCCGGAATTTTCTGTAAAGTGCGGTATATGCCATTTTTTGCCTTTCTTATGTCGAGGAGATCTTACAATCCCCGTCTCTTCAGCATCATCACTTGGACAGTGTTTTTAAAATGAGTTCTGTGATCGTCTTAACAGCGTTGTTCTGCGCACTTCCTTCCATCGCTGAAATGTACCTGTCGCGGTTTTCGGAAACCGTGCGGATCGCGGTGAGAAGCGTTTCATTTGTGAGTTCTTCTTCACGAAGCACATAGGAAAATCCCTGTTTTTCAAATGAATCCGCGTTCAGGATCTGATCGCCGCGGCTGGCTTCAGCAGAAAGCGGTATCAGAATGTTGGGCTTTTTAAGTGCCAGAAGCTCACAGATGGAATTTGCCCCGGCTCTCGAGATCACAAGATCTGCAGCCGCGAACACATCAGGCAGTTCTTTGCTCACGTACTCGTACTGGCGATACCCCTCCACATTGTCAAATGCAGGATCTGTTTTCCCTGCTCCGCAGAGATGCACTACCTGCCAGTCCCTGAGGAGTGTGGGAAGTATGTCCCGAACAGCGTCATTCACGTGGGCAGCTCCGGTACTTCCGCCTATTATAAGGATAACGGGCTTTCCGTTTTTAAGCCCGGTAAATTCAAATCCCTTTTCATTATCTCCCTCAAAAAGCTGCTGCCTTATGGGCGACCCTGACAGTACAGCCTTTCCTTCCGGCAGGTACTTTATGGTTTCCGGGAAATTTGCACAGATGTAAGTGGCTTTTTTCATGCACAGCCTGTTTGCAAGTCCCGGTGTGATGTCCGATTCATGTATGATGGCGGGGATGTGCTTTCCTGCCGCAGCGTAAACCACGGGAACAGCCACAAATCCGCCTTTTGAGAAAATGATGTCGGGCTTTTCTTTCTTAAGGATCTTCTTTGCTTCAAAATAGCCCTTCAGCACCTTAAAAGGATCCGAGAAATTCTTCCAGTCAAAGTAACGGCGGAGCTTACCTGAGGAGATCCCGAAGTATTCTATGCCTTCTGCTTCGATCAGCCCCTTTTCGATGCCATTGTAGGAACCTATATATTTTACTTCAAAACCCATTTTCTTAAGTTCGGGGAGAAGTGCCAGATTTGGCGTAACATGACCGGCAGTGCCTCCGCCGGTCAGAATTATCTTTTTCATAATAGCCTCACATAAATGTAATACAGGGATGTCAGTAATCCCGAGCATATTTACTTTTTGCGTTCAATGCCCAAGAAATTATACAACAAAGAACAAAACAAAACAAGCCTTGAAAGCATATGCCTTCAAGACCTGTAGTTTTCAATTACTGTACGTAACCTGTTACACCAGATTCATTTTTAAGGAAATGACATCAAACCTCGTCCCCAAAGGGTCATTTTATCGTGACCATTATGTTGGGGTCCTGAGCCATTACCACTTCGTATCTATTTCCGCTTATCTCATAAGAGATCCAGATACCAAGATATCTTTTGCCCGACAGATTGGAAGTCAACACATCCATGAGACCGAGATTCATTTCTCCCTCTCCGTTTGTCAGGTCGATCTTCCCTGTGGGATACTGAATGTCGCCGGATGCCTTATCACCGTTCTCATCGAATCTGCATACCCTATATTCAACATTTTTCGGAATGTTACTTCCTTTAACCTTGACCGTGAACCTTGGAGCCCAATCATAAACAACACCATCCTTAAAAGCATTAAAGGCCTTTATCCTGACGGTTTCATCGTTATCGAGCTCGCATTCCGTCAACGGAAGTTTTATCCTTGTTTCACCAATAACATACTCTGCAGTATTATCATCAATATTGATCACAAGAGAATGGGGTGGCAGCAATGTCGGCTCAGCAACTGTTGCTTTCAGGCACTTTTCTCCTAAAACGAAGCAAAGAACCATGAGTACCACGGTCAAAAGTGATGCTGATGCAATAAGAAGTTTACGTTTCATAATGGTGACCTCACTGTAGATGAAAATACTTAACGTCACGAGGTACTCGATAATCTTCATTAGTATCTTCATTGCGCCAATAATAGTACGGACACTTGTCTTCTGAATGCTCGTATAAACCTGCTCTACCCCATTTTGACGTCAACGTAAATGTTCTTTTAGATTTGGGCAGATTCTTAAAACTAGTTATAACTGCACTATGATTAATACCATTATACATTTCACCAGACGATTTATAGTAGACATATATATCATTTTTCTGCGTTTCAAGTTTACTTACTTCCTGCACTTTTGATGATTCCTCTATTATTTTTTCAGGACTATCTATCCAATACTTATTCTTCTTACTATTACTATACCACGCATATGAATGACAATTATATTTTGCAGTTCCCTCCCTAATGGGTTCAACTCCATACACTTTACTATATTTTTTTCTAACTTCCCCTTTCTCTTCTTCACTCACGTCAGGTATGTTAAAAATATATAAATTGCCTTCCGGAGATATCCAAATTTCATTTATCGTTGAATCATAATATGCTTCAATTTGTACATCCTTGATTTTCAATTTTTTTACCGTTCCCGGTGCCAACTCGGAATAAATATAACTCAGCTCACCTGCTACTTCCATCCTTGACTTAACAGCGTCACTTTTCTTCAAAAAACAATTTTCATCAATACGCTGACCAGAACGAAATACACTCACGTTGTCAATAATCTCATCAGAATTATTCATTAAAGCTTTCTTTTGAAACAATAACACTTGCAAAAACCTCTTTTGAATATAACTAAGTCGATCTTCTTTTTGCAAGTTGTCCTGCAATATGCTTGCTATGTCGGCTCCATTATTTCTCTGGGTGGATAAATCCTTCTTCGCTGTTTTTTCTCCATATAATATGTTTGAAGCCTCATTTGCGTAATCTGTTCTATCGAGCAATTCTAAAATCCCATTAAAATGGCTTGTCATCTCATTCACACCATCAGTAAATGTGTCATATGCATACATATCGCATAATAATGGGTAATACAATATCGTTTCAACCAACTGTTCCGTTGTTAATGATTTTAAAACATTTTCTGGAATCTGACAAGCATCACACATTGTCTGATGATCTGGCAACATATCCCATTCGTCCGTTCCAGGAACAAGCGGATATCTGTATCCAGTATAATTATCAGGAAAATAATTATTTTTTGCACACACATTATTTGTATCTGTGCAAATAGTCGTAGAAATAAGTATTAAGACAATTAGGATAAGTACTTTTACTTTTTTCATTTCATTTTCTCCGTTTTATAAGTTTTCAATGCAACATGTATTTTTTCTAAAATGGGCTGTCCCTGTTCAAATATCTCATCGCTCCTTTCCATCGCACTATATATAGTTTTGCTATATATGTCAGTATTTTTTTAGGTGGCTCAATCACCACCTAATCAGATTATTACTAATTTATTCTTCCATCAGGAGAACAAACAATGGTAACAGATATTCTTTTTGTTTCTGAAGGAGTGCCAAAAGAACAATTAGCTGATGCTGATGCTCCATCACAATAAGATTCACCGGATAAAAACGTCCACCTAGTATTGATCACATCATAGCCATAACTGGAGTTTTGGGCGACAGCAGATTGTCCATCATATTTAAATCTCGCAGTGACACCAACAATAAATTGCAGTTCATCATCTGCGTTATAGTACTTATTATATTTAGTAGCAGTTCTTGTTTTTGTCGCAGATCGTACAACATGCCTATTACCATTAATTGTTACAGCATTTTCAACAACAATATCTGAGATGCAATAACTACCATCCTCAAACCATACAATATTTCTGTCATGAAAGTCCTTTTCAGAAGCCTTAATTGACGCTTCAGGTACACATGCTATTACCAAGACAATAATTATAAAGAAATCTGTTATTTTCCTAAACAAATTCATAACCGCTCATTCTTCTCCTTGAATTCACTCTTCAAACCATTTGACATTGCTCAAGTCATCATCTATTATTGCTTCTTCTTCATTTCCATATACGATTACCGAATCTATATGCCACATATTATTCTTTTTCCAAAAGTGCATATACGAAAAAATACCTAAAACAAACAATGCAAGAGTAGCGCATGAAGCTACCAAAACAATAATCTTACGTTTACGCACCACTTCATTCTTTTCCTCAACAAAAATCTCACATTGAAGGGCTTCAGCCATATCCGAAGTACTTCCCAAAATATCCTCAAGTTCGCTAAAGCTCTTTTTTCCGTCCCTCGAAAGATTATCAATCTCCTCTCTGATTCCATCGAGCATTTTTCTTCTGGTCTGAGACGAGCAGACAAGTTTATTTCCAACTATCTTGCAATACTTATCAATTTCACTTTTTCTCATATTATTTTTTCCCTCTTATAAAACCCTCAAATACCTCTGTTATCTTATGGTATTCATCTACAGTGCATTCCAAGTACTCTGATCCCTCACTTGTAATACTATAATAAGTTCTAGCACGTCCATCCACTATCTCGCTTGCTGAAGAATCTATGTACCCCTGTTCCTGCAGCCTGTACAAAACAGGATACAAAACAGCAATAGTGTATCTTCCGTTGCTTATTCTATCCATCTCAGCTGAGATTTCATAACCGTACATTGGCTGCTTTTTCAGCAAACTCAACACTACAAGCGGGCTTGTTGCCCGTTTAAAATATGCGGCAAATGAATGTCCTGTATCATTTTTATTATCAGTCATTCTCTCCTCCAAGATACTATTCAAATTATATAACAGCTTTTTATATGTGTCAATGCTATGTATATTTTAAAAATTACTCAAGGCCTGTAATGACACCATAACCTTTTAGGTATTCCTCCCGTCCCCAAAGGGTCATTTTGCGCGAACGCGCTTCATGGTGTTGCGATAGACCACGATGAAGTAGATGCCCTGGACGATGGTGGCAAGGCTCCAGGAAACGGGATAGGAAATGTAGAGGCACTCAAGGGTGCGGACCTGTGTGAACACGGTAAAGATCCACAGGATCCTCATGCCGCAGACAAATGCCAGAGTAATGAACATGGGGGGGATGGACTTTCCGAGGCCGCGGAGGCCGCCCACCAGCACATCCATAGTTCCGCAGGTAAAGTAGGTGAACATTATGACCGTCATACGGATGATACCGTAGCCGATGATCACATCTCTCGGTGTGTCAGGTTTATGGTCGACAAAAAGGTCCAAAAGCGGCTCTTTCAGCAGGAATGCAAGACTTCCGAGAGCAAGACCCACAACGGTAACAAAAATGAGCCCGTTCCTCATGACCTTTAAAATGCGGTCATATTTCCCGCCGCCGTAGTTCTGGCTGGTGAATGAAAGTGTTGTATGATGAAAAGCATTCATGGCCACATAAACATAGCCCTCGATGTTCTGGGCTGCGGCATTACCTGCCATTGCCATATCTCCGAAAGAATTTATTGATGACTGGATGAGGACGTTGGAGATGGAGAAGAAGGATCCCTGTATGCCTGCGGGAAGGCCGATCCTGACCATCTGCAGGAGTTTTTTGCCGGAAATCCTTAATTTCGCAGGCTCCAGCCTCAGACAGCCGTCGTAGGTGAACAATGCATGAAGCACCAGTCCCGCAGAGATTGCCTGGGAGGCAACCGTTGCAATGGCAACGCCCGCTACGCCTATGCCAAGTACAATAACAAAGAAAAGATTCAAAAGCACGTTGATCACGCCTGCGAAAAGCAGGTAGTACAGGGGGCGCTTTGTGTCACCCACCGCACGGAGGATCGCAGACGTAAAGTTGTAGAGCATGATGACGGGCATGCCAAGGAAATATATGCGCATGTAGGTCACAGCCCCGTCGATCACCGTGTCCGGAGTCTTCATGAGCATCAGGAGCGGACGAGCCATGAAAAAGCCGAAGACCGCAAGGATGATGCCGAAGATCACGCTGATCACAACAGCCGTGTGGACGGTCTCAGACACCTCTTCGTCGTTATTCTGTGCATAGAATTTCGCGACGCACACATTCGCGCCCACGGAAAGTCCGATAAACAGGTTTACGATAAGGTTTGTGAGGGAAGCGGTTCCGCTGACGGATGCAAGCGCAGTGGGGCCCGCAAATTTACCCGCAACGATCATGTCCGCAGTATTGAACAGCAGCTGTAAAAGTCCCGTCGCGATGAGAGGCACGGTAAACAGAAGCATCTTTCCCACAAGGGAACCCGTGCACATGTCCATTTCATAGTTTTTCGATTTATATGCCATAAAGACTCCTTATATGCCCGTTCTGTAAGCCGGTCAATGATGATATCAACCCGCTTTGCTGTTTTTTCGCAGGACACGGATGTGACTGATGTTTTTATGCGAAAAAATAAGCATTAAAAGAGAATACATCAAAAAGCAGGCGAATTCAACCGCAGGATTGTAAACATATTATTAAAAAACATGAAGCGGACTCCATCATCAGATCCCAAAGGCAATAAAAGAGAATATGCTGTGCAAAAATACAGTTGAGGCCTCGTCTTAATTGCGGTAAAATCAGGATAACTAATCGCTGTTCGCGGCAGGATTTCTGTAATGCTTCGGGTCTGTTGCGGTGAAAGCGGAGAAGGTAAACAAGAACATATTTACAAGGAGGTTTAGCATGATCTACTATGTGAACGCCGCAGCGTCGAGAGACGGGAACGGCTCAAAGGAAATGCCCTTTAAGAAGATAAATGACGCAGCTCGGGTGGCTGTCGCAGGAGACGAGATCCTGGTTGCGCCCGGGATCTACCGCGAATACGTGGATCCGAAAAACGGAGGCCATGAGGACGCGAGGATCGTGTACCGCTCGGAAAAGCCTCTGGGTGCAGTGATCGTGGGAAGTGAAGAGCTGACGGGCTGGAAGCCCTTTAAGGGCGATGTCTGGACAAATTCCGTTGACAATTCGCTGTTCGGTGATTATAACCCCTACACAACATTTGTGTGCGGAGACTGGTACTTTGCGCCCACAGTGAGGCACACGGGCTCCGTGATCTTTAACGACCGCATGATGTACGAGACCGTGACGCTGGAAGAATGCATCGCGGGAGAAGCAGACCCCTGCGCATGGGACAAGGAAGAATCCAAGTTCAAATGGTTCAGCGAGCAAAAAGACGGCCGCACCGTATTCTATGCCAATTTCAAAGGAGCGGACCCCAACAGGGCATCCGTCGAGATCGGTGTTCGCCGTGACTGCTTCATGCCATCGGAAACCGGACGAGGGTACATTACGCTGAGTGGCTTTGTTGTAAAGAACGGATCCACAACATGGGCTCCTCCTGCTGCCTACCAGGACGGCATGGTGGGTCCTCACTGGAGCAAGGGCTGGATCATCGAGGACTGCGAGATCTACAACAGCCGCTGCTGCGGTATCTCTCTCGGAAAGTACCGCGACGAAGAAAACGACATGTACTTCTACACAAAGCATGTGAAGAGTCCCACGCAGATGGAGCGCGATGCCGTGTGCCGCGGTCAGTACCACGGATGGCTCAAGGAAAAGGTAGGAAGCCACATCATCCGGCGCTGCAACGTCCATCACTGCGAGCAGACAGGCATAGTGGGCCGCATGGGAGGAGTTTTCTCCACCATCGAGGACTGTCACATCCATCACATATGCAATTCCCAGCAGCTTGGAGGCGCAGAAACCGCCGGGATCAAGCTTCACGCAGCCATCGATGTGACCATCCGCAGGAACCACATCCACAACTGCATAATGGGTGTATGGTGCGACTGGGAAGCCCAGGGGGCAAGACTTTCCCAAAATCTGATGCACGACAATCAAAAGCCTGAGGGCGTAGGACACGCACAGGGCGCCATGTTCAACTGCGACATCTTCATTGAAGTCGGTCACGGCCCGACCCTCATCGACAACAATGTTCTCCTTTCAAAGGCTTCCGTTGTGATGCCCAGTGAGGGACTTGCCATTGTGCACAACCTTATGCTCGGTTCCTTCGGTCTCATAAACAGCGGCGTTGACAGCATCGTGAACGGTCAGAGGGAACCCCGCTACACCCCCTACCATATCCGTCACAGGACAGAGGTTGCGGGCTTTATGACAATACTCCACGGAGACGACCGCATTTACAACAACATTTTCGTTCAGCACTATCCCGTAAAGGACGAAAATATAAAAGCGGATTCTCCCGAGAATCCGCATGCAGGTACAGCCTGCTTTGACATTTTCCCTTCCTATGAAGAATGGATCGGTCAATTTGATTTTTCAAAAGAGCCTGACATGGGTGCTCTGGGAAACGCTCATTTCGGGCATCTCCCCGTTTGGGTGGGAGGGAACGCCTACTTTAACGGCGCCGAGATCGGAAAGCACGAAAAGAACGGATTTAAGGGGGAAGGTGCAAAGGTTTTATTTGAATTTGTCCCGAACTCCGAAGATGTCGACGCTGTCGGCGGAAAGATGACACCTTCAAAACTCAGGACAAACCTTTATTCCCTTCTTAAGGATTTTAAGGCTGCGATCGTAACCACCGAAACACTCGGCAAAGCTTTCGAGCCCGAGCAGCGTTTCGAAAATCCCGACGGCACTTCAATTACCTTTGATTCCGATTACTTCGGAAACCACAGAGGCATTGCTCCCCTTCCCGGTCCGTTCGCAGACGGCGCAGAGGAATTTGATTTATAAAAAATACTGTTCACAGCGTAGCCTGTGAACAGTAGCTTTAAAAGATCAGAAATTGTAGTCGTCCTCAACTTCCTCCTGCCATGCGAGAGCCGCACGGACAGCCTTGTTCCAGCCGTGTAGGAGCTGACGGCGCTTTTCTTCCTGCATCGAAGGCTTGAAGGTGCGCGCCAGCTGCCAGTTGGCGCGGATCTCGTCCCTGTCCTTCCAGAAGCCGGTGACCAGGCCCGCCAGATACGCAGCTCCGAGAGCCGTGGTTTCTATGCATGCGGGACGGAGAACGTCAGAAGTCAAAATGTCTGCCTGAAACTGCATAAGGAAATTGTTGGCACTGGCCCCTCCATCCACCTTCAGTGAATTGAGTTTGTGGCCGGTGTCTTTTTCCATGGCGCGGAGCACGCTGTAAACCTGATAGTCGATGGATTCCAGCGTGGCACGGATGAAGTGCTCCTTTTTGCAGCCGCGTGTGATGCCCACAACAGTTCCTCTTGCATACTGGTTCCAATAGGGCGCGCCAAGTCCCGTAAAAGCGGGGACCACGTAGACACCGTCGGTGTCGGGGACTTCATTTGCGTATTCCTCGGACTGTGCGGCACTCTTGAACATTCTGAGACCGTCGCGGAGCCATTGTATGGAAGCCCCGGCAACGAACACGCTTCCTTCCAGGGCGTACTCTACGTTGTCGCTGTCTCCCGCAGCGATCGTTGTCACAAGACCATGCTGGGACGCAACTGCCTCGTGACCTGTGTTCATCAGAAGGAAGCATCCTGTTCCATAGGTGTTCTTTACATCGCCCGCATTGAAGCAACACTGACCGAAAAGTGCGCACTGCTGGTCGCCTGCCGCTCCGCCAATGATGATCTCACCGCCCAGAAGGCCTCCGTCAGTCTTTCCGAAGTTGTAGCTTGAGGGATGAACCTCAGGCATCATGCTTCTGGGGATCCCGAGGCGCTTAAGCATCGTTTCGTCCCAGTCGAGTTTGTGTATGTCAAAAAGCATGGTTCTGGAAGCATTGGTGTAGTCCGTGGCATGAACCCTGCCTTTGGTAAGGTTCCATATGAGCCAGGTGTCCACAGTGCCGAAGACCAATTCACCTTTCTCCGCTCTTTCACGCACCCCGGGCACGTGATTCAGGATCCAGGCGATCTTGGTTCCCGAGAAGTAGGCATCGGGCACAAGTCCCGTGGTGCTTCTGATGTGCTCGCCCATGCCCTCTCTCACCAGTTCTTCTATCATGGGAGCTGTCCTTCTGCACTGCCAGACAATGGCATTGTAGACGGGAGCTCCTGTTTTTCTGTCCCAGACTATGGTTGTTTCACGCTGGTTTGTGATACCGAGGGATGCGATCTCCTCTGCATCCGCGCCGATCTTTGCCATAGCTTCCGTTGCTACCGCAAGCTGCGATGACCAGATCTCTCTCGGATCGTGCTCCACCCAGCCGGGCTGAGGGTAGATCTGTTCAAATTCCCTCTGTGCCATGCTTAAAATGTTGCCCTTCTTGTCAAACAAGATGCAACGTGAGCTGGTGGTTCCCTGATCCAGCGCCATTACGTACTTCTTCTCCATGTAAACCTCTCCTGATGTTATTTTTTGATTTTTTACCTAAAGAGCACCAAAACGGGCATTTTAGGTAAAAAATTTCCTTCTCGAGCGCGGTTTTTCTCCCGCGAAGACTTGCTTTCTTTACCTAAATCAAACAAAACCTTTCGGTTTAGTTAAAGTTTTTCGCCCTCGAGCGCGGTCTTTGTCGCGCGAAGACTTGCTTTTCTTACCTAAATCAGGCAAAATCCTTCGGTTTAGTTAAAGTTTTTCGCCCTCGAGCGCGGCTTTTCTCGCGCGAAGACTTGCTTTCTTTACCTAAATCAAACAAAACCTTTCGGTTTAGTTAAAGTTTTTCGCCCTCGAGCGCGGTTTTTCTCGCGCGAAGACTTGCTTTTCTTACCTAAATCAGGCAAAATCCTTCGGTTTAGTTAATTTTTTTCGCCCTCGAGCGCGTTTTTTGTCGCGCGAAGACTTGCTTTTCTTACCTAAATCAGGCAAAATCCTTCGGTTTAGTTAAAAATTCCAACATTTAAACGTGTTCTCGACCACGCGGATCTCATTTTTCTTTACCTAAATCAGGCAAAATCCTTCGGTTTAGTTAAAAATTTTCGCCCTCGAGCGCGGTCTTTGTCGCGCGAAGACTTGCTTTCTTTACCTAAAACAAGCAAAAACCTTCGGTTTAGGTAAAGTTTTTCCATTTTTATTTTGCTCTTTGGGTTGCGACGAGTTGCACACCCGTATCAGCTACATTTTCGCACACTACGTCCCCAATTTCAATAGGCGCGTTGACCGTAGTTTTCTTAATGACCTCCATGACATCAAAGATCTTGCCCTTCGGGATGTCTGTCTTCGTCTTTACGGAGATCCGCTTCGTCTCACTTCCGCGGACAGGCACCGAAGAAGTCACGATCCTTCTGGGGTCCGTCACTTCCTTCTTTGCATAGTCTTCTCCTCTGGGGCAGGTGTTACCCGTAACCGTAATATACTTGCCGTCTATGGTCACTGTCAACTGGCAGCCCATGGGACAATTGATGCAAGTCAGTTCTTTCTTTTCCATTTCGCCGCCTCCTTAATCTTCCGCAAATCCCACTGTAATTTCCCGCACATCGGGGAATTTGTCCAGTTCCTCTTTTCTGATGCGGAGTTCTTCCATCTCACCCGGTGCAACGGTGCGCTTCTTTACGCTCCTCACGAGTTCGCCGTCAAAGAAGATCCCGAGCTTCACGTCCTTGTAAACATTGTCCACACGGAATCGCACAAGCACATCTTTTTCCACCTTCTCGCGGCAGATCTTTGAAGGCACGGTGTAACGCACACCTTTTCCTGTTTTCATTATTATCGGATCGGATCCTGCTTCTTCTCTTCCCGCATCAAGCACGAACTTCGCGGCGTTTCTTCCCGCATTTCCCGCTTCTTCCGAAACATAGTCCACGAGATCGTGCACGTGGAGCACGTTGCCGCAGGCGTATATGCCCGGAATGCTCGTCTCAAGGGAGTTGTCCACAACAGCTCCGGATGTTACGGGGTTCATTTCGATGCCCGCACCTGTGGTGAGTTCGTTCTCCGGGATCAGGCCACAGGAAAGAAGGAGCGTATCGCAGGCATAGAATTCCTCCGTTCCCGGAATGGGCTTGTTCTTCGCATCCACCTGAGCGATGGTGACTCCTTCCACTCTTTCCTTACCCTTGATGTCCACAACGGTATGGCTGAGTTTCAAAGGAATACCATAGTCGTTCAGACACTGTACGATGTTCCTCTTTAAGCCGCCCGAGTAAGGCATAAGCTCCGCGACTACCTTGACTTTTGCGCCTTCAAGCGTCATACGCCTTGCCATTATGAGTCCGATGTCTCCGGAGCCCAGTATCACAACCTCTTTTCCGGGCATGATGCCTTCGATGTTAACGAAACGCTGGGCAGTGCCCGCAGAAAATATGCCTGCGGGACGGAAACCCGGAATCCCGAGAGCACCGCGAGGGCGTTCGCGACAGCCCATTGCAAGAATGACAGCCTTCGCCTTGATCGTAAACATCCCGTCTTCGCGGTTCATCGCAGTGATCGTCTTGTCCTTCGAAAGGTCAACCACCATCGTGCCAAGCTTGTACTCGATCCCTTCGGCGATGACCCTGTCCGCGAAACGCGCCGCGTACTCAGGGCCTGTGAGTTCTTCCTTAAAGGTGTGGAGCCCGAAGCCGTTGTGGATGCACTGATTCAGGATCCCGCCAAGCTTCGTATCACGTTCCAGGATCAGAACGTCCTGTACGCCCGCCTCTCTTGCAGCGAGTGCTGCCGCAAGTCCTGCGGGGCCTCCGCCGATTATCGCTATATCAACATTTCTACAATACATGTGAATCCCTCCCGCTCTTTAAGATTTCTTCCATGGAAATGCCCAGTTCAGCAGAAATGAGTTCCATGGTCCTGGGTGTGCAGAAGCCCGCCTGGCAACGTCCCATGCCCGCTCTGGTGCGTCGTTTAATACCGTCAAGAGTCCTGGCTCCGAGAGGTCTGTGAATTGCATCCAGGATCTCGCCTTCCGTGATCATCTCGCAGCGGCAGACGATGACAGAATAGGCGGAGTTTTCTTTTATAAGGCGCTCGCGTTCTTCGACGGGCAGTGAATTAATATGCCTGATCCCCTCGCGCTTGGCGATGAAGTCTTCCTTCTTTTTGGGATTTAATTTGGGGATAACGATGTTCGCCACGTACTCACCGATAACAGGTGCGCAGGAAAGGCCCGGGGATTCTATGCCCGCTGCATCAATGAAGTTCTCGGCGTCCTCAGCTTCCCTGATGATGAAATCGTCGCCTTCTTCGTGGGCGCGAAGTCCCGAAAAGCTCGTGATCATCATTCTGCCCGCAGGCATGTTCTCAACACTCTCTGATGCTTTCATCCGTGCATAGTTCATGCCTTCCGCGGTGGTGTTGGTGCCCTCTTTGTCGTCGATGTCCTCGGCCGTGGGTCCGACGAGGAGATTTCCGTGCACAGTGGGCGTGAAGAGCACGCCTTTTCCGAGTTTCGAAGGAAGCTGGAAGATCGTGCGGGAAACCATTTTACCCGTCTGCTTGTCGTAGAGGCAGTACTGACCGCGGCGCGCTGTGATCTTCATGGGCACGGTGCTGACCATGGAATGGATCCTGTCTGCATATACACCCGCGGCATTGATCACGATCTTCGCCTCGATCTCACGCTTGGATGTGATCACCTTGTAGCAGCCCGTGCTTCTCTTGATGTCCTTTACCTCATTGTCGAATGCGAACTCAACACCGTTGACGCAGGCATTTTCGGCCAAAGCGATCGTGAGCTCGAAGGGGCAGACTATGCCTCCCATAGGCACGTCAAGAGCCGCTATCACGTTTTTCGAGAGATTTGGTTCCTTTGCTCTCGCTTCATCTCCGGAAATGATCTTCATGTTTTTGACACCGTTCTTTTCACCGTTTGACATCAGCTTTTTAAGGGTGTCCATGCCGCTCTCTTCGCAGCATATGACCATGGATCCGTTTCTTTTAAAGGAAAAGTCCAGGTCCTTGGAAAGCTGCTCCATCCTTTCGTTTCCTTCTCTGTTCAGTTTCGCTTTCAGCGTACCGGGCTCAGCGTCAAATCCTGCATGAACGATACCGCTGTTGGCCTTCGAAGTGCCTTCGCAGACATCCAGCCCGCGCTCGACAACGATCGTCTTAAGATCGTATTTCGAAAGCTCGCGGGCGATCGAGCTTCCGGTCACCCCTGCACCTATAATGCAGACATCATACATAGTTTTTTCCTCCTTTTTTGAACCGTTGGGACGTGGTTCAAAATCAAAATAGAGTCATACAAAATACTGCGAAGGATCCGGTTAAAGAACCGATAACCTCCGTAATAATTTGCATGACTCCGAATCTCTTGCAATATATATGATAATTTTATACCTTATTCAGGGAAAAATCAATAAAAAGATTTCCCCTTCCAACAAAACAAGATGCATATCTCTTTGTTTTACCCATTCATAACATTATGAAAGCACTGCAATAACCAATAGATCAATACTGTGGAAATTACAATCTCCGCGATCAGAACAACTCTGCGGAGAACAACGTTTTTCGCATCCTTTTTGTTTATATACAATTCATAAGGAATATCAAAAGCAAGTATTGAAGGAATTAATGAAGCGATAAGCAATATCCGGCTTGATGTTTTTACGGATAAATAAGCGATCAGAGCTGCACATATTCCACCTGCAACACAAACTATCAAACTCACGCTTTCCTTTTTCAGAAACTTTAACCCGCCGGATTCACTGCTTTTTTCCCTCTCGTCAATGACCGCTCTTCCGTCAGCGTATGCAAAGGTAAAAAGGGCGGCTGACACTATGATGGCATGGAATATTCCTTCAGGCATTGTCAGAACTTCGTCTCTGCTTACTGTCATAAGCACTAACTGGATAATAACACACGCTACAATCATAAATAACATTTTCAATCGCCCGAAACTTACTTTACTTTTTTTCATTTTGAAACCCTCCCATCAATTTGCCAAAAAAGTTTAATATTTTACTGTTATACAGTCAATAAGTGTAACGTGCTCCGTCAGGAAAGCTCAATTAAGAATTATTTGGATTCCTGCTATATTTTGATATTATATTCTTAGGTCCTGTTATTCTGTTGGAACCGCGTCTGTATTCAATATCTTTAAAAAACAAGCGTCTTATTCCTCGAAATCTGCCTATCATATAGCCATCTTTTTCGTAAACCTTAAGATTATAGTGTTTAAACATTTTAAGCATGTTTTCATCGGTAGTTTCTTTTTCTTCCGACTTACACAAACAGATAATAACCGCTGCAAAGCCAATTCCCGCAAACGCATCGCAAATAACGTCAGGCCAAGGCATCTTGCCGATAGTGAAGAACACAATGACGAATGCAATAGCGCCGATGACATAGTATAAGATCAGCATTTTTGAAAACAAGATCAGATTTTCCTTTTTCATTCTCCGTCCCCCTACTTACTACTTACTTTTACAAGCAATATGGTAACAATAATTTCAAATAAATATAATGCCACATTGCCTATCATCTGTATTCCAAAGTCTTTTGAAAGAATGTATTCTATACTGTCTATTACTCCGAATATCACAATAAACAATAACAATACTATTAAGATTAACCGTCTTTTCATAGTTATTCTTTATCCTTAATCATTCCGTATACGAACATTGATGCACCGGGAATAACATAAAAATCTTTTACATCCACACATACCAAATCCGTAAAACTGATAAAATCCAGTGTTCCCGGCCAAAATACGGAATCCAGGATATTGGCAACACAGGCAGAAATAAGCAGTGTAAAGCCCATAGTAAGATAAATATTGTTCACTTTCCTCTTTTGTACAAGATAGAAAATGAGGATTAACACACAAAGAAGCACCTTTATGCCTATAACCGCACGATGATCAATCGAAATATGCAAAAGATTTAAGGCAGCCATTTCATTCAGGTTGTGTATCTTGTATATTCTTAAAGCCCTCGGTATCAATACTATCTGTTCAGTAACTGCTCTATCGACCAGGCATTTTAATCCCTGATCCATAATTATCATTCCAAGCATAATTGGAAGAATCAGCTTTTCATAGTTCTTTTTGATTTTTTCCGTAATTGTCCATATGACTACAGAAACGATCACTGAAATAATAAAATAGCATAGAAGCGGTAAAATGACCGTATTGATCCTCCGAAAGTGCCTAATCAACATTCCGATAGGTTCAATTATGTTAATCCCGACGATAAAAAAGAAACGGTAATCGGTAACTTTTTTTATACTTTTTTTAACCATGATACGAAGCCCTCTTCTTTACCGGGATTGAGTCCGGTATCAATACTTACTTTTGATTTTTACAATTTACCACACCCCAAAATAAAACACCACCGCAAATATGTCTAAATTGATTATTTTTGCATATCTGCAAGAAACAATCTTAAAAGTGCCGTTCTGAGATTTCAATTGTTTCAGCTTTAATAGACTTCTATGGTCAGCAGTTCCGGGCATACCCTTGAATCCGTTATCTTAACCGTAAGCTTCTTTGTCCTTACCGGCTTTTCAAATTCCACGATCTTCTTTGCTCCGATCGTGGTACCGGTGAAAATAACCTTCGAATCATCAAGGATCTCAAATTTCTCAACTCTCTGGCTCTTTGTGAGATCTTCCTTCAAAACAACGAAACGGATCTTCTGTTCTTCCTGCCAGTTAAGGCTGTGCTCCTGCCTTTTGCCGTCCTTTATGACTTCTTCGGAAGCCTTTTCTGCAAGATCCGTCTTAAACGCTGCCCCGATCTTTTCTCCAAGGGCGTTCAAAGCCTTTACGTCAGCCTCTCCGAAGCGGCCGTGAGTGTCGGGGGGAATGTTTAAAAGCAACGTGCAGTTTCCTCCCACGGAATCTTTATATATCTTCCAAAGCTCGTCAACGGACTTTACTTTATTATCTTCCTCGCTGTGGTAGAACCAGCCGGGACGGATGGACACGTCAACTTCTGCAGGATAGAAAGCAAGCTCGCCTGCGTCCGCAACAACCTCCCTGCTTCCGAGATCCATGGTCATGGAATTCAGTTTTCTTTCCCTGAATTCAGTGCTGTCCTCTTTCTGGCTTTCGCTTGACGTTTTCTCGGCGTCTCTCAGATAAGCGGGCACAACGCTCCACTCGGAAGTCCTTGTCTGCCCCGCCTCGTTTCCGCACCAGCGAATGTCCGGTCCGCATATGGAAATAACGGCGTTGGGCTGCAGCCGTCTCACCGTCTCAAAATATCTGTCCCAGTCATATTTCTGCTTCTTGCCGTTGGGTCCTTCTCCGCAGGCTCCGTCCAGCCATACGGCCATAATGTCGCCGTAGCCCGTAAGAAGTTCCGTCAATTGATCTATGTAATAGTCGTCATATTCTTTGCCGCTGCCGTAAAGACGGCAATTCCTGTCCCAGGGTGACAGATAGATTCCGAATCTAAGGCCCTGCCTTCTGCATTCATCGGAAAGTTCCCTTACAATGTCCCCCTGTCCGTTTTTGTACGGGGAATTCTTTATGCTGTGCTCCGTGTACCTGCTGGGCCAAAGGCAAAAGCCGTCGTGGTGCTTACATGTAAGTATCAGGCCCTTCATTCCCGCGTTCTTTGCCGCGGTCACCCATTGTGCCGTGTCAAGTTTATCAGGATTAAACACGCTTTCCGACTCCGTGCCGTCTCCCCACTCACGGCCCGTAAATGTGTTCACCGTGAAATGGACAAATCCGTAAAAGCCGCCGGTCAGGTAATCCAGCTGTCTTTTTGTCGGTAATATCTTAATTAATTCTTCGTCTGTGTTTTTCATCTTTTCTCCCTTCATTGGCCCAAACATTATCCAAACAACGCCATGATCAGCGTTCCCGCCGGCATCATAAGCAGCACCTCCCGCGAGATATATGGTATATCAAATCAGCACAAAAGTAAACCGCCTTGGAAGTGACTTTCAAGGTTGAGATAGCGATTAATGTTAACTGTTCCCACCCGTGATTTACCTCTTGACAGATTTTTGACTATGAATTATTCTCCCAATAATGTCGATATAAAAATATGATGAATCGACGCCTCAAAAACACAAGAAGGACTTAAGATGATGAATTTTAAACGAAATTTACTCTATATCGCTTTTTTTGCATTTGTAGCCACTGCCGCTGGATGCACAAATGTGCGGGAGATGATCAACGGCCCCGTGCCCACCTCAACTCCTTCTCCCACACCCACAAGGAGCATTTCTGTCTGGGCCACGGCAACTCCCGTAACCCACGATACACCGACCCCCACAATGACTATAGAAGAAGCTTTGCAAAAGGCTGAGAATGATGTCAGAGAACAGTATGGTCAGACTGCAACACCCACTCCCAAGTATGCGAAACCTGCCACTCCCACACCCTATGTTCAGACAAAGCCCACGCCCACTCTGAAACCCGGTGTTTCTCCGACTCCCACACCTACACCCATTACTCTTCCCAACGGAGATCCGGACCCTTACGAATCAGGAACGGTGACAGCAACTCCCACACCCACAAAGGGTACTTCATCCACGACACCGGGAAAGACGGCTACCAAGACACCCACTCCTCAGAAGACAAAAACGCCGACACCCACTCCCACCAGAGCTCCAAAGCCTTCGGGAGCCCCCACCGCCGCCTATCTTTTAAACCTTCTTTATGAAGCCTATCCCGATCTTATGGCAACCACCAGTATCATGGTTGACCTGCGACAGACAGATTCCGACGGCGATGTCACAAACATGTATTATACAATGTATTCAAACTCCGAGAGTTACAAAAACATCGTCCACACCAGCACAGATCTTTGGCTGAATTCCGGCTCATCGGAGCAGTACCTGAGTAACGAGATCTACGACGTGATCAATTCATCAAATGTCATGACCTACACTCAGTCTTCAGCCCAGCCGAACAAATGGAACAAACAGAAATCCTCAGCAGGCTCGGTTCCGCAAGGCATAACTCTCATAGCCCGTAACGGCAATATCGCACTCCTTAACCCTGTCATGATCACTTCCGATCCGGATGCGGGTTACGAGATCGAGATGGATTGTGCGGTGGATTTTACTGAGATCCTGTCCCTCCTCACTGACGGAAGCTACAAACGAAAGTTCAACAAGACTTTCAAAGCACGGGCGCTGTTTGATTACAACACTCTGCGTCCAGTGCTCTTCGTGGCGGAAGCGGAGGAAATGAATGTTTCCAACAACCTGGTGCTCTACTACTATCAGGCCCGTATCGACAACATCCTGGACAACACCTTTACGCTTGAAGTCCCCGACGAGGCACTTAAGTAACCGTGCATATGTCGGCTGAACATCTTCCGACTCTTATACCGTAAAAAAAGAATGCCAAAGAGCACATGCTTATGTGGCATTCTTTTTATTCGTTTTCATATCTGTAAATGTCTTAGCATCAGAGTATTCCTAATTATCATAGTCAGATTCATAAGCGGCATCTTCTTCACCAGGAGGTGCATCTTCTCTTTTAGCATTTACGATTTTTTCAACCAGGCATACAGTCCCGTTATAAGCTGCTACAAAGAGCCAAGCAATTCCTAAGCATGTATATTTCAGGAGTATCCATACAAGTATGAACATCCACTTAATCGGCACCCAAAACAAATAATATAGTATCATCCCGATTAAGTTACCTGTTCCCTTAACTGCACTTCTTGCCGAAATAGTTGTCTTATGATAAATCTTGTTTTTGAATGCTCTTGACGGATTCTTTATCCAACCCATTCCCTTTTTGCCATAGAACGGGTTCACTAATCTTTTAAACTTTCTCTTATATTTCCCAGTTGTACGCGCCCTTATTGATTTTTTTATAGACGGTGTCCTGATTCCTACCTTCATAATCTTCCCCTTCATTCTTTTTATTCGTTTTCATATCTGTAAATGTCTTATTTTGTCAATAGATCCATATTTGTTGTGGAAACCGCCACCGCTCCTGCATCAAGGGCGGATCTGATGTCCTCCTCATCGGAGATCAGTCCTCCCGCTATCAGGGGATAGGGTTCGGATTCCGAAAGCTTCCTGATTATCTTCGGCATGAGACCGGGAAGTATCTCGATACAGTCGGGAACCACCGCGCTGCATTGCCTGTTCAGGTTCACAAGTGCCATGGAATCTATCACGAAGAACCGCATAACGGTAAACAGGGTCAGTTCCTTGGCCCGTTTTATCAGATTCTGCTTGGTAGAAATGATCCCGTCCGCGTGGACTCTTGTTTTTATAAAGTCTACGCTGATCTCTTTGGAATTGAGTCCCGAGATCAGATCCATATGGACGATAGCTGCCTTTCCTGCATCTCTGATCCTTTTTACGATATCCTCCAGAGAAAGAACATCACCGTACAAGACGAAGACAACTCCGATGTCGGTTTTAAGCACTTTTTCAAGTCCTTCGTCATCCTTGACCGCCGCTATCAGATTTTTCTCCTTTATTCTTCTTACTATCTGGTTTCTGTTCATTTTTCCGGCTTACCGCCCTGCTATTTATTTAAATATCATCGGCTGTTATCATTCATTCTTTTCAGCCTCGGTATCGGAAGCTGCTTCTTCTGTTGCTTCGGCCTGTTCTGCATTTTCAGCTTCTGCCTCCTCACCGGTTTCTCCGGCCAGTACTCTTGCCATCTCTTCAGCCTCTTCCAATTCTGCCGCTTCTGCTGCTTCCTTGCGTTCTTCTTCCTCTTCGAGACCTGCGGTGGCGTTCTTTATCAGATCGCTGAATTCGGAGCCGTCTTCTGCACCGAGTCCCATGTACTCCTGTTCAAAATCTTCAACGGACATGGGTTTTGCAAAGAAGTAACCCTGGAACAGTTCTCCGCCCATTTCTACAAGGGAGTTCACCTGTTCTTCCGTTTCCACGCCCATGGTAATGGTCTTGAAATCCAGCTGCTTTGCCAGATCCAGCAGAGATTTCAGGATCTCCTTGCTCTTGCTGTCATTTTCCGATTCCTTGAGACATTTCATGTCGATCTTGATGGCATCCACGGGAATATCCTTAAGAGCTCCCATGGAATAATTCTCTTTACCGTAATCATCCATGGCAACGGTGAAACCGAAGTCCTTGAACTTCTTAATGAGGTTCACACGGTTTTCCAAATCTGCCATAATGGCACTTTCCGTGATCTCAAGTTTCAGATTCTGCGGGCTGATACCATACTTCTGCACCAGCAGGGTCAGAGTGTTGTAAACATCGACATAGAAAAAATCTCTCGGCGAAATGTTTACGGAAAGGTACTTGTCCGTAATTCCGATATTCTGCCATTGTCTCAGCACTTCACAGGCCTTTTCCCAAATGTACTTGTCCAGCACCGTGATAAAACCGGTACGTTCAAACACAGGTATAAAGGATGCGGGGGGAACGACACCCTTCTTCGGGCGCACCCATCTTGCCAGCGCTTCTCCGCCTTCTCCGTAGCCGTCTTTATCAACAATTGGCTGAATGTAGAAGGTGAATTCCTTGTTCTCGATAGCATGCTTGAGTTCCGCAACGATCTCCTGCTCTTTCTTCAGTTTGTCGCTGATCTCGGCATTGTAATGGGCCACGCGGATGTTGTAATTCCCTTTGATCTGCTCCATGGCGAGCATAGCTTTTTCGCACATCTCGGGCACAGGGATACTCTTGTCGGTGATCTCATAAACTCCGATGTAACAGAAGACCTTGTAGTACTCGTTTCCGGGGACACGTACCGCCTTCTGGGCCACTTCATTGAACAGTTCGTCGGAATAACGGTCCTTACGCATGCAAAGAGCAAACCTGTCATTGTCAAGTCTTGCGGGAACACTGTCCGTTCCACTGCAGTTCTTGATGAGCTGTCGGGCAATGTTCACAAGAACACCGTCTGCAACCTTGCTTCCGAACAGGTCGTTGATCATCTTGAAGTCCTTGATATTACTGCAGACTATCACTCTCGGAACATCCGGCTCTTCCGCAAGAAGCTGTTTAACTTTTGCTTCAAAGCCGTCGCTGTTGTATATGGCTGTCAGATTATCGTGACTTGCTTTGTATTGTTCGGTCTTCAGATCCGTGATGTTCTTCGTCCTGTCACTGAACACCAGGTAGAAGCCCACAAAATTATTCTTTTTGTCATAGATCTTTTTGTAGGAGGATTCAAAATAGTGGTTGTCACCTTTTAACTCAAAGGTGTCCGTTCTTGCTCCGTTCTCCGTGTGCTCGTAATCAAGTCCCGGGAACCTGCCCGAAAGGTACTCCATGAGTCCATAAGGGTTGTCGTCTCCCAGCTTAAAGATCTCGGAAGCCAGCCGGTTGTAATAGATGCAGTTTCCGTCGTTGTCGAAGCACAGCATGGCTGTAGGCATGTCTCCCACGGTCACCGCAAGCATATCTCCCACGATCCTGGATTTACCGTATACAAGAAGATAATATCCGATGAACACAGGCTCCAGACCGTATAATATGCCTGACAGGAACGTTATGCTCTGTGTGAGGTTTATGAAATTGTCGATCAATGGCTGAATGATCAGGATCACAGCAATGGATATAAATTTTTTCTTGTAAAATCCTGGACTCTTCACAGCTTTTGCAATAAGAGCCACAACGCTGCCAATCGAATAGAGGGCGCATATGCCTACTCTATAGAAGAAAAGGGGTGACTTGGGCGCACCCATGTAAAAAACACCGCCGTAAACAGGGAACTGCTCCATGTCGAACAGATTCCCGGTAAAGACATTTATTATGTGAAAGACAATACTGATCACGTTCAGTCCCACCATGGCCCACATTGCCGGAGCGGGGATGCGGATGATCCTGGTGAAATCACATACAAAAAGGAGAAGGAGAAAGATCTCCCACTCAACAAGTATCAGGAACACAGAGTACATGAGCAAAGCCGCCACTTCACTGCTTGAGAAGTAGGCTATGGCAAAAAACAGGGTTGCAGAGCCACCCACTATCACACAGCCACGGATCTTTCGACCGATACTTCTGTCCCTCGCCTTAATGAATACTGCAAACACACCCGCTATCAGAACCACGAGTACATAGAGAAAAATGAAAAAGTCTCTCATATGAAACTCCTTTTATATGAACGTTGATATAAATTATATCATCTTTTTAAGCAAATGCACGTTCCTTAGGAAAGTTTTCTATATATTTAATAAAGTAAGGCGTGAACAGTCAGGACAATTTTCCTATCTTCTCTGCTATCTTCTTTGCCAGTTCAGCCGCTTCTCCCTCTGCGTAACCTCCGGTAGCCCATTTTACGTTCACTGTGTCATTCTCGAATCTGGGAATGAAATGGATGTGAAGATGGAAAACAGTCTGTCCTGCGGCAGTTCCGTTGTTCTGCAGGATGTTCATTCCGTCACAGCCCGTTACATTTTTGATCGCTTCCGCAATTTTCGGTACTACCGAGAAGACCCTGCCTGCAGTTTCCGCATCAAGTTCAAAAATGTTTGCCACATGCTTCTTAACAAGCATGATGGCATGTCCCTTTGCAGCAGGGGCAATGTCAAGGATCACGCGCACATCTTCATTTTCAAAGATCGTAGCGGAGGGGATCTCGCCGTTTGCTATCTTACAAAAAATACAATCACTCATAGTGCCTCCTCATTAAAAGCCCTCGGTCCTTGCCTCGGGCAGATTTTCATTTTCAGACTTCGAGTTTTTGATCACCGAACTTAATGATCTCCTTTTTGCGAAGTATCTCAGAGATCACAAAGGAGATCACTCCGGGAAGAAGGAAATGGAAAACAAGTATCTTGATCAGAACGATCCATGGGCTTTCGGTCTCTGTCATCACCTGCCAGGTCATGAGCTGTCCCACAAGTCCGCTGGTTCCCATTCCGGATCCCGTCGCATTGTTGGTCATACCGAAAAGAGTGATACCAATGGGTCCCAGGATCGCGGACGAAATAATGGCAGGAAGCCAGATCACCGGCTTCTTCATGATGTTTGGAACCTGAAGCATGCTGGTACCCAGTCCCTGTGCAAAGAAGCCTCCGATACCGTTCTCTCTGTAGCTTGAAACGGCAAATCCGATCATATTACAGCAGCAACCGATGGTGGCAGCGCCCGCAGCAGGACCCGAAAGTCCGAGAATGAGACCGAGAGCAGCGGATGAAATGGGAAGAGTGAGAACCATACCCATGATAACGGAAACAAGTATGCCCATAAGGATAGGCTGCTGCTCCGTGGACCAGTTAACAATGTTCCCCAGCCAGGTCATGAATGCAGAGATGGGAGGACCGAAGACCAACCCCGCTACCGCACCTGAAAGTATGGTGACCGAAGGTGTCACAAGGATATCCAGCTTTGTTTTTCCCGCAACGAGACGTCCGAGGGTGATACCTGTGAGTGCTGCAATGTAAGCTCCCAGCGGTTCTCCGGGGCCCGCAAGAGTGGTCACTGTGGTGAAAACAGTTCCTGCGATGATCTTTGAAGCATAGGCTCCGATCATACCGCAGCTGGCGGCTGAAAAGATCACGAGGGGCTTTTCCTTAAATTTGACCGCAACACCGCAGCCTATGCCCGCACCTGTGAGGGAACAGGCCATGGATCCGATGTAGACGATGTAGGTCCCGATCATACCGGGGATGTAGGATCCCACCTGCTTGATGATGGTACCGATGATCAGAGTGGCAAAGAGGCCCAGCGCCATTCCGCCAAGGCCGTCTATAAAGATGTAATTAAGTACTTTTTTAAATGTCTTCATATTCTGTAGCTTTTTAAAGCATGCCCACCATTTCCGTTAATATTTTTATGGAATGCCAAGCCGCCATCCTCTCGAATGCGGGGTAATCCATTTCAGCCGAATCGTCGGCCTTGTCCGAGATGGCTCGGATGATGAGAAAAGGAACTTCGTTCAAAAATGCGGTCTGAGCGATGGCAGCTCCTTCCATTTCACAGCAGAGCGCTCCGAAATTCTCGGTAATGAACTTCTTTCTCTCTTTGTCGCAGATAAACTGATCTCCCGTTGCGATCTTCCCTTCAAACACGCTGATGTCGGTGCAGACCTTCTCGCAGACCGACTTTGCCAGAGAACGAAGCTTGTCGTCCGCATGAAATTCAGAAGTCTTCATGAAGGGTATCTTTCCGATGGGAGAACCGAAACCTCTGCAATCCATGTCATGCTGAACCGCTTCGGTGCAAAGCACCACGTCCCCGATGTCGATCTTTGGATTCAGGCTTCCTGCGGCTCCGGTGTTGATCAGACAATCAACCTTAAAGCATTCGCAAAGGATCTCGGCACATATGCCTGCATTGACTTTCCCCACACCGCATTTCACCACGATGACTTCATTGCCGCAATCGGACATGATGCCCTGAAAGAACTCCATTCCGGCTTTCTTCACAACTTTGACGTTTACAAGAGCGTCCCGAAGTCCACCGATCTCAGATTCCATTGCTCCGATGATTCCAATTCTCATTTGTGACTCCTTTTATATGCTTTACTCCACGTTGTAGCTGTGAAGGTACCTGTCCTGTTCGGGGGTGAGTACGTCGATCTCCTTCCCCAGGAATTTGAGCTTTCTTACGGCAACTGCCTCGTCAACCTCTCTGGGAACGTCAATGAGCTTCTCCTTGAGTTCTCTGCCGTGCTCTACCAGATACTTTGCGGAAAGTGCCTGGATGGCAAAGCTCATGTCCATGATCTCCGCAGGATGTCCGTCGCCTGCTGCAAGGTTCACAAGACGTCCTTCTGCCAGAACGTAGATCCACTGACCTGTGGGAAGCTTGTAACCCATGATGTTCTTTCTCATCTCTTTCTTTTCGACAGCGATCTCACGAAGTCTCTTCATGTCGATCTCACAGTCGAAATGTCCTGCGTTGCAAAGGACAGCGCCGTCCTTGATCACAGCGAAATCCTCTTCGTCGATGACTTTTTCGCAGCCTGTTACGGTGATGAAGAAGTCTCCGATCTTTGCAGCCTCCTTCATGGGCATTACGTCAAAACCGTCCATTACTGCCTCGATGGCCTTTACGGGATCGATCTCGGTCACGATGACTCTTGCGCCGAGCCCCTTTGCTCTCATGGCAGTTCCCTTACCGCACCAGCCGTAACCCGCAACAACAACGTTCTTGCCCGCAACGATCAGGTTCGTGGTTCTGTTGATACCGTCAAAAACCGACTGTCCCGTGCCGTATCTGTTATCGAAGAAATGCTTGCAGTCCGCATTGTTAACGCGGACCATGGGGAACTGCAGTTTTCCTGCCTTGTTCATTGCCTCCAGACGGATTATGCCTGTGGTGGTCTCTTCACAGCCGCCGATGATGTTGGGAATGAGCTCCGGCATTTCGTTGTGCACCATGTTCACAAGATCTCCGCCGTCATCGATGATGATGTTGGGACCACATTCCAGTGCGTGGCGGATGTGAGCATTGTACTCCTCCGCTGTAGCTCCGTACCAGGCGTGAACCTCAAGGCCGTCTGCCACAAGAGCGGCTGCCACGTCGTCCTGGGTCGAAAGGGGATTGGATCCCGTAATGTGCATCTCTGCGCCACCCGCCGCCAGTACCTTGCAAAGGTAGGCTGTCTTCGCCTCAAGATGTACCGAAAGAGTGATCTTCTTTCCTTTAAACGGTTGCTCCTTTGTAAACTCGCCCTCAAGGGTTCTCAAAAGATCGCAATTCCTCTTAACCCACTCGATCTTCTGTCTTCCGGACTCTGCCAGATTGATGTCTCTGATTTCACTGCTCATTTTCTGCTCCTTTTTCTTACTCTGCGTTCATGCGCTCGATGATACCGTTCACCCGTGCATATATTTTCTGTTCATCCATCGTCAGAAGCTTTCTTCCTTCCATGGTCAATTTACCGTCAATGATCACCGTATCGACCTCCGAACCGTTTGCGGAATAGGAAAGTCCTGCTACAAGATTGTTCCGGGGCATAAGTGACGGATTGTTGAGATCAAGCAAAACGATATCCGCTTTTTTGCCCACCTCCAAAGAGCCGATCTCTTTTTCGAGCCCGAGAGCCTTTGCCCCGTTGATGGTTGCGATCCTGAAGGTCTCCTGAGCGGAAATGCACTCGGGATTTCTGTAAACTCCCTTGTGGATCAGCGCCAGAAGGCTCATTTCATGAAACATGTTCAATGAATTGTTGCTGGCGGCTCCGTCTGTTCCGAGACAAACATTGACACCCGCATCAATGAGTTTTTTTACCGGTGCAAACCCGTTGCCCAGCTTCATGTTGCTGGCAGGGTTCGTAACCACGTTTACATTATGTTTTTTAAGGATCTCTATGTCGCTGTCCGTGATCTGAACGCAATGTGCAGCGATACAGTTTACATCGAACAGCCCGTTCTTTTCAGCCATTTCAATTGGAGAACAGCCGTACTTTTCTTTGATCTGCGCTATCTCGCTCTCGCTTTCGGAGAGATGAACGTGGATCCCCATGTGTTCCTTTTTCGCTCTTTCCGAAACGATCCTCATGTAGGCATCGTCACAGGTGTATGGAGCGTGAGGTCCCAGCATGAACGTGAGTCTGTCGCAATCTGCCGCAGCCTCCTTTTCTTCGAAAGCTTCCTTCAGTCTTCTCTGTCCGCCTTCATCATTTCCGGAGCCCACAAGTCCTCTGCAGATCGATGCTCTCATGCCCGATTCTCTTACGGCTCTTGTGGTCTGATGTATGTTCATCTGCATATCATTAAAGCAGGTGGTACCACTCTTCATCATTTCCGTAATGGCAAGACAAGCGCCCCAGTAGGCATCCTCATCCGTCATTTTCTGCTCCAGCGGATCGATCTTCCCGAAAAGCCAGTCCATAAAGGAAAGATCGTCAGCCACATTCCTCATGAACGCCATGTAGGAATGGGTGTGGCAGTTGATGAGCCCGGGGATCGCCAGCTTTCCGGCTCCGTCGATCACCTTGTCAGCTTTAAAATCCGCAGGAACGTCGCCAACTGCAATGATCCTTTGGTCATGTATGCATAGGTTTACCTGTTTTACAATATCCTTTTCACTTTCCGCAACCTTGCCGTTCTCAGGCAGAACTGCAAGAACGTTTTTTATCAGAATGTTCATTCCTTCATCCTTTTGATCATACTTCTTTATCTTCGTTTACGGGATCCTGTGCTTCAGCTTCCGCTTCTGTTTCGGCTTCCGCAGTAACTTCAGTTTCCGCTTCTGCTTCAATTGCCGTCGCTGCCGCTACTGTTTCTCCTTCGACTGCTGCCGTCGCTGCAGCTTCTGCCGCAAGTCTCTTTTTCTTTCTCTTCTTTACGATCAATACGATCACAACAACAATGACCGCGATCAGCACAAGAATGACAGCCAGCGCTATTACAAGCACCTTAATGCCAAGCTTCATTACCGCACCGTTTGCGTAAAGGTCCGTTGTATAGGAATCCAGTTCACTTGCGATGGTGCTTATGGTCTTTTCTTCAAAAATGTCGGGAAGTCCCACAGTTTCAAGAAGCTCGCAGAAAGGAGTGTCGAGACCGTAGGTGGTGAGTGTCATGTACAGGTCAACCGCCTCTTTTCTGTCTTCCCTGGCAAGGGCAAAAATGTCAAGAGCCGCAAGAGCGGAGGTTGCGTAGCTGATGTAGTACATGGGGCTCTGGAAGGTGTGGGAAACGTTTACCCAGTCATATGCCTCGTCCAGGTTGTTCCCGTAATTGTAGCCGTACTCCGTGGAGAGTCTTCTGAAGATCCTGTTGCATTCTTCGGCAGTGATCTCTCCGGGATAGCTGTATACTTCGTTCTGAAACTCGTCGTAGAGACAGCCCTCGATGACAGAGTTCAGCATGTTGTAAAGTGTTGCGAAACGTACCGCATTTGCCGTCTCATCTCCGTAGATCTCGTTGAAATACTCGAACATCAGCATTTCAAGGCCCTGGGAGTGGATCTCCGCAACATCCATGTTTGTGGGATCCAGCAGACAGTTCACGTCATTATGATAAGCATTGTTGTAATGACCGAATTCATGGATCAGCGTCTCCACATCGTAGTAGCTGCCGGAAGGGCAGTTAAAGATAAAAGGACAGCCGTATTGATAAAGGCTTGTTGTGTATCCCAAGCTCATCTTGGTTTCAAGATAGTCCATATCGTAGGTGTGATTGTCTTTAAGATAGTCGTAGGCTTCCGTCAGTCCCTTGTGGACCTTTCCGATGTACGGCTCCACCAGCTCCACCAGCTTCTCATCTTCCATGAGATAGCCGCCGAACATCTTGTCCACGACAAGGATAGCCTCGCTGTAAAAACAGGAGTAAAGCTTCTCCGACACGGGAACAAGATATTTTTTCGTTAAAGCATATAATTCCTTGGCGTCATCCGTTGTGTAATCTCTGTGATACACATCCTTGTACGCCATCTCTGCATAGTTATCATAACCCTCGATCCGGGCCTGCTCGTTCTTTGCACTGACAAGGCGGGCGTATATGCCTGCTTCCTCCCTGTTGCGTGCCTGAGAGATCATGAGGTTGATCTGAGCGTAATCTGCATCATCGATGTCGCCTGCGGCATAGGCTGCTTCCACATCTGCCTTTGTCCAGGGCCTTCCCTTGTAGCTGACAGCGTACTCGGTTGCCTGAGATGAGTTGTATTCCTGAACCAGCTCGTTACTCACAGCGACCAGCTCGTGCTGACGCTCGGTCATATCCTCGTAATCAAGGTAATCCTCCACAAGCTCCTCATCGTTGATGTGCTTTTTCAGCGCATCGCCGCAGGGGGACTTGAGTGCCTCACGAATGGCAATGAGTGTTGCATCCGCCAGTTCTGTCCAGAGTGAGGACATCTCCAGTTCAAGATCGGCGTACTCTTCCGTCAGAGGATTGCTGTAGTAGCGCACATTGTTCAATGCATATTGTGTAGCGAAAATGTCGAATTCAACGATGATCTTTTCGTAGTCGGAAACTATGGCGTCACCGTTCTTCGCATCCTTCATTTTCGTATTCATGTCGTTAATGATCTTTCTGAGTTCCTTACCGTCGTATCCGGCAAAGACCATGTCAGAGTAATTGATCCCCGAATGGACCTGTCCGTCCTCTCCGTAACCCTTGAACTTCGCAAAAGCCACTGAAGGCGCAATTGTTGCCACAAATAAGACAATGGCTAAAAATCCGGCTAAAAATCTTCTCATCTCTTTATCTACCTCTTGGATTTATTGTAAGTCTGTTCTTTACAGTCTTTGGAATCTGAAGTAATTGTCAAATGTCCTGACTACCTTAAAGTCACCCTTTGCGGAAAGCCCTCCGGTCATGAATGCCCCCTGGAATGTCTGACGTCCGTTCACTATACGGTTGATGGTCTCATGGGTGGTCGTTGCCACGACATCAGGCTTTTCGCACTCACCATAGTAGATCCGGAGCCTTTCCTTACTGATGTCGATCACAAGGGTTTTGCCCGTGTCTGTCATCTTCAGTTCAAAGATGACCTTTGTGTCATCCTTGGGGGGAATGTAATTTTCCTTAAAGTTTTTGATGAACTCCTGACCACTCTCGCCCTGACCCATGAGGGAAGAGAACATTTCAGAAAGTTCTTCTATGTCTTCCTTCTGTTTCTTAACATACTTGTCATCCGAAACGTACTTGGACAGCTGCTCACTCTCTTCAGGTGTCAGCGGCAGAGCCGCATGCTCAAACTTTTCCAGCATCAGCATGGATGTTGAACTGGGCAGAGTCTTCGGGTTCTGATTTATGGTACGATACAGATCTTCTGCACGCTTTTCGATGATGTTTGCGTAATCCGGATCCGTCTCAAATTCCGACTGTGACTTAACGTAGGCTGTGATCCCGGACGCCAGACGGCCCCCCAGAAGTTCCCAGCACTTGTTCAAGGTGTGCTCCGCTTCCCTTTCACCAAAGGAATTGGCCACAACTATGGGCATCATGTAGATCTTCCTGATCCTCTCCTTGTCCGCATACAGCCAGCAGGCATCCAGAAACTCATGAAGAAGTCCGCCGATACCGTACCATTCAAGATTTGCGGCCAGAATGATCCCGTCAACGTTTTTAATGCTGGAGGAAAGAGCAGCAATCTCGTTTTTACATTCATAGAGGTTGTATCTCTTCACTTCCACACGAAGCTCTTCCAAAACTTCCGTAACCTTCTGGAGCACATACAGAGTCGAATCTTCAATTAAACCACGTCCGCCGTAATAAATATTGATCTTCATATCTACCCTTCCCTTTGGTTTCGTTAAAGCATACTTTGAAAAATTATATCACAGATACCTGAAATATGGAAGAAATCTTTGAGCCCTCCGGAAACACAAAAAGAGCCCGGATGAAAGTACCCTTTGGCTCTTCTTTGTTTCACCCAAGCCCTTTAAGCTGATAATCCGAGGGAGTCCTTCCCGTCAGTTTCTTAAAGGTGTTGGAGAAATACGCTATGTCCTGATAACCCACTTTTTCCGCTACCTCGTAGACTTTGACCTGCACATCCTTTAAATGATCCATTGCCTTACGGATCCTGTACCGGGTGAGGTAGTTGTTGATCCCCATATCGGTTTCCGACTTAAAGAGACGGCTCAGATGACCGTCGCTGACTCCGAGGGCTTCTGCCATTTTTCCTACCGAAAAGTCCTCTTCGGGATAATGCTTTTCGATGTAATCAATGGCTTCGATTATGTATCGATTGGAGATCTCATTCTTGTTTATCAGAGGGATCATCTCTTCTTCCGCATCTTTCAGCGACGCAGGCGCATTTGGATGAAGATGAAGAAGTCTCTGTATCGAGGCCTCCAGCTCTCCATCTTTAAAGGGCTTCAGAAGATAATCCGAGACTCCCAGTCTCACTGCCTGCCGTGCATATTCAAAGTCTGAAAAAGCCGTCAGGAAGATCACCTTGGTGGCGGGTCGTTTTTCCAGCAGCTTTCCCGTAAAGGCGATACCGTCCATTACAGGCATTTTAATGTCTGAGATAACAAGGTCCGGCTTTAATTCCATGGCCAACTCCAGCGCGGCACTGCCGTCCGCCGCCTCTCCCACGACCTCGCAGCCGATGAGACCCCAGTCAGTCTCATTCTTAATGCCGCTTCTGACATATTTTTCATCATCAACGATCAAAACTTTCGTAGTTCCCATAATCCTTCTCCGTAAAATCGTTTTACACTACTACTATAATCAAATCAGAAAAAATAGTAAAGAGGGAGTGCCTACAAAAAACCCGGCAAGCAATCATATGCCTGCCGGGAAAAGATACAATGCGTATTTTTAATTACTTGTAGAGTTCAACAAGCTTTAAGAGATGTTCATATCTCTCGCTTGCAAGAGTCTCTGACTTAGCGAAGAGATCGGTAGCACGATCAGGGAATGCCTTGATGAGTGATGTGTAACGTGACTCATTGTTGAGGAATTCCTGATAGCTTCCGTCGCCTGCCTTGGATGTAAGGGTGAAAGGATTCTTTCCTTCTGCCTTGAGTGCAGGGTTGAAGGAGAAGAGGTTCCAGTAACCTGCCTTAACAGCCTTCTTCATTTCATCCTGGCAGTGGTTCATACCGCCCTTAGCGATTCCGTGGAGTTCGCAGGGAGCGTAGCCGATGATGAGTGAAGGTCCGTCGTAAGCTTCAGCTTCAGCGATTGCCTTAACTGCCTGAGCAGGGTTAGCACCGAGAGCGATCTGAGCAACGTATACATAGCCGTAGCTCATAGCGATCTCTGCAAGAGACTTCTTCTTGATCTCCTTACCTGCTGCAGCGAACTGGCAAACTTCACCGACGTTGGAAGCCTTGGAAGCCTGTCCGCCTGTATTGGAGTACATTTCTGTATCGAATACCATAACGTTTACATTCTCACCGGAAGCAAGAACGTGGTCGAGACCGCCGAAACCGATATCGTAAGCCCATCCGTCACCACCGAAGATCCATACGGACTTCTTAGCGAGGTACTGCTTCTTTGCAAGGATCTCGGAAGCGCATCCGCATTCGCAGTTGGGCTCGAACTTCTCGAGTTCTGCAATGAGAGCGTTTGCATCCTTTGTATTGTTTCTTGTGTCATCCTTTGTAGCAAGGAACTGCTTGATAGCAGCCTTGAGGCTTTCGGGAGCCTTCTCGCCTGCGCACATCTTCTCGAGCTTAGCGATGAGCTGGTCACGAAGAACCTTCTGGCCAAGGTACATACCGAAGCCGTGCTCTGCGTTATCCTCGAAGAGGGAGTTGGACCAAGCGGGACCCTGTAAGGAATCCTTGTTTACTGTGTAAGGTGATGTAGCTGCGGGACCACCCCAGATGGAAGAACATCCTGTAGCATTGGAAATGTACATGTTCTCACCGAAGAGCTGGGTGATGAGTCTTGCATATGATGTCTCGGCACATCCTGCGCAGGAGCCTGAGAACTCAAGCAGAGGCTGATTGTACTGAGAACCGATGGGTGTAACGTCTGTAAATACAGGCTTGATCTCCTTCTTACCAACGTTTGCAACGAGGTAATCGAATACAGGCTGCTCATTGGACTGTGTTTCCTGAGGAACCATCTTGAGAGCGCCCTTTTCAGCTGCAGGACAAACAGTTACGCACTCGCCGCAACCCATGCAGTCAAGAGGAGAAACGCTCATTGTGTACTGCATTGTTGTGTCAACTGCATGCTTGGAAGCTGCAAGCTTGATCTGAGAAGGAGCTGCCTTAACTTCGTCAGCGTTAAGGATGAAAGGACGAATGGTAGCGTGTGAGCATACGAATGCACAGGAGTTACACTGAGCGCATGCTTCGGGATTCCACTCGGGAACCATAACAGCGGTACCACGCTTCTCGTACTGGGAAGCACCTGTCTCGAACTGACCGTCTGCAATGTCCTTGAATGCGGAAACGGGAAGTGAATCACCGTCCATGAGACCGATGGGATCAAGAAGTTCGTTAACCATCTTAACTGTAGCGGGACGGCCTGCGCGCTTGATCTCCTTCTTCTCGTCCTGAGCATTAGCCCAGTCAGCGGGAACTTCTACCTTGTGAACGGCATCAACACCTGCGTCGATTGCCTTGTAGTTCATTTCAACTACTGCGTCACCCTTCTTACCGTAGGACTTCTTTGCAGCTGCCTTCATGTAATCAACTGCCTCATCGATGGGCATTACATTTGCAAGCTTGAAGAATGCGGACTGAAGGATAGTATTTGTTCTCTTACCCATACCGATCTCGATAGCCTTATCGATAGCGTTGATGGTGTAGAGCTGAACGTTGTTCTTAGCGATGTATCTCTTTGCTTCTGCAGGAAGGTGCTCAGCAACTTCCTCATCGGACCACTGGCAGTTGATCATGAAGATTCCGCCGGGCTTAACATCCTGAACCATCTTGTAACCCTTGATAACGTAAGAAGGGTTGTGGCAAGCTACGAAGTCTGCCTGGTTGATGTAGTAAGGAGCACGGATGGGCTTGTCACCGAAACGAAGGTGAGAAATTGTGATACCACCTGTCTTCTTGGAGTCATACTGGAAGTATGCCTGGATGTACTTGTCGGTGTGATCGCCGATGATCTTTGTGGAGTTCTTGTTTGCTCCGACTGTTCCGTCACCGCCGAGACCCCAGAATTTGCATTCTACGGTACCGGGTGTAGCTGTGATGGGAGCGGGCTTAACTTCGGGAAGAGAAAGGTTTGTAACATCATCTACGATACCGATGGTGAAACGGCTCTTAGGCTCTGCCTTAGCAAGCTCTGTGTAAATAGCAAATACGGATGACGGAGGTGTGTCCTTGGAACCAAGGCCGTAACGTCCGCCTGTAAGGATAACGTCGTTGAGACCTGCCTCACGAAGTGTTGTAGCAACATCGAGGTAGAGAGGCTCACCGAGTGATCCGGGCTCTTTTGTTCTGTCAAGAACAGCAACCTTCTTTGCTGTCTTGGGAAGTGCCTCAAGGAAAGCAGCGGAAACCCAAGGTCTGTAGAGACGAACCTTGATGAGACCAACCTTCTCACCCTTAGCAGTCAGATAGTCGATAACTTCCTCTGCAACGTCGCAGATGGAACCCATGGCAACGATGACTCTGTCAGCGTCCTTAGCACCATAGTAGTTAAAGAGGTCATAATTTGTACCGAGCTTTTCATTGATCTTGCCCATGTACTTCTTAACAACAGCAGGAAGTGCATCATAAACGGGGTTGCATGCTTCTCTGTGCTGGAAGAAAACGTCACCGTTCTCGTGAGAACCGCGCATAGCGGGATGCTCAGGATTAAGTGCATGCTCACGGAAAGCCTTAACAGCATCCATGTTGCACATTTCTTTAAGATCTGCGTAGTCCCACTTCTCGATCTTCTGGATCTCGTGAGATGTACGGAAACCGTCGAAGAAGTTAAGGAAAGGAACCTTACCCTCGATAGCTGCAAGGTGAGCTACGGGAGAGAGATCCATAACTTCCTGAGGATTGGATTCGCAAAGCATAGCGAAACCTGTCTGACGGCAGGCATAAACGTCGGAGTGGTCACCGAAGATGTTGAGTGACTGTGTAGCTACGCAACGTGCTGAAACGTCAAATACGCAGGGAAGCTGCTCTGCAGCGATCTTATACATGTTGGGGATCATCAGAAGAAGACCCTGGGAAGCTGTGAATGTTGTTGTGATGGCTCCGACAGCAAGTGAACCATGAACAGTACCTGCGGCACCTGCTTCAGACTGCATTTCTACAACCTTAACCTGGTTACCGAAGATGTTTTCCTGTCCCTGTGCTGACCACTGGTCAACATAGTCTGCCATGGGGCTGGACGGAGTGATCGGGTAAATGGCAGCAACATCAGTAAATGCATAGGCTACGTGAGCCGCAGCGGTGTTACCGTCCATTGACTGTTTTGCTCTGGACATATTTTTTCCTCCTAAATTTGTGGCTTATATTGTTGGTTATATATAATTAGCCGATTTGTCAAAAGTTTATCATCTTTTTTTCTGTTTGTAAAGGAAGAAAAAATAAATCGGATGTAAAGACCGTTCCCATGCCATTTATCCCGTAAAACATACCAGTTGTTCAAAAAGCCTCCGACTATGCGGCTTTTGTGCTAATTTCGGTAAATCTATAATCAGCGGTCGTATTATTGGGTGAACGGTCGCTTGTATCAAGGAGGGTAATAATGAAAAAGTCAGTTAAACTGAGGATCCTTACGATCCTCTCGGTACTGCTTGCGCTCTTTGCTGTCAATATGGTAATGAGTGCTGTGACCAACAACCAGGTTGAACTTTCCACCAAACTGCTGGCAAATCATATGATCAGCATAAAAAACTTACAGCTGGATCTTGAAAAAGACATGGCTGTGATCGAGGCATCGGTTCTGGAATCTCTTTCCGGAACATCGGACGCAGGCTCCTGCGCAGCAAAGGCTTCGGATGCTCTTACGGATCTAAAAGCAGCAGCTTCGGCTCTTAAGGAAGAAGTTGACGCTTTTGCGGTTGCGGAGATGAACACCGCGCTTTCAGATTCCTTCAGGCCTTATTACGATGCCATCGACGATTATTCTTCAACCGTCAATTCCGTTGTATCCCTGATGAGAAGCGGCGATCTTAAACAGGCAAAGTCAGAATATGCAGTTCTGAAAAATGCCGTCAGCAATGCGGAAAACCTTTTGCAGCGTTTCAAGTCCACATCACTTGAGCTCGGAGATCACGAAACCAATCTTGTCCACATCCGTGTGACCCGCGCCACCCTCATCACCATTATCATGGGTATCATCTTTGTGCTGGGCATGGCAGCAGCTTTTTACCTGATCCTGGCAACTGTGCTGAGGCCCCTTGAAAAAATGCAGTTAAAGCTCGACACCATCATTGATGACATGAAGGCCGGGAAGGGGGATCTTACGGTTCGCCTCGATTATCTTTTTGAAGATGAGGTGGGAAAGATCGCTATCGGTATAAACACCTTCCTGGAGCAGCTTCAGAATGTGATACGCCACATAAAGACAGGTTCCGATGAGATCACGGGAGCCACTCTTCGCATCAATTCAAACATAAACACCTGTGAACAGAGCGCAGGAAGCATTTTTGACGGTCTGAACGACGTCACGACAAACATGCAGGAGATCAGCGCCACACTTCAGAACATAAACGTTTCATCATCCGAGATACACGAATTCGCAATGGACATCCGTGAGAATTCGGAAGCCAATTCCGACCGGGTGAGAGACATTCTTAAAAATGCGGAAGAGGCAAAGAACGCTTCCGTTTCAAACAAGGCTCAGACAAAGGAAATGATCGAGGACATCAGCGCACGTATAGAGGAATCCATCGAAAAGAGCAGATCCGTCGAACACATCCGGGAACTCACCGATACCATCCTTCAGATCTCCTCACAGACAAATCTTCTTGCACTTAACGCATCCATAGAAGCCGCAAGAGCCGGGGATGCAGGTCGCGGCTTTGCGGTGGTCGCAACTGAGATACAGAAACTTGCCGAAAACACCAAGATAACCGCCACCAGGATACAGGAGACCAACATCGTGGTCCTCGATTCCGTACACGATCTTGTGCAAAATGCCAACGAGATCCTTGAATATGTTACCTCCACCACTCTTTCCGACTATGACAGCTTCGTAGATAACGCGGTTAAAAACGAAACAGGCATATCCGAGATCAACAAACTTCTTTCCGCTTTCTCCGAAAGCGCGAAAAAGATGGAAGCCCTTGCATCCGCCCTTGCGGAGGGAGTTTCCGAGATCAGCGCAGCTACTGAAAGCAGCGCGGAATCCCTCACCGAAACAACAGAGGGCATGAACAATCTCCACATTTCCGTTTCGGAGATCAGCAAAGAATCCGATGCAAACGGAAGAACCGTTGAAACGCTGAATGCGGAAGTGGGGAAATTCAGCAGAATATAAACAGCGCAGCAATTTCATAAAAAAGGCCATCACAGGTTTTCACCCGGGATGGTCTTATTTTTTATAACAGCATTATATTGTTTTCTTCGGCGATCTTTATCGTGTCCTCAGTCCATATGCTTGACTGAACTTCACCGATGTGAGCCTTTCTGAGGAAGAACATGCAGATACGGCTCTGTCCGATACCGCCCCCCACAGTGTAGGGAAGGCGCTTCTCGAGGATGGCCTTCTGGAAGGGAAGCTCTGCTCTTTCCTCACAGCCCGCTTTCTTAAGCTGCTCGGCGAGGGAAACCTCGTCAACACGTATGCCCATGGAGGAAAGCTCCAGTCCCATGTCGAG
>JAEFAR010000018.1 GCA_016287675.1 Lachnospiraceae bacterium
TAAGTCCGAAACGGAGGTAAAGCTTCCTGATGGATCATGGAGCATATGCGTTGACAAGGACAATGCGGGAGTTAAAAAGCTTGGAAGCGCTAAAGGAAGTGTTAAGGTTCCCGGTATCTCCGCCATGGTCCTTGTAAAAGGAAATACAGGAGCGGGAAAGAACAGAGCGCCTTTCGCAACGGCAGCATTGGCCTGCCTGGGAGGCCTTCTCCTGATCGCTGCGGGCGTCTTTGGTTTTAAGAGATCAAAGAACAAAAAAGAAGATTGAGAATAAAAAAGCCGGGTGCATGAGCTGCATCCGGTTTTTTGTGCGGTTAAAAGTCTATGCTGAGTACCCGGAAGGGGTGAGAAGTTTGTTATCCATTGATTTATGTACAGTGTTGGTCCAGGCTTTCTTTCTGTATTCCGTGGGAGTACAGCTGTGACTGTCCTTAAATACGCGGTTAAATGTGGCAAGTGAGTTGTAGCCGCTTCTCATGGCAATGTCCGCCACGGACTCGCCTGTGTCGATCAAAAGAAGCTCCGCATTTGTCATGCGCCTTTTCTGGAGGTACTCGTAGTAGGTGACTCCCGTAAAATCCTTGAACAGGCGGATGAAATGGGATTTTGAAAAGCCGGAGATCTCAACCACCGTATCCAGTGTCAGATCTTCGGAACAGTGTTCGTTAATGTACTTGCAGATGCTGAAGAAGGTGTCGATGTAACTTTGCTGACGCTGGTGCTTTACTCCGGCATTGTCGGAATTCTGCATAAGGCAGATCCGCCCCGCCTCTACGAAGAATGAAAGGGTGAGGGCGTGTATGCTTGCGCCGCAGAGGATGCCCATGTTTTCAGCTTCGTGGATGATCTTAAAAAGAAGGGAACGGAGCTTTTTGTATTCATCGTTTTCTTCATTCTTGTTGAAGATGGCGCAGGGGAAGAAACGGCTGTAGGCAGCGTCGAAACCGCTGACTTCTCTTAAAATGGAATGTTTCACCTGAAAGATAAGCCTTTCTCCTTCCGGCGGAGACGTGAGGGTGTGCATTTCTCCGCTGGGGATTATGATGATGTCACCTTCGTTAAGCACGTGATCCACATTGTCGACAAAGACGTTATAGGTGTTTTTTAACGGCATGATGATCTCGATGTCGGAATGCCAATGGGCGGGATAGTCTTCATGTTTGTCGTTCATGTAGATCTTGAAACCGTCAAATTGGTCATGATGCACTATTTCTTTGGTTCCGTGCAGTTCTTCTATCATGGCTTTTCCCCTTTAAAGACTAATCAGATATTATCATAGCAATATCATATGATTAAAAATGATCATTTTCTTCTCATTAATCTCCTGTATTATACTGTAAGAATACACAAATTTCAACTACGAATAAAATATTTTTTTAGAGATTATGAACAGATACACAGGGAAAATTTTTACAAATGTGATAAAAATGTCAATTTTTTGAAAAGTCCTTATGGGAATATTTGATCATAGTTTGATACTGATTAGGAAGAAAAAAGAAAAATCAATGATATAATCCAAATATGAACATAGAAAATATGCCCTTTTCGGGTAAATATATAATCAGTGGATGCGGCGGCGAAGCCGTGTTTACGCGGAGGTATTAGTGAACGGCAATTGCAGGAACGTCAATTTCAATGACAAAAAATTGGCAGAATATAAAAAAATGGCAGAAGAACTTGTGTCCAAAATGACACTTGAAGAGAAGTGCACTCAGGTTGTCAACTGGGCACCGGCCATTGAAAGACTGAATGTCAAGAGCTACAACTGGTGGAATGAAGCCCTTCACGGCGTTGCGAGAGCCGGTGTGGCAACTGTTTTCCCACAGGCAGTCACCCTGGCAGCAAGCTTCGACGAAGAACTTTTGAATGAGATAGGAGATGCGGTTTCCACCGAAGGAAGAGCAAAGTACAACAATCAGCAGAAGTACAACGATCATGACATTTACAAGGGACTCACTTTCTGGGCTCCCAATATCAACATATTCAGAGATCCCAGATGGGGAAGAGGACATGAGACCTACGGTGAAGACCCCTACCTCACTTCAAGGCTCGGCATCAGCTACATCAACGGCATCCAGGGCGATGATCCCGACTGCCTTAAGGCAGCTGCCTGCACGAAGCATTTTGCGGTGCATTCCGGGCCCGAAGGCATCCGTCACAGCTTCGACGCCAAGGTCAACGATAAGGATTTTTGGGAAACTTATCTCTATGCTTTTGAAAAATGCATTGAGAGCACCCATGTGGAAGCGGTCATGGGAGCTTACAACAGAGTAAACGGAGAACCTGCCTGCGGAAGCAGGAAACTCTTAATTGACATACTGAGAGACAGATTTGGTTTCAAGGGTCACGTAACCAGCGACTGCTGGGCTATCAGGGACTTCTACACCGGGCATATGGTCTGCGAAACGCCTCTCGAGGCTGTGGCGCTTGCCATGAACAGCGGCTGTGACGTTAACTGCGGCGATCTGTTCAAGAACATGAAGCAGGCGGTGGACGAAGGACTGGTTAAGGAGAGCAGACTTGACGAAGCTCTTGTGCGTCTCTTTACCACCAGATACAAGCTGGGCATCATGGAAGGGCAGAAAACGAAGTACGATTCCCTTTCCCTTAAGGATGTGGATACGGAGGAAATGAAAGCTCTTAACTTAAAGGCTGCACTCGGATCTATCGTGCTCCTTAAGAACGATAAGAACTTCCTGCCTCTTGATGTAAAGAAGATTCGCACCATCGGCGTGATCGGACCCAATGCGGACAACAAGAAAGCACTTGTGGGCAACTACGAAGGTACGGCTTCAAGATACGAGACCGTGCTCCTGGGAATAGAAGATTTCGTCGGGGATGACGTCAGGATCATGTATTCCGAAGGCTGTCATCTCTACAAGGATAAGGTCGAGAATCTCGGTCAGGCCAATGACAGAATAGCCGAAGTAAAAGGGGTGTGCGAAAACAGCGACGTTATCGTATGCTGTGTCGGACTGGATGCGGGACTTGAAGGCGAAGAGGGCGATGCAGGTAATGCCTATGCCAGCGGAGACAAAAAGGATCTTTCGCTGCCGGGGCTTCAGAATGATGTGATCAGATGCGCCATCGATTCCGGCAAACCCGTGATCGTGGTTCTTCTTGCAGGAAGTTCCCTCGATCTCGGATACGCAAAGGAAAAGGCCGCAGCCATCATCTATGCGGGTTATCCCGGAGCAAGAGGAGGAAAGGCTGTTGCAGACATTATCTTCGGCTTTGCAAATCCTTCCGGAAAGCTTCCTTTTACCTTCTACAATACCACAGAGGAATTGCCTGATTTCACGGATTACTCCATGAAGGGCAGGACCTACAGATATATGGAAAATGATGCTCAGTTCCCCTTCGGTTTCGGGCTTGGTTACAGCAGGTTCGAGATCTCGGATGTGAGTCTTCCGGCACAGGTTTCGGAAGACAAACTTGACACTTCGGTTTCCGCAGATCTCGTTCTTAAGAACACGGGAAAGATGGACGGAGCTGAGGTCGTTCAGATCTATGTCGCAAGCGGAGAAGAGGGCGCTCCCAGGTATCAGCTTAAGGCATTCAAAAAGATCGCATTAAAGGCGGGAGAAGAGAAGAAGGTTTCGATCCCTTTAAGCCGCGACTCTTTTGAGATCGTAAACGAAAGAGGAGAGTTCGTTTTAAGTAAAGACAGAAAGTACAAGGTCTACATCGGGGTTTCACAGCCCGATGCCGTGAGCGAGAAACTTCTGGGACAAAAACCGGTTATGAGGGAGTTCTCAGTACTCTAAGAATTTATTGCCGCGAGGCATTAAATAATCAAGAAAGATGAACTGAAAGGGAGAAAAGATGAAGAAGGTTCAAAGTGAGGCCGTGGTTGGGAACGGTCAGACCCTGCTTTCAAAGAAAACAGGGATGCAAAGATTCAAGATCTACATGAAAAGATACTGGCAATTGTATGCTATGCTTGCACTGCCGATGATCTACCTTGTGATCTTTAAGTATTACCCCATGAATTTCATCACCATCGCATTTAAGGACTACAAGTTTAACAGACCTGTATTCAAAATGCCTTGGGCCAGTGTTAAAGGGGAGATCGACCTGCTGAAGCATTTTAAAGCAGCCATGAAACCGGATTTCTACAGTGCATTGAGAAACACGGTAACGCTGAATCTGCTCGATCTGTTTTTCGGATTTCCCGCACCGATCATTTTTGCACTTATTCTGAATGAACTTCCGTTCAGGAAATTTAAAAAGTTTGTTCAAACCGTTGCTTACATGCCGCATTTCCTGTCATGGGTCATCATTTACGGTCTGGTGTGCATTCTTTTCCAGCCTGACGGACCTGCGGGCGGTGTTATCAATACCCTTCTTGTTAAAAACGGAATGGCTGCCATTCCTTTTCTTGACGATCCGAGTCACTGGATCGGAACATATGTTCTTGTCGGAGTATGGCAGAGCTTTGGATGGGGGTCCATCATTTACCTTGCTGCGATTGCCGGCATAAACCCCGAACTCTATGAAGCTGCGTCCGTTGACGGAGCGGGGCGTTTGAAAAAAATGTGGCACATCACGCTGCCGGGCATCAAGTCCACGATCGTTGTTCTTTTGATCATGAACATCGGCGGTATCGTAGGCGGTGCATTCGACAGGATCTATGCGATGCAGAATCCCGTTGTACTTTCGGTGGCGGACACATTGTCCACTTTCGTTTACAGAATAGGTTTGTCTTCCAGTTATCCTAAATTCGAACAGACGACCGCAGTGGGCTTGTTCCAGTCTGTGGTAGGCTTGTTCTTCCTGTTGGGAGCCAATAAGATCTCGCGTAAGCTCGGCGAACGCGGAATCTGGTAATAGGGGGTGGATAATAAATGAAGATCAAATCATTAAAAACAAAGATCGGAGACTATCTTTTTGTATTCCTTTGCATAATTGTGGCAGCCATCTGCCTTTTGCCCATGGTCTCCCTTCTCGCAAAAAGCTTAAGCTCAACCAAATATCTTGTGGCCGGGGAAGTTTTCTTTTTCCCGAAGGGGCTGAATTTCAACTCCTATGCATACGTACTTAAGGAAGCAAAATACATCAGATCCTTTTTCTGGACCGTATTGCTTACGATCATATGCACGATCGTTTCCCTTACCATTACTTCGTTTTGCGCTTATCCCTTGATTTATGACAATCTGAAGGGTAAAAAGATAATTAACATATTGATCACATTTACGATGTTTTTTAATGCTGGAATGATCCCCAACTATATGCTCATGAGATCGCTGCATTTTATCAACAGCCCTTTGGCCCTCATCATCCCGAGCTGCCTGAGCATCTATAACATGATCATCATGAGAAGCTTTTTCTATGGGATCCCCGACAGCTTAAGGGAATCGGCCGAGATCGACGGAGCATCGTTCTTTAAGATCTTTACTAACATCTATCTTCCGCTTTCAAAACCCGTATACGCAACTCTTGCGCTTTTCTATGCGGTGGGAAGATGGAACGGTTATACGGATGCTCTCATGTATATAAATGATGAAAAGCTTTATCCGTTGCAGCGATACCTGTACGATATCCTGAATTCCGCAAAGCAGGTAGAGGCAAGCAGACTTGAAAGCCAAAGCGTTGCGGGAATGGCAGAATCCATGAAGGACGCGGTTGTTATGTTTTCAACCATACCCATCCTGCTTGTTTACCCCTGGCTTCAGAGGTACTTCATCGCGGGAGCTACACTGGGTGCTGTTAAGGAATGACCGGTATGCCATAGGGGCAGACCGTTAATTCAATACAAACATTTCAAAAGGGAGGAAAAAGAAATGAAAAGAAAGTTAGTAGCGTTGTTACTTGCAGCTACAATGGTTATCTCATTGGCAGCCTGCGGTGACAAAAAAACAGGTGACTCATCTTCACAGCAGTCATCAGGCAGCAGCTCATCGAGCAGCTCAAGCAGCAGTTCGTCAAGCAGCTCATCGAGCAGTTCTGCTCAGACAGAAGTGAAGAATGATCCCTCAAACGGCGAACTTGTTAACGGTAAGTTCGTTAAGACAAGAAAGATCACAGTTGAGGTTTACGACCGTAGCGGTAAGGTTGCCGCAGATGACAATGCATGGACTGATTGGATCAAGAAGCAGATGCTTGACAGATACAATGTAGAAGTATCATTCAAGACGGTTCCCCGTTGGACAGAAAAGGATGCCATCAATACATTGCTTGCATCGGGCGATGCTCCCGATATCTGCTACACCTATGAGTATCCTACGATCCAGTCCTATGCAAACATGGACGGTATCATCGATCTCAATCCCCTTCTTGAGCAGTACAAGTCCTTGCTTCCCAACCTTTGGGCTTGGCTCGGCGATGAGAACATCTATTACGATCAGGATCCCAAGACGGGCACTGTATGGGCTATCGAAGGAAGAAGAAACAACACCTATCGTATCAATACCTTTATCCGTCAGGATTGGCTTGATAAGCTCAACCTGAAGACTCCCACAACAATGGCTGAGTTCGAGACTGCCATCAAGGCATTCAGAGACAACGCTTCAAAGCTTCTCGGCAAGGATGCCGGACAGATGGTTCCTTTCCTTCTTACATCCGATGTGGGCTGGACAGCAGCACCTATCATTGAATCCTTCATCGATCCTAACATCACTGATAAGGAACTCTATGTAACCGGTTTCGATGACAGAAAGTACACAGTAGCAGGAACAAAGGAAGCTGTTAAGGTTCTCAACAAGTGGTACAATGACAATCTTCTTTGGAAGAGCTTCCACCTTCATCAGGACGGTGACTCCGCAGGCGATGACCTTTGCAAGGCAGGTTATGTAGGAGCATTCATCCAGAACTACGATTATCCTTACAGAAACAATGAGGACAGTATCAACGCACTTCTTGCAAAGAACGTAGATCCCAATGCTAAATTCGTTGCGATCAACTGCTTCCAGGACAAGAACGGCAAGTACACTCATTATTCTTACTCAGCAGCAGGAGATCGTAAGACCTTCTTCCCTGCAACAAACAAGGAGCCTCTTGCTTCACTCCTTTATGTAGAATTCATTTCTTCACCCGAAGTTATCCAGTATCTCCAGATCGGTGAAGAGGGCATCAACCACAAGGTACATGACAATGGCGCTATCGAGATCATTCCCGTTGATGATGCTCATGTTCGTTACAACCAGCTCGGAGGTAACAACATCGACCTTACCATCACATGTAACGGTCTCAGACTCAGCACACCCGAGCTTACTCACCTTTCTATGGCTCTTTCCTATGCAGGATCTGATCCTCAGGATGTTGCCAATGCAATGGCTGTAGCTGAAAAGGATGCTGTTGCTCCTATCCATGTAAATGTTGGTGAGATCACAGCAGAATCCGAAGGCTCCGACCTTACAGGTAAGAGAAACGCAGGTTTCACACAGTCTGTAATCTGCCCTACATCCGATTTCGACAAGACATGGGATGACGCTATGAAGGCATACATGCAGTCCGGCGGTAAGGCTATCCAGGATGAGCGTGAAGCTGCTTGGAAGGAAAACTTCGGCAATAAGACTAATCTCAATTAGTAATCATTCAGAAATGTAAGCTTATATGGTAAAGCCATACAATCACGATTGTATGGCTTTACTTATATGAATATTGAAAAAGAGGGGATTGAGATATGGAAGGGAAAATAAAAGAATTATCAGCATACTCGTAGCTGCGCAGGGGGTCCTTTCTTGATTGATTTATGGCGTGACTTTGGAAGACATATATTATATAATTACAGAGGATTATTCTTTATCGGAGGAGACTAATGTATGGGCTTTAAATTCGGAAAAAATCTTAACAGGATCACACTTGAAAACAACAATCTGAACGGTGTTTCGAGGATTGCTAAGGCTTTGGGAAGGGACATCGAGAGTGTTTTCGGAGGTAAGGTGGAGATTGCTCAGATCACTCCCAAGGACACACTGTTTGAAAATGACATCATCATAAGGACTGATGCAAAGATCTTTGAAGGAGATTATCAATGCTACGAGATAAGTGTTATGGACAGCACTTTGAGCATTACGGGAAGTGACCTTCTGGGAACGATCTACGGTATTTTCCATGTTTCTGAAATGATCGGTGTTACGCCCCTTGTTTATTTCGGAGACATTGAGCCTGTCCGCCGCAAAGAACTTGTGATCAAGGATTTTACTTACAGGTCGAAACAGCCTTCCGTAAAGTACAGAGGCTTCTTTATAAATGACGAATGGCCCTGCTTCGGCACCTGGATGAGTTCCAAGTTCGGAGGAGCAAATGCTCTTTGCTATGAAGTGATCTTTGAATTCCTTTTAAGAATGAAGGGTAATTTCCTGTGGCCTGCCATGTGGGCAAGTTCTTTCCCCTGCGACGGTCCGGGAACATTGAATGAAGAACTGGCTACGGAACTCGGCATCACAGTTTCCTACTCACATCATGAACCCTGCCTCAGAGCTTCTGAGGAATGGAAGCATGTCTGCGGAGAGGATTCGCCTTACGGTTCTGTATGGAATTTTGATAAAAATGAAGAAGGGCTTTTGAATTATTGGCGCGACTCATTAAAGAGAAGCGGAAGATTCAACCATCTTGTTACCATCGGCATGAGAGGGGAATACGACTCCGTCATGCTTGAGAATGCAACCCTTGAGGACAACATCAATGCGTTAAAGAGGATCATCCTTGCTCAGAAGGCATTGATCAAAGAACTGGATGTAAAATTGCCCCTGACTCTTGCCATTTACAAGGAAGTGGAACAGTACTTCTACGGAGATGAGAACACTCCCGGTCTCATGCACTGGGATGAACTTAAAGATGTGATCCTCATGCTCTGTGAGGACAACCACGGACACATGAGAGGACTTCCCACAAAGGAAATGAGAGACCATAAGGGCGGTTACGGCATGTACTTCCATCTGGATTACCATGGCGGGCCCGTATCCTATGAATGGGTGAACTCAACCTCTTTCCCTCAGGTCTGGGAAGAAATGACCGAAGCATTTGACTTCGGTATCAAAGATGTATGGGTTGTAAACGTGGGAGACATCAAGTTTAACGAGCTTCCTCTTTACTACTTCATGCAGATCGCTTACGACTTCGATAAATGGGGATCTTCAAATCTCAACAGCCCTGAAGAGTTCACGGATTTCCTCACGGAAACCCTTTTCCCGACGGAGACTCCTTCGGTAAAGAAAGAGATCGGAAGACTTCTGACAGATGCTTATCAGCTTAATTCCCAGAGAAGGCCCGAAACCGTTCACAGCGGAGTGTACAAAGTCTGTGACAATTTTGAGAACGACAGGATGATAAATTTTGTTGAGGAACTTGAAGACAGGGCACTGAAGCTCAACAAGAAGATGAAGCCCGAGTGCAAGAACGGGTTCTATTCAACCATCTACTGGCCTGTTATTGCATCGACGAATCTCTATCTCATGTGGCTTTACAGCGACAAAAACCTTCATTATGCAAAACAGGGAAAGAGCATAGCAAACTTCTACGGCAAGCTGGCTACGGAACGCATAGCAAGGGATAAGGCGCTGGCGGATGAAATGGACAGGTTCAAGAGGGGCAAGTGGCACGGCATGCAGCTTGAAGCACATGTGGGATTTACCACCTGGAACGACTTCGATATGCGTATGCCTGTGATCGCAAACTTTACTCCTGTGGAGAAGCCTTCGTTAAAGCTCAATCTTGCAGACAGGGAAAAGGTTTACGTAAAGGTTTACGGTCGTCCCATGAGGATCGACATCGACACCGTTCCCGCATTTCTTGAAGTGGCAAACTCGGGACAGGGAAAGATCTCTTACACCATTTATGAGAAGACAAACGGAGAAAGCATAGAGGTACTTAAGGATCTGACGGCGACTCAGGATCTTTACAAATTGATAAAGGCTGCAGGGGATGATACGGATCACTTCTACTCCTGCATCGGAGCTGACGGCACAGCGGTGGAGATCGTGAGCCATGGCTTCGGTATTGAATTTGTAAAGACTGACAGACGTGTGTTCGGTACCGTCAGAGATTACGTGAGGGAGGGAGCCATCAATCTGAAGGCATCCGATTTTACACAGCTCATTCCCGGTACCGAAGGGAAGTTCACGCTTCTCAAAGGTTACGGCAAGTACGAGGAAGGACTCAAGGTTCTTGGCAGGATCGACGATTACGGTAAGGGTGAAAAAGCTCCCAAGGCAGTCTGGGAATTTGAAAGTGACTTTGAGGGCAGGAAGCACATCGAACTCATCACCGCACCCACAAATCCGCTGAAATTCGGAGGAGCTTTGAATGTTCAGATCAGTTTGAACGGAGAAAAATCAAAGAAGCTGAATCTTGTGCCCAATGATTTCATGGCGGGAGAAAACAGCGATCCACGCTGGTGCAGGGATGTAATAGCACAGGAAAGAAGAACTTTCTTTGAGGGAGAGATAAAGAAAGGTTTGAATAAGTTGGAGATCACGGCCGTTGAAGTGGGCGTGATAATCGAAAGGGTGATTGTTTATGGAACGGATGACGCCTACAGACGCAGTGTCGAAGGGTAAATTTTATTACTTAATGAAGAACAAGGCCATTTGCGGCCTTCCCCAGCCGGGAGGAAAGAACATCCAGTATCTTTACCAGAACGGCAGGATAGCAAACGCATCAAAGATCATCGGAAACATTGAGGATGAAAAGATGCTGAAAATGGTGGAAACAGCCGACGGATTTAAAAAGATGATTGCCGGCATCGGTGTTTCCGCAGAACTTGCAGATGACACAAAAGCAAATGCCGACAAGACGCTTTTTGCTTTTCAGTTTTACGGACACAAAGATCCTTATGTTACGGGAACCACATTTACCAAGGAGATCCCTTTGACAGGTGTGGAAGAGTACATCGATCTGTCAAAGGTCAACTGGTCGGATGATGACGATATTCCGGGACAGATCAGATTTGAGTTTGATGTACCGGAAGTTTCCGCAAGTGTAACCGTAAAGCTTTATCTGCAGCCGGGCTTTGATGCTCCGGAACCGGTTCCCGACAGAAAACCGGACCTTGCATCGGATGATTACAAGAGGATGATCTCCAGATCAGTCATGAATTACGGAAATCTCACAAGACTCCAGAAAGCCATGGAGGATGCGAGAGCAGGAAAAGAGGTAACCATTGCTTTTATCGGCGGTTCCATCACCCAGGGGGCAGGGGCTGTCCCCATCAACACGAAATGCTATGCCTACCTTACTTTCCTTAAGTTCTGCGAGATCTGCGGACGTAAAGCGGATGATAATGTAAAGTACGTAAAAGCCGGAGTGGGGGGAACTCCCTCAGAGCTTGGGCTTTTAAGATACGACAGGGATGTTACGAAGAACGGTGAGATACAGCCCGATGTGGTTATCGTTGAATTTGCGGTGAACGACTCGGATGACGAGACCATGGGTGTGGCTTTTGAATCCCTGGTAAAGAAGATCATGAAGGGTGAAAAAGCACCTGCGGTGATCATTCCTTTTATGGTCTTTGCGGATGATTACAATCTTCAGGACAGACTGGCTCCTGTTGGATTCAGATACAATCTTCCTATGGTGAGCCTTAAGAATGCGGTTCTTCCGGAATTTTATCTTCTTGACAAAGAAAAGGCCGTACTCCATAAGAATGAGTACTTCTACGATCAGTTCCATCCCACAAATACGGGACACATCGTGGCAGCCGACTGTCTGACCGAGATCTTTAAGGCTGCAGACAGATATGCAAAGAAAGATGCGGCTGTAAAGCTTGACGTGAAGCCGGCCATCGGCGATGATTTTACCGACGTTGTGCTTTTTGACGCTAAAGACGGATTTGAGGGAGCTGTTGTGGATACGGGAGACTTTACGGAATCCGATAAAGAACTCCAGTCTGTGGAAAGAGACATGGATCTGACCCAGACCAAGGAATTCCCTTACAACTGGCAGCACCTTTCCGGCGATAAGGAATTCACTTTAAAGATCAACTGCTCAAAGCTTTTCATCATTTTTAAAGACAGCTCGTCTCCGGAATTTGGCTCCGCTGAATTGGTCCATAACGGAAAGACTCTTGTTTCAATGGATCCCCACAAGGTGGGCTGGGTACATTGCCACGCTGTTCTTGTGTTTAACGAAACATCCTCATCCGAGCACACAGTCAGTGTACGGATGCAAAAAGGCGACGAGAACAAGAAATTTACGATTCTCGGTTTCGGAGCGGTAAAATAAGAAGTATCCAAACTTTTATACTCCCGGCGATGGTCGGGAGTTTTTTTGCCTGATTTAGCGGGCTTAAATCTTCACACACTTCGTGTGAAATTTTTATAGTTGTATTTTTTTATCTGCTGTGATATTGTCATTCAAAATCAAATTAAAAAGAAAGCGTGAAATCATGAAAACACTTTTTAATGACAATTGGAAATTCCGGAAATCCGGCCTTGATCTTACAAATGAAGAGGCTTTAAAGGACGAATCTCTTTTTATGCCCGTTGAGATCCCTCATGACTGGCTCGTACATGACACCAATAATCTGTATGAGGATTCCGTCGGAAGATACATAAAAGATTTTGAAAAGCCCGAGATCCCTGAGGGAGGCCATGCTTTTCTCTATTTTGACGGTGTCTACATGGACTCGGAAGTGTTTGTGAACGGCAAAAAAGCAGGGGAGTGGAAGTATGGCTACACCTCCTTCTGCTTTGAGATCACGGATCTGTTAAAAAATGGCACAAACCGTGTCATGGTGGTTGCCAGAAATCAAAGTCCCAACACCAGATGGTACTCGGGAGCAGGCATATACAGAAATGTTTACTTAACAGTAAAACCCGAAGATTACATCGGGATCGACGGGATCTACATCCACACAGAGGCTGTAAAGACCGAAAATGGTGTAGGTGATTTTGATCTGATCGTCAGAAGTGAGATTTTTAGCAAAAATTTAGGACTTTCCTACAGGATTTCTCTTTTTGAAAATGATAAAAATTCAAAAATGGTGTTTTCATGTGAAGGAGATGTACAACATCTTGGTGATGAGGGTATCACTACAAGAGTAGAACAAATCAGACTCTGGGACATCACTTCACCGACCCTTTACAGGTTCAGGCTTGAGCTCCTCAAAAAAGGTACAGTTACTGACTTTGAGGAATTTAATATCGGATTCAAGGATGTAAAGATCACTACAGACAAGGGGCTTTTCCTTAACGGAAGACATGTGAAGCTGAACGGAACCTGCGAACACCATGATCTGGGTATTCTTGGCGCTGCCGTGAACAAAGAAGGAAGTGCGAGAAGATTAAGGAAACTTAAGAAGATGGGAGTGACTGCTTTAAGGACCAGTCACAACCCGCCTTCAAAAGAGCTTCTCGATCTTTGCGATGAAATGGGATTCATGGTGATGATCGAAGCCTTTGACATGTGGGAAAATGCAAAGACCACCTATGACTATGCACGATTCTTTAAGGAATGGAGTGCAAGAGACGTTAAAAGCTGGATCTGCAGGGACAGAAACCGTGCGTGCCTCATCATGTGGTCTATCGGCAACGAGATCGGAGACACACATGCTTCCGCTCACGGACAGGAGATCACCAGATACTTAATGAACGAGGTCTACAAACATGATCCCCTTCACAATGCGCCTGTGACCATCGGATCCAACTATATGCCCTGGGAAAATGCTCAGAAGTGTGCAGACATACTGAAACTTGCGGGCTACAACTATGCGGAAAGGTACTATGACCGACACCACAAGGAGCACCCAGACTGGATGATCTTCGGAAGCGAAACCGCCTCCCTTGTTTCAAGCCGTGGGATCTACCGCTTCCCTTACAACAGAGTTGTGATGTCCGAGATCGATGAACAGTGTTCCTCACTGGGAAATTCCAACACCAGCTGGGGAGCGAAATCTGTTGAAGACTGCATAAAAGCTGAAAGAGATCACGAATTCTCTTTGGGGCAGTTCCTCTGGACGGGCTTTGACTACATCGGAGAACCAACTCCTTACCACACAAAGAACAGCTATTTCGGACAGTTTGACACTGCGGGACTTCCCAAAGACAGTGCCTACGTTTTTGCGGCAGAATGGACGAAGCCGGAGGACGGTATCGTGCTCCATCTTTTCCCTTACTGGGACTGGAACGAGGGACAGATGATCGATGTGAGATGCACCACCAACTGTGCTTCCGTTGAGCTTTTTGTAAACGGAGATAGCATGGGAGAAAAGGCCATCGATCACGCTCACGGTGATGTTCTTGTACCCACCTGGACAGTTCCCTATCACAAGGGTGAGATCAGGGCGGTAGCCTATAACGAAGCACATGTAAAAGTGGCGGAGACCACAGAGCATTCTTTTTCGGATGCGGTGAGACCCGTTACGGAGGTTGAGGAGATCCCGAATGCTGTGTGCGAGGCAGACCCATCGGATGAAAACATCTGTTACTGCACCATCCCTCAGGACGGAAGAGAGATCTACTTTGCTGTGATCTCCATGCTGGATAAGGACGGCTTTGAAGTTAAAAATGCAATGGACTATGTTGAAGTTCAAGTGTCCGAAAACGCAAAGCTTCTTGGACTTGATAACGGAGATTCCACAGATTACGATCAATACGAAAGTCCTGTGAGAAAGCTTTTTAACGGCAAACTTGTTGCCATGGTGAAAAGCATGGGAGCGGGAGACATAAAGCTCACGGTAAAGAGGCTTTCCGCAAAAGTGCCGGTCAGAAAGATCGAGCTTACCACAAAGGGAACTCTTCTTACGCCTGAAGCGAACGACATGACTGTTACCGCAAACGTGTTCCCCGAAAATGCTTCTTGTACCCTGAACTGGGTTGCAGTCAATGAGGCAGGCATAGAGATCAATTACGTGAAGCTTGATCCCAAAGGAAACGAAGTAAAGGTGTCCGCCATCGGAGACGGAGCATTTACACTCAGATGCTATGCAAAAGAAGGAGATAAGATCACGGTCATCTCTCAGATCGAAATGAAGGCCGAAGGCTTCGGAGAAGCCTTCCTGGATCCCTATGCCTTTGTTTCCGCAGGTCTTTACTCGGATTCCGTGGGTAATGTGGGTTGCGGTAACGAAAAAGGAGTGGCTACGGCATCAGACGGCTCCAGCGGCTTTGTTCTCAGCAATCTTGATTTCGGCGACTACGGTTCCGACGAGTTTACGATCTGGATCTTTTCGCTCTCCGGAGACAATTTCCCTGTGGATGTTTACGACGGAAATCCCGAAAAGGGCGGCAGATTCCTTACGACTGTCAATTACTGCAAGCCTTCCATCTGGAACGTGTACCAGGAGGAGACTTACAGGCTGCCTGAAAAGCTTAAGGGTGTACACGACCTTTGCTTCATGGCCACAAATAAGCTTCATTTCAAGGGCTTTGTATTTAAGAAATACAACAAGGCCTATGAAGAACTGGACTGCAGTTTCTTATCATCCGTTACGGGAGATTCCTTTAAGAGGACCGAAAAAGCTGTCCTTGACATCGGAAACAACGTAACCCTCACCTTTAATGACATTGATCTTTCGGAAGGTGCTTCAAAGGTCAGGATCCTGGGCAGGACGGATCTGGACAAGTGCTCCATCCATCTGCATCTTGAAAGCGAAGAGGGTACAAAGACCGAGATACTTGAGTTCACTGCCAAAGATAAGGGTTACATGGATTTTGATCTTAATGGCCTTACGGGTAAGGGAAAACTGGAATTCATTTTCCTTCCGGGAAGCAGGTTTGATTTCCTGGGCTTTAAGTTTACCAAGTAATACTTATAGATTATATCTTTAAATTTCATTTGCATAATCAGAGCATATAGGCTAAAATATATCAATTGATGATTATATTCGGCTTATATGCTTTTTTGGAGGTTTATTTCTATGGGAATGGGAAACATTTTTAATCCTGAAAACAGCTTTTTCACATTCATGGGAAAAGCATTCGATATACTTGTGCTGAATCTCGTATGGCTGCTTTTGTATGTACCTTTCGGCGTCTTTCTTTACCTCTTCGGAGTTACGGGAGCTTTGATCTTTTTGATCGGAGCAGGATTGTCGCTTGTGGTCTTTGTTCCTTCAATGATCGCCATGTACTATGCGGTGGTCAAATCCGTCAGACGTTCGAGAAGCTATGCTGTAAAGGAATTCTTTAAAAGCTTTAAAATGAATTTTAAGCAGGGGGCTGCTGCTTCTGTCATCGCCATTATCATCGGATTCTTTCTGTACATGGATTTTAAGTACACCTGGGCTCTTTTGGAAGCAAAGGATCAAAAGGGCATTATTTTTCTTGGTGTTTTCATAATGATCACGTTTTTTATTTCGGGTGTTTTCATCTATCTTTGCCCCGTGATCTCCAGATTTACGATGACTCTTAAGAGTGCCTTCAAGTTTTCCTTCGGGATCTCCGTGAAGCATTTCTGGTGCACGATCCTTTCGTTTATCATGTGGATCGCCATCATTCTTCTGGTTTATCTCACCACAGGATTTGTGCTTCTTTTCGGTGTGGCAACGGGAACGCTTCTGGGATCCTTTATGATGGAAAAAGTGTTAAAGAAGTACGTACTCCAGACCATTGAAAACCAGAAGAAGGCTGCAGAGAACGGAGAGACTGCGGAAGGCACGGAAGAAGAGGCTGAAAAGCCTGCCTACACAGAGTCTTTTGAAGACGGAGGAGAGAACACAAAGAAGGACGAATGGTATCTCGAGTGATCTTAAGGAGGAGAAGGAGAGAATGGACGTTAATCGTTCGGATATTGAGGGTATTATTTTCGGTTATTCAAAACATCCCTTTAATGTGTTGGGACCACATTTACTTGGGAATGAGACAAGGATCTGCTGCTTTTATCCGGATGCCTGCGGAGCTGTTGTAAATTCAAAATCCGACGGCTCGAAGTTTGAGATGCAGAGACTGGACAACAGAGGATTTTACGGAGTAACGATCCCTGCGGACAAAGCCCTGGGGTACACCCTTACTTTGTACTATCCCAATGGGACGGATTACGAAACAGAAGATCCTTACGCTTTTTCACCGGATCTTGATGAAGAAGCCCTGGAGCTTTTCGATAAAGGCATCAACTACGAGATCTACAAAACTCTTGGGGCAAAGCCTGCAGAGATAGACGGAGTCAAAGGCATACGTTTTGCTCTCTGGGCTCCGAACGCTTCTTCCGCAAGCGTTGTGGGAGATTTTAATCTTTGGGATAAGAGAAGATCCCTTATGGAATTTGATGAAAGACACGGAGTCTATTCGCTCTTTGTGCCGGGACTTGAGAACGGTGCGCTTTACAAGTACGCTGTGACCACAAAGGGCGGGGCCACCATCTTAAAGGCCGATCCCTACGGGACATGGTCCCAGAAAAGACCTGACAACGCCTCCGTAGTTTTTGATATAGACAGCTTCAAATGGACCGATTCCACATGGATCGGGAACAGGAAAAAGAAGGACCCACTGGAGGGACCCATCAACATTTATGAGGTTCACCTGGGAAGCTGGAAAAAGCCCTCAGAGGAAGACGGAAGCTTTTACAATTACAGGGAGCTTGCGGTTCAGCTCTGCGATTACGTTAAAGAAATGGGTTACACTCATGTGGAGCTGCTTCCCATCATGGAGCATCCCTTTGACGGATCCTGGGGCTATCAGGTGACGGGCTACTACGCTGCCACATCCCGATTCGGAAGTCCTTCCGATTTCATGTATTTTGTAAACTATATGCACAAAAACGGCATCGGAGTGATCCTTGACTGGGTTCCCGCCCATTTCCCCAAGGACGCCTTCGGTCTTGCAAAATTTGACGGAACTTGCCTCTACGAGCATTTCGACAAGAGAAGAGGCGAGCATCCGGACTGGGGAACATTGATCTACAATCTTGAAAGACCTCAGGTCTCAAACTTCCTGATCGCCAATGCCCTTTACTGGGTGGAGCAGTTCCATGCGGACGGTATCAGGATGGATGCTGTAGCTTCCATGCTCTACCTTGATTACGGACGTAAGAACGGAGAATGGCTGCCCAATAAGTACGGCGGCAGAGAGAATCTGGATGCCATGGAATTCCTGAAGCACCTGAATTCCATTATGGCAAAGAGAAACAAAAACGTGCTCATGATCGCGGAGGAATCCACGGCATGGCCCAATGTTACAGGGGTTGTTGAGGAAAACAATTCTTTGGGCTTCACTTTAAAGTGGAACATGGGCTGGATGAACGACTTCCTTAAGTACATGGAGCAGGATCCCCTGTTTAAGAAGGGAGTTCACGGCTGTCTTACCTTCTCCATGATGTATGCCTATTCCGAGAAGTTCATTCTTGTGCTTTCCCACGACGAAGTCGTTCATGGCAAGGGCTCCCTTTTAAACAAGATGCCCGGAGAGTACAATGACAAATTTGCGAACTTACGTGCGGCCTATGGTTTCATGGTAGGGCATCCCGGAAAGAAGCTGCTTTTCATGGGGCAGGATTTCGGTCAGTTCTCCGAGTGGAATGAGGGAAAGAGTCTCGACTGGGGACTTATAGATCAATACGAGATGCACGGCAAGATGCATGCCTATTGCAAAGATCTTTTCAACATCTATTGCAAGACGCCTGCTTTTTATGATATGGATTTCGTTCCGGAGGGCTTTAAGTGGATGAGCTGTCAGGACGCGGATCACAGCATTGTTTCTTTTATCAGAAGATCAAAGAAGGATGATGTGTACCTGTTTGTCTGCAATTTTACTCCCATTCCCTACGAGGGCTTCGTACAGGCAGTGCCCGAGTCCGGAACCTACAAAGAGTTGATCAACTCCGATGACGTGAAGTACGGCGGAACCGGGCTCACAAACCCCAAGGCTTTAAAGTCCGCCGAAGTTCCAAAGGACGGACAGGAGAATTCTATAGTAATGAACCTGCCGCCTCTCGGAGTCGTTATATTCAAGAAAGAAAAGAAATAAACAACCAACATTTCCGCTTCCGTAAAGGGGAACGGGCGAAAGGAACACAAGATGTCAAACACAATTCAGGAACTGTTCGGGATTGACGTGTTTAATGAAACCGTCATGAAAGAAAACCTGCCGGACACAGTTTTCGCATCACTCAAGAAGACGATGGAAAACGGTGACGAACTCGATCCGGCCATCGCTGACGTAGTAGCCAATGCAATGAAGGACTGGGCCATCAAAAAAGGCGCAACCCATTACACTCATTGGTTCCAGCCTATGACCGGGATCACAGCCGAAAAGCACGATTCCTTTATAGCACCCGCCGAGGAAGGCAAGGTCATAATGGAATTTTCGGGCAAAGAGCTGATCAAGGGTGAGTCGGATGCTTCTTCGTTCCCTTCGGGCGGTCTCAGAGCCACATTTGAAGCAAGAGGCTACACGGCCTGGGATTGCACATCACCTGCCTTTGTAAAGGAAGATGCCGCGGGAGTCACTCTCTGTATCCCCACTGCATTTTGCTCCTACACCGGAGAAGCGCTGGATGAAAAGACACCGCTCCTTCGTTCCATGGATGCTTTGAGCCGTGAGACCGTAAAGCTCCTTCACCTTATCGGAAGAAAGGATGTCACAAGAGTTTCCGTATCGGTGGGACCCGAGCAGGAGTACTTCCTTGTGGATCATAAAAAATTCATGCGCCGTGAGGACCTCATCTTCACCGGAAGAACTCTTTTCGGCGCTTCTGCTCCCAAGGGGCAGGAAATGGACGATCACTACTACGGAGCCATCAAGGAGAGGATCGCATCCTTCATGAAAGAGCTGAACGAGGAACTCTGGAAACTGGGAGTCCTCGCCAAGACCCAGCACAATGAAGTTGCGCCCGCTCAGCACGAGCTTGCATGCATATACTCCACCGCCAACATCGCCTGCGATCACAACCAGATCGTTATGGACACCATGAAGAAGGTGGCTAAGCGTCACGGCCTTGAGTGTCTTTTAAATGAAAAGCCTTTTGCCGGAGTCAACGGTTCCGGTAAACATGACAACTGGTCCGTAGTGACGAATACGGGTGAAAATCTCTTGAAGCCCGGAAAGGAGCCTCACAAGAACCTTCCTTTCCTCATCTTTTTGAGCGCCGTGATCGCTGCGGTTGACGACCATGCTTTGCTCCTTCGCTGCGCGGCATCCACTCCCGGAAATGACAACCGTTTGGGGGGAAGCGAAGCACCGCCCACAGTGATCTCTGTTTTCCTCGGAGCACAGCTGGATGACATCGTTAATCAGATCATCGAAACCGGTTCCGCCGCAGACTGCAAGAAGAAGGAAACCATGCTCATGGGTGTTTCTTCTTTGCCCAAATTGAGAAAAGACGTTACGGACAGAAACCGTACTTCACCCTTTGCTTTTACCGGAAACAAGTTTGAATTCCGTATGGTATCAAGCCAGCAGTCCATTGCCATGCCCAATACCGTACTTAATACCATAGTTGCAGACGCACTTGCGCAGTTCTCCGAGGCTTTGGAAGCAAATCTCAAAAAGCCCGGTGCGGGAGATCTTGAATGTGAAGTGATGAAACTCATACGTGAGTCCCTTACGAAGCATGCCCGCATCATCTTTAACGGAGACGGTTACTCCGAAGACTGGCAAAAGGAAGCAACAAGAAGAGGACTTCCTTCGGCCAAGACCATGGTGGATGCCAATGTGGCACTGACTTCTCCCGAAACTGTGGAGACCTTTGCAAGAATGCACGTTCTCTCAAAGGTCGAACTGGAAGCCAGACAGGAGATCAACAACGAATTCTATGCAAAGACGCTGAACATCGAAGCAAAGACCATGATCGAGATGGCTGCAAGACTCTACATCCCTGCAGTGATCCGTTATTCCAAGCGCCTTGCGGAAACCATCAATGCCATCAACGATACGGGACTCGGACTTGATACGCCCGTTCAGGCTGAACTTCTTAAGAAGCTTTCCGGGCTTCTCAAGGAAGCTGCCGATGCACTTGAGGTTCTGAGGACTGAGAACGGAAATGCAAGACTCATAAAAGATGAAAAGGAAAGAGCCCTTGCCTACAGTACAAAGGTCAAGCCCGCAATGGAAGCCTTGAGACGTCCCATCGACGAGCTGGAGATCATTGTGGACAAGAGATTCTGGCCCGTTCCCACATACGAAGATCTCATGTTTGAGGTTTAATGCGTTGAACCTCATTTATGATCGTTAATATATGTTTTTTCAAGAAAGGATTTTTATTTAATGATTCAGGCAAGTAACATTACACTTCGTCTCGGAAAGAGAGCTCTTTTTGAAGACGTTAACATCAAATTTACGGAGGGTAACTGCTACGGTATTATCGGTGCCAACGGCGCCGGAAAGTCCACATTCCTTAAGATACTCAACGGACAGCTGGAGCCCACAAAGGGCGATGTTATCATCACTCCCGGCCAGCGTCTTTCTTTCCTTCAGCAGGACCACTTTAAATACGATGCCTTTAACGTAATGGACACGGTTATCATGGGTAACAAGCGTCTTTACGACATTATGAAGGAAAAGGATGCCATCTATGCAAAGGAAGATTTCACAGAGGAAGACGGTATCCGTGCATCCGAGCTGGAAACTGAATTTGCCGAAATGAACGGATGGGAAGCTGAGAGCGATGCTGCCACACTTCTTAACGGACTTGGGGTGGACACTTCCCTTCATTACGCTCAGATGGCTGATCTTACAGGCCCTGTAAAGGTCAAGGTGCTCCTTGCCCAGGCACTTTTCGGTAATCCGGACATTCTTCTCCTGGACGAGCCTACAAACCATCTGGATCTCGATGCCATCAACTGGCTTGAGGATTTCCTTATCGATTTTGACAATACGGTCATAGTGGTTTCCCACGACCGTTACTTCTTAAACAAAGTCTGCACACACATTGCTGACATCGACTATGCAAAGATCCAGCTCTATGCAGGAAACTACGACTTCTGGTACGAGTCAAGTCAGCTCATGGTCCGTCAGATGAAGGAAGCCAACAAGAAGAAAGAGGAGCAGATCAAGGAACTCCAGGAATTCATCCAGAGATTCTCCGCAAATGCTTCAAAGTCCAAGCAGGCAACTTCACGTAAGAGAGCACTTGAGAAGATCGAGCTCACTGACATCAAGCCTTCTTCCAGAAAGTATCCCTACATCGACTTCAGACCCAATCGTGAGATCGGTAACGAAGTACTTGAGATCAAAAACCTTTCCAAGACCATCAACGGTGTCAAGATCCTTGACAACATCAATATGGTTGTGGGAAGAAACGACAAGATCGCTTTTGTTGGCGGTAACACCGTTGCTGCAACTACGCTTTTCAAGATCCTTATGGGAGAGATGGAGCCTGACTCCGGAAGCTTCAAGTGGGGCATTACCACATCCCAGAGCTACTTCCCCAAGGATAATACAGAGATCTTTAAGGGCGAGGAGAACATCGTTGAACACCTCATGCCTTACTCTACGGTAGACGATGTAACCTACGTCAGAGGTTTCCTGGGAAGAATGCTTTTCGCGGGAGAAGAAGGCGTTAAGAAGGTCAACGTTCTTTCCGGTGGTGAGAAGGTGAGAGTCATGCTTTCAAAAATGATGCTCATCGGAGCCAACGTTCTCATCATGGATGAGCCCACAAACCATTTGGACATGGAATCCATCACTTCATTAAACAATGCGCTGATCAAGTTCCCTTCTGTGGTAATGTTCACCGCTCTTGACCATCAGTTCATTCAGACTGTTGCAAACAGGATCGTGGAGATCGTTCCCGGCGGAAGCATGATCGATAAGGTGACAACATACGACGAGTATCTTGAAAGCGATGAGCTGGCAAGAAAGCGTCAGGTTCTTACATCACAGGTGGAAGAGGAAGATTGATTTTGCAAAAATCAAACATCAAAAACACACATACAGACCTAAGAAATGTACCTTTGGGAGCTTTTGTCACGGAGGAAGGACGCTGTCGTTTCTCCGTGAGCCTTCCAAAGGCTTTATCATGTTTGCTCTGCCTTTGTGATGAAAAAGGAAATGTTTTCGCAGAGCAGGAAATGAAAAAAACAAAGAACGGGATTTTTACTACAACTGTAGAGAAATGCCCCGATTCATATTTTTATAAAGCAGACGGCAAGATCGCAGAGGATCCCTATGCCCTTGAGATAAGGGGAAGAGAGAAGTTCGGGAAGAGATCCGGAGAGCAGGAGACAAATGTAGTAAAGGATCTCTCGAAGTACAGCTTTTCTTTGGAGAGCTTTAAGACAGAGTTTTCGGACCTGGTGCTTTACAAGCTCCACGTGAGAAGCTTTACCATGGATCCTTCTTCGGGAGTGAAATGTCCCGGGACATTTAAGGGAGTAACGGAAAAGATCTCTTACCTTAAAAAGCTGGGGATCACCGGAGTCCTTTTGATGCCCGTGTACGAGTTTGACGAATGCCTTCCCGGTAACGGGCTTAATCTTTGGGGCTACGGCGGTGTGAACACCTACTTCTTTGCACCCAAGTCTTCCTATGCTTCGGAGCCTAAAAAGGCATCGGAAGAATTTGCGGAAATGGTGCAAAAGCTTCATGAAGCGGGGATCTCCGTCTTTATGGAGATAATGTTCGGAGAAGACACATCCGAAAGCCTTATTGCAGACTGCTTGAGGCATTGGGCGGTAAATTACGGCATCGACGGTTTCAGGATCAATGACTGGCAGATCTCCGTTTCCTGCCTTGTTACGGACCCCTATCTTTCCAATTGTATCTTCATGGTGACAGATGCGGAAGAAAGGCTTGTGAACCTTTATCCCGGCCGTATCCTTCGTTACAACGACGGCTTCATGAACGACATGAGAAGATACATTAAAGGGGATGAGGGCTTTGTCCCCGTGCTCTACGACTACATGAAGAACAGAACACCCTCTGCGGGAGTCAGGTTTATTACCGACCACGACGGCTTCACCCTCAGGGATCTTTACTCTTACGACATTAAGCACAACGAAGCCAACGGTGAAAACGGCAGAGACGGCAAGGTCCTTAATTACAGCTGGAACTGCGGCGAAGAGGGAGAGACAGGGAACAGAAAAGTCACAAAGCTTCGTCTTAAAATGATGAAAAATGCCCTCCTTACCACCATTCTGGCGGGGGGAGTGCCCATGCTTCCTGCCGGTGACGAATTCGGTAATTCCCAGAAGGGAAACAACAACACCTGGTGTCAGGACAACGAAACAGGCTGGGTTAATTGGGAGAAACTGAGTTCAAACAGGGAATTACTGAAGTTTGTAAAGGAGCTTCTGGAACTCAGAAAGAACCACAGGATCTTTTGTAATCCCGTTACCCTTTCGGAATTCGACAGGACCGGCTGCGGAATGCCGGAGATCTCGCTTCACGGCGAGACGCCATGGCTGATCGACTGCCAGCCCTACAACCGTCTTGCAGGCATTTACCTTTGCGGTGCGGCGGGAAAAGATGAAATTGACGATGATTTTTATATCATATATAATATGCATTGGGAAAAACACGTTTTCAGGATCCCTTCTCCCGACGGAGAAGATTTCAGAGTCCTGCTGTCCACAGACAGGGATGAAAAACACGAAAGCGTCGGAGGAGAGATCACTCTGAGCCCCAGAACCATCGTGATATTAATGAAAGAAAGATCGGTGATCCGAAATGGAAAAAAGAAGTAAAGTATCCATAAATGCTTTTCAGATGAAGATCATCGCTTTGATCCTCTATTTTGCCGGAATGACCATGGTCCAGCTCACCTATGCCCATTATTCCGACGGGAATTTTGATGACGGCCCCTGGGCTATTCTTTACATAATCGGAAGCATAGTGGTGATCTCGGCATTACCTCCCATCTGTTTCCTCACTGTGGAAGCAGTTCTTAAAACGGGAGATCTTAAAAAGCTCTTTATAAGGCTGGGAACTGCGGCTGTCATCACCGAGATCCTTCTGGATCTTGCCGCTTACGGTGGAAAGGTCTTTGACTTTTCGGAAGGGATTTTAAAGAATCCTGCCTTTTCCATGAGTTTAAACCTTTACTTTTCCATGATCCTAGGAGCAGCTGTAGTCTGTGTGATGGACAGGGTCATCAAAAAGAAGTACTCCCCGGGAAGCGTTCCTTTTGTGCTTTTTAACATTCTTTTTGCTTTGGTCTGCTGCGCGGTAGCGGTGTTTCTGAACACTGCTCACGGATCGCTCATGATCCTCATGATGGTTGCGGTTTACTATTTCTACGGTAATCCCGTTTTTACCGTCATATGCATCTGTCTGCTCCAGTTCCTGAGTCTCGGTAACGGAGGCGGTATCCTGATGCTTGCGCCCATTCTCGGATGTGTGCCCATCTGGCTCTACAGCGGTGAAGAGGGCAGAAAAACAAATGTCATCAGACTTTTGACTTACATCGCATTCCCTGTCTGCTACGGGGCAGTGCTTTTAGTTTTGAGATTTATGGGGGACAGGATTTGAAACAACTAAAGATCACGGAAATGAACAGATTCATGGGAAAGCTTCTTAAAAGCGAAGCCTTTGACGATTTTCTTCTGAGAGAGGGAACCGTCAGGACTTTCATGGATTTCATCTATTCCGGAGAGATCCATGCCGACTACTTTAATTCCGAAGAAAAAGAAGAGGCGGTGATGGAAAGATATGCCTGCTGGAAAGACGTGAAGGAAAACGTTCTGGGGCTGATCCGTGGGAAACACACACCCCTTTACATACGGCTTTCTTTCCTGGCAAATGAGAAGATGAAGAAAGAGACTGCCGGTGAAGAAGAAAAGGGAAGCTTCTCACTGAGCATGGGGTTTACTTACAAAGACGGAGTTGCCACCATCGTTACGGGGGTTTACAGAGGCACTTTTTCTTTGGACAAAGAGCTTGAAAAAAAATGGGATTTAAGGGCAGAGAAGTTTCTGACCGACAATGATATAAATTTTGAGGAGATGGTATAATGGAAATACAACTTTGGAGAGAGATCCTTGAACCCTACTCACTGGCTGTGGACGAACTCGTGGTGAAATTCGAGCATATGATCCGCGCTAAGCGCCAGAACGGACAGTATTCTCCCATTGAAAGAGTGGACGGTCGCGTAAAGACCATATACTCGATCCTGGAGAAATGTCAGAAGAAGGGTATCCCCTATGAAAAATTTGAAGATAAACTGGGAGATATTGCGGGCATAAGGATCACATGCCAGTTCGTGGATGACATTTACGAGGTTGTCCGTCTGATCCGTTTGAGATCGGACATGCGGGTGATCAACGAAAAGGATTACATTAAGAACACCAAGGATTCCGGATACAGAAGCTATCATATGATAGTATACTACACGGTTGAAACGGAAAAAGGCCCCAGAGAGATACCGGTGGAGATCCAGATCAGGACACTGGCCATGAATTTCTGGGCTACGGTGGAGCATTCATTGCAGTACAAGTATAAGGAAAATCTTCCCGAGAGCATTGCGGAAAGACTTCACAAAGCTGCGGATGCCATCGTCATCCTGGATCAGGAAATGTCCTCCATCCGTGAAGACATTCTGGATTCTCAGGTTTCCTTTAACGTAAAGGCTGAGATGGTGGCTGACATTCTGAACAACATCCAGAACCTCTACAAGGTTGCCAACAAGAAGGAAGTGGTGCAGATCCAGGATGAATTCTTTAAGATCTACTCCACGGACGATCTTTCCGCCCTCAACAGATTTAACCATGAACTGGACACCATAGCCGAGGGCTACAGGGCTCAAAGCCTTAACAAATAGAAATCCTAAGAAAAGAAATTAATATATGAACAAACTGCCTGAAAAATTTGAGAACAAAATGAAAGAGATTTTGGGCGAGGAATTTGACGCCTTCATTGCGGGATTCAATGAGCCCCGCTTCGGAGGCGTTCGTTTTAACAGCCTTAAGATCGGTAAGGAAGAATGGGAAAAACTGGTACCTTTTGAAGTGAGGCAGGTGCCCTGGATCGACAACGGTTACTACTACAACCTGTTGGATCAGCCTGCAAAGGATCCTTACTATTTTGCAGGGCTTTTTTACATTCAGGAGCCCTCTGCCATGACTCCCGCAAACATGCTACCCGTAAAACCGGGAGACAGGGTGCTGGACATCTGCGCAGCCCCCGGAGGAAAAAGCACGGAACTTGCTGCGAAGCTTAAGGGAAAGGGAGTCCTTTTTTCAAATGACATCAGTAATTCCAGAGCAAAGGCATTACTCAAAAATCTTGAGCTTTTCGGAACAAAGAACGCAGTAGTGCTTTCGGAAGCACCGGGAAAACTGACTGACCGTTTCAGAGGCTACTTTGACAAGATCCTTATCGATGCACCCTGCAGCGGAGAAGGAATGTTCCGTAAAAGCCCCGCCATCATGAAGAACTGGGAACAGTACGGAACCGAGTACTACCACAAGCTTCAGATAGAGATCATCGATGCCGTTGTTCCCATGCTGGCACCCGGAGGTATGATGGTCTACTCCACCTGTACCTTTGATCCCGGGGAGGATGAAGGCTCCGTTCAGTACATCCTGGACAAGTGGCCGGACATGCATGCAGTACGTCCTGAAAAATCTTACGAAAAATTTGCCTGGGGAAGACCCGAGCTGGTGGATTCCAATAAGGAAGAGATCAGGAACGCTGTCAGACTCTGGCCTCATCTTCTGGAGGGAGAAGGACATTTCTCATGTCTGTTTAAGAGAGACGAAGGTTCCTGCGAAGGCTTTACGGGAGGCTTTGAAAGAGTTCATTCCGGAAAACTCCCGGAAGAAGCGGCAGAGTTTTTTAAACATGTAAGGATGGATCTTCCAGCTGACAGGATCGAGATCAGGGATAACAGGATCTGTCTTATCCCCGAAGGGATCCCCGAGCTTAAGGGACTAAGGATCATGAGAACGGGACTTCTTTTGGGTGAGATCGCTAAGAACCGTTTCGAACCTTCCCAGGCTCTTGCCTGTGCTCTGAAAGCTTCCGAATTTGACAATGTTTACAGCATTAAGTACGGAGACGAAGATGTTATTAAGTACTTAAAGTGTGAGACAGTGGACGCAAAATACGATGTAAAGGACGGCTATGCCCTTGTCTGTGTGGAGGATCATCCTTTGGGCTGGGCAAAAGCAAAGAATAATGTATTAAAGAACAAGTATCTGCCGGGATGGAGAATGATGTAATGGCTGACAGACTTGACAAATTTATCAGTGAAAACTCAAGCCTCACAAGATCTGAAGCAAAGAAAGCCTTAGCTTTGGGCAGGGTCACTGTGAACGGCATCATTTCAAAAAAAGGTGAAATGAAAGTTTCGGAGACCGATGAAGTGACGCTTGACGGAAAGAACCTGAGAAAGATCGGACTCGTTTATGTGATGCTGAACAAGCCGGCAGGCGTGATCTCAGCCACAGAGGATTCGAGAGACAGAACTGTCCTGGATCTCATAAAAGAGAACAGTGAGATCTTTGAAAGATGCCCAAGGAACGGATTGTTTCCCATCGGACGCCTGGACAAGGATACCGAAGGACTTTTGGTTATTTCCAATGACGGCCGGCTGTCTCACAACCTTTTAAGCCCCACAAAGCATGTGGAAAAGGAATACATCGCCGAGTGTGAGGGGCATCTTGCAAAGGATGCTGCAGAACGGTTTAAAGAAGGCATACAGGTGGGAGATGAGTACAGAGCACTTCCTGCAGGACTATCGGTTCTTAAAGATGACGGCGATAGATGTACATTAAAGATCGTCCTTACAGAAGGACGGTTTCACCAGGTTAAGAGGATGTGTCATGAGGTGGGTGTGGAAGTGGTGCACCTTAAACGCACGGCCTTCGGAAAGCTTGTTTTACCGGATGATCTTAAGACCGGAGAGATGCGCTTTGTAAAAAAAGAAGAGATAACCGGTGAATGATTTGATAAACACATTTTGGGAGAATATATGCTTAAGAAAAAAGAAAGAGGAGAATGGGGGTATCTCAAGTACAGAAAGATATCCCTCACAATATTGTTCTTGGTAATCCTGGTTGTGGCCGGGGGGATCTTTGTTTTGGGACTTGCACTTAACAAGTGGGAGGTTACCAACATCTTTACGGTGGTAGCGATCCTGGGAGTGCTTCCCGCCGCCAAATGTCTGGTGCTTATGATCGTTGTCTGCCCTCATAAGTCCATCAACGATGAAGAAAAGGTCTTTCTGGACGGGCTTTTACGGGATGGTGACAGGATCTTTTACGATGCAGTGTTCACTTCAAGCGAAAGATCCATGCATCTGGATGCCATCTATGTTACGGGACATCAGATCATCGGATACACATCGGACAAAAAAGACAGGGTCGACCGCATCGAGGCCTATTTTAAGAATGAAATGAATCTAAGGAAACTGGATCACACAGTCTTTATCACGAATTCCGACAAAGCACTTGCGAGCAGGTTCAAAATGAGATCGGCAAACGAAGAGATCAGTGAGAAACAGCAGAAAGACAGGACCACCATTCTCGAATTCATAAAGGTATCGATAGTATAATGATAAATATCAAAGTAGGGAAAAACGAAAGCGGACAGAGATTTGATAAGCTTCTTATGAAGATCTTAAAGGAGGCTCCATCTTCTTTCGTTTTTAAAATGCTGAGAAAAAAGAACATTACCCTGAACGGCAAAAAAGCCGAAGGAAACGAAAAGGTGACTGAAGGGGATGAGATCAGTTTCTTCCTTTCGCAGGAAACCTTTGACAAGTTTGCGGGAAAGATGACGGAAAATGTCGAACCTCAGAGCACCGCGCCTTCCTTAAAGCCCTCGGAGATAGTCTACGAGGATGAGGATTTTCTGATCGTCAACAAGCCTGTAGGAGAGCTTTCGCAAAAGGCAAAAGAAGGAGATGTCTCAATAAATGAAAGGATAGTGAGCTATCTTTTTAAAAAAGGCATAGGCAGAAACGAAGCCTTTACCCCCGGTGTCTGCAATCGTATTGACAGGAACACATCCGGCCTTGTGATCGCGGGAAAGAGTCTCATGGGGCTGCAGGAAGCTGCAAGAATGCTGAAAGGCCATGAACTTAAAAAGTTTTATCTCTGTATCGCTGTCGGGGCCGTGAAACTCAGAGGGAAGGTCACATCTTGGATACTTAAGGATGAGAAGACAAACAAGGTTCAGGTTTCCGAAGCCCCCAAAGACGGATACGAGAAGATCGAGGCAGAGATCCTGCCCCTACTCACATCAGATGAATACAGCCTTCTGGCGGTGAGACTCATCACGGGTAAAACCCATCAGATCAGAGCGCAGCTGGCTGCTCTCGGTCATCCTCTGGCAGGAGACATTAAATACGGATACAGGGATAAAAAAAGCGCTTCAGGGAAGGCTTCCGTGATCAGCCCGGATTATCACATGCTGCATGCTTATATGCTTGTATTTCCCAAAAACACGGGGAAGATCGGGGGGATCTCGGGAAAGTGCATCACCTGTCCGCCTCCTGCAGGATTTAAAAACGCAGCCGCAAAAATCTTTAAAGAAGAGGAATATCTAAATGCCGTCATGGAGTTCACGAGGACTCAGGGGATCGAATCTTGAGGAACTCGTAAATCTTACAAACGATAAATACAGAGAAAAGAAGCTGGCACTGATCCAGAAAGTACCCACCCCCATTACGCCGGTGGAGATCGATCAGTCAACAAGGCACATCACTCTTGCCTACTTTGATCAGAAAAGTACGGTGGACTACATCGGAGCCGTGCAGGGGATACCCGTGTGCTTTGATGCCAAGGAATGCAAGCTGGACACCTTTGCCCTTAACAACATCCATGAGCATCAGATGAAGTTCATGCAGGATTTTGAAGAGCAGGAGGGGGTGGCTTTCTTTTTGATTAATTACACTCACAGGAACATCTACTACTACATGCGTTTTTCCGAGATAAAAGGATATTGGGAACGGATGGAGCAGGGTGGAAGAAAGAGCATACGTTTTGACGAACTGGATGAAAAGTGGTTTTTCAAAGAAAAAGCAGGGCTTTTCGTTCCTTATCTCGGAATGTTGCAACAGGATCTGGAAGAGAGAGGATGAGGAAATTAAAATCTCTCTTGACAAGTCATGTTACTTAATGTAAAATCACTAATCATTTCATTTGCTAATCTGGTAGCAAATTAGCAGTTTAACGTAATGAAGTGTAATTCAGACTAAGATGAGAAAGGAGAAAGCCGTGAAAGAAAAATTGTTACACACACCCGAAGGTGTGAGAGACATCTATGGCGAGGAATTTATTACAAAGGAACGGGCAGAACGCGCCGTAAAGGAGTGCATGCGACATTACGGCTTCCTTCAGATAATGACTCCCGCTTTTGAATACTTCGATATCTTTAATTCCGAAAGAGGCACCGTGTCTCAGAGAGACATGTTCAAATTCATTGACAGGGATGGAGAGACCCTGGTGTTGAGACCGGACATCACTCCCCAGATCGCAAGATGCGTGGCCAAGTACTACAGAGATGAAAAACTGCCCATCAGGATGTTCTACCATGGCAACACTTTCATGAACAACGACGGCTACAGAGGAAAGCTTAAGGAGATCACACAGATCGGAGCCGAACTTGTGAATGAAGGAGGAGCTTTTGCGGATGCGGAGATGATCGCACTCATGATCGACTGCATCAAGAGCATGGGACTGGAGGATTTCCAGATCGAAGTCGGAAATGCGGACTTTTTCCGCGGACTGTGCGATGCCGCAGGCTTTGATGCGGATGAGACCGATGAACTCAGGATGCTCATTGAAACCAAGAACCTTTTCGGAGTGGAGGAACTGCTTTCATCCAAAAAGATCGATGAGACCATCAAAGAACTCTTCACTCGACTTCCTCTTCAATTCGGATCCATCGATTTCGTAAGAGAAATGAAGAAAAAGACAGTGAATCCCAGAGCCGTGTCTGCTCTCGAAAGGATCGAAGAGATCTACGAAAAGCTGTGCATGTACGGCAAGGAGAACTATGTTTCCTTTGATCTGGGCATGCTTTCAAAATACGATTATTACACAGGAGTGCTTTTTAAAGCCTACACCCACAAAACCGGTGAACCCATCGCAGCGGGAGGAAGATACGACAAGCTTCTTTCCCAGTTCGGTAAGCCGGCTCCCGCCATCGGGATCGCCATCTACACCGATTACGCCATCAATGCCATGGCGAGACAGAAGATCACTCCCAAGATCCTTAAAAACCTTACTCTTGTCCTTTACGATGAAAAGTTTGAGGAGACAGCGGTAAAGATCGCAAATGATTTCAGAAACGACGGGCTTCCGGCTACTCTTTTAAAGAAGAATGACAATGTTTCCGACGAAGAGTACGTAAGATACGCCAAAGGTGCTCTGGCAGGAGGTATCCTCTACGTGGATTCTCCCGACAGCATCAGGATCCTTGATCTGGAATCCGGTAAGACAGAGACGAAGAACATACAGAAGGGGTGAAAGCATGGAATACATTACATTCGCCCTGGCAAAGGGCAGACTTGCATTACAGACACTGGGATTCCTTGAAAGGATAGGGATCACCTGTGAAGAGATGAAAGACAAAGATTCGCGCAAGCTGATCTTTACGAACGAAGAACTTAAACTCAGATTCTTTCTTGCAAAAGCAACGGATGTTCCCACCTACGTGGAATACGGAGCCGCAGACATAGGGGTTGTGGGTAAGGACACGATCCTGGAAGAAGACAGGAACATTTACGAGGTTCTCGATCTGGGAGTCGGAAAATGCCGCATGTGTGTGGCAGGTCCCGCAAGCGCGAAGCCCCTTTTGAATTCCGGACAGATCATCAGAGTGGCCACAAAGTATCCGAGGATCGCCAAGGACTATTTCCGTAACAAGAAACATCAGACGGTGGAGATCATTAAACTCAACGGTTCCATAGAACTGGCACCTATTGTGGGATTGTCCGAAGTCATAGTGGACATAGTTGAAACAGGGACAACACTCAGAGAGAACGGTCTGGAAGTACTTGAAGAGATCCTTCCTCTTTCCGCGAGAATGGTTGTTAACCGGGTTTCCATGAAAATGGAACACGAAAGGATCACGGAGATCATTGACAGATTGAGAAAGGAATTGTGATGAGAAAGATCAGACTTAATGAAGAGAACAAAAGAGATCTGCAGGACAGACTCTTAAAGAGAAATCCCAATCGTTACGCCGAGCAGACGGCCAAAGTGGCTGAGATCCTTGAAAATGTCAAAGAGAAGGGAGATCGTGCTCTTTTTGAATACACCGAAAAATTCGACAAGGCGGTCATTAACGAAGGAAATATCAGAGTTACCGAAGAAGAGATCAGGGAAGCCTACTCAAAGCTCCCCGGGGAAGTTTTGAACGTTATCAGAAAAGCAGCCGAGAACATCAAAAACTACCACATGAAACAAAAGCAGTACAGCTGGTTTGATTCCGAGGAAACAGGCATTATCCTCGGACAGAAGGTGAGCGCCATTGATTCCGTGGGAGTCTATGTGCCCGGCGGAAAGGCAGCTTATCCTTCATCGGTGCTCATGAACGTTATCCCGGCAAAGGTTGCGGGAGTAAAGAGGATCTGCATGGTGACTCCTCCGGGAGCTGATGGCAGGGTTTACGAAGGAACTCTTGTGGCAGCCTGTGAAGCAGGTGTCACCGAGATCTATAAGGTAGGCGGAGCCCAGGCTGTGGGAGCCATGGCCTACGGAACCGATAGCATTAAAAAAGTGGACAAGATCGTAGGCCCCGGAAACATATTTGTGGCTCTTGCCAAGAAAGCGGTTTACGGGCTTGTAGCCATCGACTCCATCGCAGGACCTTCCGAGGTCATGGTGCTTGCGGATGAAACAGCGGATCCCACTTATGTGGCTGCGGATCTTCTGTCACAGGCGGAGCACGACGAACTGGCAAGTGCCATTCTTGTGACCACATCAGCAGAACTTGCGGACAAAGTGGAAGCGGAGGTCAATCGCTTTACGGCACAGCTTTCCAGAAAAGCAATCATAGAAAAGTCTCTGGAAAACTACGGCTACATCCTGATCGCCGACTGCATGGAGGAAGCTGTCGAAGCTGTTAACGAGATAGCTTCGGAACACCTGGAGATCCTTACAAAAGATCCTTTTATGACCATGACCAAGGTTAAAAATGCCGGAGCCATGTTCTTAGGGGAATTTTCAAGTGAACCTCTAGGGGACTATTTTGCGGGACCCAACCACGTCCTGCCCACCAACGGAACGGCCAAATTCTTTTCGCCTCTTTCCGTTGACGATTTCATTAAGAAAAGCAGTATAATCATGTATTCACGGGAGGCATTGGAGCCCGTAAGCAACGATATCATTACCTTTGCGAAAGCGGAGGGACTCACCGCACATGCAAATTCCATCGCTGTGCGCTTCGGAAAGGAAGTAAAGTAATGAGAAAAGGCAGCGTGAAACGTGTAACCAACGAAACCGATATAGAAGTGGAGATCGATCTTGACGGAAAAGGAGATTCCAGCATTTCAACAGGCATAGGGTTCTTTGACCATATGCTTTCTGCATTTGCAAAACACGGCTTTTTTGATCTCACCTTAAAGTGCAAGGGTGACCTTTACGTTGACAGCCACCACACCATCGAGGATTGCGGAATAGCTTTGGGAGAAGCCATCGACAAGGCACTTGGAAACAAAGAAGGCATTAACCGCTACGGCTGTTTCACACTTCCCATGGACGAAACTCTGATCCTCAGTGCCGTGGATCTTTGCGGAAGACCTTATCTGAATTTTGATGTGAACTTTACTGTTCCGAAGATTGGGGAATTCGACACGGAAAATGCAAAGGAGTTCTTCTATGCTCTTTCCTATTCGGCAAAAATGAATCTTCACCTTAAGGAGCTGGCTGGTGAAAACAACCACCACAAGCTGGAGGCCTGCTTCAAGGCATTGGCAAAGGCTCTGTGTGCCGCAGTTTCTCCAAACGAAAGGATCAACGGCGTTTTATCCACCAAGGGAACACTTTAATTGAAAGGCTGAGAGAAAATGAAACTTTATCCTGCAATCGACATTAAAGACGGACAGTGCGTCCGTTTGAGACAAGGCGTTTACGAAGACAAGACGGTTTACGACGACAAGCCCTGGAAGGTGGCAAAAGAATTTGAAGCCGCAGGTGCACGTTTCATCCATCTGGTGGATCTGGACGGAGCAAGAGAGGGAAGATCCGTAAATGATGAAGCTGTCAAAGAGATCATTGAGAATGTGGGGATCCCCGTTGAGATAGGCGGAGGCATCAGGACCACCGAAGACATCAGTAAGAAGCTGAGTCTGGGTGTTTCAAGAGTCATCATCGGAACCGAAGCCGTCAGAAGACCCGATTTTGTAAAGGAAAGCATACTGGAGTTCGGAGCAGATAAGATCGTAGTCGGTATTGACGCCAAGGACGGTAAGGTTGCGGTTTCCGGCTGGGAAGAGATCAGCAGGATCTACGCCGTGGACCTGGCACTTCTCATGAAGGATATGGGTGTAAAGACCATCATCTACACCGACATCTCAAAGGACGGCATGCTTGCGGGACCCAATATTGAACAGACAAAAAAACTGGCGGATGAAACAGGCCTTAATGTGATCGCATCCGGCGGTGTTTCATCGGCGGAGGATCTCAGAAATCTTGAAAAAGCCGGTGTTTACGGTGCGATTTTAGGAAAAGCCATCTATGAGCACAAGGTTGACCTCAAAGAGGTTGCGAAGGAGTTTGAATAATGGACAAAAAGATCATTGCATCCATTGATGCCGAAAATGAATCAAGAGAGACCGTACTGGAACTGGTTGCGGATTACGATGATTCCGGCGTGGACATGCTTTACATTTACAATTACTCAAAGTCGGAAAAGGAGAGAGACGAATTCATTTCCACTCTCCGGCTTGTACGTGACAGGAGTGACCTGCCCTTCATGGCGGGAGTTTACGTCGATCGTCTGGAAGATGTGAAAAAAGCCTATTATTCGGGAGCATGTAAAGTTGTCATCGACATGGAAAAGATCTCGGATCAGGAGCTTCTTTCACAGGCAGTCACCAAAATAGGCAAAGAAAACGTCTGGGCCTGTGTCAACTTCGGCTGTGACTACAAAGAGGAGACTATTCACGAGATCGGACAGACCTGCCTTAAATACATTGCCACAGGCATATACGGTATCATGGCAAAGCACATCCGTATCACTCCCAAGATCATGAAGTATCTTAACGGAAATTATTGCCCCGTTATCATAAGGGATGCCCTTGAGAGGAATTCCATCACTTCACTTATGGATCTCCCCAATGTGGAAGCCATCGCCACTTCATTCTATGCGGGAAAGAATGTTTTCGGCGTCAAGAAGAGCCTTAAGGAACAGGGTTACCCGGTCTATATGCTTGAGACGTCCATGAGATTTGCGGACATGAAGAAGAACGATCAGGGGCTGGTGCCCGTTGTGGTTCAGGATTACAAGACAAATGAAGTCCTGATGCTGGCCTACATGAACGAGGAAGCCTATGAAAGGACAGTGGAGACCGGCAGGATGACCTACTGGTCCAGAAGCAGGAACGAACTCTGGATCAAGGGGGACACTTCCGGGCATTATCAATACGTTAAGAGCATCTCCATTGACTGCGATTCCGACACGCTTCTTGCAAAGGTAAAACAGATCGGTGCCGCCTGCCATACAGGAAACTACTCATGCTTTTTCACGGATATATTCAAAACGGATTATGAAAATGATGACATTTCCGCCGTGTTTGACAAAGTCTTCGGAGTCATCATGGACAGAAAGAAGAATCCCAAGGAGGGCAGCTACACCAACTATCTCTTCGATAAGGGCATAGACAAGATCCTCAAAAAATGCGGTGAAGAGGCAACTGAGATCGTTATAGCCGCAAAAAATCCCGACCACGAAGAGCTTCGCTACGAGATAGCGGACTTCATGTACCATGTAATGGTTCTGATGGCTGAGACAGGTCTCACCTGGACGGACATTTCCAGAGAACTGGCATCCAGAGAATGAGTTTTTTGCAATGCTCAAAAAGGTTTGGCAATAATTGCGTGATTTTTAGATATTACAGCAATACGTGACCATATTTTTCCCAATAATCGGTTGAAAAAACATAGGCGATTTTTTATAATAGTCGCTGATATGTTTAAATCGTTATTGGGAGTTTTTTTATGGTTAAGATCAAGAGAAAATCAATGATTTCCGTCATTCTTCCTTTGACACTCGGAATGGTGATCTTTGCGGGGGGCTGCGGAAAAAAAGAGAACCATGAGATCGTTGTGGAGGAAAAACCTGCCCGGACCGAGTACCTCCTTGCGGAAGCGGAAAAAGGGGACGTGGTCCTGTCAAAGAAGGTAACACTGAAATATGCCCAGAAGGATTCCGAGAACCTGAGTTTTAAGCTGGAGGGTTATCAGATAAAGGGAGTCTATGTGGAAAAGGGCGACAGAGTGAAAAAAGGAGATCTCCTGGCGGAGCTTGACATGGAAGAAGCAGGGGAAGAATACGAAAACTGTATCAGTACCATCGAACTCTACGAAACATCGCTGAAATTCCTTATGGAACAGAAAGAACTTGCCCTTGACCAGAGCAGAAGAATGGTTAAGAACGGAGAGATCGATGAGGCGGGGGCAAAGGAAAGAGACAAAAAGATCGAAGAGGAATACGAGCCTCAGATAAAGGAATACAGGGATCTTATTGAATACGAGAGCTTAAGAAGAGATTACTACGGAGGACAGGTGGAAGAAGGAAGGATCTACGCCGGTATCGACGGAACGGTTGCATTTGTGAGGAGCTTCAGCACAACGGCCCGTTCCCTTAAGACTCAGAATGTTGTTACGATCTTTGACAGCGCTAAATGTTCCTTCACCTGCGCGGGGGAAGAGTACGCAAAGTATATGCATGACGGAATGAAATGCACCATAGAACTCCTTAACGGAACCCTGTATGACACTGTTTACAGGTTTTCGCCGGAAGAGAAAGAACTGGTGTTTGACCTTGAAGAACCGGACTACAGCCTTTCCATCGGAACAAAGGCTTACTATTACATCATCATGGATGAAAGAAAGGATGTGCTGAGAGTCCCCAAGAAGGCCGTACATCATGCAGGGGATGATTATTACGTTTACTACACCGATGAAAACAACATAAGAACGGTGCAGTACGTGGAAGTGGGACTTGAAGGGAACGATTACACGGAGATAATCTCCGGGATCAATGAAGGCGATTTTTTGGTACTTAAATAAGGCAGACATGGAGCAGAAATGAAAATGAGGCGGCTTTTGACAATTTTAATATGCTGCGTTTTACTTGCCGCAGGGTGCGGCAATGCCGAGACGCAGGAAGTTCCGGAGCTTCTGACACCCGTGGGAAAGAGTGTTTCCGAGACGGAAGCGGTGCGTAAGGATCTGTACAACATAAGCGTTTACAACGGAGAAGTACTGGCTGACATAAAAGAGTACTCCTTCGGCATTTCGGGAAGAGTTTCCGGAGTGTACAAAAAAATGGGAGACAGAGTCTATCCCGGAGACCTTTTGGCCGACATGGACAGCGCTTCCGCTCAGGCGGCAGTTTCGGAAGTACTCGATAAGATCAATGAGATAAAAAGCTCATGTAATTATGAAATAGAAAAGCTCCGGAAAGAGAACTCGGATCCGAAGATCACCTGGCAGGAAAAGGAAATGAACGATCTGAAGATCAGCCAGCAGAAGCAGGTTCTGGATGAAGCTGTTTCAAAACTGGACGAGATGCTGGAAAATGCGAGGGAAAAACTTGCAAGTACATCTGTCTATGCCGAGGAAGGAGGCGAAGTCATCGCCGTAGCTTCAAATTCCGGCAGATGGGTGGGCGGAAACACCAACATAATGGCTGTTGCCAACAGTGAAAAGAAGTTCATCGTCTGTGATTACATAGATGATGAGACTTTCGGAAAAGCCAATGAGGTTTACACGCTTCTGGGAGGAAAAAAGATAGCCCTTACCAGGATCAACAGCTTTCCGGAAGAGGAACCCGTCTACACCAGGTTTTCAGTTCCCGATGAGTCCTTGTTTTATATAGGGGATTATGCTCCTGTGATCATCTTAAGTGACCTTACGGAAAATGTGCTCACCGTTCCGAAGGACGCCCTTTACAGTGATGCCGCCGGAAAGTATGTCTACGCGGTGACGGAAGGAAACCGTACAAAAACCTATGTCACATTGGGCATAGAAGGACTGAACGACTACGAGATCCTTGAGGGCCTTAAGGAGGGTGACAAGGTCTTCCTTAAGGATGACACGACAGCCTCCGCAAGGAGCAGCATGACAAAAAGAGGAGACTTTGTGATCACTACAAGAGCAAAGGCTTCATCAAATTACAGCACCCAGACCACCCTTACCGCCGACAGGACTTACGGTACTCTTGTGTTCAAAGGCTTTAATTTCACTACTTTTGAGCCAATAAAAAAGGGAGAGATCATCGCATCCTACTTTGAAGCGGTGGAACCCGACTACGTTGCGGAAACAAGGTTCTCTCTGAAGCTCGCTCTTCTTCAGAAGGATTACGAGAGGATCGCAGAACTTGAAAATACATTGGAAGATCTTGAGGAGGCCATGACGTCGAGAAATGTGACGGCACCATATGACGGTATGCTGATCGCCACCGAAAGGATCTACAAAGGAAGCGGCATTTCCAACGGAAGGATCGGAACATTTGCATCCACCGAGAACCTTCTTCTTACGGTGGACAATTCATCCAACGCTTTCAGATACGGACAGACAGTTACCGTGGAAGCCGTGGTTAACGGTGAGACCGTTAAAGGTACGGGAAGGATCATTTCCGCTTCCAGAACCGGACTTATGGGAAATTACAACACATCCACGGCCTACGTGAAGGTTGACGAAGAGTGGGAGTACCTTTGCTTCGGTGCTTCCAGATTTGTCAGCACCGACAATATCGTGGTTGAGGACGTTATCCTCGTTCCCGTTGACGGAGTCACCACCTACAACGGTAATCTCACGGTTCTTTCCCGTGAAGACGGCAAACTCAAACGACTCAGATTCGTTAACGGAAGAAAGGGCAGTGATTATTACTGGGCTGCCGACGGTGTCGGAGAAGGCTTGAACATTTATTACGAATAAAGGCGGTGCGGGTTAATGTTTCGGTTAATGCTACAAAAATTATTGCATAAAAAATGGATGGTGTTGTGCCTTTTGATCGGAAATGTTCTTCTGATAGCAACAGCCACCAGTTATCCCATGTACAGGAATGCGTCCTTAAAACGTATGCTTGATGACGATCTGAAGAACTACATGAAGGAAAACAGTGATTGCGACATCATGAATTTTTTTCTGTCTTCACAGAACGGAAGCAACACAAACGGATACGTTTCCATGGAAGCCAGGGGAGATGCGGTTGTGAAGTCCATTGGGGTGGACATTAAGAACAGGGTTTCCCATTATAATCTTGTTATCAGCAATGCAGAGTCCCTTTTGAACAGAGACGATGTGGGAGAAAGAAAGTTCGAGATCGGAACCCTTTCGGATTTTGAAAACTGCTCAAAACTTCTTTCAGGAAGATACGGCAGCGATTCCCTTGACGAAAACGGATGCATTGAGGCTGTGGTCACCACGGACTGCCTCGTGGAAATGAATCTTCTGGTGGGAGAAGAACTGAAATTTACTTTCCTTAAGGATGCTTCCGGAAACAATGTCCGTGTTAAAGTGGTGGGAGTCATCGATCCCGTCAGGAACGGAAACACTTCCTGGATCGAAGAGGATAATGCTTTCGGAAATGAACTCCTGATCTCTGAGAAGGCTTTTGAAAACTATTTCCTGGGGGACAATTTTTCAAGATCCTACATAAGATGCAACTGGTTCTATATTTTTGATCTTGGATCCATAGACGTAAAAAAGATCGATCACATCTTAAGTAAAACAGATGCTATAGTCGACACGTCCTCGGCTGCATTAAAGATCACCGCACCGGGGTATCTTTCAGTGCTTAAAACATTTAAGCAGACGGAAAACAAGATAAATGTCACTCTTGTGATCCTTCAGGTTCCGGTAATGGCATTGCTCCTTGCATTTTTGTTCATGATCTCGGGACAGATGCTGTCTCTTGAACAGAATGAGATCTCACTCTTAAAGAGCAGAGGAGCATCTAAACGTCAGATCGGAAGGCTTTATTTACTGCAGTCTACTATTGTAGATTTAGTTTCTTGCCTGATAGGACTTCCCTTGGGCATCATCATGTGTCAGTTGATCGGATCTTCCGAAGCCTTTTTGGAATTCAATTTTGCAAGGCTTTTGAGTGTCAGGCTCGGGGCTGAAGTCTGGATCTACGCAGCAGTCGCTTCCGCGGCTTCGATCCTTGTCACACTGATCCCCGCTTTAAAAGCCAGCGGTCTTTCCATTGTAAAACTCAAGCAGAAGAAGGCGAGAAGCACCAAAAAGCTTTGGCAGAAGCTTTATCTTGATGTGATCATTTTCGGTGTTTCCGTTTACGGCTTCTACACGTTTTCGAGACAGACAGACAATCTCGTAAACGATGTACTGAGCGGCAAAGGTCTGGATCCGCTGCTTTATCTGAGCTCCGTTCTTTTTATCCTCGGAGCAGGAATGCTTTTCCTGAGGATCCAGCCTCTTATCGTAAAGCTGATCTTCTTTATCGGAAAGAAAAAATGGCAGCCTGCGGGCTATGCTTCATTCCTTCAGATCATCAGGACCGGATCGAAACAGCAGTTTGTAATGCTTTTCCTTGTGCTGACGGTTTCTCTCGGTATCTTTGATTCCACGGTAGCAAGAACCATAATCTCAAATGCCGAGGACAACACCACCTACATGACTGCCGACGACATCGTTCTTGTGGAAGCATGGAAGAGCAACATTGCAAGTGTTCAGATGGATCCCTCAATTGAATTAAAGTATATTGAACCCGATTTCGGAAAATACGAAAATGCATCGGGCATAGAGAAGGCGGCAAGAGTTTTTGTCGATAACGCCGTTTCTTTTAAGAAGGGCAAAACTACTGCCATGGCAACACTTATGGCCATCGACACCAAAGAATTCGGAGAAGCGGTCATTTTTGACAGCTCACTTTTGGATAAGCATATAAATCATTATCTTAACTCCATCTCTCAGGATCCGGATGCTGTACTCTGCTCAAGAAGCTTTGAGACTCTTTTGAATTTTAAAACGGGAGACAAGCTGACCTACACCAACACTGACGGAAGATCTGTGGTGGGTGTGATCGCAGGCTTTGTGGATTACTGGCCTTCATTTAAACCTACCGAGATCAGGCTCCTTAATGACGGAACCACGGAAGAAGTCACCAATTACCTTATCGTGGCTCACCTTTCCACCATCCAGAGTGAATGGGGAAAAACGCCCTATCGCGTATTTCTGAAGCTTTCCGACAAGGCTGAGAATGATTTCTTCTACAATTTCCTTGAGGACAACAAGGTGTCACTTGCAAAGTATGAGAATCTGGCTGACAAAAAAGAGGCTGTGAGACAGGATACTCTGTTTCAGGGAACCAACGGTATCCTCACCATGAGCTTCATCGTGATACTCATCCTTTGTCTTGCGGGTTATCTCATCTACTGGATCATGTCCATCAAGTCAAGAGAACTTCTCTTCGGTGTTTTCAGAGCCATGGGTATGAGAAAGGGTGAGATTGTTAAAATGCTCTTTAATGAACAGCTTGCCACAGGCATATTTTCCATCGCTGTGGGAGCAGGCATCGGCGTGGCTGCCTCAAGGATGTTCGTTCCCATGATCCAGCTTGCCTATGCAGGGGAGAGCCAGGTAACACCTTTAAGACTTACGATTTACGGAAGTGACATGATCAGGCTGTTCTCCGTGATTTTCGTAATGGTTATTGTTTCCATCGTTGTTTTGTCGAGGATAGTTTCTTCGATGAAGATCACTAATGCTTTGAAGCTTGGAGAAGACTGATGAATGATATTATTACCGTAAAGGATCTAAACAGAAAATTCCCCATCAGCGGCGGAGAGATACATGTTTTAAAGAATATCAGCATGAATGTACCGGAAAAATGCCTGGCCATCCTGAAAGGCAGATCCGGTTCGGGAAAAACCACACTGATCAACCTTTTGGGGGCTCTTGACACACCGACGGACGGCGAGATCTTCATCGGCGGCAGAGACATCACAAAGATGAGTGAGTACGACCGGGAGATCTTAAGAAGAACAGAGATCGGCTTTGTTTTCCAGTCCGTTTCGCTGATACCCATGATGAGCGCCTATGAAAATGTTGAGTTTTCGCTGCGTCTGGCGGGGATCAATGACCACAGGAAGGAAAGAGCCACAGAATGCCTTAAGATGGTGGGACTCGGTGCAAGAATGAACCATATGCCCGCTGAAATGTCCGGAGGTGAGCAACAGAGAGTAGCAATTGCAAGAGCCATTGCCCACAGACCGAAGGTCATCTTTGCGGACGAACCCACAGCCGAGCTGGATTCTCAGACTGCTCAGGCTGTAATGAAGCTCTTTAAGGAACTGGTGGAAAAGGAAAAAGTCACCATTATTATGACCACCCATGATACGGGACTCATGAATGCGGGTGATGTGGTGTTTGAGCTTGAAGACGGGGAGATTGTAAACAATGGCAGATGAGGAAATCATGATCAAGGCGGACAACCTTGTGAAAATCTACAAAACCGAAGACATCGAAGTAATGGCTTTGCAGGGGCTGGATCTTACGGTGGAAAAGGGTGAACTTCTGGCAATCATCGGAAACTCGGGCTCCGGTAAATCTACGTTCCTTAACATGATCGGCGGTCTGGACCGTCCCACGGCGGGAAGACTCCATGTGGCGGGACATGACCTGTTCAAGATGACCGAAAAGGAACTTGTCATCTATAAAAGAGATGCGGTGGGCTTTGTCTGGCAGAACAATGCGAGAAACCTTTTGCCCTACCTGACGGCACTGGAAAACATAATGATGCCTATGGAATTAAAGAAGGAAGGGGACAGGAAAGAGAGAGCTCTGGAGCTTTTGGATACTGTGGGCTTAAGTCACAGAAAAGACTCAAGACTTTCCCAACTCTCCGGCGGTGAACAGCAGAGGATCGCCATCGCCATCGCTCTGGCCAACAACCCGTCCCTGCTTCTTGCGGATGAGCCCACAGGTTCCGTTGACAGAAAAACGGCGGATTACATCTTTGACATATTCAGAAATCTCAATCGTGAAAAGGGGCAGACTATCCTGATCGTAACCCACGACGTCACACTTTCAAAAAAGGTTAAAAGAGTTGTGGCTATCCGTGACGGAAAGATCTCCAGTGAAAGGATACTGAAGGAAAGATACGTGGACATGTCCCATACGGCCATTGACTGGAGCACGGAAGAGACCCAGGAGGAATTCTCCATCGTGGATAAGGTGGGAAGAGTTCAGATCCCCCACGAACTGCTGGAAAAGCTTGGGCTGGATTCAAATAAGGTCAGGGTCAGCATGGATGACGGGAAGATCCTCATCGAGAATCCTGCTGTTAAGTAACATTTATTTAAAAAAATTTTAATGGCAATATTCGGATATTTGATGTATAATCCCCTTGATGTGGCGCGAATGGCCGCAAATTTGTTTTTGAAAGGATGAACGATATGGCTCAGGATCTTGTAAATCATTTATTCAATTCTGTGATTCAATATGTCCTTACAGGCGTTTTTGCTTTATTTTGCGCATTTCTCGGAGTTAAGCTCCGCCAGAGAAAGAATAAGAAAGAATTACATTCAAACGATTAATTTTTCAGGGGGTTGAACATCATGCCGATGGAAAGCTTAAATATCACAAACGACAATGATTTTTCTTCAGAGGTTAAGATCTCGAATGATGTTATTGCCACAGTTGCAGCACTTGCAGCTACGGAAGTTGAAGGAGTAGATTCCCTTTCGGGAAATGCCACCAGCGAATCCGTTAAAAAGTATGGTATCAGGAACGGCTCCAAGGGAGTAGAGGTTGTTTTTAACGACGAAGAAAAGTCCGTTAACTGCAGACTTGGTGTTACCATGAAGTACGGATATTCCATTCCGGAAACCTGTTCCGCAATCCAGGACAAGGTTAAAAGTGCCATTGAATCCATGATCGGTATGGAAGTTACCGATGTATCCATTAACATCGGAGATGTTAACGTAAACAGATAAGACAGGATTGCACCTTGGAAATTATATATGAAAGGTAAAATGATATGACTAAACACGAAGAAAGAGTAAAGCTTTTTCAGTTGGTTTTCGACTGCAGCTTCTATGAAAATGAAGATATACCGGAACAGATGGATCTTTTCAGAAGATTACAGATGGCTTCGGAGCAGGAAAACTTTAAGGCTGTTGAAGAAAAAGCAAAGAAGATCCTTTCAAAGCTCGGAGAGATCGATGTGATCCTTGCGAAAGCATCCACCGGCTGGCCTTTGGGAAGACTTGGAAAAGCAGAGCTCACCATCATGAGAGTAGCGGCTTTTGAGATCCTCTACGATGAGTCGGTTCCTGCAGGAGTTGCCATCAACGAGGCTGTAGAACTCAGTAAGACCTATGGTAACGATTCGGCTCCCAGCTTCGTAAATGCGGTTCTTGCAAAGCTTGTAAGAGAACCTGTTAAAGAATAATATGCAACAGATCTACACCGTATCGGACGTCTCTTCTTACATCAAAAGAAAATTTGATACAGATGTTGTACTCAACAACATCTACGTTAAGGGAGAGGTCTCCAATTGCAAATATCATTCATCCGGACATATATACTTTACACTGAAAGACAATAAATCTCAAATTTCATGTATAATGTTTGCCGGTCGCAGGGCCGGCATTTCTTTTAAGCTGACGGACGGACAGAGCGTTATCGTTTTCGGACGGATCTCTGTTTACGAGGCCGGTGGCAGCTATCAGATCTATGCGGATGAAATCAGGCTTGACGGAGTCGGGCGCCTCTATGAAGAGTTCGAAGAACTTAAAAAGAGACTCGGCGCGGAAGGCCTTTTTGACGTTTCTAAGAAAAAAAGAATCCCCGGATTTGCTTCAAGGATCGGAATAGTTACTGCCAGAACGGGTGCTGCCATTCAGGACATCTGTCAGATCAGTAAGAGAAGGAATCCCTTTGTGTCTTTGTTTCTCTATCCCGCGCAGGTTCAGGGAGAAGGCGCTTCCGACACCATTGTACGGGGGATCAGGGCCCTTGACGGAAAAGTGGATGTGATCATCGTAGGTAGAGGTGGCGGTTCCATCGAAGATCTTTGGTCTTTTAACGAAGAAAAGACCGTAAGGGCTGTCTTTGAATGTAAGACTCCCATAATCTCGGCGGTGGGGCATGAAACCGACACCACCATTACCGATTACGCTGCGGATCTGAGGGCTCCCACGCCTTCGGCGGCTGCGGAACTGGCGGTATTCGATTTTGCTGAATTTACCAAAGAACTTGCCATAAGGCATGAAAAACTCTATGATTCTTTGGGATACAGGATTGAAAGAGCAAGGCAGCTCTTAAAGAACCGGGAGGCCGTCCTTAAGAAAAACAGCCCCGGTCACAGGCTTGAACTTAAAAAACAATGGATAGAAAATGCTAAGCCCCGTTTGAACAGAGGAATGGAAAACATCCTAAACTCAAAAAAGGCGGAGCTTAAAAGGGCCGTTGCAAGGCTGGAAGGGGTAAATCCCGTAAAAAAGCTGGAGAGCGGATTTTCCTATGTTACAAACGAAAAAGGTAAGAATGTTAACAGGATCTCTGCTGTTAAGACAGGGGAAAAGCTGACATTACATGTGACAGACGGAGAGATCATTACAACGGTTGATGAGGTGAAAGAAAACTATGGCAGAAAAAAATGAAAACAACAGCCTGAACCTTGAAGAGAACATGAAAGCTTTGGATGAAGTGATCAGGGTACTTGAAAAAGGAGAACTGTCACTGGAGGAATCCTTTGAAAAATACAAGGAGGGCATGGAGCTTCTCCTTAAATGCAACAACTCAGTGGATAAGGTTGAAAAGGAATTACAGATCCTGGAAAGCGAAGGCATCTGATGGCTTTTGATTTTAAAACCGAAATGAAAAAAAGGCAGGATGCCGTTAACAGGTGCATAGAAAACTATCTTCCCGAAGAGGACGGACTTCAAAAGATCATTATTGAAGCCTTAAATTACAGTATCCTTGCGGGAGGAAAAAGGATCCGTCCCATACTTCTAAGGGAATTCTATGCCATATACAGCAAAAAAAACAATCCGGAGACAGAACCGGATTTTGACCGGATCGAGCCTTTTATTGCGGCTTTGGAAATGATCCACACCTATTCTCTGGTTCATGACGATCTGCCTGCCATGGACAATGATA
>JAEFAR010000055.1 GCA_016287675.1 Lachnospiraceae bacterium
GTTTATGGGACAGAAAGTTAATCCTCATGGATTAAGAGTCGGTGTCATCAGTGACTGGGATTCCAAATGGTATGCCGAGGCTGATTTCGCAGATAACTTAGTTGAAGATCACAAGATCAGAAAATTCTTAAAGAAGAAGCTTTACGAAGCCGGAATTTCAAGAATTGAAATCGAAAGAAGAGCACAGGATGCAGTAAAGGTTATCATCTACACTGCTAAGCCCGGACTTGTAATCGGTAAGGGCGGTGCTGAAATCGAGAACTTAAAGACACAGGTTGCAAAGGTTGCCGGAAACAAGAAGGTTAACCTTGAGATCAAGGAGATCAAGAAGCCCGAAGCAAATGCTCAGCTCGTAGCAGAGAACATTGCTCAGCAGCTTGAGAACCGTATCTCCTTCCGTCGTGCCATGAAGTCTACCATGAGCCGTACAATGAAGAGCGGTGTTAAGGGCGTTAAGGCAGCTGTTTCCGGTCGTCTTGGCGGTGCCGATATCGCAAGATCAGAGCACTACATTGAGGGAACTATTCCTCTTCAGACACTTCGCGCAGACATCGATTATGGATTCGCAGAAGCTGATACAACCTACGGCAAGCTTGGCGTAAAGGTTTGGATCTACAACGGCGAGGTTCTTCCTACCAAGGCTCCCAAGAAGGAAGGAGGAGACAAGTAATATGTTAATGCCTAAGAGAGTAAAACACCGCAAGCAGATGCGCGGTTCAATGAAGGGCAAGGCTTTAAGAGGAAACACAATCTCCAACGGTGAGTATGGACTTGTTGCTACAGAGCCTGCTTGGATCAAGAGTAATCAGATAGAGGCAGCCCGTGTTGCCATGACACGTTACGTAAAGCGTGGCGGTCAGGTTTGGATCAAGATCTTCCCTGACAAGCCCGTAACTGCAAAGCCTGCTGAAACAAGAATGGGTTCCGGTAAAGGATCCGTTGAGTACTGGGTATCAGTTGTTAAGCCCGGTCGTGTAATGTTCGAGATCGCAGGCGTTCCCGAAGAAGCAGCCAGGGAAGCACTCAGACTTGCAAGCCACAAGCTTCCTGTTAAGTGCAAGATCATGTCCAAGGCAGATTTAAATGGAGGTGCGGACAATGAAGAGCAGTAAGTACAACAAAGATTTACAGGCAAAGTCCGTTGCCGAGTTAAATGAAGAGCTTGTTGCAGCAAAGAAGGAGCTTTTCAACCTTCGTTTCCAGAATGCAACTAACCAGCTGGATAACACAAGCAGAATTACTGACGTAAGAAAGAACATTGCCCGTATCCAGACTGCTATTTCTTCAAAGCAGAACTAATGCAGGATAACTATTATTGAAAGGAGTTAATACTGTGGAAGAGAGAAATCTTAGAAAAGTTCGTATCGGCAAAGTAGTAAGCGACAAGATGGACAAGACCATCGTAGTTGCCGTTGTGGACAATGTAAAGCATCCTCTTTACGGTAAGATCGTAAAGAGAACATATAAGCTCAAGGCTCATGATGAGAACAACGAGTGCCAGGTTGGCGACAGAGTAAAGGTTATGGAAACAAGACCTCTGTCAAAGGACAAGAGATGGAGACTTGTTGAGATCGTTGAGAAGGCTCGTTAGTCTTCAAGCCCATAGAAATTTGGAAAGGAGTATCATACAATGGTACAGACAGAGACCAGACTCAAGGTAGCTGACAATACCGGCGCAAAGGAATTACTTTGCATCCGCGTAATGGGCGGCTCAACCAGAAGATATGCAGGCGTTGGCGATATCATCGTTGCATCTGTCAAGGATGCTACACCGGGCGGCGTTGTTAAGAAGGGTGATGTTGTTAAGGCAGTTGTAGTTCGCACAAAGAGGGAAATCCGCCGTAAGGACGGTTCTTACATTCGCTTTGACGAGAATGCAGCAGTTATTATCAAGGACGACAACAACCCCAAGGGAACCCGTATTTTCGGACCTGTAGCCAGAGAGTTAAGAGAGAAGCAGTTCATGAAGATCGTTTCTCTTGCTCCTGAAGTATTATAGGAGGACGTCTAAAATGTCAATGTTAAAGATTAAGAAAGGTGATACCGTTAAGGTCATCACCGGTAAGGATAAGGGCAAGGAAGGCAAGGTTATTAAGGCCGACGAGAAGAAAGTCATCGTTGAAGGCGTTAACAACATTACAAAGCATTCCAAGGCCAATCAGGCAAATCCTAAGGGTGGCATCATTCACGAGGAAGCAGCTATCGATGTTTCCAACGTAATGTATGTACACAAGGGAAAGGCTACAAGAATCGGTTTCAAAACAGTTGACGGCAAGAACGGATCCAAGAAGGTTCGTGTTGCAAAGTCTACAGGCGATGTAATCGACTAATTCTAAGAGAGGAGGTCAAAAATTTTGGCTCGTTTAAAAGAAACATACAAAAAAGAGATCGCTCCGGCTATGCAGAAGAAGTTTGGTTACAAGAACGTAATGCAGATTCCGAAGCTTGACAAGATTGTCATCAATATGGGTGTCGGTGATGCAAAAGAAAATGCTAAGGCACTCGAGTCAGCCGTTAAGGATCTTGAATCCATTTCAGGTCAGAAGGCTGTTATCACAAAGGCTAAGAAGTCCATCGCTAACTTCAAGATCAGAGAGGGACTTGCCATCGGTTGTAAGGTTACTCTTCGCGGCGAGAAGATGTATGAGTTCGCAGATCGTCTCATCAACCTCTCTCTTCCTCGAGTACGTGACTTCAGAGGCGTAAATCCCAATGCTTTTGACGGCAGAGGAAACTATGCACTTGGTATCAAGGAGCAGCTTATCTTCCCCGAAATCGAGTACGATAAGGTAGACAAGGTTCGCGGTATGGATATCATCTTCGTTACAACAGCTAAGAGCGACGAAGAAGCTCGCGAGTTACTTACACAGTTCGGTATGCCTTTTGCAAAATAAGGCGGTCCATTAGGAGGAAAAATAAATGGCAAAGACTTCCATGAAGTTAAAACAGCAGCGCAAGCCCAAGTTTTCCACTCAGGCTTACACACGTTGCAAGATTTGCGGTCGTCCTCATGCATTTTTACGTAAGTACGGAATCTGCAGAATCTGCTTCCGTGAGCTTGCATACAAGGGCGAAATCCCGGGTGTAAAGAAGGCATCCTGGTAGGAGACAAAGGCATACAGGCCTTGGTCAAAGAGCATTGCGATAAGCAGACTAAAAGTCTTTACTTCGCAATTAGGCAATATTTAAGGAGGAAATTTCATTATGGCAATGAGCGATCCGATTGCAGATATGCTTACGAGAATTCGTAACGCAAACACTGCAAAGCACGATACTGTTGATGTACCTTCTTCAAAGATGAAGCTTGCAATCGCTGACATCCTTGTTAAGGAAGGCTACATTAAGAGCTATGAAGTTACAGAGAACGGTGCTGCAAAGACCATCGTTATCACATTGAAGTATGGTAAGGACAAGAACGAAAAGGTAATTACCGGATTAAAGAGAATCTCTAAGCCCGGTCTTCGTGTTTACGCAAGTAAGGACGAGCTTCCTAAGGTTCTTGGCGGACTGGGTACTGCTATCATCTCCACCAACAAGGGCGTTATCACCGATAAGGAAGCACGTTCCCTTAACGTAGGCGGCGAAGTTTTAGCATTCATCTGGTAATCAGAGACATAGAATATTAGGAGGTACGGGCATGTCACGTATAGGTAAGATGCCAATCGCCATTCCTGCAGGTGTTACTGTAAGTGTGGCAGAAAATAATAAGGTTACCGTTAAGGGACCTAAGGGAACTCTTGAGAGAGTTCTCCATGAAGCAATGATAATCAAGGTTGAGGGTAACGAAGTTACCGTTTCCAGACCCAATGACTTAAAGCTTATGAAGTCTTTACACGGTCTCACAAGAACTCTCATCCACAACATGATCGTTGGCGTAACAGAGGGCTATTCCAAGACTCTTGAAGTTAACGGTACAGGTTATAGAGCAGCAAAGTCCGGCAAGGAGCTCACTCTTACGCTCGGATATTCTCATCCTGTTATCATGATCGATCCCGAAGGCATCGAGACAACACTCGATGGCGCTAACAAGATCATTGTTAAGGGTATCGACAAGGAAAAAGTTGGTCAGTACGCAGCCGAGATCAGAGGCAAGAGAGGACCTGAACCTTATAAGGGCAAGGGAATCAAGTATGATACAGAAGTTATCAGACGTAAGGCCGGTAAGACAGGTAAGAAGTAAGAGAGGAGAAAATAGAAAATGGTAAGCAAAGAATCAAGAAGTGAAATTCGTGCTAAAAAGCACCTGAAGATCCGTAATCGTTTCTCCGGTACACCTGAAAGACCCAGACTCGCTGTATTCAGAAGCAACAAGCATATGTATGCTCAGATCATCGATGATGTTGCACAGAAGACACTTGTAGCAGCATCCACCGTTGAGAAGGAAGTAAAGGCTGAGCTTGAGAACACAGATGATGTCGCAGCAGCAGCTTACTTAGGAACTGTTATTGCTAAGCGTGCTCTTGAGAAGAACATCAAAGAGGTCGTTTTCGACCGCGGCGGTTTCCTTTATCAGGGCAAGATCAAGGCATTGGCTGAGTCCGCAAGAGAAGCAGGACTCGATTTCTAAGTAGGAGGAAAAACGATGAGAGAAAACATTGATAACACCGCTAAGTCGGAGTTAGAAGATAAGGTCGTTGATATCAAGCGTGTATCTAAGACCGTTAAGGGTGGTCGTAAGATGAGATTCGCAGCTCTTGTAGTTGTGGGCGATAAGAACGGCCATGTCGGCGTTGGTCTCGGAAAAGCTGCGGAAGTTCCCGAAGCTATTCGTAAGGCAAAAGAAGACGCTACAAAGAAGATGATCGAGGTTCCCATGAATGATCTTGGCAGCACACCTCATGATTTTACAGGCTTCTACGGTTCATCAACAGTTCTTCTGAAGACGAGCCCCGAAGGTACCGGTATCATCGCAGGCGGTCCCGCACGTATCGTTCTCGAACTTGCAGGTTACAAGAACATTCGTACAAAGTCCCTCGGTTCCAATAACAAGCAGAACGTCGTTCTCGCTACAGTAAATGGATTAAGCCAGTTAAAGACTCCTGAGCAGGTTGCCGCACTTCGTGGCATCTCCGTTGAGCAGTTGGGCTAATAAGGAGGACAAAGAAATGGCAGATACATTAAAAATTACCTTAGTCAAGTCTCCTATCGGAGCAATCCCCAAGCAGAAGAGAACCGTTGAGGCTCTCGGCCTTCACAAGGTTGGACAGTCTGTTGAACAGAAGAACAACGATGCTACAAAGGGACAGATCCAGAAGATCAGACATTTGGTAAAGGTAGAAGAAATCTAATACGTAGCAAGGAGGTGTTCACGATGAATTTAACAACAATTAGACCTGCAGATGGTTCGACTCAGTCTAACAATTTTAGACGTGGCCGTGGTCACGGTTCAGGAAACGGTAAAACAGCAGGTTATGGCCACAAGGGACAGAAGGCTCGTTCCGGAAGACCCAGACTTGGATTCGAAGGTGGTCAGAACCCTTTATACAGAAGACTGCCTAAGAGAGGTTTCAATTGCAGAAACACTAAGGAGATCGTTACTATCAATCTCAACGTTCTCGAGCAGTTTGAAAATGGCACAGAGGTTACCGTTGAAACTCTTGTTAACGCAGGCGTTATTAAGAATCCCAGAGACGGCGTAAAGCTTCTCGGCAACGGTGAAATTACCAAAAAGCTTGACGTTAAGTTAAATGCATTCAGCGCGAGTGCAGTAGAGAAGATTCAGGCTGCAGGTGGAAAAGCTGAGGTGATCTAATGTTTAAAACTTTTGTTAATGCACTTAAGATCAAGGACATCAGAACAAAGCTTTTATTTACATTTTTTTGCCTCATTATTATCAGAATCGGCAGTCAGCTCCCTGTACCGGGGATCAACACTGCCCTTGTTGCTTCTTACCTCAGCGGATTAAAAGAAGCAGCAGGTTTCATCTCAATGCTGACCGGCGGATCATTTGAATCCATGTCGGTTTTTGCACTGGGTATCACACCTTACATTACATCATCCATTATCATGCAGCTCCTTACAATAGCTATTCCCAAGCTTGAGGAGATGCAGAAGGATGGAGAGACCGGAAGAAAGAAGATTGCAGAGATCACAAGATACGTAACCATCGGTCTTGCTGTACTCGAAGCAGTTGCTCTCGGTATCGGTTTCAACAACAGCGGTTACATTACAGCTGACAACAAGGTCCTTGCGGTCATCGTAATCGTTCTTGCACTTACAGGCGGTTCCGCATTCCTTATGTGGCTCGGTGAGCAGATCACCGAGAAGGGGATCGGTAACGGAATTTCCGTTATCCTCCTTATCAACATTACTGCAGGATTCCCCGAAACATTTGCAAGCCTTTATCAGACCTTCATTAAGAACAAGACTGTTGTTAATGGGATCATTGCTGCAGTTGTTATCATTGCGGTTGTTATTTTACTTACAGTTCTTATCATCCTTTTACAGGATGCACAGAGAAAGATTTCGGTTCAGTATGCAAAGAAAATGCAGGGAAGAAGAATGGTTGGCGGCCAGTCCACAAACATTCCCCTTCGTGTCAATACAGCAGGTGTTATCCCTGTAATCTTCGCATCAAGCCTTATGACAACACCTATCATTATCACATCATTCTTCAGGAGTTCTACGGCTACCGCTACTACATGGGACGAGATCCTGAAGTATCTCAGTGAGAGTAACTGGTGCAGATTTACCATCGAAGGATATGGAAAGTACTCATTGGGTCTCATCCTTTATGTTGCTTTACTGATCTTCTTCGCGTACTTCTACACAGCAATTACATTCAACCCGATGGAAGTTGCCAACAACCTTAAGAAACAGGGCGGATTCATTCCCGGTATCAGACCCGGAAGACCCACAGTTGATTACCTTACAAGCGTTCTCAACTATGTTATCCTTCTGGGAGCTGTCGGTCTTACGATCGTAGCTTTGATCCCCATCGTATTTATCGGGGTATTCAATGCCGGTATCCACTTCGGAGGCACTTCGCTCATCATCGTTGTCGGTGTAATTCTTGAAATCCTCAATCAGATTGAAACCATGATGATAGAACGTCACTACAAGGGCTTCTTATCCGAGGACTGATCACTATGACTAACCTAAGGGTGGGGCACGTATATGCTCCACCCTAATGGTGTTTTTTGACTCTTGATACATGGGAGGGAATTTAAATGAAGATAATTATGCTTGGAGCACCGGGAGCCGGAAAAGGCACTCAGGCAAAGCAGATTGCCGCAAAATACGGCATTCCCCACATTTCCACAGGTGACATCTTCAGAGCCAATCTGAAAGAGGGAACACCTCTCGGATTAAAAGCAAAGGAATACATGGATAAGGGACTTCTTGTTCCCGATGAACTGACACTGGATCTCATCATGGATCGTTTTGCGTCGGATGACTGCAAAAACGGATATGTCCTTGACGGATTTCCCAGAACGATTCCTCAGGCCGAAGCTCTTACAAAGGCACTTGAAAAGAACAATGACAGCATAGATTTTGCCATCGATGTTGATGTTCCCGATGAAAACATCGTAAAGCGTATGTCGGGACGTCGCGCTTGTGTGAGCTGCGGAGCAACATACCATGTTGTTTTCAATCCTCCCAAGACTGAAGGAAAATGTGATAACTGCGGCGCTGAACTGATCCAGCGGGCAGATGATAAGCCTGAGACAGTTCTTAACCGTCTTTCGGTCTATCACAAACAGACACAGCCGCTCATCGATTACTACAAAGGATTCGGCAAGCTTAAGACGGTGGACGGAACAAAGGAAATGGAAGAAGTTTTCAGAGAGATCGTAAGTATCCTTGAAAAGTAATTCCTTTTCGGAAGGATAGGAAAGTAATGGCAGTAACAATAAAATCGGAAAGAGAAATTCAACTCATGCGAGATGCCGGAAAGGTGCTTGCTGATGTACATGAGGCACTTAAGGAACTGGTAGTTCCCGGCATATCCACTTATGAGATAGACAGAAAGGCGTACGAACTCATCAAAAAAGAGGGATGCACACCTTCCTTCCTGAATTTTGAAGGTTATCCCGCTTCCATATGCTGCTCGGTAAACGAGGTTGTGGTACATGGTATTCCTTCAAAAAGCAAGATACTGAAAGAAGGAGACATCATCAGCCTTGATGCGGGAGTCATCCGAAAGGGTTACCAATCGGATGCGGCCAGAACGTGGGCTGTGGGTAAAGTTTCGGAAGAAGCTCAAAAGCTTATTGAAGTAACAAAAGCAAGCTTCTTTGAAGCCCTTAAGGTCTGCAGAGAAGGCCATCATCTTAACGAAATAGGAGAAACCATTGAAAACTTTGTAAATCCTCACGGGTACGGTATTGTGCGTGACCTTTGCGGACACGGCATAGGTACCGAGATGCATGAGGAGCCTCAGATAGCGAATTTCAAACAGCCTGTTCGGGGAATGAGACTCAGGGCGGGAATGACGATTGCTGTTGAGCCCATGATCAACCTCGGAACCTGGGAGGTCGATTTCAACCGTGAAGACGGTTGGACAGTAACAACAAAAGACGGATCGATCGCAGCACATTACGAGAACACCATCCTTATAACGAACGGTGATCCGGAAATACTTTCACTTAACAATTAATGAGGTAAATATGTCGAAGACAGATTTGATCGAACTTGAAGGAACAGTAACCGAAAAGCTCCCTAACGCAATGTTCAGAGTAGAGCTTGAAAACGGACATGTTGTGATTGCCCATATCAGTGGCAAGCTTCGTATGAACTACATCAAAATAGTTCCCGGAGATAAAGTTACACTTGAAATGTCCCCTTACGATCTTACAAAAGCAAGAATTGTATGGAGAGATAAATAAATAAAAAAAAATTTACTTGCAATGTGGCAATAATCGGAGTATAATGCTACACGGACTTTTTTTGAAAGGAGAAAAAACAATGAAAGTCAGATCTTCAGTTAAACCGATTTGCGAGAAGTGCAAAGTCATTAAGAGAAAGGGCTCCATCAGAATCATCTGCGAGAACCCTAAGCACAAACAGAGACAGGGCTAATACCGATACCTGGATAAGGCATCGTTTTCATAAGTATCCTCTAAAAGGAACTTTTATAGAAACCGGTACCTTGCTTTCTGTGTTGCAATGTCTGTCTTGATTACAGGGACGGACACCGGGAGATTCCAATGAACCCCGGGCTAAACCGTATGGTTTACTTGTGATACCGTCCGGTGGATGAAAATCCCACCGTCAGCGGGCAGTTAACGCTTTATATTATCGGAAAAGTATCATTGCCCCTGCCGAAAACATGAGAGTTTCGGTGATGGTTTAAAGCGGCTGGGCAGGAGCGAAACTCCTGCAAACAAATTCATTTATTTTATTTTAACGGAGGTACAATACACATGGCTCGTATTAGTGGTGTAGACTTACCAAGAGAGAAGCGTGTAGAAATCGGACTTACTTACATCTATGGTATCGGAAGAGTAAGCTCAAATCGCATCCTTGAAAAGGCAAATGTTAATCCCGACACACGTGTTCGTGATTTAACAGATGACGAGGTTGCAAGAATTCGTGACGTCATCGACGCAGAATTCATGGTAGAAGGTGATTTAAGACGTGAAACAGCCTTAAACATTAAGAGACTCCAGGAAATTGGATGCTACAGAGGCATTCGTCACAGAAAGGGTCTTCCTGTTCGTGGTCAGAATACAAAGAACAATGCCAGAACAAGAAAAGGTCCTAAGAGAACAGTGGCAAACAAGAAGAAATAATAGGGAGGTTTCCAAATGGCTAAGAAAGTTTCAACAGCAGCAAAGAAGTCTGCTAAAAAGCGTGTTAAGAAGAATTTGGATCATGGTCAGGCACACATCCAGTCTTCCTTCAACAATACAATTGTTACACTTACTGACGCACAGGGCAACGCAGTTTCATGGGCAAGCGCAGGTGGCCTTGGCTTCAGAGGATCAAGAAAATCAACTCCTTACGCTGCACAGATGGCAGCTGAGACAGCAGCAAAGGTTGCAGCTACTCAGGGTCTTAAGAGCGTAGACGTTATGGTTAAGGGACCCGGTACGGGTCGTGAAGCTGCAATCCGTGCACTTCAGGCATGCGGCATCAATGTTACATCCATTAAGGACGTTACACCCGTTCCTCATAACGGTTGCAGACCGCCTAAGCGCAGAAGAGTATAATTGAAGGAGGATAAAGCAAATGGCTAGAAATACAGATCCTGTTTTAAAGCAGTGCAGATCACTGGGCATTGAGCCTGCTGTTATCGGTCTCAACAAGAAGTCTAACAGAGCCTTCTCCAGAGCAGGTAAGAAAGTAAGCGAATATGGCAACCAGTTAAGAGAGAAGCAGAAGGCTAAGTTCATCTATGGCGTACTTGAGAAGCCTTTCCGCAACAACTTTGATAAAGCAAAGAAGATTAAGACCGGTACAACCGGTGACAATATGATGATCCTTCTTGAGCGTCGTCTTGACAATGTTATTTTCCGTCTCGGATATGGCAGAACAAGAACAGAAGCTCGTCAGATCGTTGACCACAAGCAGATCCTTGTTAACGGTAAGATCGTAAACATTCCTTCTTATCTTGTTAATGCAGGTGATGTTATCGAGGTCAGAGAGACAAAGAAGGCATCTCAGAGATATAAGGACATCCTTGAGGTTACCGAGGGAAGAACAGTTCCCGCATGGCTTGAAGCAAACCATGAGAACCTTTCCGGCAAGGTATTGGAGTTCCCTACAATCGATATGATCGACGTTCCTGTAAACGCTACACTTATTGTCGAGTTGTATTCCAAATAGTAGGCTGATTCGGTTGTTAAACCGAAGCATCGGGGCGAACATCCCCGGGACAGATATTTTAAAGGAGGGTCCGTTATGTTTGATTTCGATTTTAAGCCGGCAAAGATTGAAATTGCCGAAAGCACAGAAGATAATAAATACGGTCGTTTTGTCGTTGAACCTCTTGAGCGCGGATACGGCACAACACTGGGTAATTCCCTGAGAAGAATCATGCTTTCTTCACTTCCGGGTTCGGCTGTAAGTCAGATTAAGATCGATGGCGTCGTTCATGAATTCTCGGAAATTCCGGGCGTTAAGGAAGACGTTACCGAAATCGTTATGAACATCAAGAGTCTTGCTATAAAGAACAACAGCTCTACAAACGAGCCCAAGGTTGCATACATTGAAGCCGAGGGCGAGGGTGTGGTTACGGCTGCCGACATTATCGTTGACTCGGATATCGAAATTATCAACAAGGATCAGGTTATTGCTACACTTAACGGTGGCGATGATTGCAAGCTTTACATGGAACTTACGATCATTAACGGTCGTGGTTATGTAAGCTCTGACAAGAACAAGAACGATGATCTCCCGATCGGAGTTATTGCTATTGATTCCATCTTCACTCCCGTTGAGAGAGTAAACTTAACTGTTGAGAACACACGTGTTGGTCAGATGACCGATTACGATAAGTTAACACTTGACGTTTACACCAATGGTACTTTGGCTCCCGATGAGGCTGTAAGCCTTGCCGCTAAAGTTTTGAGCGCACATCTTGAGTCGTTCATTCAGCTTTCCGAACGCGCTGCATCTGCAGAAGTTATCGTTGAGCCTGAATCTGACGAGAAGGAAAAGATCCTTGAGATGAGCATTGATGAGCTCGAGCTTTCCGTTCGTTCTTTCAATTGCTTGAAGCGCGCAGGTATCAATACTGTAGGCGAACTTGTAAACAAGACTCCCGATGATATGATGAAGGTTCGTAACCTTGGTCGTAAGTCATTGGAAGAAGTACATGCTAAATTAAAAGAACTCGGATTGTCTTTAAGACAGTGCGAAGAGAATTAAGCAAAACGTAATGATACATTTAAAATAGGAGGAATTACGATGGCAGGCTATAGAAAACTTGGCAGAACAGCAAGCCAGAGAAAAGCTCTCCTCAGGAATCAGGTAACAAATCTTCTGTACAACGGCAAGATTGTTACAACTGAGTGCAGAGCCAAGGAAGTGCAGAGCATCGCTGAAAAGATGATCACACTTGCTGTTAAGGAAAAGGATAATTATGAGACAGCAACCGTTAAGGCTAAGGTTGCTCGCAAGGATAAGGACGGAAAGCGCGTAAAGGAAGTTGTTGACGGAAAGAAAGTTGACGTTTTCGACGAAGTTGAGAAGGAGATCAAGAAGGATATGCCTTCAAGACTCAATGCTCGCAGAAAGTTCGCTTCTTATCTTTATGATGTGACCGAGGTTCCCACTGAGGTTGCAGGCAAGAAGAGAAATACAAAGACTGTAGATGTTGCAGAAAAGCTCTTTGATGAGATCGCTCCCAAGTACGCTGACCGCAAGGGCGGATACACCAGAATCGTTAAGATCGGTGAGCGCAAGGGCGATGCAGCAATGGAAGTTCTTCTTGAGCTGGTTTGATCGATCAATAGGTATAGTTTATCGGGTAGTTTATACTGCCCGATTTTTTTGCGTTTACTTGTATTGGCTACGTCAATATGTTAAAATGTTACTGTTCACAGATATGCAAGATGCCAAAACTCTGAAAGCTTGCTTTCAAAGAGTTTTAGCATCTTGCATATTCTGCGCAGCAGTAACACCCCCACCCACATGAGCAAGTAGCGAAGCGGATTGCGAATGCT
>JAEFAR010000088.1 GCA_016287675.1 Lachnospiraceae bacterium
CGGACACATTTTCTCGGACTTAAAGAAACGGACACAAAACTTATAGAAAAGGCATACAGAGACGTGCTGAAAAGTGTCAGAAGCGTTGTCCTCATCGGAATGCCTTCCTGCGGTAAGTCAACCGTTGGAAAAGAAATAATGAGAGCAACGGGCTTACCGCTTTTTGACACGGATTCGGAAATTGTCAAAAGGATCGGATGCACGATTTCGGATTTCTTTAAAGAAAAGGGAGAAAACGAGTTCAGAAGGATTGAAAGCGAAGTGATCACAGAACTTTCCAAAAACGGAGGAAAGATCATTTCCACCGGAGGAGGAGCGGTACTCAACCCTGTGAATTTAAGGAATCTAAAGCGGGACGGCATCGTGATCTTTATAGACAGGAGCATCGACCGCCTGACACCTACTGCGGACAGACCCCTGCTTCAAAACAGGGATATGCTTGAAAAACTGTTCAAGGAAAGATACGGGATCTACAAAGCGGCAGCTGACGCAACCATCGACGGGAACGGCAGCATCACAGAGAACACAAAGCGTGTTATGGCAGCGGCGGATTTGGAGAATATATGAAATTTCTTGTTATAAACGGTTCCAATTTGAACTTTCTCGGCATCAGAGAGCCTGAGATCTACGGAAAAGCCACCTACAACGATCTGGTGGAAATGATCGGGGCACATGCCAAAGAAAAAAATGTTGAGGTTTCCTTCATGCAGTCAAACCATGAAGGAGATCTGGTGGATGCCATTCAACAGGCCTATTTTGATAAAGTTGACGGGATCATCATAAATCCCGGCGCCTACACCCACACCAGCGTTGCTATCCTGGATGCGGTAAAGGCGGTTCAGATCCCCACGGTGGAAGTCCACATTTCCGATGTGGATTCCAGAGAGGATTTCAGACAGGTGAGCTACATCCGTCTCGCAGCGGTAAAAACCATTGCAGGGAAAGGCTTTGACGGATACAATCTGGCCATGGATTTTCTGATCGATTTTTTGGGAGAAGGCAAATGATCGCAAAGATTAAGAAAAGCAATTTAAAAGGGGAGCTAAAAGCTGTACCCTCAAAGAGCTTTCTCCACAGGATGTTGATCTGCGCCGCCCTTTCCGAAGGAGTATCAAGGATCGGAAATATCATTAAGAGTGAAGACATCCTCGCAAGCATAGACTGCATCAGGAGCCTTGGGGCAGATGTGGCAGAAGAGGGCGACATACTGATGATCCGCGGTGCAGGTAGAAGAATGACGGAAAATGGGTCTTTCCCCTGCAGGGAAAGCGGAAGTACCCTCAGGTTTTTCATCCCTGTGGCAGCTGCCATGTGTGAAAAGTCGATTTTCACGGGATCTGAAAGGCTCATGGAACGTGGCATCGGGATCTACGAAGAGGTGCTGGGTGCCAAAGGATTGAAGTTCTTTAAGGAGAATGGCGCTTTAAAAGTGGAAGGAAGGCTTCATTCCGAAATTTACGAGATCCCCGGAAACATTTCCAGCCAGTACATTACGGGACTTCTTTTCGCTCTTCCGCTGCTTTCGGGTGACAGTGAGATACGAGTTTTACCTCCCGTTGAAAGCAGACCTTATATAGACATTACAGTTTCTGTTCTGAAGCTTGCAGGGATCGAGATCGAAGAACCGGAGAAGAACAGATTTTTGATAAAGGGCGACAGTCATTTTAAGCCTCTTAATGAAGAAGCTGAAGGAGACTGGTCCAATGCAGCCTTTCTGTACGCTATGAACGGTCTTGGGGCAGAGATCGAGGTTTCGGGACTTAACGGATCCAGCGTTCAGGGAGACAGAGTCTGCCTTGAAACTTTTAAGAAACTGGATAAGAAAGATGCGGTGATAGACATCAGCGGCTGCATAGACCTGGGACCTGTGCTGTTTGCATATGCCTCGGCGAAGAACGGCGGACGCTTTACGGGGACGGAAAGGCTCAGGATCAAGGAAAGCGACAGAGCGGCAGCTATGGCCGAAGAGCTTTTAAAGTTCGGAGTTAAAGCGGAGATCAAGGAAAACGAAGTTGTAATTCCGGCAGGGGGGATCTCAGTTCCCGGGGAACCGCTGAACAGCCACAACGACCACAGGATCGTGATGGCACTTACCGCACTTTTGATGATGACCGGTGGAGAAATGAGCGGGATCGAGGCTGTGAGGAAGAGCTATCCCGGATTTTTTGAAGACCTTAGGAGGATCGGACTGGATGTGGAAATTAACGAAGGATAAAAAAATATTAATAGTCGGTCTTGGACTGCTGGGCGGCAGCTATGCAGAGGCACTCACAGATCTG
>JAEFAR010000056.1 GCA_016287675.1 Lachnospiraceae bacterium
TTTTTGTCTCTTCTTCGGGATTTTTTGCATTGTAAACGGTAAGAGACGGATCCGACGGAACCTTGCTCCTGCCGTGTCGGAAGAGCCCCCGCTCAAGGGCATGAAGAACTTCCGTCTCGTATTTGTTATATCGTGTAAAGACAGGGGCTTTCACATCGCAGCCCGCTTCCTCCGCCAGTTTCGTGAGTTTCGTTATGGCTTCGGAACTCATGTGGTAAATGTCGTACTCCGGAAGAACCGCCTTAAAGGAAACCTCGTCTATGGTAAAAGAAACATACACCTCTTTTCCGAGACGCAGGAATTCCTTAAGTATACCGTTCTGGGAAGGGGTGAAGCCCGTAAAGCCGTCCAGGATAAACACCGCGTTCTTTGCAAGGCCGCTCCTTTCAAGGATGTCTCCGAAGGCATCGTATATGCTCTCGTTGGTCATGATCTCGTTTCCCAGAAAAGTTTTAAAGCCGGAAACAAGGGTGATCACGTCCTGCAGTTTTCTTTGAAGCACCGGCTCTTTGTCTGTGATCTTAAGTGTTTCCTTGAGATCCTCTTCCGTTATCCCGTACTGAAGAAGCTCGGAAAGAAGCGCCTTGGCTTCAGCCACGAAGCCCGCATGACGGGAATTTCGACCGTACATCACCAGTTTGTCCCCGCAGTCGTAAAGCACTTTCTTAATGATCAGGCTCTTTCCGATCTCGGGTATGAACTCGTGCTTAAGGCCCGAAAGTTTGGCAAATGCGGCATTTGCAAGCCTTGCCATGCTGGTCACGTCAATGTTTAAGATGCCTCCTCTGGGATGCACTTCCAAAAGATCATGCTGTGTCTGCAGTGAAAACTGCTCCGGAACCAAAAAATAGTACATGGTTTCCGGATGCTTATCCGCTTCCCTGATGGCTGTTTCAAACAAATATTTGGTTTTCCCGCTGCCTGCGGGTCCAAGTACAAAATGAAGACTCATGACACCCTCCGGTTGATATATGCTCTAATTGTATCCCACCGTGTTTGTAAAGTAAAGAATACTTGACTCTTTAATTCTAACACGGGGCATGGGGAAATTTTTGGGCATAAAAAAGATCATTGACCTCAAATATGAAGTCAATGATCCGTTTTTCTGTTATTGGGGTCTTGCAAATACAGCCATATAAACCGTGCAGCCCGATCCCGTTTCCTGCTCTATGATCGTTCCTATAGGGAATGCATAAGCTTTCACAAGATCGCCTTCAAAAGCGTCTACACTTCCGATGTAATAGATCGCAACTTCCTCGCCCCATGTTGTTCCGATGATGGTTGTAACCGTGTGCCCAAACAAGGGTGTTTCAAGGATCGTAGTAACGTAAATATCGTCGATCGCAACTAACTTTCTGAGATTCGGAACGATTGACTTTCTAATCTTCCTTATGTCAATTTTCTCAGCAAGCTTAGCCAGCGTGGCTTCATCAGCCTCAAAGTAAGACAGGTTATCGTAATAATTATGCTTTGTGATCTCTGTTACAGGTTCACCGATGGCTGCCCTGTAAAGAGTATTTACGGTCTGAAGCCTGTCGGGTGTGAAAAGCCCGTCCTTAAAATCACCCTCATAGACCAGATTTTCATTGCTTGAAAAAGTCATGGTCCCGTAGCCGTTGAACATTCCGTCGACGAATTCTCCTTCGTAGGTCCAGGCTCCATTATCGTTGGCAAAGGTTCCGTATCCGTTCAGATAACCGTTGTAGCATTCACCGTAATAAGTGCCGGGAACCGCCCACAGATTACTTGTCATCTGATCTTCTTCCCACTGACCGCAGTAGACCTTAAGAGACAAAGCTACAGGCTCAACAGTGACGTCACATCTGAACTCGCTCCCGTTCGCACCAAAGATCTTAAGAAAGGCTTCCCCCGTTCCCAGCGCATAGATGGAATTATCTTCATTTACCTGAAGGATCCCCTCGTCAGAGGAAACAACTTTCAAGATGGTGTCATTTCCCATAAGCATCTCGAATGTATCCGTGAGCTCGACTGTTTTGACCGTTTCCGCGATGAAAGGAGTGGGTGACGGTGTGGGCGTCGGCGTGTTTGTAGCAGTAGGCGTGGGTGTATCAGTGGGTGTGGGTGTAAAAGTGGGCGTAGGTGTGTATGTCGGTGCAGGTGTGGGTGTCGGTGCCGCTTTTTCCTGTGTCCCGCAGGCCGTTAAAACCATAAGGCCGAGAGCCAGTATCATAAGACTTACTTTTTTCATTTAATTATCCCCTTTTGATTTGTTAAGCATATGCTTTCCGAACCATCCCGCCGCAAGGTAGCTGAGTTCCGCAAGTCCCACGCCGGTGATGACGTCAGGGATCACATGCTGCTTCACGGTGAGTGTTGAAACACATATCGCGACAGCAAACAGCAGCGAAAAAGCCCTGTACCACTTCGGAAGGCTTTTGTTGCCCCGGACTGCGATCCAGCTGATCCAGCTGACAAAGCAGTGGATGGACGGAAGAAGGTTGTCCGCACTGTCAACGGTGTAGGTTGCCTGCATCAGGCGATCAAAAAGCCCTGTACCCGTGACCGTCGCCCTCTCCATGGTGGTGGGCAGGAAGACGAAGCAAAGGAAGCAGACCACTTCCCCCAGGTAATGGGCAAGAAGCGCCCGGTTAAAGCCACTCCTGTCGAACCTGGCTCCAAGGCAGTAATTGGCGATCCATAATGCATATGCACCCCAATATATCACAATTGTCCAGGGAAGAAAAGGTATTTTGGTGTCAATCCCCGTTGTGAAGTCAAAATGAAAGCTGTCACGGGCTATGATCCTTCCGAGGAAATAGATTGAAAAGTTAAAAGCTGCAGCTCCCGCAAGAAGCAGCAACTTTTTAACGGTTTTTGCATCAGGTCTCAATGTCATTTTTTTAATCTCCCTATAGCAGAGCCTATGGTCACACGGATCTCGGGGATCTCAGCATCTTCTTCGGAAAATGAAGCTCCCTTTCGAAGCCTGATCTTGGGATCCAGTTCCAGTCTGTCTCTCGTTTCTTTGTTCAGAAGCAGTGCAACAGTGGATCCCGCAAGTTCAAAGTTTCCCATTTCCGCGCCCTTTTTAAAGCCCTTGGCGCCCTCCGAAAAGGTCACGCCGCCAACGGCCATTGCTCCGATCTCGATCTGTACCGCCGTTCCGAAGTGTTCCGTTTCCATCACGCTCCACCATCTGCGGTTAAGCCTGAAAACGGGGAAATGCCTTAAGGCTATGGGTTGTACGCTGTGAAGTTCTCCCGGGATGTAGACTGTTTTAACCGATCTCAGGTCATCGAAAAAACAGAAATGATGATAATCCGATGCTTCAAGTCTGAAGATCAGGCATAGCCCCCCTGCCAGCTGTTCCGCCACATCGCTTTCCGGGATCAGGTCCGGAACAGTGTAGATCGACTCCTTCATGGGGATCTCCAGATCGGAAGTGATCTCGTAGACTGAGAGAAGGCTGTCGCAGGGCGCGATCAGCGCATTGGGATCATCATCAAATTCGATGTCTCTTTTACGTGCAAAAAAATCGGCAAATGAAACGAAGTCCCTGTTTCCGTAGGGACTCATATCAATGCCGTTGTTTTTAATATATCGCCCTATCATGGGCTTTGAAGCTTTGGTGTGAAGAAACCACGCCACGGGGCGAAAGATCCCGATCTTCTGCATCAGACTGAAGATCCCTCTCCCGGCGGCTGTGGTGTAAAAAAAGTTCGCGTTCATTATACAAAATCCAGTGAAAAGATCACGAAGAAAACTTCCGCGATACCGCAAAGAAGAACGCAGATCTTTCCGAGAAGCTTAGGTTTCTTTAAAGGAACAGGAGTAAGGAAGAGGACTGCCATTACAAAAAGCGTTACTGTGGGCGCAATGGTGGTCTTCCATGAAAACACCTTGGTTGCGGCATTTACAAGCGGGAAGAAAAGTGCTGACAGAGTAACAGGAAGCCCGTAGTAGATCTCGCGTGACGAATCACTGGTCTTCTGACGTTCCTGCTCGTCCACGTTGAAATACGCCAGTCTGATCAGAGCACACAGAGCATACAAAGCGCTGACAGCCAATATCAGGTTGTTGTGAGGATTCATGCTGTAAGTGATGACAGCAGGCAAAACACCGAAACAGATCAGATCGCTCAAGGAATCGATCTGGATACCGAAATTCTTTTCCTGAACGGTACGTTCCTTTGTGGATGCAATGGCTCCGTCAAACATGTCGCAGAATCCCGCAAGCATGAGACAGATAATGGCAGCGCAGGTACTGTGCTCCAGAGCATATGCAATGCCAACGACACCGATCAGCATTCCGATGTAGGTCAGAATGACGGTATAGTTGTAGTAGCCCAAGGGCTTAAGTTTTGAGTTCATGTTTTTCTCTCCTTTTTCTTATAAATCCATATAACCCCTTATCATTTTATCAGAGAAAATCCCAGGCTGTAAGCAAGAATGCACCAGGGTTTCCCCAGAATAATGATCCAAATGAATTTTCTGGCAGTCATCTTTGAAACTCCCGTCAGATAGCAAAGATAGTCGTCCGGGAAGAGCGGTAAAAGCATAGCCATAAAAAGAAATGCCGTGTAGGACTTGCTTTTAGAGGCCCAGGTAGACCACTTGTGGTACTTGCCCTCCGGGAAAAGATCCTGCAAAAGCGGTTTTCCGAACTTTCTTGCAAGTAAAAAGGCAACAACGGAACCCAAGCCTATGCCCAAATAGTTGCAAAAGAATCCTACAGCGGGCCCGAACATAACGGAACCTGCCGCACATCCCAAAAAGCCCGGCAATACAGGGATAACGACCTGCATAGCCTGAAAAGCCGTCAGAATGACAGGACCGAAAACACCGTATTTTTCGATATATTTTTGTAAAGATTCGACAGAACTGAACTCACCGTCAAAAAATGCTTTTCCCAAAACCACGATAAAAACGAGGAGAACAGCAATCATCAAAATTGATGCGGCGTGGATCAGTTTCTGTCTGCGTGTCTTTCTTTCGGATCCTTTTTTTTCGGAGTTATCCGTTTCGATCTCCGCTTGTGCCCTGTCAAGGGTTTCCATAACAACCTCCTGTGTTAACGAATCACAGTATCCCCACTTGTTTTGCCGGCTTCTCCCCACCGGAAAAAACAATTTATAGTCATTTGCTTATATCACCCGTAAAAAAAAATATACCGTTTCAAAAAAAATATACCTCTTCAAAAAAAGAAGCACATAAAAACCCCCAAAGTGCCGTTTCCCGCATTTTGACTCCTAGCATCATGCCAGGTGGGTAACCGCAGCCTGATTTGCTGTCTTCCGCTGCGGCGACCTTCTGATCAGGGGAAGAACATCTTTCACTGATCAGAAGGCCGGCGATGAAGTTGCGGCCTGACATCCGTCACGCAATTAGGAATCCCGTTTAAAGTTTTGTAGGTTCAAAATAGCAAGGAGTTGTCGAACACTTCAGGTTGGGTGTAGTATAGCATCATTTACGGTTTATCTCAATATAAAATCGATAAAAACTAATTTATGGATTTTTTCGACGAACTGAAAAGACGCCCGTTTCAAGGTGAAGACCGTAATTTTTTGACTATTCGGAATTTTGTTCCGTTGAAATACAACTGTCCCTTGTGTTATAATAATAGAACAGTTCGTTTTCCGGGGGAGATCATGAGTAAACCGTCACTCAAGGCCAAGATAATATATGCCATGATCACAGCAGCTCTTTTTCTGGCAAATGCTTTTCTTTGCAAAGAGCCGGTCTTTTTGCTGGCAGGCTGCATCGCTGCCATGCTTTCCGCCTTCGGACTTTTCGGTCTGCAGGAACTTGCGGAAACTCCCGTGACAAAAGAATCTTCATCTGCTCTGAATCTTTCCGCAACCCTGTCTCTTTTTTTGCTGTCGATAACCGGCTCCGTGATCTTCATGAGCCTGGATGATCTTTTTAAAAGCACCCTCTCACCTTCGAAGACCGCACTGCTCCTTGTCATCGCCTTTGTAACATCAGGTGCGGTGGTGGTTTTCTACGGGACACTTTACGATTCCCAGGGTTTTTCCACATCGGTGATCCCCGCCATCGCTTTTCAGCTGTCGGGGTGCTTTTTCATCTTTGTTTCCTACCATTTTGTTCCCATTCTTTTGAGCCTTTTCCTGATCCTTGCGGGACAGATTTCCGCAGTCAGTGTCATCGGCTCTCTTTTAAACAACTATACACCTCCCCACAATCGTTTCCGCTTCGCTTTTTTGCGTGTTCTTGCGGTGACGATCGCTCCCGTGGCCGCCTTTTTCCTTTTAAAGATCGCTCTTTTTTCCGGAAGGAATGCCTTTCTTTTTGCAACGATCCTGGACGTAGCGGTCTACGTTTCCCTGACTGCGGTCTACATCGTCATAAGAAACTCCCATTTCAATCTTTACACTGAAAGCGGGGAACATCTGGAACCTAAGATCCTTCGTGAATTTGTCAATCCTTCCGAGGGTCCCGTGACGTGGACAGAGTACCCAAGGCCTCAGATGAAGCGAAAGAACTGGATGAATCTGAACGGCGTCTGGAAGCTGAACGGAAACACAGTCTATGTTCCCTTCCCGCCCCAAGCCTCCCTGTCATTCCACAAAGGTCCGCTCAATAACGTGCTTTTTTACTCCACCGAGTTTCACGTTCCCTCCGAATGGAACGATCAGCGTATCCTTCTGCATTTCGGAGCCGTGGATCAGATGTGCGAGGTCTACGTTAACAACCGCCACGTCGGCACCCACGAGGGTGGCTACCTTCCCTTCACTTTTGACATTACAGACGCTGTAAACACCATCTTTGACAATACAATAGAAGTACGGGCCTTCGATCTGATCTCAAAGAAGTACCCCTACGGAAAACAGCGGATCCCCAGAGGCGGCATGTGGTACACCTCAGTCAGCGGCATCTGGCAGACAGTATGGCTGGAGCCGGTTCCCAAGGATCACATCCGCCGTATTAAGATCACTCCCGATCTTACAGGCATACACTTAAAGATCGTGATCGACGGTGTACCGGACTGCATCGGAAAATTTTCCATCGACATCCGGCTGCCGGGCGGAAAAGTCTGGCACAAGGAAAGCACGGATACAAGACAGTACATAAACCTTGAAGAAGCCTACCGGAGTGTGGGACTTTCGGAGCCTTTACGTTACTGGACACCGGAATCCCCCTATCTCTACGTGATGAAGATCCGTTACGAATCCGACGAGATCGAGACCTACTTTGCACTGAGGACGGTGGAATTAAAGGAGATCAACGGCATTCCAAGGATCACACTGAACCGGAAACCGATCTATCTTCACGGAGTGCTGGATCAGGGCTATTACCCCGACGGCATCTTCACTCCCGCTACCGCAAGAGAATACGCCAAGGACATCATGCGTATGAAGGAGCTGGGTTTCAACTGCTTAAGAAAGCACATAAAGATCGAACCCGAGATCTTCTACTACTACTGCGATACCCTGGGGATGCTGGTCCTTCAGGACATGGTGAACAACGGAAGGTACAGCTTCTTAAGAGACACCATCATGCCCAACATCACCACAAAGCACAAGTCGGACGTGGGCAGATGCCATTCCAAAAAGCGTAAAGAGTTTTTCATTAACCACAGCCTCGATACCCTGAGACATCTTCACAACCATCCTTCCATCATAGCCTACACCATCTTTAACGAAGGCTGGGGACAGTTTGACAGTGATGAGGTTTTCGAGATCCTTAAGGCCAAAGACGGGACCAGGCTCTACGATTCAACCTCAGGCTGGTTCGTCCAGAAAAAGAGCGACTTTGACAGCCGCCATCAGTACTTTAACAACGTGTTGTTCACACCGGGCATAAGGCCTCTTCTGGTTTCGGAATGCGGCGGCTTTTCCTACATGATCCCGGAGCATTACTTTTCGAAGTACAACCACTTCAGCTACGGCATTTCCCGTTCTTCAGCAGAGCTTACTGCTCTGGTCCGCAAAATGTACGATGAGATGCTGTTTCCCATCATCGAAAAGGGCGGTTGCGGCTGCATCTACACCCAGCTGTCCGACATCGAAGACGAGACAAACGGCCTTTACACCTACGACAGAAAGATCTGTAAAGTGGATAAGGACGAAATGCTGAAGATCAGAGAAGAGATAGATAAGAGACTCAATGAAGCTGTAACATAAAATAAGCCTCGGAGGGGTAATTGCCCTCCGAGGCTTATTTTTATTCATCCATCTCACCAATGTAAGAAACTTTTATATTATTTGCCTTGATCTGCTTGTTCATTAACTCCTTCAATTTGATTAAAACACTTTCAGGGGCGAAAGAAACGTCAACCTCAAATTCAACATCAGGATTGAGAGTGTGAGCTTCAATGATCTTTTTTTCCAGTTCCTCCAGATCTGCACAGTGTTCTTCGTAGAATGTAAAGTTCTTCTTCCCTGCAGTTATTTTTATTTTTGAAACCGTTGTGTAAGGATGAGGCGTGGGGGTGGGTGAATTTATGGCTTCCTGAACCTTTTCCTTCCCTTCTTCAATAACTTCCTTGGTGTTGTCCACAAACTTGTTCACGGACTCTTCGGTTATGTTGCCATCCTTATCCACAAGTCCGACTGCCTTTCCGATACCGAAGCGGTCTCCTCCGAGTATGGAGCCGATCACAAATGCCAGCCCGACTATGGCGATAAATAAAATTGTTTTAATTAGTTTCATTCTCATCTTCCTCCGTTGATTCTATTATTGTTTTATACCAGACTCTGTCTTTGTATTTAGATGTTATTTCTGTAAGGGCATTTTGAATAGCCAGTCGATCCTGCTTAAAAATATCATCCAAATTATAGGTAAAGATCACATAAACCTGTGCGTCATCAGAAAGCAGGGCTTTATCTATACCTTTCACAAGATTGCCTTTCATGGTCTCGATAGCCTGAGTCCGTTCAAAATTAGTGAAATATTCAACAAAGACATCCTCATCATTGCTTTCAGCTCTTCCATAATACATTGTTTTATATATGGGATATTCATCATCCTCAGGATCTTCGTAAACGTTTTTAGCGCCGATATTGTAAACATATATCAATCCACTGAGATATTCGTAACTCTTGTTTTTTAATTCTTCATTTGCTATCCTGGCCAGTAATTCCTCTACGTTACCTTCACCAAGTTTTATTTGCGCTTTTTTTAATTCCCTTGAGATCTCTTCCTTTTCCCCGGAAAGCTTCAGGTAATCTTCCTTTGCTTTATCCAGCTCTTTACCGGTTTCCTCTGCTTCGGTTTTGATCTCCTGCAGCTCGCGGTCCCTGTTTTCCAGTTGAACCGTGTAATCCTCTGTCAGGCGGATCTTTTCCGCTTCCGCTTCATCCAACTCATTTCGCATCTCTTCCATGGTCACGTTCGCGGCTGCAACCTCAGCTTCGGAAGCTTCAACCATTTTACTGTTCTCGATCATGACCGCGAAGATCAGGATCATTACCACATCCAGAAGGGAAGTGAGCTCGATGACGATATCACGGGTTCGTCTCTTCCTCATCCTCTTCTCCTCTCCGTACTGCAGTTACCCTGATCCTTTCCTTGTCATCCACTATCTCGATGTCGCCCTTGCCGGCTTCCTCCAGCAGGTTTTCAACCGAATCCACTACTCCCAGGAATGAGTCCAGGGGTGCGGAAAGGATGGCATCCAGACATTTGAAGATGACTGCCCAGATCACACCGTTAAGTGTGGTGGTAAGCGCCACCATAAGGTTTGACATGAGATCCGCAGAATCCGCCACGGTGATCAGCGCCGCAACTGTTCCCATGATCCCCAAAAGCGGGAAGATGGCTGTCAGATTGGCGTAGATCTGATAAAGAACAAGAAGCGTCCTTCCGATACTTCTGAGTCTCTTTCCCGTATTCCTTGACACCTGCACCCTGGCAGCAGTTCCTGTTACCAGTTCCCCTTTGGGGTCGCGTATCGTGTTACCGATGGCCCTGACCACCAAAGAAGCAATGAATATGCATGCGTTGATCCCGGCAAATATGAAAATGATCATATTGTCGTTTTCTGAAATAAAAGAGGCCATTCCCTTGAAGCCGTCCATATTTTCTCCCTTCGAAGCATTTCCTTTTATTTCGGCACCCATTGTAAGGTGCCCGTAAAACTGTCTGTTTTTTAATATAACATATTTTTTAGTCAATTAAGTGTCAGGAAAAAGACAAATAAGCATGATCAAGATCCATAATAACTCCAAAAGTCCAACAAAAGCCGTCTTTTCAAGCCTCTTTTTTTGGGGGGGTAAGGGAATCTATGCGTGACATGGTAATCGGGATGTGTTATCATTTAGCCCGAAAGGATTTAAAATGATAAAAGAGATCACGAGCCAAATTGCATATATTCCCGCATCAGACTCCCCTCTGTCCGCAGACATCGGACTGATAAAGGGAGATAAAAGGATCTACGTTTTTGATACGGGGGACGGGGATGCGGCCTGCAGGGAGCTCAAAGAATACCTGCAAGGCTTTCAGCACAAGGAAACCTGCCTGATCGTTTCCCATTTTCATAAGGATCACACAGGAAATTTCAGCCGTCACGATTTTTCCCGCACCTACGTGGGTTCATTCACAGCGAAGTACGTAGCTCCCTCGGAGATCGTCACTGCCCCTGTGGTGATCGAAGACGGCGTAAAGCTCACGATCTTTCCTCTGCCCTCATCCCATGCGAAGGGCTCCCTCGGTCTCATGGTGAACGATGAATATGTTTTCCTCGGTGACGGAACCTACCCAAACGAAGCAAAAGATGAGGCTGTCTACAACCGCGGTCTCTTACAGGAGGAACTGAAGGTCCTGACAGCGCTGCCCGCAGACAAATTCCTGCTGAGTCACAAACCCCGCTTCGTCTACCCCTCCAAAGTCGTGATCCGCGAACTTGAAAGTGTGTATGACAGGCGTGTGCAGGGGGAAGCATACATTAAAGCATAGGAAACAATTTTAAACAGAAAAGGTGAAAAAATGAAGCAAACCATAATCAAAAAAACAAACAGCAACAGATTATTTACACACCTATCTGCCTTTGCCGCGATCATTTTTCTTTTGACCGCCGGTTGCGGCAATTCGGATGGGCCGGCCCAATACGATGGTCTGACAAGCCTTAATTCATTCACTGCTGCCACATTGGACGGCAATGAATTTACCGAAAAGAATTTTTCCGACTACGATGTGACCATCATCAATGTATGGAGCACCACCTGCGGTCCCTGCATAAACGAGATGCCCCACCTCGCTGAGTATCAAAAGAATCTTGACGATAATGTTCAGATGATCACGTACTGCATGGACGGCTCCTCAAAGGGTGACAAAGCCCGTGAGATCCTCGACGGATCCGGATACGAAGGCATCACACTGATCGAAGGTGACAAGGATCTGGAAACATTTTCAGATGAGATCAGGTACTTCCCCACAACGATCTTTGTGGACAGCAAGGGTAACATCATCGGAGAAGCTCTGATCGGAGCTCCCTCCGATTTCAAAAAGGCCTATGACGTAAAGCTCAGCAACACATTCTTACTTCTCGGAAAGTAGGTGTTCATTGAAGAACAAACAAAAGCTTATCATTAATATAATAAGAGCAGCCCTTCTTCTTTTGGGAATAACCTTTATCCTCATCGGAATAAGCAGAGGCGAACAGGGCGAAGTCTTAAGGAAGGCGGTGAAGATATGCCTGGAATGCATCGGGATAGGCTGAAGCCTTCGGAGAAAGAAAGACGCCACAGCAGATTCAGCCTGATCTTCCGTATCGCAACCGCTGCCCTTTTTAACGGATACGTGGCAGGCTTTGTGAAGGGCAGGATCTTCACGGGAAAAAGCAAGATCGTTTGTGTACCCGTGTTAAACTGCTATTCCTGCCCCGGAGCTTTGGGCTCATGCCCCATCGGCGCCTTACAGGCAGTGATCGGTGGCGGCACACACAAATTTTCTTTTTACGTTCTCGGAACCATAATGCTTTTCGGAACCGTTCTCGGAAGACTGGTCTGCGGCTTCCTTTGCCCCTTCGGACTGATTCAGGACCTGCTCCACAAGATCCCGTTAAAAAAGATCAAGGTACCCGCAAAGGTCGATAAGCCTTTGAGATACCTTAAATACGCGATACTGATCCTTCTTGTACTGATCCTTCCCGCCTTTGCCACAAATGCCTACGGCTTGGGAGATCCTTACTTTTGTAAGTACCTCTGCCCCGCGGGAACTCTTGAAGGCGGCGTGCTTCTCATGATCCTCGATAAAAGTCTCCGCCCCCTTGCAGGAGCATTGTTTACATGGAAGGCAGCCGTTTTGATTTTCTTTCTGGCAGGTTCCGTTTTTATCAATCGGTTTTTCTGCCGTTATTTCTGCCCTCTGGGCGCCTTTTATGCGCTGTTCAACCGATTCGCTCTGTATCGCTTCGAGGTCGACCATGCGACCTGCATAGGATGCAAGAAATGCGAACACGTCTGCCCCATGGCAGTAAATGTTGTTGAAAACCCGAATTCATCCGAATGCATCAGATGCGGCAAATGTAAAGCAGCGTGCCTCACAGACAGCATTAAGTGCACTATGCCCTTACTAATGCTTAATAAAAAAATCACTTGAAAAATATCTCTTTTGTGTTATAG
>JAEFAR010000057.1 GCA_016287675.1 Lachnospiraceae bacterium
GAGTACTTTGAAGTGTTTCCTCTCGCATCCTTTACCGAGGTATTGTTACCGTTCTTATCATAAGTGTACTCAGTGACACCTTCCATGGGATCGATGACTTTCACGAGGCGGTTATTCCTGTCATAGGACATGGTAGTCACATTACCCATGGCATCGGTAACACTTGTCACATTTCCGAAAGCATCATAAGAGTAAAGAGTTTCGAGGGAAGGGAAGGAAGATGTATCATCACCGACATTCACCGTTCCTCCGATCTCCTTTCTTGATATCAGGTTATTACAGAGGTCGTAGGAGAATTCTGTTCTTTCTCCCTCGGGGTAGGTGATACTTAAGACATTTCCGTTTCCGTCATATGTTCGTGCAGTCACTCCGCCATAGGGGTTTGTGATCATTACGGGGCGGTCCGCCGTATCATAGGAGATGTTTGTTACCCTGCCGTTAAGGTCCTCGGATGTCCTGTTCCCGTTCTTATCATAGGTGAATCTCAGTGTGCTTCCATCCGATGCTGAGATTTCCGTAACGTTTCCGTTCTTATCGTATGAGTAGTTCACAAAGAACCAGGCGTCAGCACCCGATACGCTGACAGGAGCATTTCCGTTTTCACCGTATGATTCATATGCATCCCTTTGTATCTCGTTTTCGGATATCCTTTGTCCAGTTATGCGAAGGTCTCCTTCATCCACGAGATCAAGGTAGGTCTTTTCAGATGTGATTCTGCCGTTCTTATCGTAAGAGTATCTCTTAAGTCTGTAGAAGATCTTTCCTCTTTCCGTACTTACAGGTTCACGCGATTCCGTCACGTTTCCTGCGAGGTCGTACTTAAGGAGGGTTCCGGCGGAAAGCTCGTCGCCTGCGCCGTTCTGTCCCGTAGTCACTGCGTATCCCGCAGCGTTAACGTACCTGACCACGTGTCCGGCGTTGTCGTATGTGTAGGAGGCAGCTGTGTTTCCGAGGGCATCAGTGACTTTTATGAGTCTGTTAAGAGGGTCGTAAGAGTAGGATGTCTCATTTCCCTCGGGATCTGTTTTACTTATTACATTTCCGACAGCATCGTAGAAGAAGGATGTCATGCTTCCGTCAGGTGTTGTAACGGAAATGAGGTTACCAACCTTATCATATGTGTAGATGACTCCGTGGCTGTCTTCAAAGCTTGTATTCTCCTTCTGGGTAAGGGATGCGGTCACGATGTTGTTGTTCACATCATAGGTTACATCCGTACTGTTCCCAAGGGGATCTCTTGCGGATGTCATCCTTCCCATGCCGTCATAAGAGTAGGTGTAACCCGGCACAGAAAGCACTGAATCAAGAGTAAGGGATGAGATCGTGCTCTTTACGGAATCTGTCGTAAATGTCTTATTAAATCCTGCATGTCCTACGCTGAAGGCTCCCACAGATGCGATCTCTCTCGCCTGTTCGGGACGGACTGCCTTCACAAGGTTTGCGGCGTCATCGTAGAAAAAGAGTTCCGCATTACCCATGGTGTCAACAAGGGAAGTCACATGACCGAACCTATCGTAGGTTATGACACTTCTGTCCTTATCGTTTCCGGTGCTGACTATCCTTGACAGTTCATCGAATTCGTTTGTGATGACTCTTCCCTTAGGATCTGTTACCGTATAAGGTGCATCACAACTAAGGGCAGAGTAAGTGTATCTCGTAACACTGCCCATGGGATCACTGCTTTCCGTGACACGTCCCTTATCGTCGTAAGAGTATCTGTAAGAAACGTAAGTAGCAGACCCGTTTGTTGCCCCTTCCGTTTTCTCACCGCTCTGCACTTTCTTTTCGGTTATGTTTCCCTTTGCATCATAAGAGAATTCCGTAACGGATCCGTTCAATGCTTCCACTCTCAGGATGTCTCCCGATGCGGAGTAGGTTATTCTCACACTGTCTCCGAGACTATTGGTCGCACGGGTGACGTTTCCCCTTATATCGTACTCATAGGAGACCGCGTACCCGTTCTGATCCCTTTCGGATATCCTTCTTCCGAGTTCGTCGTAAGCGAACTCCTTAAAGCTTCCGTCAGCGTAGTTGATCCTTGTGATGTAGAGGTTCTCATCGTACTTATATCTTGTTACCGAGTTACTCTCCACAAGGATGTAGGTGTTCTCCATCGCCTCATCGTCGTAAAGATACTTTGTCCTCTTTCCTTCGGAGTCGATCTGAAATACGACTCTTCCGTTACAGTCATATGTATTCGTTAAGCCCGTCTTACCGTTTGCGTCTATGACGGACTCAAGGCCGTACTCGTTATAGGTGTAGTTGGTAACGGGAACGCAGTTACCGGACACCTGTGTAAGGTTTCCGTCCGTATAGGAGTAGTCCACGGTTCTTCCGTTATTATCCCTCGCAGAAAGAAGTCTTCCTTCGGAAACAAGGAGATCAATGTACTTACCATCATCCGATGACACTCTTGAAAGGGTGTTTCCTGCGTACTCAAAGGAGAGACCGTTGCCATTCTTATCAACGATCTTAATGAGTTTTCCGTTCTTATCAAAGACTCTGCTCTCACGGTCAGTGCGTGTCAAAACGAAGGTACCGTCCTTTGCCTTATAAAGGACATCAGTGCACTTATCGGGAGATGTATAGACCTTATCTATCGTTTTATAGGCATAGAAGTTTCCGTAGTCCTTACCCGAGCCTGTGTTAAGGGTGAACTTCATGCTCATTCCGTCGGGGTACTTTACGATGACGGTGTCTTCCGCGCTCTTAACACTTCTTATCTCGGCGCTTGACTCAAGGTTCAGGTGCCACCCCTTCCCAAGGAGACCGGAAGTCATGTCCATGGAGTTATAGCTTCTTGTTAAGGAGAAGTCGAGATCTCCCACGGAATTGATCAAAAGATCCGTGTTTTCTTCGTAGAAGTTACCTGTGATTATGTTCACGGGTTCTCCCACCATCTCCTGATTCTGTGCGGTACTTCCCTTACTCGAGTCCTGATTGGTCTTATTGGCTGCAGCCTTCCTCTTTTCAAAGACAGCGGTAAGGGATACGTTTGAATTCTTAAGTGTTCCGCTAATGGAAGGATTTTCTGTATTCCCGTTCAAAAACTCCCATCTGACGAAATCGTATCCCGGATTGGGCTCTGCCCTTAAAGAGTATCCTGTTCCCGCAGTATAAGAGCCCTGTGAAGTTCCGGAAACATACCCTGCTCCTGAAGGAGAGACACTGTAGGAAAGAGAACGGGCAGGGTAATAGTAATAACCGCATCCCGAACATTGATAACGGTAGATACCGCTTGAATCGGTAACATAGGAGAAGCTGCAGCTTGTTGTTACTATTTCCCTTAAACTATATTCACAATCTTTACATGACTTTGTGTAGTAATAATAGTGTTTTGAATTCGCCCCATATGTGCCTGATTCATGATAGTCAGCGCTGTAATTACTTCCTTTCCATCTAAGGTGAGGACACGGTGTAGGTGTTGGTTCAGGTGTATCTGTAGGTGTCGGTGTGTTCGTTGACGTTGGTTTGGGTGTTTTTGTAGGCTTTGTTGTAGGTTTTGGTGTGTTTGTCGACGTCGGTATAGGCGTATTCGTGGGTTTGGACGTAGGCTTCGACGTCGGTTTTGGGCTGTTGCCGGGTTTAGGCGTAGTCGCTGCTGTAGGTTTTGGTGTGTTTGTAGGTTTGGGTGTGGGTTTGGGGGTATTGGTAGGCCTGGGCGTAGGCGTTTTTGTGGGCGCAGGAGTACCTGTAGGCTGATGCTTAAGCCACTCATTCGGATCCGGTCTTTCTGTCGGAAGCGGTGTGGGTGTCGGCGGATAACACCTTGAACAGGATGGATCCTTTTCGTAATCCGCAACAAGAAGCTTTACCTGACCGCAGCGGCACTCCCAGTAAATTTCATGTCCCATTGATGTATGAGGACCGTACTTCTTTATAAGATCACTTGCTTGATGTTTGCAAACGATCCTCTGCTCTGCAACTTCTCAATCAATAGCATCGTTTGCTTCCATAAGGTCATCAAACTTCTGATCTATGTAGGATAGTCTCGTGTACACGGGATTTCTTGAAGATGTGACAGCAAGTCCCATGTCAAGGACAGAGTAGGCTCTTTCTTTCGTTTTTCCTGTGTTTACGTAAAGAGCTCTGACCTGTTCCGTACTAAGGTCAAAGTTGTAGCTCAAAAGGACTCCCGTACAGCCTGCAACAAAAGCAGCGGAAGAAGATGTTCCGTTAAGTCCGTAAACATCCTCGGGAGCATAGACATCGGCGTAGATCGTCTTATTTCTCGTATCCTTGTACTTGTATCTTATTCCTTTGTTCTTATCTACCGTTCCGACGGAGACAGTCTCTTCAAAAGCCGCAGGATAAAGGAACTTCCCGGAGTTTCCCGCAGCACAGACGATCACAGTGTCATGATAGTAGGCATCAAGGATCTCATCCCTTAAGATGTTTGAGTAGCCTTCTCCTCCGAGGCTCATTACAACGATATCGGCTTTCTTTGACACCGCCCACTTAAGTCCTGCAATAAGAGTACTGTAGTAGCCTTTCCCGTTCTTATCGAGGATGGCTGCAGAGTAGATCTCCGCACCCGGAACGGTCTTCTGTATGATGTTTGCAACATAGGTTCCGTGAAGGATTCTGTCTGTATCCGGGATATCATCCGAAATAAAAGAGATTTCTTCCTTAACATCTACATAGGATCTGTTTACCACAGTATCAAGAACAGCGATCTTAAGCCCTCTTCCGTTCATAAGTTCAAGGTTAAGACCGTCTGCATTTACAAGCTTGTATGCCCAGCTGTTGTCTTTTACCGTATCGTCAAGGTCAGATGCCTTGTAACTTCCCAGGGCATAGATCTCAGAGTCCTTCTCCATCTCAATGAGCGAAGGATCCTTTTTCATCCTGTTAAGATCGTTTTTTGATGCTTTTATTACATAGATGTCTTCCGTTACTTTCTTTTCTTCGGATGATGAAAGGGACAGGATGTCCCTGTTTTCAAATGTATCCCCATCATCACTTTCCGAAAAATCATCTGAAGTCAGGATATCACTTTTGCTCTTTATATCAGGCACATCATTGGTCGTGGGATTCCATCCTCGGCCCAGCCCGAATCCATACATTATCCTGTTAAGCTGTTCGCTTAAAGATCCGGTCGTGTCTTTATCGGACAGATCCCGGACATTGTCCTCAATTAGATCCGTGATGTCAACAATCCCCGTATCTGCTGTTTTTTCATCGTCCTCGTAAAAGTTAAGAGGGACAGACTCCGCGCTCTCTTCCTCTCTTTTTACCAGGACTCTGTCACCAGTTTTTATAACAGGTGCCGTTACAGATGAACTTTGTGAAAAATAAAAACTTCCGGCTGCATTCACCGTCTTCGGTGTTACAGTCGGAAGTATGAGCGCTGTTATCACAGCGCCGATCAGCATTCTGCGCATAAGATCTTTAACTCCGTTTTTGCGCACTTTCCCTACATAGTTATATTTCATAAGAACCTCCCCTTCAAAAAGAAATATGATTCATATATAACTATTGTGCGCAATAATGTCAAGACTTTTTTATTTTTTTGCATAACTATCAATCGCAGTCAACAAAGCCGAGCTAAAAAAAACAGGGCATATCTTTTCGATATGCCCTGCATTTTATATATCGTTTCTTACGAGATCTTCGTAGGTCTGCTTCTTAACGACGATTCTGGACTTTCCGTCCTTAACGAATACTACGGGAGGGATCACATTTCGGTTGTAATTGGAAGACATGGAGTAGTTGTAGGCACCGGTTGAAAATACCGCACAGATGTCTCCGCATTCGGCATTTCCGAGGGATACGTTTTCTCCCAAAAGATCTCCGCTCTCGCAGCATTTTCCCGCAACCGTCACCTTGTTTTCCGCAGGCTCATTTGCCTTGTTAGCAAGGAGGAAATCGTATTTTGATCCGTAAAGGATGTAACGGGGATTGTCAAACATGCCGCCGTCTATCGAAACATAGGTTCTGATGTTGGGGATGTGTTTAACGGCGCCCACGGTGTAAAGTGTGGTTCCGGCCTCTCCCACTATGCTTCTTCCGGGTTCCATCAGGATGAAGGGAAGCTTGATACCGAGGGTTTCGGAGCGCTCGTGGATCACTTCGGAAACGGCCTCCATGTAAGCGGGATACTCGATCCTCTTGTCTTCGTCGGTGTAAGTGATGCCAAAGCCGCCGCCGAGATTCAGTTCGTTGGTTTCCACGCCGGTTTCCTTTTTCACCTCAGCCATAAAGTTCATCATGATCTTTGCTGTCTCGGTGAAGGGGAGCAGTTCATGGATCTGGGATCCGATGTGGCAATGAACACCTTTATAGATCACATTGGGTGTTTCGATGACCTTTTTTACAATAGCCATTGCTTCGCCCGTTTCAAGAGCAAAGCCAAATTTCGAATCGATCTGGCCTGTCATTACAAAGCTGTGGGTGTGAGCGTCAACACCGGGCTTGATCCTGATCATTACAGGTGCCTTTACACCCAGCTTTTCAGCTATCACGGACATTCTGTCCAGTTCTTCGGCATTATCAAGAACTATGCGTCCGACTCCCGATTTAAGAGCAAATTCCAGTTCACTGTCCGATTTGTTGTTTCCGTGGAAACAGATCCTGTCGGCCGGAAAGCCCACAGAAAGCGCAGTGTAAAGCTCTCCGCCGGAAACCACATCGGTTCCCAGCCCTTCTCTCATGGCGATCCTGTAGATCTCTTTACAGGAAAATGCCTTGGACGCAAAGCATATGAGTCCGTTACCGTCATAGAAACGGTCAATTGAAGCCTTGTACTCTCTCATGGCGGAAAGGATCGTATCCTCTTCCATAACATAAAGAGGTGTACCGTATTCTTTTGCCAGATCTACCGCATCAATTCCTCCGAGTGTCAAATGTCCTTTGTTATTGGTTTCAAATTTTCTGTTCATGGCATTTCCCTCGTAATAGCAGTGTTGCTTACGCAACTGCAGTTTTTGAAAAATAAGTTAACTATTTTTACACCATCATACTAAATTTGTCAAGTGGCAAAGAAAAATGAAGCAAGCATAAAAAAACCGTCGAATCCCCCCGCACAAGCTGAAAAATTCGACGTTAGTGAAAATGTATTTTATTCCCATCAATGCGGAAAACGAAATGTGGAATCGCTCCGACGATCACATCCCAACCGATATCGATGAGGGAATATCGTTTTGATCCGATAACGATTGCGCGTTACCATTAATGATTATAACAATATTCCCTAACAAAAGTCAATCAAAAATCACAAAAACCTAATGTAAATCTAAGAATACGTAATAATATCTTTCATCTTTCTTAACAACTGCTCTGCCCTTCTTTATAAAGTAAAGAGCTTCGCCTGTATACTTTGTTACAATGTCGGAGTTCAGCACTTCTTCTATCTGTTCGACGTTCCAGGTGACGGGAACCGCAACGATGGCGCTTGTCCTTGTTTCCAGTTCCTTCACATCAGCTACTCCCTTTGCCAGAAGCTCAGGCACGGAATCATACTGATAATCCGGGATCACTCTCTCATCGTACTCGGCGTTCCGGGTCAGGTAGTCGATCATCTCATACATATTATCCATTCTTGACAGGATGATCTTGGGCGTTGCCTTTAAAACGTTGACCCAAAGCTTGCCTTCGTACTTTTTACCGTTGCCGTTGTCAACAATGCTGCATTTTATGTAACAGACTCCGCTTTTTACAGCAGTCATGAGATTATTTCCATCTATAGAGATCACGTCATCACTTATAGACTTCCATGTTACCGAAAGATCCCCGCTGCCTTGTATCAGCTGTCTTACATTAAGACTGTTAAGATCGAAGGTTTCCCCCTCGGTCATATTAAACTCGGAAGAATCATTTGTAAGGGCGATAACGATCTCCTGAGGCACATTCGGTGTGGGAGTCGGTGTGGCGGGATAGCCCACATTAACCATAACCGAACTCGTGTATATCGTATTGGTAGCTTTTACCGTAACGCTGAAATCGATCCTGCAGTTCCCCGCCTTTAATGCGTCTACCCTTCCGTTGGACTGCACCGTAGCGATCTTATTGTTGGTACTTTTCCATTCTATTGTCTGTGAATCGGTGGATGTGTTGTAATTCTTAGCCCCGTAAAATCCCAGTTTCACGGAATCTCCCACGTTCATTCTCAGAGTTTCTGTAAAATCCGTAGAACTCGTTCCCAGATTCACGGTACCGTAAGAGACCGGCAAAGGCGTGGGTGTGGGTGTTCTGGTCACTCCGATCTCATCACTTCCCTTGTAATAATACATCACTGTATATTCCGGGTGCTGCCAGCAGGTACTGTACTTCAGGTATTCAACAAGAAGTTTGCTGTTCACACTGTAACTCAATGATTCGCTGACAACCGCAGTCCCTCTTTTAATACTCTCATCTCTCGCAATATAAGTGAAATGATAGCTTCCGCCCACGATAACGTAGTAACCGTTGTTAATGTACTTCATTATCTTTTCGTTTGCCTGGGCATCGCTCAGTCCTTTTATCGCAACAGAGCCCATGAGCCTTAATTCCGATCCGAGTGTCTCTGCATATTTTACGGGAAGCATGCCCCTTCCGGCAGCATTACTCTCATTCATATTCGACAAGACATAGGGTGTTCCGTTATATTTCGTATTCTTTGCCCACTTGTACAGCACATCCGGGTTGAAACCTGCAGGCACATTACAGCCTGTATCCATCAAAAGCTTTGCATAGGCAACAATGTGACAGCCGTAAGATCCCATCATTCCGTACCTTGACGCTCCCTGGGACCAATAATGCCAATCACTGTAGTATTTGTCTTTGCTCACGATCTGATTCTCATTGGCTGTATTCCTCGGAACGGTTGCCATGGCATAGATTTTGACAGCGGGCTGAAGAACAAAAGCCATGATCATCGAGAACACTGCAAGAAGGCATATTAAGTTTTTCCTTTTCATTCCATTCATAGGCTCACTCCTGCTTTCATGCCGTCCCCCGGTGCCTTAATGCCTTGGGCATGATAGTGGCAATTTGGATTTTATATCTTTTATTCAACAAAAAAGTGATAATTGTTTGTCAGTTAATTGTCGTTTTATAAGTCTCGGTCAGAACCCTGCCGTCGCAATCAGGCATAGAGAGTCCCAAAATATCGGCTATAGTGGGCGCTATATCCACGATCCGCGCTCCGCCAAACCGCATGCCTTTATTAAAGGGTCCACCCGCAAGCCACAGCAGGGTTCTCGCTTCAAGAGCCTCAAGACCAAAACCGTGGTCACCCAAATGATCGCACTCGCAGTTTCTGTCCACATAACCATAGCCCTGTTCCGCCTGCACAGCCAGATGTACATCTGCGGGTGCATGTATCTTCTTAAGGTCTTCACGGGTCAGAATGTATTTAATGTGCAGCTCGTCTTTATGTGCGGTCAGAAAAGAAAATGCTTTTTCCTCATCTTCAGGGTAAATGAAGGCCCCCAGTCCCACCGACTGAGCTCTTCCGATACCTGCACCGCAAAGGGTGCTGTCCAAAGGGATGTAGCCCTCTGTAACATTTTGCTGCCCATGATCGCTCATTACCACAAACACGGTCCTGTCTTCTATTCCACGTTTCTTTACGGCATCGATCAATCTCCCGACCCGTCTGTCCATTCGAAGGATGGCCGCCCTGTCTGCTTCCGTTCCGACTCCTTCATTGTGCCTGGTGTCATCCGTATCCGCAAAATGTACCGTAAGAAGATCCGGGAAATTACGGCCTGCGATGAGTTTTTCACAAAGAAGGGCCATGTAATCATCAAGATCACAGCGTTTCATCCCTGCCCTGTGTTTGCTGTAAAGGATCTCAGTCTTTGCAAGCCAAAGTTTTGAAGCGTACTGCATCATCTTGATAACAGGGATCTCTCCGGGAAGGGGAAGTACTTCGGGAAAATCCCAATTTATGATCCCGCCTGCTTTGCCGGATACAGGCCACAGGAGCGAAGCCACGGACAGTTTTTTTTCCGCAGCTGCATGCCAAAGAGTCCGCGTACCAATGTCTTTTACAGCCCAGTGCCACTTGCGCATCTTATCGTTAACATCCGGCTGCCAGGGCTCATTGTGTGCGATACCGTGATTACACGGATACTTCCCCGTGATTGCGGACGAATGTATCGGATAAGTGATGGTCGGATAAACAGTTTCGACATTATCTGTGAAACACCCTCTTTCCGTGAAGTACTTAAAGGACGGAAGATTAAGAAAACTATCCGCATCCGGCTTTGCAACCGCATCTACCGAGAGCAGTATAACATTATAAGGAACCCTTCTTTTTGACATTTAGCACCCCTTTTATTTTTTCAAATTTCATTAATACCGAAAACATGCTTTTGTTTACAGACAGATAATAGATGATTATAGCATCCAAAGTCCAACAAATGCAATCCTTAACCCTCTTAACTTGTTTCTTTTGCTTAAAAGTGATATTATAAAATGTTGTAAAAAAAACATTCTATTTTTAAATATACAGGAGGAATTATCATATATGGCATGTACTACGATCCTGGTCGGAAAAAAAGCATCAAATGACGGCTCCACAATGATCGCACGAAATGACGACGGCTCTTTCGATGAGAAAAAGCTCATTGTTGTGAGGCCAAAAGACCAGCCCAAAAAATACAAGAGCAAGATTGCTCATCTCACTGTCGAATTACCCGACAATCCCTTAAGTTACACCGCTTCTCCCAGCGTTGACAATAAGAACGGCATATGGGCCGCCTGCGGCATTAACTCGGAAAACGTGGCAATGACGGCCACCGAGACCATAACAAGCAACGCAAGAGTACAGGGCGCGGATCCTCTCGTAGTTTACAGCAAGAAAGATCCCGAAACCGGCAAGGAAGTGATCGGCGGACTCGGTGAAGAAGATTTCGTCACCATCGTTCTCCCCTACATCCACTCCGCAAGGGAAGGTGTCAAACGTTTGGGAAGCCTGCTTGAAAAATACGGTACGTACGAAAACAACGGCATCGCCTTCTCTGACAATAACGAGATCTGGTGGCTTGAAACCATCGGAGGGCATCACTGGATCGCAGCCAGAGTAAAAGATGAGGAATACGTCATCATGCCCAACCAGTTCGGTCTCGATCATTTCGATCTTAAGGATGCCCTGGGAAAAGCCGAGAATTACATGTGTTCCGCCGATCTCAAGGAATTCATCGAAAAATATGATCTGGACACCAATCTTTCTTCCGAATTCAATCCCAGAAGGATCTTCGGAAGCCACGATGATTCGGACCATGTTTACAACACTCCCAGAGGCTGGTACATGGGAAGATACTTCAGCCCCTCACAGTACAAATGGGATGGGCCGGACGCAGATTTTACTCCTGAGTCCGACAATATCCCCTGGTCCATGAAGGCGGACTGGAAGATCACCATCGAGGACGTCAAGTACATCCTTTCCTCCTACTATCAAGGAACACCTTTTAATCCCTACAGCAAGGCAGATCTTCCCACAAAGGGTGTTTACCGTCCCATCGGTGTGAACCGTACCGGAGTAATGGCCATCCTTCAGATCAGAAACAATGTTCCCAAAGAGATCGCGGCTCTGGAATGGATCTGCTTCGGCGCAAACCCCTTCAATGCCGTCCTTCCGATCTACACCAACACCGACCGGATCCCGGATTACCTGAGCAAAGTCACAATGGACGCTAAAACCGACAACTTCTACTGGACCAGCAGACTCATCGGAGCTCTCGCCGATCCCTGTTTCGGAAGCTGCATCCAGCTGATCGAGCGCTACCAGCATGCCATGGCAAACGCAAGCCGGAAGATAGTTAACGAGTCCGATGAAAAGATGATCTCCTCAAAGGACTTCAGCCAGATCAAGAGTGCAAACACACGTCTTTGCAAAATGGCAGAGCGCGAGTCCACAAAAGCACTGACCGCAGTTCTTGCGGAATCCAGCAGGCATATGAAATGCGGATACTCAAGAGCAGATAATTAAAACAGCTAAAGGCTCCTTTGGGAAGATCCCTGAAGGAGCCTTTTTATGCTTAAAGTTCTATATCAAGTTCAACAGGGCAATGATCCGATCCTAAAACTTCCGTATGGATCTTTGCGTCTTTCAATTTATCGTTTAAGGAAGCGGATGTCACAAAATAATCGATCCTCCATCCCGCGTTCTTCGCTCTCGACTGAAAACGGTAGCTCCACCAGGAATAGATCTGCTCCTTATCGGGATAAAAGTATCGGAAGGTGTCCGTTAAACCGTTATTCACCACATTATCGAACTTTGCTCTCTCTTCATCCGTGAATCCTGCATTATGATGATTGGTTTTGGGATTCTTAAGGTCGATCTCTTTGTGAGCAACGTTCAGATCGCCGCAGTATATGACCGGCTTGCTCTTTTCAAGCTTTTTAACATATGCGAGGAAATCATCCTCCCACTTCATCCTGTACTCGAGCCTAGAAAGATCTTCCTTGGAGTTGGGGACGTAGACCGTGATCAGGAAGTAATCCGGATACTCCAGCGTGATCACTCTGCCTTCGTGGTCGTGTTCCTCTATGCCGATTCCGAAGGTTGCGTTCAGAGGCTCTTCCTTCACGAAGATCGCAGT
>JAEFAR010000019.1 GCA_016287675.1 Lachnospiraceae bacterium
TTTCTAAAGAATTAAGCTAAGGTTATTGTTCCGTTAAATCTTTACTGTTCTTAAGGTTGTCCTTAAGTTTGAAAATCAATGTTAATTGAATTTTCAGGGTTGTTTAGCTGTTTAATTATCAAGGTTCGTTTTTGCGTTTCGCTCTCGCAAAGCGCTCGATTACTTTACCACCGTTTTGGAAGTTTGTCAACAACTTTTTTTAATTGTTTTTAAGAAACTTTGTTTTCATTCCTCTTGAATGTTTGCCGTTTCTTTAACTCCGTTTTTGCGGTGCGAGCGATATATTACTCCCGAAAATGAGTTTTGTCAACACCGTTTTTTATATTTTTTTAAAAATAACTACAATTGCCTGATTATCAGGCACGGAGGGCACTTTTCGCCAGCTTGTCAGCCATTTCGTTGTACTTGTCCCCCGTATGAGCCGCGATCTTTTTGAAGGACAGCTTCACCTGCTGCCCCGCTTTTCTCATATAATCCGCGTAGCCCTGAGTGTACCTGTTCTTTGCTTTCCATCCGCCTGTAGCCCACATCTCTATGCCCATATAGTCATAGCAGATCTCAAGTTCGGTATAGCCGTGGCCCTTCGCCCATTTTACGGCGTTCATCGCTCCAAGCATTTCGCCGGCCACGTTTCTGATGTTGGCCACCTCAGGATCATTTCCGGATCCCGACAGCGAGGTCTCGTTACCGTCAGGTTCAAGGATCACGCAACCGTAGGCATATTTTCCCAGGGAGGGTTCAAAGCTTCCGTCCACAAAAGCCGTTAATTTTTTATCCATTTATACTCCAATCAATAAACTGCGGTCAAAGCCCGAGAATTCCCAAAAGGAACACGTTTACAAGGCCGTAATAGCTCACCACGGCCACAAGGTCGTTCAGTGTTGTGATCAGGGGGCCTGAAGCCACCGCAGGGTCAACTTTCATTTTCTGAAGCAGCATGGGAGTTGCTGCCCCCATAAAGCTTGATATCACCATGGAAAGAAGGAGTGCTGCTCCCACGCAGCCCGAGATGGCGAAACCATACCACCAGGGAGCATCCTTAAGGAAGTGCATATACACTCCCACGAAGGCAAATGACATGAGGCCCAGCAGAAGCCCGACCGTAGCACCCACCCGGACTTCTTTAAATACAAAGCCCAGTTTCTCTTTCTTCGAGATCTCCTCGTCCATCAGGAGTCTGATGGTTACACCCAGAGACTGGGTTCCCACATTTCCTGCCATATCAAGGATCAGTGACTGGAAACTCACGATAATGGCGATCTCTTTTACAACATTTTCAAATATCGAAACAACACCCGAAACTCCGAGAGCAAGAAGCAAAAGGAGCAAAAGCCAGGGAAGTCTCTTTTTCATGCTTTCGGAGACCTTCTCATCAATATCCGATTCTTCGGAGAGACCTGCCAGTTTTGCATAGTCTTCGCTCATGGCATCGTCCACCGCTTCAACAAGGTCTGTTGAAGTGATGACACCGATTATGCGGTGTTCATCGTCAACTACCGGAAGTGAATCTTCGGCGTAGGCTCTCAGTTCTTCCATGACATCTTCGATCTTCTCGTTGGCATTGACGCTGGGATAGCCCGTACTTATTATGCTTTCAAGAGGAGTGTCGGGTCTTGCGACTATCAGATCCCTGAGTTCGATCGCTCCGTAGTAGCTGTTGTTTTCATCAAAGACATAGATCGTGTTGATGTTGTCATGTTTTCCCGCCTGGCGCACCAAAGAGCGCATGGCTTCCTTAACGCTTGAAGATCTGGGTATGGAAACATAATTCGTGGTCATCATGCTTCCCACAAGATCGCTGTCATAGGAACGGATCAGGTTAATGTCTTCCGTTGCATCCGTTTCCATTAATGCAATGATCTGCTCTCTTGTCTCTTCATCATCGATCTCTTCAAGAACATCGACAGCGTCATCCGCATCCATGTTCTCAATGACATCCGCTGCCTTTTCAAGACCCAGTTCTTCCAGATAGTCGGATACGTCGTCTATGTAAGCGAAGATGTCGGATACTCTCTCATCGCCAAGAATACGATAAAGGCGTATTCGATCCGCTTTTTCCAGTTTGGTCAGAGCTTCCGCAATATCGTTGTCATGATAATTGTCCAACTCCTCACGGATAGTCTGATTGTCTCTGTTTCGGATGATGGAAAGGATCTCATCCTCGACCGGAGCATTTTCTCTGTTTTCTTCCATTTTTTTATAACCCCATCAGTTTGATCAAAAAGAGATTTGCAAGACTGTAATAAGTTACAACAGCTACAAGATCGTTCATGGTAGTGATCAAAGGGCCTGAAGCCACTGCGGGGTCAAACTTGAGTTTCTGTAACAGCATGGGTATGGAAGCCCCGACGAAGCTGGAGATCACCATAGCCAAAAGAAGTGATGCACCGACACAACCCGAGACGGCAAAGCCGTACCACCAGGGAGTGTCTTTGAAAAAATGGAGATACATCCCAACAAAACCAAAAGCAAGGATACCGAGCAGAAAGCCGTTGGAAGCTCCCACCCGCATTTCCTTGAATACAAAAGCAAATTTTTCTTTTCTTGAAACAGTCCCGTCCATAAGGACACGGATGGTGACAGCCAGAGACTGGGTTCCCACATTTCCTGCCATTCCCAGGATCAGTGACTGGAAGCTGACAATGATGGCAACCTTTTCCACGACTCCTTCAAAAACGCCCACCACTGCAGATACTCCCATTCCAAGCAGCAAAAGCAGCATGAGCCAGGGCATACGCTTTCTCATGCTGTCAATAAGTTTTTCGTTAATGTCTGCCTCTTCGGTAAGACCTGCCAGCTTAGCATAGTCTTCACCCAATTCGTCATCAACCGCTTCCACGATGTCGGTTGATGTGATAACTCCGATTATATGCCTGTCATCATCAACAACAGGGATGGAGTCCTCGGCGTAGGATTTGAGGTCTTCGATGATGTCACTGATCTTCTCATTGGCATCAACGCAAGGGTAACCTGTACTGATGATCTCTTCCAGTGCAACCTCGGATCGCGCCACGATCAGGTCACGGAGTTCGATGGCACCGTAGTATTTCTCCTCTTCATCATAAACATAGATCGTGTTTATGTTGTCGTTTTCACCGGCCTGCTGTATCAAAGAACGCATGGCACCCTTGATCGTGGCATTTTTAGGTATGGAAACATAATTTGTAGTCATCATGCTTCCGACTTTATCATCATCGTAGGATCTGATGAGACGGATGTCTTCCGTGGCTTCAGGTTCCATCAGTGAGATGATCTGCTCACGTGTTTCCTCATCCTCGATCTCTTCCAGAACGTCAACTGCATCGTCGGCATCCATGTTCTCGATGACATTCGCCGCTTTTTCAAGGCCCAGTTCTTCAAGGTAATCGGAAACGTCATCCAGGTAGGCGAAGATCTCGGAAACCTTCTCGTCCCCCAGTATCCTGTAAAGACGTATACGATCCGCCTTACTGAGCCTTTCCAATGCATTTGCTATATCGTTTTCATGATAATTGTCAAGTTCGGAACGAATATAGTTTTCATCGCCGTCTCCGAGAATGATCTCAAGGATCTCATCCACAGCATCCCGTTCCTCTGATACTTCAGGTTCCGTAACCTCTTCCGGCTCCGGGGCTTTCTCAGCCACATCCGTATCATTCTGAGCATCCTTAACTTCCGTCTCACTACTTCGGAGGGCACTCATCTCTTTTTCTTCCGCATCATTGGCATTCACTTCTTCTTCGATCTCATTCTTGACACTTTCAAGTAATTCATTTTTGTCTTCCATAATCAACCCGCCTTTCCGTGAGATTTGCTTTTAAAGGCATATTCTCTGAAATTTTAACTCAAAGAAACCGGGTTGTAAAGTGAACATTATTGTAAAATCATCCCAAAACTTTTAAAGCAAAACGAAAAATTTGTTTCATCTTCGAGCAGCTTTAGGAAGCCTTAAGTCCGTCCTTATAGATCAGGTCCACATCTGCCAGGCTGATCCTGTCATTGTTACTGAGGGGATATTCCTCTCCCGGGATCAGTTCCCTGCCGTTCAGTCTGGTACCGTTGGTGGAATTCAGGTCAAACAGTGAGGTCTTTCCTCCGATCCTACGTATCTCAGCGTGAAGCCGGCTGATGTTTCTGCTTGCGGGAGTGTAGTCGGTGTGGCCGGAAAGGCTTCCGATGGTAAAAGGGAATTTCTCCATGACGATCTTTTCATCGTTCTTCATGCAAACCAGGCAGGGATTACATGCTTCCCTCCGTTCCTGTAAGAGCACGGTGTCTTTTGTGCTCTCATCGAAAAACCTTTCCGTTTCGCAATCCACACGGCTGTTTTCAGGTTCCTTTTTCTTTTTCAGCATTCCGCTGAACCACTTTCTCACAGACGGTTCGGATCTCTTTTCGGAGGGGATGTTCTCGATCTCCGGTGTCTGTTCGTAAGTTTCTTTATATAAAGCCCCAATGGGGGCAGGAGCCTCTTCGGCCAATCTTTCCTTGAGAGCCTGAAGTCCCTGTTCTTCCTTCATCACAAGGACATAGCAGTCATACAGTAATGCTACCGCTCTCTTATCATCGTAATCTACCCGGTTAAGCATATATTCAAAGAACGCTTCAGCCTGCTTTTCAACTTTTTTCGAATAGCCGGGCAAACATACAAAACTTGCTTTATAATCGGAAATGTTTACAAAAACGTATTCCGGCAGCAGGACCATATCGTCGGGATCCAGCAGTAATTCTGCCGTTTCGCGGAAAAGCTCCGCAAAACTTTTAAGGATCTGAAGGAGTTTTGGATAATCTATTGACAGTGTTCTGAAGACCAGATCCATAGACTTTCTTCCTCCTATCGGATACTTGCAGAAGGGTGCTCCTCCATCCACCGTAAGATCCGGATTCAGGATCTCCTCCGACCTGTTGTTTTCAAGCATCTTTAATTTGTATAGTTCATCAACATCCCCCGAAAACGGCAGGACCAGGTAAGTCTGAAGATACTCTTTCACATATCTTCCGTTTAATCCGTCTCTCATATTTCCCCCTTTAAATCCTAAAATCTACTTGTCAAAACCACCCATCAGTCTTTCCAGGCGCATTAGATCAGATGCCGTCCCGCTATTCTTCGCTTCCGACACACAGACTTCACCAAAGTCTTCCACCTTTTCGTAAAGTTCCAGCGTGTAGGTCAGGGCCGAAAAGATCATAAAGATGATCACTCCCATGATAAGGGAAGTTTCTACCGTATAATAAGCTCTTATCTTTTTCATTTTCAAAAAGCCTCCGCCAGTTGTACAATGGCAAAACCCGCCGTAAGAAACGGAATGAATGGCAAGGCTGTTTTTAGATCAGCTCTTTTAAAAAGCATCAGCACGATCCCGACAGAAGCACAGATCAAAAGTGCCGTTAGCCACAGGAACAGTACTTTTTCCCAGTCAAAAAACAGTCCCACGGAGAGGAGCAGAAGTCCGTCTCCCGTTCCCATCTTCCCTTTTGTGGCAAATGCCGTAAAAAGCCCCATAAGCCCCGGTGCAACTCCCGCTAAATAAGCTGTGAGCGGCCTGCCTTCGACAAAGCCCAAAGAAGCATTTAATACAGCCAATACAGCTATCGGTATCCAGTTTACGGTTTTCTTTTTCAGATCTTCTGCCGAAAGCAGGATCATGGTGATCAGGTTTAAACACACTGCCATAAGTCTGATGGTTTCACTGTTCATTATTTCCTCCGCATTTACTGCAGGGCGACATGCCCTTTATTTCTGAAAGGTCAGCTTCCCTGACACTTCTTTTCAGCATACTGCAGTCACTTCCGTAATGAAATTTTGTCCCATAGTACGTAATGTAGACTTCTCCGGTATGCACGGAATCCTTGCAGTACTTACATTCGGTGTAACGTTTTCCGTCCCGGTTTCTTTTATCCTTTAATTCCGATTCTTTTAAGCTCTGTGCCTTAACCGAAAGGTAACAGCAACCGGGATCTCTGTGGTAAACGGAACCGCTTTCCGTAATATAGACCTTTTCTTTTTTTTCCTTTTTTTCATCCTTAACTTCTTTTTTGGCAATAAGCCTGTTGTCATCCCAGACCCCTGTATTTTCACGGATCTTGTAACTAAACTTAAGGGGCAGGCTGACTTTCTTAAAGAATGGTGCAACCAGAGGATGATCCATGATCACTTCTATTATATAATCATCATCTCCCGATCTTTTGCATTCAACCCTCAGTCCCTCGTCAAACACGTTCAGGGATTCAAAAAGGTTTCCGTAGATGAGTCCATTCAGCACAATGCTTTCGTCATTACATTTCTTTCCCGAGATCGTCCGGTTTATGTAACCGACAGCGGAAAATTCCTGAGCAGATGTCATCACCTTCCGTGTTACATTCATTTCCAGCAGGATGACCAGAAAAAGCTGCCATAGCATCCATAGAAAAAAGAAAAACAAAGGAAATGAGAAAGCAGTTTCCACTGTGACTGAAGCTTTGAGCCTGTCATGTCCGCCGTTGTCCGTTCTTATTTTATTGTTGTTAAGCATTTTCATTGTCAGATCTGCTCCGGGAGTTAAAATTTTAAGAACAGACAACGGCAGATACGTCAATAACTCATTACGGTCTGCGCGGAGATCATATATGACTCATCAAAATAGAAACTTGTATCGAATTTTGTTTTTACTGTTACAAAAGAAATGAAGGAGACATCCGTTAATGCATTTTTCATGCGAAAGGAATCTCTGTATTTTAATCTGATGTTTTCCTGGATCACATCCGCGATCCTGAGTTCTTTCTTATCCAGACCTTCAAAAAATGAAAGTATGGTAATATATTGCATATAGCTTATGCCGGGGAGGTTTTCCGGGATAGCGGATGCTTTTGCCTTCACTTTTGTTCCCGTCATTACGAGGATCTCACCGATAGAGACCCTCCCCGTGGGAGAATAGAGCGGTATCTTTTTTCCCATAAACAACCCGCTGACTTCAACCAGTGCCTCTTCAAGAGCCCATGTGACCAGTATCGCGTACTTTACAACATAGAGGAGGGCAGGGATCCCCGTGAATCCGGAGATTGATGCGGCAAGAGCCATTGCTTCACTGCTCCTTGATGCATCTGCCATGAGGGAAGCAAAAGTAAAGACCGCTCTTATCGCCGTGAGTTTAAGGGCAACAGATGCGAGATTCTCAGCATCCGTCTTTTTTCCCGCAAGAACATACTCTCTTTCGTAGGCAAGCATGGTATCTGTTCTTTGAGACCCGAAATCCGAAAAATGATTTTTCAGCCAGACCTCGGTCACAAAATCGGAAGACAGGGTTTCACCGGCTTTTTTAAGCATTTCTCTGGGATCTGCTTCTTTAAAGAAATCACTCATCTTGTCGAAAGCCGTAAACACATCCTCTGAAGCATTTTCCCAATCACCTTTTGATGGAAGGTCCAATCCGTTTAATCTCTTTTTCGAGATCTCTTCCACTCCCAGGTATTTTAGAAGTCCTCCGGACATTGCTTCCGCCAGAGTGCTTTTAACATTCTCCCCTGTCTCAGAACCGGCTTTAAGCCCACCATAATTGAATTTAAGTCCGTCATAAGTCATTTCTGCAATACAGCTGCGGCTTCTTTCCAGATTTCTCATCATCTTTGCAGGGGCTCCGCTGTCAAAAGCCGGAAGCTCGGCCATATAAAGAAGCACAACATTGGTGCTCAGAGTCTTTAGCATCCTGTCTGTGTCATAACCGCTCTTTTCAAGTGTCATATAGGCTTTTAGATCCACAGCGTCATTTAAAAGACTATTAAGGAGCTCTGCAGGAAGTTCATCCATACTTTTAAGAAATGCCTTATACTCCTCCGCTGCAAGTCCCGCTGCCTCCTGTTTGAGCTTAAGCGCAGCAAGAGCCTTGAGTGACTCCTGTGAATTAAAGAGTCCCACGCCTATGATCCTTCCGATCAGTTCATAGGACGATCTGCATACAGATGCCCTGTCAGATCTTTCTTTTTCCAGTTGATTAATAGTCTCCTGTCGGACCTTGGTATCTTTCGAAAGACAGACGACAAGGTCTTGGAGTTCCTTTATCCTTGTCCTGATCTCCCCTGCCCTTTCTTCATCTTCCTCAGATTCCACGTTTTCCTGAAGAGACTCGACCTCTGCCTCAAAAGCACTTTTCCTCCATCGAAGATCAGACAGTTCCGCTCTTTTTTCCGAAAGTCCGGAATCCAGGGCTTCAAGTTCCGTAAGTGATTTCAGTACTCTTTGGATCACATCGTCAAGATAGATGATGTGTCCCCGGGCTGCATTAAAGATCTGCGGATTTCCATAGGTTCCCTTCATATAGCTCTCATCCTTAAGGCCAAGCATTTTAAGGAAACCGATGTTCATAAGGATCTCACCTTCATCCGATAATTTAAGTCCGATATCGGATGTAAGGACTCCGTCTATCAGCGTCATCAGTTTAAGCAGCTCATCTGTCACCGCCGCTGCCGACTCCATGGCTTCCGCCTGTTTGTCGTAGACCTTCTGCAGAACTTCCGCAGATTCAAACATGGCATTTCCCGTTATCCCTTCCAGCAGGAGTTCTGCCCCTTCATAGACCGCTTCATCCCGGATCTGCTGTCTTAGCCCGGCCTTTTCACTGTTTAGAAGCGTTCCTGTGCTTTCTATCTTAAGTCCGGGAGATCCGCCCGAAAGAAGCCCTCCCTCTGTAGTTTCATAGAAGGGTGAAAGATAGCCAAGGATCTCCTCTTTTATCCTGTCATTCTCAGCTTCTTTTCCGCCGAATCCGCTGTCCACAGCCAGAAGACCGTATTCCATGAACAAAGGATAGTAATAATCTGCAGAAAAAGAGTCAGCAGCCATCCGGGAAAGCATTTTAAGCTGTGCTTTTGCTCCGGTGATCCTCGCTCCTTCCAGTGCAGTAAAGACAAAGGAAGTCATCAGGATCAGCATAAGGGCAAGAAAGACGGTTATACTGCCCTGCTCTCTATTTGATGATCTTTGTCGCATTGGCATTTATCTTTGCAAAAACTTCGTTTATCAGTGACGTGAGCTGATCCTTAAAGATCAGCACCAGTGCGATCAAAACCACCAGGATCAGGATGATCTCTATGACCCCCACCCCCGAAACTTCAAATCTTCTTTTCATCGTTATCTCCTTTAAAATGTTATAAAAGCAGGTACAAGCAGAATGGCAAAGACGATCACCAGAAAGCCCATCATGGGCATAAGAAGTCCTGTCCCGGCCTGTTCTCCCCTGATCTTTATCTGTTCCTTTTCATCTGCCACCGCTTCTCTGATCTCTGCGGAAAGCAATTCCGTGAGTTCGGAAACTCCCTTTGTGACAGCCTGAGAAAGCACCGCTGCCACTCTTTGATATCTCGTGATCTCCATCCTCTCTCCGAAACGTTCGTAAGCAATGCTTTCAGGACATCCGTTCATGAATTCCCTTACTGTTACAGCCATATTCTCATAGAGCATGGTCTTCCTGCCCTCCCGTTCCATGTCTTCCGTGATCTTCTTCCAGGCGCCTCTTAAGGGAAGTCCCGCTGCAAGAAGGATAGAAAGCCTGGACAGGAAATCCTTGAAATCACTTTCGGCTTCCGCAAGTCTCTTTTTTCTCCTGTCATTCAATGAACCGAAGAAATTGCTGACAGCACCTATGCCTAAGAGAAGCCCAAAGAAGATTCCGGTATAAACAGCCGGAAGTTTTTCTTTCTTTGCAAGGATCACCCGGGTTCCGTTAAGATCATCAGGAAGAATGAATTCTTTATCGTAGCCCGTCTTTTTTTCATAGTCCTGAAGTTCACTGATCCGTTTCCTCAGTTCTTCTTCGTATGGAGTGAAGCTCGGAGGCAGCACGGTCACGGTGCGCTCGTAAAGCCTGAATTCCTCTCCGTAATACACTTTGCAGCAAATGACTGCAGAAGATCCTTTTTCCACTGCTCCCACCCTGCCGTCGGTTCCGATGATCCGTGGATCTGAAGTGCTCCATGACAGCAATACCGGAAAACCATCCACTTCTTCCGGAAATAACAGATCACATGATACTTCGTTAAATGAAGGATTTTCGCCGGGAACCAGTCTGTCCAGGGCTGCTTCGAGTTCTCTCTGCATCACTTCGATCTCAGTATCGCTCATGACGACAGGGTTCAGTTTAAGGAAGACCTCCCGGGTTCCCGAATCGTTTGCGAGGATCACAGGTATCTCAATGGCAGAGCCGTTCACATCCTCTCTCTCGATCACATGGGTTTCCTCTTTCTTTAAGCTGTCCGAAAGAGCAAAAAGGATCGGAAGCAAAAGGATCACAGGCAGAAGTTTCAGCATTCTTTTCTTTAGATCCGTCAGCAGATCTCTCTTCACCTCTTCTGCACTCTTCCCGGGGTAAAGACTCATGCAGGCATATATCCTGCTGTCCGAAACAAGCTTTTCCAAAAGTTTCATACACGTAACGTCCTCTCAATGACTCTTTGCCCCAGATAAAAGCAAAGCATGCACAGCAGCAGGATCACTGACATGAACAGGATACCAAAGGTGCTGTGATACAGTGGAGCACTCATTTCAGGTGCCAAAAGCTTCAGATACAGAAGTATCCCGTAAGGGATGGCGCACATGATGTTAAACTCGCCTCTCTTTGCAGCTATCACAACATTCAGGTCACGCCTTAAATTGATGCTGTCTGTGAGATTTACAACCGTACCTCTGATCACTCTGTTAAGATTACCCCCTGTACGTTTAAGGATCCCGAAGAGACCGGCAAATTCCCTGATCCTCTCTACTCCCGTGCTTTCGGCAAATTCAAAAAACGCCTGTTCCATGTTCATTCCAGTGGAAAGTTTCCCGGCCATTTCATCAAAGCCTTTTGTAATCTCAGCATTCTTACCGTAAAGACTTTCAAGTCCTTTCGCAGCATCCTTAAGGCTGTGTTCCGGTGAATAGCCCGCATCCAGGCCGTTACGCAGGTATTGAAGGGCATCCTTGAACTGTATGTCAAGAGTCTGCATCCTTTGTTCCCGCTTCTTTTTCCGAAACCGGCGGACAAAAAGCGGGATCACAAGAACAAGCAGCAGGGACACAGGCTCCAGATCATAAAAGAGCCATGAAGTCAAAGATACGAACAAAAGTCCGAAAAGGATACCGATCGCTGTAGCCTTAATACTTTCACGCCTGTTCATTATCCCCCCATAAGATCCCGGCCCTCTTTAATTTCCTGTCGCAGACAAGCCGATTTCCCGTCCTTTTAAGCTTCCCCATGACTTTACCCTCTTCTTCCGACTTCGGCGCTTCCTCAAAAACAAACAGCGGATTCACCCGGATCTCTCCCTCTTTCATGCCCTGTATCTCTGAGATCTCAAGGACTTTTCTGCTTCCGTCCCTGAGTCTGCCGAGATGGATCACAATATCAATACTTGTGGAGATCTGCTTTCTTACTGCAGTAAGAGGGATCTCCGTTCCCATGAGTATCATGGTCTCGAGACGATCCAGCATGTCGGGGACAGAATTCCCGTGGCCCGTTGACAGCGATCCGTCGTGTCCTGTAGCCATAGCCTGAAGCATATCGATCGCTTCCGCCCCCCGGACTTCTCCGACTATTATCCTGTCCGGACGCATCCTGAGGGCGGTGCGGATCAGATCTCTTATTGAAATTTCTTTACATTCACCTGAGTTTTTGTTCCTGACTTCAAGACGTACAAGATTTTTGATGTTTTCGATACGAAGCTCAGCCGAGTCTTCTATGGTGATGATCCTTTCATCCTGCGGGATGCAGGCGGAAAGTGCATTAAGAAATGTGGTTTTTCCGGAGCCTGTGCCGCCGGAAATGAAGATGTTGTACCTCGCTGCCACTAATTTTTTAAGCGCCTCTACGGCTTCCTCCGTAACAGCCCCCATTTCCGTCAGTTTTTCAAGGGTCAGGGGATCTTTGGAGAACTTCCTTATTGTTACCGTGGGACCGTCCAGGGCAACGGGCGGGAGGACCACATTCACTCTCGATCCGTCCGGAAGTCTGGCATCCGCAATGGGATCCGCCGCCGTAACAGTCCTGTTCGCGCCTGAAACTATCTGCTGGATGATGTCTCCAAGCCTTTCCTCAGACTCAAATCTCAGATCCGTTTCCAGGATCTTTCCGCGCTTTTCAACAAAGATAGAGTTGGCGGCTCCGTTTATCATGATCTCAGTGACCTCCCCATCATTAAGAAGAGGTTCCAGAACATCAAAGCCGCGAATGGAATTAAAAACCTCATCCCTGAGTTTCTCTCTCGCTTCAAGGGGAAGGAAGAGCCTGTCCGATTCCATGTTGATGCATCCGCAGATCTTGTCATTCAGATCCTCATCCGAAATGTTTTCGGAATAATCAAAGCTTTTAAGGACCCGGTCCCGCAGAGCATTCTTAATTTCCCGATCCATGATCTGCCTCCTTTCGGATTCTTAAAAGGATCTCCTGCTTTCCCGCATACTTCATCTGGCGAAGGAATTCTTCGGGTCCGGGATCATTTTCCCCATCAGAAACAATGAATACTTCGTCGCTGATCTCCATCAGTTTTTCCACGGCTTCCGAAATAAAAGAACATTCAAAGATCACATGCTCAAAATCCCATTCCTTCCTGCAAAGCTCTGCCAGCTCTTCCATTTCCGAGGGCGAAAAGCGCCAGAGATCGGTGTAAAAATCCGTTCCTTTTAAAAAGAACACGCTGTCTTCGTGGGACAGCCTTAAGAGAAGTTTCCCTATTCCCGCTCTGTTCTTCCTGACAGTGAACAAAAGTTCGCTCAGGGAGACTCCCTCAGGATCGTTTCTTCCGAAAGCGCCGAAGGGGTCCCAGAAGATCACAAGCGTTCTTCCGTGAGACGCCTTTTCTTTTGCTTTTAAAAATGCAAAATCCCTTCCTCTCCGATTGCAGGTGGGTGAAAAGACAGTGCAGATGTTATTTCTCACAAAGTCTTTATTAAGCCCCGGCAGAAGCCTCTGTAAAAGCACCGGTGCCCTTTGGAACATGAAGATCCGATCTTTTCCGTCTGTATCCTCTGCCGTTTCACGTTCATCGCAAAGCAGGCATACCCGTGTTCGATCTTCATAAAGTTTTAAATGTGTGGGATCCTCTGTCAGAAGAATTGACAGATCGTGTGATTCTAAGAATTCAACAAGTTCCGAATTGTTTTTGAAAGAAACTCCTCCGCAGCCGACATCCCGGCGGGAATTGATGTAAGCCGCAAGACGGGCGGCGTACCCTCCGGAGGAGGAAAAGATTCCTATCAGTGCCTCCATGTAACACCCCTAATGATTTGATGCCACAATAATAAAACCAAATCCGCCCTTTGTCAACGCCTTTTCGGATTAAATACGTTATTTCGGCATTTTGCACAAAAATAAGACTGTGTTTTTAGTGCATATGCCTACAAACACAGTCTTAAACTTCTCAAATCTTCTGATCTGTTTATACTTTCTTTAGAATTACTTTTCCGCTGCCAGCTTTCTTCCCATGAGAACACCCATAGAGGAAGCCATCATGAGACCTCTCGTCCAGCCGCTGGAATCACCCAGGCAGTAGAGTCCCTTAACGTTGGTGGTGAGATCGGGCTCCATCTTTACCTTGTTGGAGTAGAACTTGAGCTCAGGGCTGTAAAGCAGGGTCTCTGTGGATGCAAAGCCGGGAACGACTTCGTCCATGGCCTGAATGAAGTTGATGATGTTAGTCATGGCACGATAGGGCATAGCGGCAGTAATGTCGCCTGCTACCGCATCGGGCAGAGTGGGACGGACATTGGAGAATGAAAGTTCCTTTTCCCATGTGCGCTTTCCGTCCAGAATGTCTCCGAACCTCTGAACCAGGATCTGACCGTTAGCCAGCATGTTTGTGAGCTCTCCCACCTTCTGAGCGTACTCGATGGGCTTGTTGAAAGGCACCGAGAAGTTGTGGGAACAAAGGATGGAAAGGTTCGTGTTCTGGGATTTGAGTTCCTTATAGGAATGACCGTTTACCACAGCCAGGTTGTTGTCGTAGTTTTCCTGGCTTACAAAACCGCCGGGATTCTGACAGAAGGTACGTACCTTGTTTTTAAAAGGAAGGGGATAGCCCACGAGTTTTGACTCATAAAGGACATCGTTGACCTCTTCCATGATCTCGTTTCTGACCTCAACTCTTACACCGATGTCAACGGTTCCGGGTTTGTGAGCTATGTCGTACTTTGCACAGAGCTTCTCGAGCCACTCGGCTCCTCTTCTTCCGGTTGCTATGACGACGTTCTCTGCCTTGTACTCCTTGCTTCCGTCACTTTCCTCAAGTCTCACTCCTTTTACGACGCCGTCATCGATCAAAAGATCTTCACAGGATTTGTTGAAGATCATGTCAACGCCGTGATCCTGCAGGTAGTGCTCAATGTCGGTGTAAAGCTGCTGAGCCTTTTCGGTGCCGAGATGACGGATGGGACAGTCCACCAGCTTAAGTCCCGCCTTTATCGCTCTTCTTCTGATCTCCTTCACCTTATCCGGATTGCTGACGCCCTCAACATGTGTGTCAGCACCGAAATCAAGATAGATGGAATCGGTGTAATCAATGAGATCCTGGCACTCCTTGGGACCGATGAGAGTGGGGAAATCGCCGCCCACTTCGTAGGAAAGGGAGAGTTTTCCGTCGGAAAAAGCTCCGGCTCCCGAGAAACCGGTGGTAATGTTGCAGGGTTTGCAATTAATGCAATGACCGATCTTTGCCTTGGGGCAGCTTCTCTTTTCTATGGGCTGTCCTTTCTCTATCATAAGAATCTTCTTCTTGCTTCCGCTCTTTATCATCTCGTAGGCCGTGAAAATACCTGCGGGACCTGCGCCAACAATAATAACGTCATAATTCATAATGTCTTCCTCCTAATGCGGGGTGAGCCTTGTTCTCACGCCTCAGTTGATCTTTGGACGCCGCACTGCCTGCGGCTTATATTAGTAGTATTGATCCAAAAGTAAATTATAACTTATTATTCGATGAATGTAAAGAAAAGTCAAAAGCCTGCAAGGATCATCCGAAAAGAAAAACGGTTCCGGGAGCCTTAGGACCGAAACCGTTTTGTTGTTTTTTATAAAGCCTGCTGTGCGCCGTGGCTCAGCTCCAGATGTCCGGGCTTCAGACAGCCGATGGGACAAAGTTCGATACATTTACCGCAGCCGTTGCAGAGGCTGTAGTCAATAACAGCAAGATTGTCCACGACCTTGATGGCCTTCTCGGGACAATTGAGTTCGCACTTTTTGCAGCCGATGCATCCGTTTGCACAGGCTTTTCTTGTAAGTGCTCCTTTTTCTTTGCTGGAGCATTGAACAACAGTTTTAGATGTAACATTTAAAAGCGAGATGATCTGCTTGGGACAGGTGCGTACGCAGATGCCGCAGCCGATACATTTTCTCATGTCGACTCTTGCTATGCCGTCATCCATGCATATGGCGTGCTCGGGGCAAGCCTGAGCACAGTCTCCGAAGCCGAGGCAGCCGTAGATGCAGCCCTCGGGTCCTCCATAGATGAGATTTGCGGAACGGCAGTCCCCGATACCGTCGTAATGAGCCCTGTCCTTGGATTGATCGCAGTTTCCGTTGCAGTGAACAAAAGCAACTTTTTCTTCCACATCCTCAAAGGTGAGTCCCAGAGTTTCGGAAAGGTTCTTTGCCACCACATCGCCACCGGGAACACAAAGATTGGAGCTGGTAGTCTCTCCGTCGGCAAGAGCCTTTGCATAGCCATCACAGCCTGTAAATCCGCAGGCTCCGCAATTGGCTCCGGGAAGGCACTCACGGGCCTTGGTGAATCGTTCGTCAACAGGAACATCCATGAAATGAGAAGCAAGTGCGAGAAGAACTCCGCATACGAGTCCCACCACAGCAACAACGATGACCGCTATTACAATTTCGTTCATTTTCGCACCTCCCTAAGCAAAAAGATTATCGATGATCCCGGCAAAACCTATGAATGCAAGGGAAACGATGGAAGCAGCGATGAGTGTTGAAGGAAGTCCGCGGAAAGCCTTGGGAGTCTCGGGACCGTCAAGCTTTGAACGGACACCCGAGAAGATGACCATTGCAAGCAGAAATCCCAGACCACATCCGAGGGAACTTACCAGTGACTGAACAAAACCATAACCATCCGTAATGTTGTTGATGGTAACACCGAGAACGGCACAGTTGGTGGTAATGAGAGGAAGGTAAACACCCAAAGCCTTGTGAAGGCTCGGGATGTACTTCTTCAGCACGATCTCGATGAACTGAACAAGAGCGGCGATGACCAGAATGAAAACTATGGTCTGAAGGTACTCAAGTCCGTTGGGAAGCAGTATAAAGTAATAAATAGGGTAAGTTGCGGCTGTAGCCATCAGCATTACGAAGATTACAGCAATACCCATTCCCGTTGCCTGATCCAGTTTTTTGGAAACGCCAAGGAAGGGACAGATGCCGAGGAAACGGCTTAAAACGTAGTTGTTGACCAGAACTGAGGTCATTAAAATGATAGCAAGTTCTTTAAGCATTTTCTGCCTCTCCTTTCTTCACTTCTTTTTCGGGGCATTTTCCCTGAGCAGAATTACAAACCGCAGCTGCGGGACAGCCTGCGCATCCCAGTTCGGGAGCCTTCTTGCCGAGGCTTGTCATGATGAGTGTGACGATGGCAATCAGAAGACCGAATACAAGGAAACCGCCGGGGCTCTGTACAAGGAAGCTTACAGTGTGATCCTTAAGGAAGGGGATCTCTATGCCTGCGAAGGCGCCTGCACCGAAGACTTCGCGTATGGTAGCCATGAGGAAGAGTGCGATGGTAAAGCCTATGCCCATTCCGAGACCGTCCAGCATGGAATCCAGAGGCTTGTTCTTGCTTGCAAACATCTCGGCACGACCGAGGATGATGCAGTTAACTGTGATGAGAGCAAGGTAAACACCCAGTAATTCGTAAAGATCCGGCAGGAAAGCATGCATCAGCATCTGAACGATGGTAACGAAACCTGCGATTATAACGATGTAACAGGGAATACGGACCTTGTCCGGTATCAGTTTTCTGAGTAACGAGATAACTAAATTTGAGCAGATCAGAACTGCAGTAGCAGCAAGTCCCATGCTGACAGCTCCGATAACGCCTGTTGTTGTGGCAAGCGTGGGGCATGTTCCGAGAACAAGTACGAAAACGGGGTTCTCCTTGAAAAAGCCCTTTGTAACGATTGAAAGTTTATTATTCTTTTCCATTAGGCCCCTCCTAATTTCCACTTAATGCCGCAGCTACGGTGAGGGCGTCCTGAACTGCCTTTTTGTAGCCTGTTGTGGTCTTTGTGGCACCCGAAACTGTTGCTATGCCTGAAATGGTGTCTCTGTCCGCGCCGAGAAGTGACTCGCCGTAGCTCTTTTCATACCCGAGAGTCTCTCCCGATGCAAGACATTTTGCACCTGCAACCTTGCCGTCTTTGTCTATGCCTACGATGATCTGAAGACCGGTAGAGTAACCGGCTGAAACCACTTTGATGACATAGCCGCCTTCGGAGGCTTCATAGACTTCGGAAATCTCCGTTGAAACGCCGGAAAGATCGACACCGGAGAGATCAAGCTTTGTGAAGTTGCCGCCTTTTGCGTGAACTTCGCGAAGAGCTGCCTGTACGGCCCTTTCCTCCGCAGCCTTTATGACAGGGAGCGTGAAGCTGTTTACAACAGCCAGAAGAAGAGCGGTAACAAGGCAGATGAGAGTTAAAACGTAAACATTCGGAAGTGTTTTTTTCATTGTTTTTCACCTCCAAAAGGTTTTTTTGACGTCCACTTGTCAATGTAAGGTGTAAGCAGGTTCATGAAAAGGATCGAGAAGCTTACGCCCTCCGGGAGATTGCCCCAGAATCGGATGAGTACCGTGATCGCACCGCAGCAGATGCCGAAGATCACTTTACCCCATGGCCTGTAAGGCGTTGTTGCATAGTCCGTTGCCATGAAGATGGCTCCAATGAACACACCGCCCGCCATAGTGTAGGCAAGTGCCATGTTAAAATCTTTTGTATAGATCAGTGAAAGCACGAACACTGTAAGGATGAAGCTTACGGGTGTCTGCCAGGTGATGACTTTTCTTGCAAGAAGATAGATGCATCCGATGATGAGTGCAACAGTGCAGGACTCACCGATGGCGCCGCCTCTTGTTCCCAGGAAAAGGGAAAGAAGATCGGTCTGTCCGGTGATATCGCCCTTCCAGTTCTTTATAAAGTAAACACCGTTTTCAAACATCATCTTATTGCTTTCAAGAACAGCAAGAGGTGTTGCTTTGGAGACAGTGTCCGCTACAGGGAAGGCTGCCTTGGCCATTTCTCCGAAGGATACAGCCATGAGGAGACGGCCTGTGATGGCAGGGTTTGCGAAGTTCTGACCAATGCCTCCGAAAACGCCCTTAACGATAACAATGGCAAAAGCAGCGCCAATGGCAACCTGCCAGAGAGGCATGTTGGAATGCACCGACAATGCCAGCAGAAGTCCTGTAACCACCGCACTCAGATCTCCCACGGTGCAGGGCTTTTTTGCAATAAGGTTAAAGATAAATTCCGCTATCACAGCAGATCCGATACCCACAGCAAGAACGGCAAGGGAACGGAGTCCATAGATCCACACTCCCGCAATGGTGGTGGGAAGCAATGCGATGATAACATCCAACATGATGGATCGGGTTGTGGCTTTCGCATGAAAATGCGGTGAAACCGATATATTCAGTCTGTTCATGCCTTTTTTGCCTCCTTTGCTGCTTCTGCTGCTTTCTGAGCTTCTTTCTCCGCTGCGATCTGTTTCTGTTTAGCCTGATAGGAACGGAGCATAGCCTTGGAAAGCTTGTTTATCTCTACAAGAGGTCGCTTTGCCGGGCATATAAATGAGCAACAGCCACATTCCACGCAAAGATCAACTCTGAGGCGCTGCAGCTCCTCGGCGTCATTTCGTTCATAAGCACGCCCGAAAGCAAAGGTAGTAAGGTTCATGGGACAGTGGGTAGCGCACTTGCCGCAGTGTATGCACTGTGTTGCCTTGGGCTGTGTGGCTTCCTTTAATCCCATTACCGTAATGGCATTTGTATTCTTAAGGATCGGAGCTTCGGGATCAGGAGTGGAAATGCCCATCATGGGGCCACCGAAGAGGATCTTGTAGATGTCGTCTTCTTTTATGTTGCAGAAGGAGATCAGTTCCTTAACGGATGTTCCGATGGGAACAATGACATTCTTTGGATCGGAAACAGCTGTTCCGTCAACGGTCACGCACTTTTCCACAAGGGGCATGCCAGTCTTTATGTATCTTGCGATGGCAGCGATGGTGGTAACATTGCACACCAAGGAGCCCACGTCGATGGGCAGCTTTCCTGCAGGCACTGTCTTGCCGGTGGTATTTTTGATGATGATCTTCTCCGCTCCCTGGGGATAGATCCCGGGAAGGGTCATGACCGTTACCGCATCATCGTTTGCAAAAACAGCCTTCATCCTGCGGATGGCATCGGGCTTGTTGGACTCAATACCGATGATGACCTTCTTTATGTCCAGATACTTTTCAAAAAGCTCTATGCCGGCCTTTACGTCATCCGCATCGTCAAGCATGGTCCTTGTGTCGCTGGTGATATAGGGCTCGCATTCCGCAGCATTGATCACAAGCTCTTTGATTCTGGAAGTGTCTTTAACATCAAGCTTTACCGCTGTGGGGAAGCCTGCACCTCCAAGTCCTACAATGCCGCTCTGCCTCACGGCTTCGATGAAGGAAGCATAGTCGTTAACCACAGGCGGGCATATGCTCTCATCTACAGTCATCTGACCGTCAGACTGGATAAAAATGGCAGGAACAAAAGTTCCTCCTGCCGTGAGGATAGTATCGATCTTAGTAACTTCGCCCGATATGCTTGAATAAACAGGTGAAGAAACCGGTCCTGAACTCTCTGCGATCAGTGTTCCCACGTTGACGTGATCCTTGGGTTTTACCACTGGATTTGCGGGCTTTCCTATGTGCATCGACGTAGGCAATACGACACAGGAGGGAGCAGGCATACGTACAGCGGGGAGTCCGGCTGTGTTTTTATTGTGCGGAACATGAACTCCGCCTTTTCCGGTTAAAAACATGATTACCTCCCAAATATTGGATGTTTTGTATTTTTCAACACAAAACCTTGGGCATACGGCGCCCAATCAAAGTTAATATATTGTAAAACCCGTGTAAAGTCAATATATGATAGTCTTTTAACAAACGGCCCGCCACATTCGGTAGCTGTTAAAAACCATATGGCAGTGAGCAGTTACCACTTCCATAAAACAAGAGACGGATCATGCGATCCGTCTCTTCGCTCTCTCTTCTCTGTCTCTTTCATGTCGTTTGTAGAAGTGGTTGTTGGCCAGAATGAAAACTGCCGCCAACAATACCACCGAACCCATGACGATCCATGTCATGGAACTTCCCGGAGCATTCATCTGAACTTCCATCAGTTCACGATCTGCCGAACGGTCCTCCTCCCGGGTCCGACTGCTTTCAATTTCGGTTCTTCCGTATGCCTGCCGGCTTTCAGAAGCAACCAGAGCAACAGCTAACAGGACGACAATAACCGCCGCCTGCGTCTTCCCCCTTTTGTTCTTCATAATCTCTCTTCTCCTTCTTAAAACACACCTATAAGTTATCAGATTAACTCAGCTAAGATGTTGAAATTATCTTACAACGATACAATTGTTCTGTCAACTGTTTTTTCTTTGTGAACTTTATAGCAATTTATCCCACTTGTAGTCTATCTTCTTGTAAACAGTAGGTTTGTGCGGTTCATAAGATGTGCTCAAAAAAACAAAAGTCCCTAAAAAAGGGACTTTTGACCTATAGATATTTTACAACTATTTCTCCAGATACTGTTTAATTGTCGAAAAATAGTCATTGTTAATAATGTATTTCGAAGCGGTGTATCTGTTCTTGGCCTCCTGAAGCATAGCATCCAGATACTCTTTGGACACTTCCTCTTCAGTGAGATTTTTAACCACAGCCGATCCCAAGGCATTGTCATAGTACCTGATGCAGGTGTCGGTCATGAACTTGTACTTGTCGTCCGAACCGAAGACCACGAAACCGGGAGTATCGGAAAGGATGTCCCGTCCCATGTAAAGCCTGGAATCAAATTCTACTCCGAAAAGATTCAGGATCGTTGGGATGATGTCCATGGGGCATGCAACCTTGTCGATCTCGTAGGTTTCAGTCATGGCTGCATTCCAGATCACCAGGTTGTTCTTGTACTTTTCGATGTGGTTGTCAACCTCATGTCCGTAAAACTCAGAGAAGTAGGTGTTTGAAGGAAGTCCTGCATCTGTTGCCATGTTCTCAAGTCCGTAAGGATAGTGATCGGCGTTGATGACGATCACCGTCTTTTCAAGTGCACCCGCTTCTTTAAGCTGTTCGATGAGGCTGTTCACTGCCAGCTCCAGCTCATAATTGGCTGCGATGTAGCACTTCAAAGTGTCTGACCAGGTGAGATCGTTCATCTCATTAAAATGTCTCTTGGACATGGCGTTTCCGCCCTTAGAGTAATTTGTGTGTCCGGAAACCGACATGTAATATGCATGGAAAGGTTCGCCTGTGCTCTTCCACTCTTCAAGATACTCGGGAACGGTGAGTTTCATCATCTCAAGATCTGACTCAGGCCACATGTAGGTGATGGGAATACCGAATTCTCTCTTAGTCTCACCAAAGACGGTTCCGCCCTTGTAGCCTCTGTAAACGTCGTATCCGAAAGCTTCAACTATGGCATTTCTGCTGTAGTAATCGAAGGTGTGATTGTGGTAGGCATATGTCTTGTAGCCGTTACTCTTAAAGATGTTTCCGAGAGCGTAAGGCATAGCATTGTCTTCCTGCTTTGCTCCCTTTGCCTTTGACTCATCCTCACTCGTATCAAGGTCATCGATGACTCTTGCACAGCGTCTGCCGTTGAATTTACCTTCCGGCAAAAGTCCGCTGATCCCCGCAAATTCTCCGTCAACGGTTGATGTGTACCAGATGGGATTATAGAAATTGTTGAAAACAAAACCGGAATTCAGCATGCTGTACAGAGTCGGTGTCTTCTCCTTTGAAACAGCAAGAGGCGACCATGCTTCCGCTGTGATAAAGATCAGATTGTAATCTCTGAACATCCCCGTAAACTCGTTCTTATTTGAAGGTGTCTCAGAAGCAAAGTACTGATGGACCCACTTGATCTCCTTGTTCTTGGCGGATGCCGCCAGACTGTTGAAATCAATGTCCAGAACCTGAGGGCTTCTGTCCACCGGCGTAGGTGTGGGCGTGGGTGTATTCGTGGCCGTAGGTGTGGGCGTTGCAGTGTGGTTCGGTGCCTGCGTGGGAGCAGGTGTGGGGCTGTTGGTGGGCGTGGGTGACAAAGTCGCCGTGGGTGTAGGTGAAGGGGTGTACTTTGCAGCCACGAAATCCTCAGTGGATTTTTTGCCGAGCTCTATGCCTGTTGCGTAGCTAATGGTTTCCGTAACATCGTTCTTAAGATAGACAAGCATTCCCAGTGTGGGAACACCGCTGTCGGGATTGTATTCCGTGTGCACAAGCTCATAGGCGCTGTTCTCTTTTCCCTTGGAGGTAAGGATGATGAGGCTGAAGAGAAGGTAGATCCCCGCCGCTGCCCCAAGACGTCCGACAGTGCGCTTCCAGGAGGGACGAACATAGTCCGTAATGTGTTTCACTGTCAGGATGATCATGCCGACTATCGGGATCAGCAGTAAAAGGATGTTGGGAATGTTTGTCACTATAGCTTTTGTGACCATCTCACGGAACTGCAATACATCCGTTCCCACGTTCATTGCCGTAAAAAGTGACATGAACACGCCAAACACACTGTGGTAAATGACCTGAGCTATAAAGTAAACAGAGAGGATCCCGGACAGCGTAAATGTCAAAATGATGTTTGCAAGACGACCAAAAAGACTGCAGACTGTCCCAAGGATCAGTCCGATCCCCACGGCAACAAGCATTGAATTCAAGAATCCGCCCCAGGTGTAGCCTTTATAAACTATTAAATGTGAAACGATCTCCAGATAGACCGGTAACAAAAGGATCAGGTTGCGATCCGATAACTGTTTTAAAAACCCAAGTACCTTTTTTCCGATTGATGTAATTTTCTCTTTCATCTTCTTACTTCTTCTTTAGTTATTCTGATTTGAAACCTTTTCTGTCCAGAACTTCAGGGCATCGACAGTGGCGGAAAGCTTTTCGAGATTTGACTGTATCCTCTCGAAATCCTTCTTTTCATCATCGGTGATCCTTCCGTCAACAGTGATCTCCACAAGGCGGTTTCTTTCCTTATTAAGTTTCTCAAGGGAATCCAGAGTTTCCAGAACGATCTGGGACAGCTGATCCACCTTCACCTCTACCATGTACTTGCGGCCAATGCTGCACTCGTGGGTACAGTAGTAGTTACAAAGCTCGGGAGAATTGTAGCATTCGCTCATGGCGAGAACTTCATCCGGGCGGGCCATGGATCTCTCATTTTCGATCTTTTCGATCCTGTCCGCAGACACGAACTGCATGATCTCTCCTGCCTTCTCTCTGGTCAGGCTGCACTCTTCTCTTTTTTCCTGATAGATGTTCTTGTTTTCTTTAACAGATTTCTTTCCCATTTTTAACTCCCTGTTTTCTGATCGGATCGGCTTACAGAAAGCCGGTAAATGAACCCATTTGTGTTTCTGTGTTTTAGGATCTCATAAAATTTTAAGCGCATACTTTGTTAATTATATTTCATTTTAAGATCATTGTCTACTGCAAAAAGTACCAAGATGTGTTCAGGAAACACCAGTCAGCACTTGGGGCGTGCTAAAGCATAAAAGCTATGCCACGGTAAGCGGGATTGCTCTGCCGTGGCATAGGTAAGTGGTTTGTCAGCCGTATAAGGGCATATATCATGCAAGCTTGTAATTTTCAGCCTGTGCATTGAACAGCTTGTAGTAGAGGCTGTCCGTCTTCTTCATGAGATTGTCGTGTGTATCGAAATCCGCAACTGTTCCGCCGTCGATGATGAGGATCTTGTCACAGAAGCGGGATGAACTCATGCGGTGGGAAATGTAGAAGGCTGTCTTGTCTTCCACAAGGCTGTTGAACTTCTCGTAGATCTCGGCTTCCGCGATGGGGTCCAGAGCAGAAGCGGGTTCGTCCAGAATGACCATGCCTGCGTCTTTCTTGTAGAGGGCACGGGCAATGGCGATCTTCTGTCCCTGGCCGCCGGACATCTCTATGCCTTCCTCGTCGTATTCCTTACCGAAGCGGCTCTCTATGCCTTTATCCAGCTCGTTGACCTTTTCGCGGAGACCGACTTCGTCGATGAGCCTGTTGATCTTCTTTATATCGTCTCCTTCGGGTACACAGGAAATGTTCTCACGGATTGAGAAATTGAATATGCTGTAATCCTGGAACACAGCGGAGATCTTTGCCATGTAGCTGCTGTAGTCGTAGTCCTGTATGTTTTTGCCGTTCACAAGGATTTCTCCGGAATCGGGTCTGAACATACGGCAGATGAGCTTCACGAGAGTGGATTTGCCCGCACCGTTAAGTCCAACTACCGAGATCTTCTGTCCGCGGTTAACGGCGAAGGATATGTTCTTAAGAACGGGCTTTTCTGCCTTGGGATAGGTGAAGGTCACATCTTTGAACTCGATGGTCTCGATCTCACCCTCGAACTTTTCCTTGTTTTTCTCCTTCGCCTCTTCGGGGATGGTCATGAACTCAAGATAGGGCTTCAGGAACGCAGTTTCCTGGAAGAGACTGACCACGCCTGCTCCCGCCTTGCCCAGAGAAAGGGTGACCGTAACGGCGGATGTAACGTACATGGTGAGATCGCCTAAGGAAAGAAGCTTGCCGAATCTCTCGGAAACAGTCCTTATGCCTACGTAGATATATGCAAACACGCCCACCATTACGGAAACGACGCTCATAAGGCCTGTAGACACTCCCACACGTCTGAACATCTTGGCAAAGTTGGTGCATATGTCATCGTTGGTCTTTCCGATGGTCCCGGTGATGAGAGGCTCTATGCCGTAGAGACGGATCTCCTTCTGGGCATCCTTTCCCATGGCCAGGTTAATGTAATAGCCATAACGACGGTTGACGGGGATAAGGTTTGACTGGAACCATACCATGGTCTTGGAGATAAGAGCGTAACATGCCAGCATCAACACGAAGCCGATAACAAGACCAATGATGAGTACAGGTCCAAGAGTGGCCATTACCGCCAGAAGTCCCAGAAGAGTCGAAATGTTACTAAGCGTATTGGCAATAGCTTCTATAGTCTGCTCGATGGCATTCTGGTTGTTTATGGCGAAAACCGCCCTTTCCTTAAGGTCCAGATAATAGGGATCTTCAAGGTAGGAGTAGCTGATGTTCATGATCTTCTTGCTCATGGCTCTTCTCATGTACATAGCCACTTTTTCGCGCTTCACGTGCACATACCTGTCTATGATGTTTGTGATAAGCTGCATACCCACCACGTTGGCAATGATGAGACCTACGTAAAGGAGCAGCACATTTTTGTCCCTTGCTCCCAACAGCTCGTCGATGAGGAGTTTGGGGAGGTAAACATTCAGGATCATCTCTCCTGCTTTAAGAAGTGCCCTGAATATCATCACCAGCATATATCCCGGAGCAGTCTTCCAGGCAAGTTTCAGGAAATGTATCAACTGTTTCATACAGCCACCTCGCATTCGTTCATATCTGCATTCTCCTCCACATCTGCATTGGGATTCTCACGGTAGTACTTACCCTGTACCACAAACATATTGTAGTACTCGCCCTTCTTTTCCATGAGTTCTTCATGGGTTCCGTACTCCCTGACTCCTGTGTTGTCAAAGAGTGCGATCTTGTCGCAGAAACGTGTGCTGGCAAGGCGGTGGGAAACGTATATGGCTGTCTTTCCCTTTACAAGATCCGCAAAGCTTTCGTAGATCTCGGCCTCAGCCAGGGCATCCAGAGCTGCCGTAGGCTCGTCCATGATGACCATGGGCGCATCCTTGTACAGTGCCCTTGCAATGGCCAGTTTCTGTCTTTCACCACCGGAGAAGTCCGTTCCGTTCTCGTCGATGACCTTAAGCATCATCTGATCGAGGCCGCGATCGAGAGCCTCAAGTTTTTTGCCCAGTCCCACCTTCGTAAGGACTTCCTTCACTTTTTCGTCATTCACCTTCTCCCCATTCACACCGCAGGTCACGTTGTCGCGAAGGGAAAAGGCAAGGATGTTGAAATCCTGGAAAACGGTGGAGTAGAGGGAGTAGAGATTCTCTTTTTTGATCTCGTTTATGTCTGTTCCGTTTATATAGATGTGCCCTTCATTGGGTGCATAAAGGCCGCAGATCAGCTTTACAAGGGTTGATTTGCCCGCTCCGTTAACACCCACCACCGCCAGGCGCTCGCCCTTGTGAATGGTGAAGGAGAAATCTTTAAATACGTCTTTTTCCGTATTGGGATAGCGGAAGGTCACATGATCAAAAACGATCTCAACGGAGTCGGAAGCGTCAACCTCCTTGTCTCCCTCGCTGATGAGGTCATCGTCGATCATCTTGAAGTAGTCATCCACGTACTGTCCTTCGTTCCTTATGAAGGTCACGTCCTTCCCCAGGTCTATCATGGCCGTGAGAAGGGTGGTGATGAGAGCGATGTACATGGTGAAATCACTGATGGGCATGCCGTTATATGCCTTATATGCAAGTAAGCCGTACATGGCAACGTTTGTGACGAGCAGGGTGAAAAGGCTCAGGAACCCGAGAGCGAACCTTCTGTTCTCGATCATGGCCTTGATGCCTGCATATGCACGGATCTCAGTCTTATAGTTCTTCATGATCCTGTCACGGAGATTGAAGATCCTGATGTCCTTACCGAAGCGGAAATCGGCGGAGGTCTTCTCGTAGTAGCCCACTTTTCTGCCGGCCTTGGCCAGATCTTCCTTCCGTGCATATTCATAGTCGTGTGCCTTGGCTGCCACAAACATGGTGGCTGCCACGTGAAGGATGAGAGCCACGACGATGATGGGGTTAAGACTCACTCCGAGAGCGATCATACCCACAAGAGCAATGATCTTGGAGGGAAAACGCAAGAGTTTTCCGTAAACGCCTTCCACGCCGTCGGAGTTATTGTTGCAGGCGTTCATTGCCTTGTCGTATTTTTCGAAGAACTTGGCATCCTCTGCATATTTGTAATCCATCTTCTGGATCTTTTCGCTCTGGCGCCTCAGGTACTCCATCCTGACGAACATTACTACTCCCGTCAAAAGGTTTTCCATAAACTCCGCAAGAAAAGCCAGAACACCGGCAATCGCCAGATAGATCAGCATTGAAACTATGAGATTTTTGATCACATCCTCTCCGCCCTTTTCCAGGGTTCCGATGGCGATCTTCGGCAGGAAAATGCTGCAGAAAGGATTTACGCCCAGCGCTATGGTAGCTGCCGCCGCATAGGCGAACATTTTCGGATAGTAGCTTTTGAGTACGGAAAGCATGCGTTTTACGGTTTTCAGCGTACTGTACTCTTTTTTCTTCTTCTTATCATTATTCATAAAAGCCCCCTTGAAACCTGTAATTAATGAAGCTGCAAAGCAGACCGCCAAACCCGTCCGTTTGCAGGATAGAAAATACCAAAAACTTTAACTTTTTACAATATACTTTTACCAAGCAGTCAAAAAAAGAGACCAAACGGTTAAATTTGGTCTCTGAAACTTTCCTTATGGGAAAAAATCCGGTTTAGCATCCCGCAACAGAAACATCTTTAAGGAAGATGGCTTTGGGTCCGGAAATACTTGTTGTTTCCTGACGTTCCGAAGAAAGCCTTAAGCTACTCTGTACCTCGTGGATAGAGCCGTTTACACTGCCGCCTGTAACAGGCACGATCTTCGTGCCGTCGTTGTAATAGGCAAGGCGGATCTCGCCTCTGAAGCAACCCACAACGGAATCCATCTGGAAATCAGAGAAATTGACGATGTAAAGTCCTTTCTGCTTCTTCATGTCCTCAAAGCTCATGGTGCCGCTTGCGATCCTGTACTTGTCGTAACCGCCCACAGCGGGAACATTGAGATAGCGGCAGAAACGAAGGGCACCCTGGTAGTTCTTCAATACGCCGTTTTCAATTCCCGGAAGTTCTTCCATTTTGATGCCGTCGGGAGAAAAAGGCTCATCGGGAAGAAGGTCGAGGGTGATCCTGTCACCTGAGATCTCATCCTTTCCCTGGACGAGATCTCCGATCTTATTCTCAAAATAACCCGCGAAATTGTAGAAAGCGTCGGTCTGATCGATGTAGTAGTTGAGCACTTCCCGGGCATATTGGTTCGGAAGAACGATGTCACACTTGCCGTTAACGGGGTTCGCCTTAGCGATGCTCCTGTCTCTTGTCATTGCGAGGGTTTCTTTCACCTTCTCAGCCAGCTGTTCGCATTCAAGATCATCGTAATCGAAGTCTGCGTAGGTTTCCACATCCTCAGGAGTCTTGCACTGGCAGACGTACTCGCCGCCGATACCGAACTTGACCCAGCTTACATCAACGCCTTTACTTGTGACGATCCTTACAGTCCTCTTTGTCAGGAAGAATTCTGCGGAATTGATGAAGGTGTTGTCGTCCGTATCATTCCTGTAAAGAGCCTCCACCATCTTTTCAAGTGCCCCTTCCGATGTCATTTCGGAAAGGCTGCTCTTTACATGGATCGTGTCGCTTACGACCTTGTCAGCAAGGGCATAGGCTTTATTTGTTACGAAGCCCGCAGACATGAAGGCCTTCTTCACCTTGCTGTCGATCATTTCCTCACTCATGGAAGGTTCAACAGAAAAATTGGCATCTCCCAGGTACTTTACACCGTCTTTTTCAAATTCCTTGTAAACGGTAACGGAAACGGTCTCGGTGTTGGCGATCCTTCTTGTATCCAGCTTCTTCTTTACGAAGAAGACTTCCGTAGACTCGGTAACAGTGTCACGAAGTCTGTATATGCTTACATTGTTGTTCTTTAATGCTTTTAAGATTCTGTCTATCATGTGTTCCACCCCCTTAGCCTAACCTGATCTGAGCTTTGATGTAGGGACCGCCGTCGGAAACCTTGACGAATTCCTTGTAGCCCTTACCGCAGGCTCCCGAACCGCCGAGTTCAACAGTGTCGCTCATCATGGAGATGGATTCAAGAAGATCCGGAACATAGCCTGACAGGATGCAGGGTGAGAACACCTTGCCTGTGAGCTTGCCATTCTTGATCTCGCGAGCCATGTCCACCATCATCTGTATGCCCCAGTTCTTGGGATCTTCCATACCTGAAGAAGGATTTTCGAGAAGGAAGCCGTAATCGACGGAAGCGATCATGTCTTCGACCTTGTCCTTACCTGCCTCGAAGTAGGTGTTGGTCATACGTGTGTAAGCCTTTCTCTTGTAGGATTCACGCTTTCCGTTACCTGTGGGCTCGGTACCGAGGTACATTGCGGACTGGGCATCGGACATGCCTGTTTTTAATATGCCCTTGTCAATGATAACAGTGTCTGTTGCAAGCACTCCTTCATCATCGAAGAAATAGGTGCCCGTCTGTGAAACCGCATTACCGCTGTCATGCATGGTGACAAGATCGGAAGCGACGCGCTTTCCGATGTAGCTCTGCGCGATGGCTCTGTCTTTTACAAACATATCCATCTCTGCTCCGTGACCGAATGCCTCATGTACGATCATGCCTGTAACATGAGGATTGCATACACAGGTGTAAGTTCCCGGAACGATCTGCTCTGCGGAAAGAAGTTCGATGACAACTTCACTTGCTTTTTTTACACCCTTCTGCATCTCGTCCATGATCTCAAAGCCGCAGCGACCGGAAAAAGGACAGTAATTGTCACGTACATTGTCCCCTTCCTTCGCAGCAATGGTGAGATAGGCCTCAACCCACATGTTGCTCTGGATCATATCCTTGTTTTTCGAAAGGAAGAGCTTGGTGTACTTCTGGTAATTGATGCGGGCAGCAGCATTGATAACCCTCTTGTCTGTTGCCATAAGCGCATCCTTGAGTTCCGTAAGCTTTGCAATGATCTTGTCATCGCCCATTTCCCAGGGTGCGATCTCATACTCACTGCTGTCGGAAAAGGTGCAGGGCTCGTCTGTCATCTGCTTGTACTCGCAGAGAGAGAGACCTCCCTTTGCCACATTCTTTAGACTCATTGCCTCATCAAGCTTTTTAAGTATCTCCGGGATCAGCTCCTCGGAAACCTCGTTAAATGAGTACTCGCCGTAGGCATTGCCGTCATATGCCTTGATGACAAAGCCGCAATTTGCGTATCTCGGGATCTCCGTGATAGAGATTCCCGTCTTTGCCGAAGAGTACATGTTCCCCATGGAATCCACCGCAAGGATCGACGCATAGGGATATTTTGCAAGCACTGCATCAAGAAGTTTCTTGAGAACAGGCTTGATTGCAAGAATGTATTCACTGTGTTTCAGTTTTTTCATTATAGCTCCTTTCATTCATGCTGCACAGCACTTACCGATGCAACACGACCCAATAGTGGCACAAGTATATCACAGTATCGGATATAGAACAAGGAAAGAAATGTATATGAAAACTGATCAATTGTCAAAAACAGCCCTTTGGAAGAGAGAACCTCCAAGGGGCTGTTGTTCATTATCACTTTATTTCAAACTCGTATATCAATTTCATTTCCTGACCATCCGACTTTCTCGTCAGTTTTTTAGCAATTCTATATCTGCCGGGGATCAGTGCTCCATACACCTCTTTAAAATCAATCACTATCTTTGCTTTTCCATATGCCTTTATGTTATATAATGCCGGGTGAGATACAATGGGAACATCATGTGATAATGGCTGCCAATACCCATCAAGGTAACACTCAACTTCATAGTCATCCATTCCGCATGTATAAGTTAACCAACCCTTGTTATTTACGAAAAAAACCCTTCGTTTTTATCAACTTTTTCACACACCAATGATACACCCGGATTTATTAGGCACCATCCAATGATAAGCGCTGCTCCGCATATCAGAATTATAATACTGTATAACGCTATTTTTCTCATATTTATACCCATTTAATAATTCTTTATAATTTCTTTGAAACAGGCAGCCTAAGCATGAAATTCAAAATGTGTATCGCGCACTGTTCAAGCTCGGCTCTTGTCAGTTTGCCCTCTTCCAGTGATTTTTCAAGGTTGTCGCCTCTTTCATTGGTCTCGGCGGTTCCGATGTCAACGCACATGTAGATGTCGTTCACTGCGCGGACCATGGAACGAACGTCGGTGAGGTTGTGCTCAAAGCCGCCTTCCACAACGTCGTTCAGCCTTGCCCACCAGTCGGTCATGACCATTCCGTCAAAGCCCCATTCTCTTCGGAGAATAGTCTCCGTAAGATCGTAGAAAGCGGATGTGTGATGACCGTTCACCATGTTGTAGGAAGTCATCACGGAATGGGCATTTCCTTCCCTGACAGCGATCTCAAAGCCTTTGAGGTAGATCTCTCTCAAGGCTCTTTCGGAGACCACGTTGTTCTCGTTGAATCTGCCCACCTCCTGGGAGTTTGCGCAGAAATGCTTGATGACAGCCTCATGCCCGGTTTCCGCAACGCCTTTGACCGCAGCGGAAGCCATTTTTCCCGTAAGGAAAGGATCCTCGGAAAAGTACTCGAAATTTCTTCCGCAAAGAGGGTGGCGGTGGATGTTCATTCCCGGTCCAAGAAGAACGTCGATGTCATTCTCGGTCATTTCACGACCGATGCCCACGTAAAGCTCCTTCACAAGATCCGTATCCCAGGTGCAGGCAAGGGACACTGCCGAGGGGATCTGGGTTGCATACATACCCTTCTTCATGTGTATTCCGCTGGGTCCGTCGGCGCAGCAACCGATGGGAACTCCCGCTGCACGCAGGTTCCTGGTGAGTCCGCCGAAAGCAGAAGCTGTACCCGGCGTAACATAGGGGTTTTCAACACCTTCACCGCGCACAAGACAGGTGAGATCCTTTGTTTCAAGGTTTGAAACAAAGTCCTCAACCGTTGCTTTTCCCTCAGCAACTTCCGTAAATGTGCATTTCTTTCCTTTCTTAAGCTCCTTGGGAAGTCTTTCTTCTATCCTCTTTGCAAGATCCACGGTGTTAAGAGGCGCGTTTTCATATAAACTTCCGTTATCCGTAGCTTTGAGACGAACGAAACGCTCCGTGGGAGCCATGGCTTCTTCACATTGTTTAACAACAACGGTTTCGGCAATTTCAAGGTTCTTTCCGTTCTCGGTAAAAGCCGCTTCTCTTGCGCATCTCACATCGAAGCCCGCAAAGATCTCATAAACACCTTTTTCAAGTACGAAGCAGCTCTTGTGTCCGGTAATTCCGAAGTCATCGTAAGCAGCCATATCATTCTTTTTAAATGTCACACTGACTTTCTCTTCTTCACCGGGCTCAAGAACTTTTGTTTTTTTGAAGCCGATGAGTTCACGATCCGGGCGCCCGAGTTTTCCTTTGGGAGCGGAGAAATAGACCTGGAACACCTGCGCTCCCGCACGTTTTCCCGTGTTCTTTACGGTACCTGTCACGCAGATCTCCTCTTCGCCGTTCGCTTTGAGATCGGAAAGGGTGAAATCCGTGAAGGAAAGACCGAAACCGAAAGGATAGAGGACTGCCTTGGGATTAAAGGTCTCAAAGTAGCGGTAGCCCACGTATATGTCTTCTTCATAGAAATTCTCTTTGGGATCTCCGAAATTCCTGTCAGCGATATTGTCGCAGAGGCGCGCTGAAATCGTGTCTGCCAGATGGCCGGAAGGATTGACTTTTCCCACAAGGACATCAGCAAGTCCCATACCGCCTTCCGTTCCTCCTGTCCATGCATAGAGGATCGCGTCGATCCTTCCGTGGCACCATGCCTCGTCGGTCCAGGAAAGATCCATGATGTGGGAGCAGTTAAAAACTATGCCCACGTGAGCAAAATCCTTGGTAACAAGGCCTATGAGACGCTTTTCCTCTGCTGTGAGCCTGTAGCTTCCGGACTCGTTCAGGACTTCCTTTTCTTCTCCCGCACGCCTTGAAATGAAAACAAGAGCCTTATTGTTCTTTTTTGCAGCCCTTGCGATCTCCTCTTCCGTAAGGCGCTTTTCCTCCTGAGCGCGCGCTTCGGAAGCAAACTTGCCATCCTTGCCGTTGTCAAAAGGATGCTCCTTGATCCAGTCAAGAAAGATCTTTTCAAGATCCGTGTCAATGCCCTTAAATGCGTTGTCCCTTAAGCCGTCAACAACAGAGGGTGTCTCCCTCACATTAACGTTACCGCCGGAACCTGTTCCGCATTTTGTGTATTCATATCCGCCTCTTCCGAAAAGCGCCGTTCTGTCATCGGCCTTAAGAGGCAGGAAATCATCGTAGTTTCTGAGTAATACGGCAGAATCCGCCGCTGCCTTTCTGCATAAAGGCTTTAATTCTTCCAATGCTTCACCCTTCATATCTTTTCCTCATCTTTCTTTATTTTGTGTAGGCAAAGGCCAACACTGTCTGACCTGATCCTTCGCTTCCCGCACTCGGCTTTATCAAAATCTCGTGCCGCTTTGACTCATCTTCAACAAAGATCAGGGTTGTAACGGGATTGTTCCAAGCTCCGCTCTTTGATGTAAGGATCGTTTTTCTGAGTTTCCCGTCAACGTAGACATCCAATGACGTCTCTTTCTGTGAGTTCGTCTGTTTCACCACCACACTGAAGGAGCCACAGGTAAGGTCAATTTTAAGACCATCGTTTCCGTCCCCCGCAGCTCTGCTCCAACCGTTCATAAGAGCATGATTGTCTGAGTTTCCGCTGGATGAAAACCGCGTCGTTCCTGCCTTAAAAGAACCCGTTTCGGTAATCAGACCCTCTGCATTCGAATTGTCGATCATTACGGTTCCTTCGTAGAAATCGAAGCCTGTGACGGAGGGCTTTTCTTTAAAGACGTATTCTGTAGCCGATGTGTCTTCCACCGCCTTGTCGATCATGTATGCGATCAGCTTTGCATACAGCTTGTGACCGTCTGTTTTCGGATGTACAGTGTCATTTGAAAAATCCTTCCACTCGATCACCTTTAGATTCTGCGGTACATCGAGCGCCGTCTTCATGCTGACCATAGGCAGATCATAGTAGGTTCCCATGGGCTTCATGTAGGTTTGCGTCTGCCCCGCATAAGTGGCTGCGGAAAACAATAATATGACCGCAGGCTCATTTTCCGCTTTTAAGAACTTCCTGATCAGCCCTTCGTAAGTCATCTTATTGTAGGCGGAATTGTCATTGTTGACAGCAAATTCAACAAAGATGATGTCAGGGGCGTAGGAAAGAACGTCCTCGTCCGCTCTCACCATGCCCAGGTCCGATCCCGTACCTGAAATGGCAGCGTTCACGTACTTAACGTTGTCGCCCTTACCGTACCTGTCGCGGATGTATTCGTAGGACATGTAGGCATAACCCTTCTTGTAGCCCTGAGGGGTTCTCTCTGTCGAGCCTTCGCCCTCCGTGACCGAACCGCCGAGATAGCAGATCACAATGTCTTCTCCGTTTGATGCTTTTGTAAGCTTTTCCCTCAATCGGAAGGAATTTCCGGTACTCAAAAGTCCGTTTGTAAAGACTCTGTTGTAGTACTTACCAAGCTTCTTTTCCAATGCGGTCGAGGCTTCAAAATACGGATCTCCGTTAAAGAGATCCGGTTCGGGAGTCGGACTCAAAGTTGGCAAAGGTGTACATGTAGCGGTCGGCGTAGATGTGGCGACACGCGGTGTGGGCGTCGCCGTCACGATCCATGGAGTGGGTGTTGCGCCGTTCCCCGCATTATCTCCACAGCCTAATACAACTGATCCCAATAATAACGAAATGCATGTAAAAATACAGAATTTTTTCTTCAAAGTGTTTCCCTCACATGTAAAAAGACCTGCACAAAGTATATCACACTTGTGCAGGTCTTGTCTGCCGTTAAATAGATAAAATCAAACAAAAGTTGCAAGGATCAGCTTCTGTATTTGTTCAGCTGATTAGCGGTCTCCATGACTTCGTTGTTTCTTGCCTTTGCCCTGTTGGCTTCTTCCTCATTGTTAACCGCGATGGCTGTTACGTTCTGGCTGCCTGCGGCAATCTCTTCACTGGATGCGGAAAGATGGGAGATACTGTCAACGATCTCAAGGTTTGCGCTCTTAAGATTTTCGATGTTTCCGCTGATGGTCTTGACGTTTTCTTCAAGGATCTGCATCTTTGCTCCGGTCTCCGTGAAGTTTTCGTTAACCATTTCAATGAGCCTCGTCTGTTCAACGGTAGCCTCAACTGATTCGTTAATGGAATCCGAAACCATACGTGATTTGTCTGTCAGGTTTTCGATCATTTCACCGATTCTGTTGGTGGCAGCCTTAGTCTGCTCGGAAAGGAGTCTGATCTGTTCTGCGACAACGGCAAAGCCTCTGCCCGCTTCACCGGCTCTTGCACTCTCGATGGATGCGTTCAGCGCAAGAAGGTTCGTCTGATTGGAAATTGAAAGGATCGTGTCCGCAAAATTCCTCATTTCCTGCATGTTATTAACAAGCTCACCCATTTCCGTAACTACCTTGTTGGTAACTCCCTCAATGACGACCGTGCTTTCCTTAAGCTTCTCAACGTGTTCGATACCGTCTTTAACTTCTTTTCCCACTTCTCCCGCGATCTCTGAAAGCTCCACAGCCTTGTCGGAAGTGTTTTCAACGGAGTTCTGGATCTCCTTTGTCTTAACCGACTGTCTCTCAGCCTCCTGAGTGTTGGTCTCTGCAGCACCCGAAACTTCCGAAACGGCGCCTTTAACAGCTTCTGCAGATGTGGCAAGGGAATTCAGAAGCCCGTCGACTTCTCCCGCGCCTTCCTTAACCTTGTCTGCTATCTCAAGTACTTCCTGCATCAAAGCTTTCTGCTCATTTCCCTTGTCTTCGATAGCTCCGAAGATGTCGCGGTTGAACATGTCAAGGATCACAGGAACAAGTATCATGGAAGCACACAGCCCCACCAGCAGAACGATCTGTGAATTAAGTTCATCCGGTCTTACATCACAGTAGTCCTTCATAAATGTCGAGAAAACTATGATCTTGATAAAAATGACGATTGCTGAGCCAACGCCCGTTCGGATGCTCCTTTTTTTATCGTAATGGAGCATGTAGACAAACACGGCGGGCACCATGAGAAGTGTGTAGGCAGTGTTTGCGGTAAAAAGCATGATCAGAATGTAATATAATGCATATGTATAGGCGATGAACGGTCCGAATTTTTCGGCCTTTTTCTGCTGAACAAATGCGATCCACGCCCAGAATCCGATAACTGCGAGGCCCAGAATCAAAGTGTAAGGCTTGCTCCAGGGCTGTTCTGTCACAAATCTGTTCTTTGTGAGTGCCAGGATCACTATATTTGCAAGCACAAGTACAGAGCACACCATAAACATGACAATATTGATGTGAACATCTCTCTCGTGTGAGTCAGCATATTTTCGTGTCTTTCTGTCTTCCCGGATGAACGGGAGTTTCTCATTCACCTTTTCATTGATCGCCATAAGTATACCTCTTTTCATAATTTTGCCGATTACTTTTGCTAATTATACTAAAAAGGACTGTAAAAATCTATAAAGATTAAGTAAAGAGTATAGTGAATAGCTATTTTTTCAATTTTATTCTAAAACAAAGGACACTCGCCTGAATTCCAGACGAATGTCCTTCAACTTATTGACCTATTTCGATAGAATGTGCTGTTTTTTATTTTACAAGACCTTTGTCTGTCTTCTTGACATGCTTGAAGACGTTCTCGAAGCGGTTAAGTGCTTCGTCGATGATCTCGGGTGTATCTGCGAGTGATGTGTAGAGACGGCTTCCCGCAAGAGTGATGATACCGTTTGCCATGTAGGCTGCGCCCATCTTCTCCATGGAATCCTTGCGGACATACATCATGTCCTTGTGCTTTAAGAGTCCCATTGCACTCTTTATGAAGCTCATTGATGAGAAATCGAAGCTCATTGCACCGGTGCACTCAAGGTGAACGATGGAGCCCTGGTTGTAAGCAACGAAAGGAAGTCCGTAACGATCCACAAGTTCCTTAAGGCCGTCGCAAAGTCTGTCGCCCATACGTCCCGCAACTTCGCAGGCATTTGTTCTTTCGATCTCCTTGATCGCAGTGTAACCCGCAAGTGAAGAAAGAGGGTTGGCTGCAAGTGTACCGCCGACATATGCTCTGTGCTTGCCTGTTGCAAGGCCTGCAGCCATGAGCTGAGCATATTCCTTCTTACCGCCGACACCGCCTGCTGCAGGGTATCCGCCCGCAACGATCTTACCGAAGATGGTGAGATCCGGAACTACGTCGAAGAAGCCCTGTGCACCGGAAAGTGCTACACGGAAGCCTGTAACAACTTCATCGAAGATCATGAGAGCGCCGTACTTATCGCAAAGTGCGCGCACACCCTTGTTGTAATCTCTTGCAACAGGTCTTGTTCCGCTCTCGGGTCCTACGGGCTCGATGAGGACCGCTGCAGTGCCGCCCTTGAGCTTGTTTCTCTTAAGCATTGCTTCGAGCATGTTCAGGTCATTGGGACGAACTTCGTCCGTGAGTGCATATGCACCCTTGGGAATTCCGTGGGATTCAAGAAGGTAACGGCTTCCGGGGATCTTAAGGCCGTAAACCAACTGATCCGACCAGCCGTGGTACGCTCCGCCGATCTTGATGATACGCTTCTTGCCTGTAGCGATCCTTGCAATTCTTAAGGATGCCATACATGCTTCGGTACCCGAACCCAGCATACGGAACATTTCTACGTTAGGCATATGTTTGTTGATCTCTTTTGCGATAAGAAGCTCTGCCTCATGAAGAAGACCTGTTGTGGGACCACATGTCTTGATGAGGTCGATGACAGCGTCCTGAACGGGCTTGTAGTTACTTCCGAGGATCGTGGGGCCGCCTGCCTGAAGGAAATCGATGTACTGATTTCCGTCCTTGTCGTACATGTAGGCACCGTCAGCCTTCTCCATGCACATAGGGAAGGGCTTGTTGAACGCCAGGTTGTGCTGTACACCGCCGGGGATGTAATTCTTCGCCTCTTCAAAGATAGCCTTTGACTTTGTGCACTTCTCGTTGAAGTAAGGAAGGATCTCCTTATTGTAGTACTCGTCGTCTACTTCCCAGATCGGCTGACTTGTGAGCTTTTTAAGTCTCTCGTTGATCTCCTTGGGGTCGTCCCATCTGCTGATTCCACAGTTTACCATTTAATTATCCTCCATCATTGTTTTCATATTGTTATTCAGAGCCGACAAATCCGGTCAGCTCAAACTGTTCTTTTCTTCTTTTTTCGCAATGTCATTGGTGTCTATGCTTCCCCTGAAGACAACATACTTGTCAAAGAGGAATTCCGTCACGAAGTTAAGGCACATGTTTATTACCGTAACAAGGTACTCGTTCCATCCCAGTCCGTCCGCAAGCCAGTTGCCGAGCAGTGTCGAAAGAGGAGTGAATGCGCAGTAATAAAGAGCAACCTTTACCATTGCCACAGGTACGTTGTTTGCGGATTTGAAAGTGAACTTCCTGTTCAGTGTGAAGTTCCAGATCACCGACAAAATAAGGGCTATCAGGTACTTGGGCCAGTAATTCCAGTGGGTCAGAAGATCCAGTGCCGTGAAGCTTCCCATCTCGATGAGGCCTGCCGATATCGAGAAAAGAGTGAATTTTACCGCCCTTAAGATCTCTTTGTTTTTATCAGTCATCCCATCACCCCTTCTTCTGCTTGGAATACTTAAACTTGTATACCGTCCTCATGAGCCATGCGTCAAAGCCGGAAAGCTTTGCCTTGATGCCCAGCGCTCTTGTGTGAAGGAATGCTGTAGCCGCCTTCTCCGCCAGGATCTCAAGAGCTGCGATGTCTTCGGGATCGTCGCTCGTTACCTGTATGCCTTTCCCTTTTACGATGACAACGTTGATCTTCTGAAGTGCTGCCGCAATGACCGTGGGGTTGTTCTCCACAACCGGGATCTCTTTTCCGATCATCTGAGCCATGTCGTCAAGCTGGGCGGGAAGAGGGATACCCAGTCTCGCAAGCTGTACCGAAGCCGGCTCATTTACATCCACGCCTTTGACCTGAGCCTTGCAGGCCTCCTCAAGGATGTTGGCCATTTCAAAGGCCTCGTCTCTTGACCTTCCGCAGATCACAACTCCGTGATGCTCCATGAAGACGACTCTCGCGCCCAGTTCGTAAGCGGCAGTCACATTGCCCGCAAGCTTCTTGGTTCCCGGAAGACCGTAACCCGCAGTGTAGACCTCTCCCAGTTTTTCCTTCTGCTCGGGAGTCATCCTGTCGTTACTGAATCCGCCAAGTCCCAGAGCCGAAGCAAAATTCTGATGTGTGTGGATGACAAAATTAACATCAGGAAAGATCCTGTAAGCCGCAGCATGAATGCCCTTTTCGCTGGAAGGCTTTCTCCTTCCCTCCCAGGTCATGTCATCAAGTTTCACGATCGCCACATCTTCAGGCTCCGTATGAAGATAGTCCAGACCGCTGGGAGAGATCGCAAATCTTTCCTCATCGATCCTCTCGCTGATGTTACCCCAGGTTCTTGCAACCAGCTTTTTCTCGAGAAGCATTCTGCCCGTTTCGGCAACCCGTGCTCTGATCTCATCAATCTCGCTCATGTTTCTCTCCTTCCCTATATTTCGTTGAGTGTTTTAAAGTTAGCGGCGTTGCTCTTGTAGAGCTTCTTAAACACCGCGTAGTTCTTGTCGTAAACCGCTTTGTTCGCGGGATTCGGTCTGAAGGTGCTCTTGACTCTGATAAGGTTCTTCGCCTGGTCCAGAGAGTCCAGTTCACCGATGCCGACCGCTACCAGAAGCGCCGCTCCCACAGCACCCACGTCCTGAGCGCCGGTAACCGTCTCGATCGTCCTGCCCGTAATGTCCGCAAGGATCTGGCAGGTTGTGGCCGACAAAGCACCTCCGCCCACAAATCTTATGGTGTCGGATGTCTTGACCTTTGCCGTCTCGCACTCCAGCATCCAGCGGAGATGGAAGCATATGCCTTCAAGAACGGATCGTATCATGTCGCGCTTGCCCGTTTCTATCTTTACGTTAAAGAACATGCCCGCAGCGGAGGGATCCTCGAACGGACAGCGATTTCCGTGAAGCCAGGGTGTGAAGATCACGCCGTTGGAGCCCGCAGGAACCTTTTCCACTTCATCGGAAAGGTAGTCATAGAGGCTCGTGTACTGACTTTCAAGGCATTCAGCCACATGTTCCTTCTTCAAATAAATGTCTATCTCATCAAGTGCCAAATGGTTCTTCACCCATTCGAAGCACTTGCCCGCCGTTTCCATCTCGGCGAAGTAATTGTAACGACCGTCGGTTGCGGCAACTATGCTTGCGATCATGGAAACGATGTCCACGACCTGTTTATCAAGCACAGTTGAAACCCATCCTGACGTTCCGGAGTAGATGTGAGTTTGTCCCGCTTCAACACATCCCGCTCCGATACCGATCAATGTGGCATCTCCGCCTCCTCCGAAAACAGGAGTACCTTCCTTAAGACCAAGTTCCCCGGCCGCTTTTGCGGTCAATGCGCCGGCTTTGTCCGTGCATTTGATGATCCTCGGAAGATGTTCGGGATGAACCTTGAACATTTTGATCAGCGATTTATTCCAGCCCTCTTTGCCTTTACGTGTATCATACAAAAATGTCGAGAATGCGGAGTCCGTGGTCATCACGAATTCGCCTGTGCAGCGCGCGATTAAGTACTCCTTTACATCAAGCCATTTGTGTACCTTATTGAAGATCTCCGGTTCGTTGTTTTCAACCCATTTGTATTTCCAGACCGGGTCCTTAACGCTTGTTGAAGCCGCACAGTTGATCCTGAGGCTCTTGAGCAGCTTGAACAAGTTGCAGCCCGATACTTTGATCAGGCCCTTTCCCATGCAATCCGCGATCTCTTTCGTTCCTCGCTGATCCATGTAGCTCATGGGACGTCTCAAAGCATTTGCGTCCTTGTCCACAAGGACTATGCCCTGCATCTGAGAGCAGAACGAGATCCCCGCCACCATGTCCGGAGTCGCTTCCGTGTTTTTGAAGAGCTCCTTCGTGGTCTTGCACATTGCATCCCACCATTCGTCAGCATCCTGTTCCGCGCCGCCGTTCTCCACGATGTAGAGGTTGTAGCCCGCATATGCACTCGCTACGAGACTGATGGTGTTCTCGATCCCGAAAAGACAGGTCTTTACGCCCGTGGTCCCGAAATCGTAAGCTATAACATACGTCATACTCTTCTCCTTTTTTATTTTATCCCCAAAGCCGAATTCATAAACTTCAGCATTTCTTTTACAAGCATCTCATCCGTCGGTTCTCCGCCGCAGTAGATCTTCATACGTTCGCGATAGTAGTCACAGCTTAAGGAAAACTGAAGCATCATGAGGAGGTTGTCGAAGAAAAAAGCAAACATCTTCGAATCAAGATCCTGTCTCACGATCCCCTTGGCTCTGGCGCTTTCAATGAGATTTGAGTACACCTTTGCAGAAACCGACTCAATCTCGCGAGCAAGCTCAAGAGCAAATCTCCTGCAGCCGCCGGCAGTGATCTCATGGTACATGATGTAGTAGGCCGTATGATTTCTGGCATGCTCTATAAGACGCCTGATGGCTATCTCCAGATTTCCGAGAAGATCTTTTCCGTCGGAAGTAACTTCGTTCATTACCGAATCCAAAAGCTTGAGGGAATGCCTTACGCAGGAAATAAAAAAGTCATCCTTATCGGCATAGTACTTGTAAAGTACTCCCACGCTAAGGCCTGACTTTTTTGCAATCTCGGCAATGCTCGCTTTGTCGAAGCCTTTATCAGCGAATTCCTGAATTCCCGTTTCAAGAAGGTTGTTTAAGGTTTCTTCGTCTAATTTCTTGTACATGCTACCCCCGTGTCGTGAATTACTGTTCACGTGTTATCGTAATTGTATCACCCTTTCAATTATTTCGCAAGTGTTTTCTAAATCTTCTGTCTGTTTAGTTTTTAACAGAGTTGCTGTCATACACCGCTCAGAGCGCGGTAAGGATTCCATTCTTCTCCCCCGCGCGGGGTGAGGACCGACAAAACTTCACATGCGTCTTTCTCCTCTCCCGCTTTCGTTTGCAGCGAGAAGGAATATGGGGCTCGCTCGCGGCGGGAACAGTCGAAAACTCGGATTTCGTCGTTAAGCGGGGCTGATCTTAGTTTTCTTAAGTTGATGTTTTCTCCTTGTCCCCGCCATCTCGCTCCCCTTGCTGTACTCTATATTTCACTGCAAGCCTCAGCGGGAGTGTCGAAAGCACCACGTTTGTTTTGATCGGGGTAAGAAAAGAGCCGTCGAACAAGCTTTGCCTGTCCGACGGCCGCGCGGAAAACTACGTTAAGTCTAACGTTGTAAACCCTATATTCGTCAATTCTTTTTGTAGCCCATAAAAGGCTTTTTTATCTTTAATTCTGAATCCTAATAGTCTTTTTTCAAAAATTATCCTTGTTCTCTCCTGAGTATAAAAGCAAAAATATGGGTGTTTTCCACACGCGTTTCTTTCCCCTACACATATATTCCCAGTGTCAGGAATTCCCTTTTCTTTTGCCAAATTGTTTAAACATTCTTGGAATGAAATGAACGTTTTATCTTTCAAATATATTCCATTTTTGTCAACATTCTTTATTGAATCAGAAATGTATTCAATCATAAATTATTCCTCTGTATTATTCCTCTGTAAGACCTATTTTATCAATCGATCCTGCAATAATAGTAAAACAAAATTTCCAAAATCATCTGCCAACTTTTCAACAATTTTGTATTGTTTTCCATCATAAAATGCCATTATAACGCTAGGTTCTTTTTCCTCATTTAAAGAAGAATAATCCAAGTATGCCATATTTCCATCATCAAAATTGTATATAGGTACCCATTCCTTAGGCAAACTATATTCTTTCCTATCATTCAAAGCATATGCAACTGAATTTCCTTCTAGTACTCCTGATTCATCCTCTGGATCTATTCCATATATTTCATTACCCAAAAAGGATAAATATCCATATTTTTCATAGAAATCTTTCAATTGCTTTGAAAATGATATTCCTAGCTTTACCTCCGACATATTAATCTCTTCTTTACTTTTCCCACCTGCAGTCGTGTAAAATTTGCATTTTGGTGCCATCTCCATTGCTTTAATATAATTTTTGTAGCTCATATGCACCTCTCACTAGTTTATTTTTCCACTTCGCCACTCCCAATACTCTCGGACAAGCTTTGCCTGTCCGACGGCCGCGCGGATATAATTATTCTAAGCCATCAAATCAATCCATCTATTATCATTTCTTGGTTAATACTATATGCTATCCCTGAAATAGTGGCTACACCATATGTCCCTAACAAATACGGTTCATTATGGATATCATTACCATATTCATCAAAATACTTTTGCTTCCCTATGCTATAAAAACCATATTTTTGTTCTTTCAATTCTGTATTTCCAATATTGAAGAAATAACCTCTTGTCCAATACTCTTTACCAACTATCTCAGGATTAATTAACAAGTCTTCCTTTTTTACTTCATTTTTAACTTCTTGTTCAATATCAACTCCGGATTTAAAAATAAAAATAACAATTAGATCGTTCCCATTATTGTTGTTCACATGGTTGTTAACGACCACACCGTAGTATTCGATGCCGTCACGTGGACGAACTTGAAATATATCTCCAATTTCCGGATATATCCTCTTCCGCTTAATAACCTGAAGTTGATACTCTTTGATAAGCATATCCCCTAACTGGTCAAGTTTGTTCCTTACTTCTTGTGAACACTTATCATATCTCTCCCGCCATTTATTAGACATTACATTGTTCTTTAAGAAACTTAAGTCTACCATTTTATTCTCCCAAAAACTTCTCTGCCCAATCAATGGCATCTTTATAATACTTATTTTTTGCACTGATCACCATTTGCTATTTTATCAAACTCTTGCATATTTTCCAAGCTGTACTCTATATTTCACTGCAAGCCTCAGCGGGCGTGTCGAAAGCGCTGTCGTTTGTTTTGATCGAGGTAAGAAAAGGGCCGTCGAACAAGCGTTGCTTGTCTGACGGCCGCGCGGTATCAACTCTTACTCACATCTAAAGCCATAATCATATGCACTTCCCAAATCCGCACATTGGAAAGATGTTTTTACACTATCCTCTGTTAGCAGAATTCCAAAATCATAGCCCTTTTCTTTGCTTTTCATTTTTACGAGCGGATATTCTTTTTTATCTATATTGTCAGCCCAATTCAAAAGCATTGTCGCAAAACCAATGATTCCCGCATAGTTTATTTCAAATATTAGAGCGGAGGAGTCACTGCTTATATCATTGTCATATTCATCAAAAACACAAATTCGAGCAACATTTTCCAAGGACATCTGATAAGGATCAATAACAACTTTTTCAACATCCGATTCATCTGTATTTATTTGGACATAATAATTACCGCCTTTATTCTTTATCCTAATCTCTTCGCATGAGATACATTCTATATCTTCATGGGATAACACACTTTTAATTGAGTTTACCTTAAGCATGAAAACAGGACTTTCAGATGTCAGGAAAAAGCCTAATGCTTGATTCGGTGCTGGATCCACTCCTAACTGATGCGTTTCAATTGTAATTTTCTGTTTTTCATCAACACAATCATATAATCTGATCAGTTCCGTAGCAAATCCAACAATTGCATCTTTGTTGAACTGAAACAAAATTCTTTCGGGTTTTCTATTTGTAAAAGTATTTACAGTTATTCTACACAGAGCTTTTTTATCTGTTCTTTTCCTGATATTAATTAACATTGAATTTTATTCAACCTCTCTATTGAAATGGACTCTTCTTGGGTATGAAAACATTATCTTTTGTTAAGGGTTGCACATTTCCATTCTCATCCAAATACATATGAAGATCATATTTTGGCTTCCCATTTGTTGTATGTATTTCTAAGTTCCAATGGTCCAAATCTCCATGATTGAAATCTCCAAAATCTCTCCGTAATAAAATCTTATAATCATCAGTTATTTGTGATTGCTTCATATAAGGTTCCATATTTCCTGTAGCTCATATACACCTCTCACTAATTTATTTTTCCACTTCGCCACTCCCAATACTCTCGGACAAGCTTTGCCTGTCCGACGGCCGCGCGGAGAATTATACCTTATTTTTCCAAGATAGGATTCAAAACTTTTTCTATTATAGCATATCCTACTTTTTTTCTTCCTTCATACATTTCAATACGCATTCCTTTGCACATTGTTTTTGGATATAGTTCAGGAGATAAAAACGCGATAGTACCATACGTTTTATACCCACATTCATTTTGACATATTGGACTTAAATAATGATGCAGGCCGGTCGTCATATATTTATTTGATAGTAAGTGAGCAGGCCTATACCCATCACACGGCCGCTTAACTCCTTCGAAAAAGTAAAAAGTTGCTTCTACATCTTGTTCCATCTTTATCTACCTCTTCATAATAAACATGCTCTATACTGATATTATCTCTATTAAACATTTCAATTATTTCTGGCTCAACAACGGGTGTCCCTGACTTAAAGATGTTAACGCCAGGTAAAAATCACCATTCAGAGGCGGAAAGAAATAGCCAATTCGAGGCAAAAAGAATTCGCCAATGCATCAGTTCTTCCTTTCCTAGATAGTATTCTTGGGGAGTGACGGTGTTACTCCGGCCGTAAGTGTTATTGTTTCCCTTTTTCGGCCACGATAGCTATTACCTTTGATCATGTAAACCGTTGCATAATCAAAGATCCTGTCCATGGCACAGAGCAGAGTGTCATCTTCACTGAAGAACTCACTCCATTTATCAGGACCCTTGTTACTCGTGAAGATCATCAGGTTGGCACCTTCTTTGGCATAACGACGATCAATGATGTCGAAGAACATCCTGGTGGATTCTTTATCGAATACACAGTGCCCGACTTCATCAATGATCAGACATGAAGGTTTTACCAATCCGTTGATCACTGAAGCTTCCCTGCCATACTTACGTGCTTCTGTAAGCCGCTGGTTCAACTCTGTAGCTTTAAGGAAATACGATTTTATCCCTCTTTCACAGCAAGCATGCCCATAGGCCATGGCAAGGTGTGTCTTTCCGACACCGGGGGGTCCTATCAGAGCGATATTCTTGTGTGCATACAAGGCATTCAAGGATGGCAACTCTTTAAGGGAATCCGATTGCTTACCATGAAGCATATCAAAGTCAAAGTTTCCAAAAGTTTTCTGTTCCTTTAAGGGAAGACGGCTCATCCGCAACAGTGTCGAAACTATGTTATCCTGTTTCTTTTTCTGAAGGTAGCCAAAAACGTCTGCAACAGCCTTGAGAGAATCTTCGTTCATGGATTTTTCGATAGACAGATTGGCCATTTCCTGGCAGGACAGTTCAAGTTTTAGATAGTCTGCTTCGTTATGGATCTGCTCAAAGATAGACTCATTCATCATCCGTACCCTCCTCGAAGTTAAAGCGTTTAAAAGCACTTTGAGGTTCAGGCAAAGAAAGCTGCTGT
>JAEFAR010000089.1 GCA_016287675.1 Lachnospiraceae bacterium
TAAGTTCAAAAGAAATGTACGTCGCCAGTCGGCTGAACCATTGTTCTACCGATAATCCAAAACAACTAAATACCTTTCAGTAGGCAGCCCCACAACGACTGTCTGTTTGCCTTTTTCAAAAATAGATATTTTGACCGTAAACCCGAGAACTGGCTGTATTGTGTCTGGAATCATCACGTCTTTAATGATACACTATTTTTATGATTTTTGCTATCTAAATGACATTATCCCGGGGTTATAGGTCCATTTAATTTTCTGAAAACCTTGACAGGGCCAAGGCAAGTGTTTACACTATTCTGTAGCTTTAGCAGATCATCGCGGAGAATCACAAATTACGGTAGGAAAGGTAAAAGAGTATGAAGCAAAGAAGTGAACAATTCAAAAGCAACAAAGCGGTTTTTATCGTGTGGGCCATCGAAGTAGTGCTCCTGATGGGAGGCTTCTTTTTTGAAGTTGTAAAGGGTAACCACGATATTAAATGGTATCTTAGGTTCCTGTTGGTCATGGCGCTCACTTTTGCACCGGGTATGATCGAGTTTATCAGGACAAAAGGCGAAAGCATGATATTCAAGTATCTGATCGCTGTGGGATATCCCATTTTCTGTGTGTACTGTCAGTTCTATGCAACAACCAGCATAGCTGCGCTCTACCTGTATCCCGTGTTCGTTCTTTTGATCCTTTATCTGGATGAACGCGTGCTGTTGATGGCATCAGGCTTGGATCTGCTGGGCGGGGTCATCGTTCTGATCTTAAAACTCAGGGCTGCGGGAGCAGATACGGCGAAATTCATTACCGAATACGAAGTCATATTTGCCTGCCTTATTCTTGCCACTGCTGCCATCATCGTAGGTATCAGGGTTATCCGCAGTAACAACAAAGCAAAACTGGATATGGTTGAAAAACTTTCCGATGAGGCGGAGGAAAAGAGCCGCCAGATCCTTTCAGCCAGTGAAGCTGCCGAAAAGAGAATGCAGGGCATAGAAAACGCTGCCGGCGATAACGCCAACAGCATGAAGAGCATGGCACAGACCATAAATGACATCAGCAGCGCCATTTCGAACATTGCCGACAATGTTCAGGATGAAGCAAATGCAATGAGCGTTGCCAACAAGAAAATGGGCGTCATCAAGAACAACACGGAAGAGCTTGCAAAGACCATCCTTCTTGTACAGGAAAGCAATGATGAGAACTCCAAGAAGGTTTCCCTCATCAATTCTCAGGCAGGTGAACTTCTTGAAAAATCAGGTATTACGAAGCAGAAGGTGGATGATGTGCGTGAACTTGCCACCAAGGTGACCGAGGTCATCGGAGTTATCCGCCAGATCTCCGGAAAAACAAATCTTCTCGCTCTCAATGCCTCCATAGAAGCAGCAAGAGCCGGCGAAGCAGGCAAGGGCTTTGCTGTGGTTGCGGAAGAGATACGTGCGCTGGCAGAGAGCACAAACAAGTCGGTAGTGGAGATCGAAGACAGCATCACAAAACTCAACGAGTCCTGCGACATCGCTTCCTCCAGCATGGATGAAAGCGTTGTGGCCATCAATGCTCAGACCGACAGCATTACTGAGATCGATGCGGCTATCCGTGAAGAAGCTGAGGCAATGAAACATATTTCCGATGAGATCGGCTCCATCAACTCCGAGATCATGGCAGTGGCTACTGCGAACGATAGTATTACCGAGCAGACCAACAATATTTCCGCGGTTACGGAAGAGATCACAGCCAGCGCCGAAAGCGCCGCAACAATGAGTAATGACGTCAAGAAGATGAGCGAGAGCATCCTGGATGATATCAAGGCCACCAATGTTGAACTTGAAAAGATAAAGCATATTTGATCTTGTTTTGGACAATCATACGATTTGGGGACAAGTCGAAATAATTGAAGCAAAAATAAGGAGCTCCCATGAACATCCAAATATTCGGAACTAAAAAGTGCAATGATACGAAGAAGGCGGAGCGGTTCTTCAAGGAACGCGGCGTTAAGGTTCAGTTCATTGATATGAAAGAAAAAGGTATGAGCAAGGGCGAGTTTACGAGCGTGGCGGCAGTTAACGGCGGCATTGAAAATATGCTTGATCCGGAGTGCCGCGACAAGGACACTCTTGCTCTCATAAAGTATCTGTCGGAGGAAGACAAGCTGCAGAAGATCCTGGAGAATCCGCAGGTGATAAAGACACCGGTGGTGCGTAACGGGAAGCAGTCCACCATTGGGTACAGGCCTGAAGT
>JAEFAR010000090.1 GCA_016287675.1 Lachnospiraceae bacterium
AATTGGTCTCCCCACGGTTCAAATCCTCTTTTCACAGTTTGCTTTCTATTGGGTATCATATCAAACTTTAAAAGAATTTGCAATAATCATACTTTAAGCGGCTAACTTCTTAACTTAATGACATTGCTCTTCAATCCCGTTTTTTTAAGCATATTTATTCTACAGTGAGTCAATGGGGACAGGTCATATTGACTCATCGAAGACGAGTCAATATGACCTGTCCCCATTGACTCACTCACTCATAAATGTTCAGCTCCTCAATCCTGTTTTTTAAGCATATTTATTCTACAACACCTTTGCCAATGCACCCAAAGTCGCAAGTACAGAACTTACGCATACGATTATCTGAAAAGGCAGTTTTCCGAAAGCACCGCAGATCTCCGATGATGCCGTTCTTTTCCTTGTATTGTGATAAGCGCAGATTATGCCTATGCCCGTAAGAACCTGGATCACGCTTGCGATCCTTGTAAAGCCCACAAAATTTGAAAAACCGAAAAGAGCGATCACAAGGCAGGGAAGGGACGAAACAAGGTAGCTTATCCTCGTCCCCCATTTGGTCTGCTCGTTGATGATGTCCCGCAGATTCAGCGTATTGGCCCAGAATGAGGTGCTCAGCGCAAGAAGCGAGAAAATGAAGCCCACGATTCCAACCCAGCCGCCGAGTTTTGCGGAGAGATCCACCAGAGCGCCATTGCCGGTTACCTTGTCGCCACAGGCAAACAAAGTCATAAACGTGATCAGGATGATCAGTCCCACATTGATCCCTGTCCCGCAGGCAATGGAAGAACGTATCTTCCTTACATCGCCTTCAAGCCCCTTCACCACCTGAGGCACGCTCATTACCGCAGACAGCGAAAAAGCGATCATGCTGTACAGTGCGACGATGTTGGAGCCTGCTATGAAATGATTTGCAAAACCGGTGTGTTCGTTTACCACGGTTGCAATCAAAAGCACACCCATCACCGCAACCATGGCATAGACAGAGATCTTTTCGCATATGCCCACGAGCTTCATTCCAAAAAGAACGACAGTTGCCGTCACGGCATAGTAGATCAGCATCCCAAGCCACTGAGGAAGCCCGAGCCATGCAGTGAGCACGGCGCCTCCTCCCGTGATGAAGCCCACAACATTTGAAAGAACGGAAAGCCCCAGGAAACCGAAGGCGATCCATGTAACGATCTGCTTAACTTTACCTTTAAAAAGCTCGGACTCTATGCACTTGATGAACTGAGCTCCGTCGTTGTTGTAACTGAGTTCTGCGATCATGAGATGCATGATCAGGTTTATTCCGTAGCAGACTATGATCAGCCAGATTATGTCCCGCCATGAATTTCTGCTTGCCAGATAAGGCACCGACAATATCCCCGCGCCGACGCCGTGTCCCACGATAATGCTTGTTGCTTCCATAAAAGTCAGTTTTGCTTCCCCGTTGATCTTCTTCATATCTTCTCCTTATCATCAGTGAGTCAAAAAGAACCGTCCCTATCGACTCTCTCCCATGCCTTTAACATGTTTTCCGCCATTTTAAAGTCTTTCTTTGCGTCTTCCCTGTCATAGGTAAAGTTTTCGGGCACTTCGTCAAACAGTTCGATCCGCTCCATCTCACTTTCGGGAAGCTCTCCGAGCTTCCTCACAAGAGCCATAAAAAACCGTCCGTTGTTCTTGTGTACACCGTCATCCCACGGTTGCTCGTAGTCCCAGAGAGGTATCAACTCGCAGTTTGTGATCCCTGTCTCTTCATACAGTTCGCGTTTTGCCGCCTGCATGGGAGTTTCACCCTTCTCCACATGTCCGCCGGGATTCTCAAAGCTTTTTCTGCGTTTATGCCAGCAAAATACCCATTTGCCGCGGTACCTTGTAAGGATCACAACAAATGTTATGTCGTCGAGTTCGCCCAAATAATGGTTTGTTTTTCTATATATCATTTTTTCTCCCCAGCAGTGAATCAAAAAAGCTTCCCTATTGCCTCACTCTCTTTCTGTATGTTATGAGTCCCTGATCCCATCCCGCCGCTCTAAATCCGAGCTTTTCGAACAGGCGCCTGGATGGGATGTTGGTCTCTTCAATGCCAACCTCTATTGTTTTGAAAGTATCAGGTAACATAGCAAAGTATTTCATCAACGATGTTTCTGCTATCCCAAGCCTTCTGTATTTTTCACTGACACAAACGCTTAAGTATAAT
>JAEFAR010000020.1 GCA_016287675.1 Lachnospiraceae bacterium
AGCTTCATTACATCTACCGCGAATTTGATATAGACTTCTTTAAGATGGATCTTAATTCTCTTCCCAAGAATGCTTCATCCCTTAAGTTCTCTATGTTCGACAAGAATGTAATGGGCTTATGCCTTACCTATAAAATCAATCTCGGTCTATCACTTCGCAAGACCGCCCAGGCTCTAAAAGACATTCATGGTATATCTATTTCACACCAACAGGTTGCCAACTACTGCAAAACTGCAGCCATCTGCATCAAGCCCTTCACCGACAACTACGATTATGGTTCCGGTAAGGTATTTACTGCCGATGAAACCTACATCAAAGTCCGTGGTATCAGAGGCTATATCTGGTTCATCATGGATGCTACCAAGCGTTCAATCATAGGCTATCGCATATCATCTGAGCGAGACGTTGGTGCCTGTATACTTGCCATGAGAATGGCATTCAATAAGCTCAAAAAGCTTCCTGAAAACTTCCGTTTCATTGCTGATGGATACAGTGCTTATGTCCTTGCTGCTCAACAGTTTCTTCGTGAATTCGGTGAAGACTTCAAGTTTGAAATCACTCAGGTTATCGGACTTACCAACGACGATGCCGTATCTACACAATTCAGACCTTACAAGCAGATGATTGAAAGGCTCAACCGTACCTATAAGGCTTCCTACAGGCCAACCAATGGTTTCGATAACATCGACGGTGCCAACTATGACTTGGCTCTCTGGGTTACCTACTACAACTTCTTACGTCCTCATGAGCATAATCATTACAGAGTTCTCAATGAGGTGGATGACCTTAAGTACATCGACAACATGCCGGGTAAATGGCAGATGCTCATTGCTCTTGGTCAACTGACAATCCTAAATATCCAGAACGGCGAAGCCGCTATCTATTCTTAGATTCAGAGCCTGAGGTATTAACCCAGCCACCGCGAAGCGGCTTGCCCTTTACAGCTAAATAAAAAGAACTGCTACACTGCTGTCATCGACGGAGATAATCTATCTATTCTTGAGTTCTTCGCCGTCGGTAATCACCTGACAGCAGTTCTTTTTATGCTGTCAAGGGTGGCGGAACTCATTCAAAATCTTAAATATTTGCAATTTTCAAGGTTCATTCGAGCCTTTTTTCTTCGACTCTTTTTTTCATACGTCATTTGACACTATCGGTTACCGTATAATCCACCGTCATTGGATTCTATCATAACATAAACAATACTAGTATTTCTATGAATCCACGTCCCTAATGCTTAAGAAAAGAATTTCTTTATAATGGCATTTATCTCATTTGTCCCTAAAGGGCTGGTCGAAGTTTCCTCAGTAATGATCAGTTTTTCCCCAACAAATATCCCCTCACCCATCATGGTTTTTAACCGCTGAACAGAATTCTTCGCATACTCTTTATCGTCCATCATCCCCCGATGTTCCCAGTACATGACTCTTCTTCTTTTTACATCCAATACGGTAAAATCCGGATAAATAATCGCGCCAGTGCTCAGCTGAAGGGGACATTCGTATTTATACGGAATCCCTCGTCTGCCAACGCATTTGCTATATTAAGCTCGGATTTTGAACGAACTCTTTCTTTTCGTTTAGTTTCAAAGAAAGGAAGAAGATCAGGTATAACTTTGCCTTCATACGGTATATTCAGCCATTTTTGCGCATAGTCTTCATCCGAAACATCTATGGGGATTATTACTTCTTTTACTTCTTTGGGACTTTCCGAATATACACTTTGAACTTTTGTTACAATATTTTCAGTTTTGGAGAGAAGCTTCTTTAGGCTTTCACTTTCCTCCGTCACAAGTTTCAGGATCTTTTCATCATAGGATTTCTGAAGATATTTCCTGATCAAAGATATTTCAGATTTGTGAATGTATTTTCCGGATTTTTCTGTACTTTCGTTTCGTAAATAATATTGAACTCCATGCGGAGTCTTGCTTACATGAATCTTCCCGGATGGTGCTTTTTCCAGCGCAGCCTCTTTTGCTTTCCTTATCAGCAGAAGTTCGTTGTACCGCCGCCTTGCCTCAGAATATAAATCTGTGTAGTGTGTTACTGTATGGTTTGTGGTTGTGTTTTTCGTTGTTGTGTTTTTTGTTGTTGTGTTTTTCTGCATTTTCGTAACGTAACCCCCTTTATTTACATATTCTTGTATTAGATACATTTATACAAAAGCAGCGGAATGTATAATATTGCCGTTCTCGCCGCTTGAATTCACACATTTTCCGCTTCATGAACAGCGGGATTTTAAATACCTTGATTTCCGCTGTTGTCAATGGCCTGCCAGCTTGTTTAGAAACAGCGAATTTTCAATATTTGGATTTTTCGCTGTCCTCTATGATCCACTAGCTTATTGAAATACAGCGTATTTTCAATATTTTGGTTTTTTCGCTGTTTGCAACGGCTCGCAAGCATATTTTTAAACAGCGAATTTTGAAAAATAGGGATTTTTGATGTCCGGAAGCGTCAACCGCTTCACGAAAAGACATCGGAATTTGAAAAAAGAAAGATTCCGATGCCCCGCGACTGGGGGCATCGGGTATAACACATATATAAAGCCTTTATTTGCTAATTATAGCAAGTTAAATCAATCCTGCAAACCACCCGGTATTATTCCAGTTCTATCGTACCGGGTGGCTTGGAAGTCAGGTCGTAGAATACTCTGTTGACTCCTCTGACCTCATTTATGATGCGACTCATGACCTTCTGAAGTACTTCGAAGGGGATCTCTGCCGCTTCGGCTGTCATGAAGTCGATGGTTTTGACTGCGCGGAGAGCAACAGCGTAATCGTAAGTTCTCTCGTCACCCATGACTCCGACGGAGCGCATGTTGGTGAGTGCGGCGAAGTACTGGTCGGGCATCCATGCGGGCGAATCCGCAGGGTCGTTTTCCTGTTTCCACTTTTCCGCAGCTTTTGCGATCTCATCGCGGTAGATGAAATCCGCATCCTGAACGATGCGTACCTTTTCTGCTGTCACTTCTCCGATGATGCGAATGCCGAGGCCGGGGCCGGGGAAGGGCTGACGGAATACAAGTTTCTCAGGAAGTCCAAGCTCAAGTCCTGCTTTACGTACTTCGTCTTTGAAAAGATTGCGGAGGGGCTCGATGATCTCTTTAAAATCCACAAAATCAGGAAGTCCGCCCACATTGTGATGTGACTTGATAACAGCGGATTCACCGCCGAGACCGGACTCAACCACATCAGGATAGATGGTTCCCTGAGCAAGGAAATCCACAGCTCCGATCTTCTTTGCTTCTTCCTCGAAAACACGGATGAACTCTTCACCGATGATCTTTCTTTTTCTTTCAGGCTCTTCAACTCCTGCAAGCTTCGAGTAGTAACGTTCCTGAGCATTGACTCTGATAAAATTCAGATCGAACTGTCCTTTGGGTCCGAAAACAGCCTCTACTTCATCACCTTCATTTTTTCTTAGAAGGCCGTGGTCAACGAAAACACAGGTAAGCTGCTTTCCGATGGCCCGTGAAAGAAGCCCCGCTGCCACTGAAGAGTCAACACCGCCGGAAAGGGCGAGGAGCACACGTCCGTTTCCGACTTTTGCACGAATCTCTTTGATCGTAGTTTCCACGAAGGAGTCCATTCTCCAGTCGCCGCTGCATCCGCAGATCTTTCTGACGAAATTAAACAGGATCTCCTTACCTTTTTCGGTGTGCAAAACCTCGGGGTGGAACTGGATAGCATACAGTCCCTTTTCGGAATCTCCCGCCGCTGCAACAGGGCAATTGTCGGTGTGGGCAAGTATCTTAAATCCGGGAGCTGTCTTCGAGATATAATCAAAATGGCTCATCCAGACAACGGTCTCTGCAGGAACGCCCTCGAAGAGACCGTTCTTGCCTGTTCCGCCGTCCACATAAACCTTTGTCTTTCCGTACTCACGGTTTGCCGCTCTCTCAACCTTGCCGCCGAGGACGTGGCTCATGAGCTGGGCACCGTAGCATAGTCCGAGAACGGGTATTCCCAGTTCAAAAAGTTCCTTTGAGTAAGTGGGAGCACCCTCTTCATAACAGCTGTTGGGGCCTCCCGTAAGGATTATGCCCTTAAGCTTCATTTCCTTGATCTTGTCTATGGGCGTTTTGTAGGATGCAATCTCGCAATAGACATTGCATTCTCGTACACGCCTTGCAACAAGCTGATTGTACTGCCCTCCGAAATCGAGGACCAGAATCTTTTCCTGCGTCATGTTTCCTCCGTTCAATGAGCTGCTGTTCTAAAATGAAAACACCCCGGAACATTTGAAAGTGTTTTCCGTAATGCCATATAGTCTCAAGTTTCCGCAGAAACAAATGCACTACGGAAACAATTAGGAATATTAACACTTTTTATTCTCATCTACAACGTTAAGCTTATTATTTTTTTTAATGGGATTTTTCATTTACCACTTCTGCGATCCAGCCCGTCAGGCCCTGAGGGAGTCTTTCATCCATGGGCGTTCCGTCGTCAAACATCAGATTTGCCTGAATTCCGTTCATAAGACAGTGCTGCCCCATCTCTATGCCTCCGTTTATGGAAGCTATGCCTTTATCACCGTTACGCACCCATTCGGGTGTAAAGATAAAGCAATTCTTTAAGGAACTGAGTTTCGATAAACGCGGAACGACTTCCGAGTTGAAATCATTGATCTCGTCCCGTTTTCCCATAGCAAAGAACAAATGTTTCCCTGCATCATCAAACTCTTCCAGCGCCTTGTCTTCCGGTATCTCACAGCTTCCGACGGGGATAATGACATCCACATCCTCCGGAAAACATTCAAGGGCATGGAACACGTAACGCCCTCCGGCGGAGTTGCCGAGAAAGAATCTGAGACCCATATGCCCGGATCTTTGTTCGATAAAGCTCTTTAACAGTTCGCGGACCACCGTGTCGTACTCCGGTGACCATGTTCCACATGTTCTGCCCTCCTCATTTCTGAACTCATTCGCTATGGGAACGAGGATGTAGGCTCCTCCCATGGAAGCCTGATAATCATCGCAGGCATATCTTTCCGCTCCAGTGTAGTTCACGCAAAGGTCACCGACAAAGGAATTGCCGGCGCCGTGGAAAAACACCAGCAGCGGAAATTTCTTGTCAGGCACAGTCTTTGCCTCGGCCGGTTCAAAAAAGTAATACTTCAGTGTTGTGCCGTCTGTTCCCGTATACTCACATTTTTTGAATCTGTCAAGTATCGTACCGCAGGGATAGGTCGGATAGGGAGAAACAAAGTCATCAGGATCCATGTCTTTAAGCCAGGGAGCAGTGGGCCTTGAAGCAAGGATCTCATTTGCCAGTATCTTATCGTAGTATTTCCTGTATCTTGCATCATGAGTCGGAATGGAATCATCGGTTCCGATGTGAGCCAGCAGTTCTTCTCTCGTTACCCATTTGTAATCAACGGTCTCACCTTCCTGAAGTCTCACCGAATCCTTGTCGCAGTCGGTTTCCGCCACATACATTCCAAACATGCTGCGGCTCTGCTCTCTCCGGGTTGTTCCCATCAGGAAGAATCTGTCCGTACAGATCCCTGTTTCTTCAAAAAGCTCACGCTTAGCGCATTCCAGCGGGCTTTCACCGCTTAATGCACTGCCCCCCGCGCTGGCTTCCCATCGTCCGGGGTACACGTCCTTGGCAGGGCTTCTCTTAGTGAGAAGAAATGTACCGTCATCATGCTTTACAAGGATGTCGCAGACAAGATGGTATCTGCCCTCCGGGATCTGATTGTTCTTCCCGAACTTTCTTTCCCATGTCTCCCCTGTCTTGTTCCCCTCACTGTCATATAAATCCCAGATCTCCATAATCTCCTCCTGTATCACTTCTAAATGAAAGCTGTACTAGTACAGCGGTTATTAAATAACCGGACCCAACGCTTGCCTGTTTACCCGACTGCCCGTACATGAAAGCATCGGAGTAGCCCGCTACACCTGCGTTTTCACGCATGAGCATTCGAGCAAGCATTCTGCGCATTAGTCCATTTATTATAAAACCGCTGTACTAGTATCTGTTATAGTTTATAATTGCCACCCGACATAGTCAATAAAAAAATGAACCCATAACCCGGGCCGGAAAGTGTCATTCTTCCTTTCCGTTCGAATCTGTGTTATAATAAAAGATTAAGAATCGAGGTAGCCATGGAATTTAAAATACATTCGGATTACAAACCCACCGGCGATCAGCCGGAGGCAATAAAGGCACTTGTGGAGGGTTTCAAAAGCGGAAATCAGTTTGAGACCCTGCTTGGTGTAACGGGATCGGGAAAGACCTTTACGATGGCAAATGTCATCGAAGGCCTTCAGAAGCCCACCCTGATCATCGCCCACAACAAGACTCTCGCGGCCCAGCTCTACTCAGAGATGAAGGAATTCTTCCCCGACAATGCCGTGGAGTACTTCGTGTCCTACTACGACTACTATCAGCCGGAGGCCTACGTGCCCTCCAGCGACACCTACATAGAAAAGGATTCCGCCGTTAATGACGAGATCGACAAACTCCGCCACTCTGCAACGGATTCTCTTTCCGAAAGAAAAGACGTGATCATCGTTGCCTCCGTTTCATGCATATACGGAATAGGCAGCCCAGAAGAGTACCAGGGGATGTCCCTCATTCTCCGGGAAGGCGCCACCAAGGACAGGGATGAAGTCCTGAGAAGGCTTGTGGAGATGCAATATGCACGGAATGACATAGATTTTAAAAGAGGCACCTTCAGAGTGAGGGGCGATGTGGTGGAGGTTTACCCCGCTGCCTACTCGGACACTGCCATCAGAATAGAATTCTTCGGAGACGAGATCGACAGGATCACGGAATTTGAAGTCCTGACGGGAAATCCCAAATGTACGCTGGCGCACACAGCCATCTACCCTGCTTCTCACTATGTTGTGGACAAGGAGCGCATGGAGATTGCTTTAAAGGCCATCGAAGAAGAGATGAACCAACAGGTGGCCTACTTCAAAGAAAGGGGTAAGCTTCTGGAGGCCCAGAGGATCTACGAACGGACCAGCTATGATATAGAAATGATGAGGGAGACGGGTTTCTGTTCGGGCATAGAGAACTACACCATGCATCTCTCCGGACTTCATCCCGGGGAGCCCCCCTACACTCTTTTGGACTTCTTCCCCGACGACTTTCTGATCATCGTGGATGAGTCCCACATGACCATTCCCCAGATCGGAGGCATGTTCAACGGCAACCGTTCAAGAAAAGCCACCCTCATCGATTACGGTTTCCGTCTGCCCTCGGCTCAGGACAACAGACCACTGAACTTTGAGGAGTTTGAGAGTCACATCAGCCAGATGCTGTTTGTTTCCGCCACCCCCGCAAAGTACGAAGAATCCCATGAGCTCATGCGCACGGAGCAGATCATCCGTCCCACAGGGCTTCTGGATCCCGAGATATTTGTCCGTCCCACTCAGGGGCAGATCGACGACCTTATCGGAGAGATCAACAAGACCACCAAGGCAGGAGGAAAAGTCCTGGTCACCACCCTCACCAAAAAGATGGCGGAAAGCCTTACGGAGTACCTGAAAGAAGTGGGCATAAGGGTCCGTTACCTTCACTCCGATGTGGACACTCTTGAACGTTCCCAGATCATCCGCGACATGCGTCTTGATGTCTTCGACGTTCTGGTGGGTATCAACCTTCTCCGTGAAGGACTTGACATTCCCGAGGTGTCCCTCGTGGCTATCCTCGATGCAGATAAGGAGGGCTTTCTCCGTTCGGAGACCTCTCTCATCCAGACGGTGGGACGAGCCGCAAGAAATGTTGACGGCCATGTTATAATGTATGCCGACACCATCACCGAGTCCATGGACAAGGCCATCACCGAAACCGAAAGAAGGCGCGGTATCCAGGACGCTTACAACAAGCAGCACGGTATCACACCCACTTCCATCAAGAAGGCAGTCCGTGAACTCATCAGCATTTCCAAGAAAGCAGAGCCCGGCACAAAGATCCTTGAAAAGGATGTGGAGTCCATGTCAAAGAATGAACTGAAGGCTCTTGCAGAAAGCCTGAACCGCAAGATGCGGGCTGCCGCGGCGGAGCTGAACTTTGAACTTGCGGCAGAATACAGAGACAAGCTGGCAGAACTAAAAAAGCATATGAACTAAAAAGGAAACATCAATGTTTAAAGAAGCAAAGAATTACATTAAGATCAGGGGTGCCAACGAGCACAACCTGAAGGGCATAGATATCGACATCCCGAGAGACGAGTTTGTTGTCCTCACGGGGCTTTCCGGATCGGGGAAAAGTTCCCTTGCCTTTGACACTATCTACGCAGAAGGTCAGAGACGCTACATGGAATCTCTTTCCTCCTATGCAAGACAATTCCTGGGACAGATGGAGAAACCCAATGTGGAAAGCATAGAAGGTCTCTCCCCCGCCATTTCCATAGACCAGAAATCCACCAACAGAAACCCCCGATCCACCGTAGGAACGGTAACAGAGATCTACGACTACTTCCGTCTGCTGTACGCAAGAGTTGGGATCCCCCATTGCCCCAACTGCGGAAGAGAGATCAAAAGGCAGTCTGTTGACCAGATGACGGATGAGATCATGAGATTTCCCGAAGGCACCAAATTCCAGCTTCTCGCTCCGGTGGTGAGAGGCCGCAAGGGAGAACATGTAAAAGTGCTTGAAAGTGCCAAAAAATCCGGCTTTGTACGTGCGAGGATCGACGGACATCTGTACGATCTTTCGGAAGAGATCAAGCTTGAAAAGAACAATAAACACCTGATCGAGATCGTTGTTGACAGACTCATCGCAAAACCCGGCATCGAGCAGCGCCTCTCCGATTCAATAGAGACTGCCCTGAAACTTTCCGAAGGTCTTCTTGTGGTTGACCTCATGAACGGTGAAGAAAAGATCTTTTCCCAGAGTTTTGCCTGCCCCGACTGCGGCATCAACCTCCCGGAACTGGAGCCCAGAGCCTTTTCCTTCAATAACCCCTTCGGTGCCTGCCCCAACTGTAACGGTCTGGGGGTAAAGATGGAGTTTTCCCCGGATCTGATGATCCCCGATCAGTCCTTGAGCCTTTCCGAGGGAGCGATCCAGGTCCTCGGCTGGCAGTCGTCGAGCGATCCAAAAAGCTTCGCAGGCGCCCTCCTTGCGGCACTTGCTAAGCATTTTGATTTTTCGCTTAAAACACCTTTCAAAGATCTACCGGAGAATGTAAAAAATGCGATAATCTACGGAACAGACGAGTCCGTGGATGTACACTATACAGGTCAGCGGGGTTCAGGCGTCTACCCCATTGTTTTTGAGGGACTTGTTAAAAACGTGGAAAGACGTTACAGAGAAACAGCATCCGAGTACACAAAAGCAGAGTACGAGGAATTCATGACCACCACTCCATGCGTTGTATGTAACGGAAAGCGTCTGAAGCCTGAAGTCCTGGCTGTGACCGTTGGGGGCAAGAACATTTCGGAAGTAACTGAAATGCCATTAAGAGACCTGGCAGGCTTCTTTAACGATCTGGAACTCACTCCCATGCAGCAGACTATCGGAGCTGCGATCTTAAAAGAGATCCGTGGACGCATACGTTTTCTTAACGATGTGGGACTGGACTACCTCACTCTCGCCCGTTCCGCAGGTTCTCTTTCAGGCGGTGAAGCCCAGCGTATCAGACTGGCCACCCAGATCGGATCCGGTCTTGTGGGAGTTGCCTACATCCTGGATGAGCCCAGTATCGGTCTTCACCAGAGAGACAACGGCAAACTTCTTGAATCCCTGAAAAGACTTCGCGATCTGGGTAACACACTGATCGTTGTTGAGCATGATGAAGAGACCATGAGGGAAGCGGATTTCCTTGTGGACATCGGTCCCGGAGCCGGAAGTCAGGGTGGAAAGATCGTAGCGGCGGGAACTCCCGAGGAAGTCATGAAATGCCCGGATTCCATCACCGCCGATTACCTTTCCGGCAGAAAAAAGATCGAGATCCCTTCAACACGCAGAAAGCCCACAGGATGGCTCAAGGTAAAGGGTGCTTCGGAACATAACCTGAAAAATGTAGATGTGGACATTCCTCTCGGAGTTTTCGCCTGCGTTACGGGTGTTTCGGGATCCGGAAAGAGTTCCCTGGTTAACGAGGTTCTTTACAAGACCCTCGCAAAAGAGCTGAACAAAGCCAGAACTCTTCCGGGCAAGTGCCGGGGCATAGAGGGTCTGGAACAGCTGGACAAAGTCATCTGCATCGACCAGTCTCCCATCGGAAGGACTCCCAGATCCAATCCCGCCACCTACACAGGTGTGTTTGACATGATCAGAGATCTCTTTGCGGGAACCATGGATGCCAAGCAAAGAGGCTACACCAAGGGCCGTTTCTCCTTTAATGTAAAGGGCGGACGTTGCGAAGCCTGCAGCGGAGACGGAATCATAAAGATCGAAATGAACTTCCTGCCGGATGTCTACGTCCCCTGTGAAGTTTGTAACGGAAAGCGATACAACAGAGAAACTCTGGAAGTCAAATACAAGGGAAAGTCCATTTACGATGTACTGGATATGACAGTTGACGATGCGGTCAAGTTCTTTGCCAACGTCCCTCAGATCAAACGTAAGATAGAGACCATGAACGATGTGGGACTCTCCTACCTTGAACTGGGGCATCCTTCCACCGATCTTTCGGGTGGTGAGGCCCAGCGTATCAAGCTCGCCACGGAGCTCTCCAGGCGTGCTACCGGAAAGACCATATACATTCTTGACGAGCCCACCACGGGTCTTCATTTCGAGGATGTGAACAAACTGATCGAAGTACTGCAGCGCCTTACAAATGCCGGAAACACAGTGCTTGTTATCGAGCACAACCTTGACGTTATCAAATGCGCCGACTACATCATCGACATGGGTCCCGAGGGCGGTGACCGTGGCGGTACGGTAGTTGCCAAAGGAACACCGGAAAAGGTGGCAAAAGTCAAGGAATCCTATACGGGACAGTACATTGCAAAGATGCTTAAAAACTGATCCTTTGGATAAAGGATTTTAAACGGAAAAAGAGTCGAAAAGAATCCGTATATAAAACAGGATCCATATGCTAAGATAGTCCTGAAAAGAGCTTTAATTCCACTTAAGGAGGGATTTATGGTATTTACAAGCGACAACGGTGCTCTTGTCTTTAAGACAAAGGGCGAGACCGTGAGGATCGAAGCTTGGGGTGAAAATGCCCTGAGAGTCAGAGCAACAATGTTTCCGAAATTCACCGACCGCGCCTGGGCACTGACTGAAAAGCCCACTGTCACCAAGGGTGACGTGAAGATCGGAAAGCCCACCGAATGGTGCGGCGACGGCTGCAACCCCGACTGGCATGAGGTTGGTGAGATCACCAACGGTCGCATCAAAGCAACAGTCAATTTTGCGGGCGTTATGTCCTTCTTCAGAGACGGAAAACTCATTCTCAGAGAGGATTTCCGTTCCTACGGCGGAACCATTTCAAAGGACAGCCGCTGCCTTAAGACAGTGAACCGTGCATGGAAAGGCCTTTACGGTGCTACAGACTACTCTCTCGATGTTCGCTTTGAAGGAAACGACGGAGAGAAGATCTTCGGTATGGGACAATACCAGTATCCTTACATGAACCTTAAGGGCTGCACCCTTGAGCTCGCCCAGAGAAATTCCCAGGCTTCCGTTCCTTTCCTGATCTCAAACCTCGGCTACGGATTTTTGTGGAACAATCCGGCAGTAGGGGAAGTAACTTTTGGATCAAACATCACCAGATGGATTGCAAAAGCCACAAAGGATATGGACTATTGGATCACAGCAGATGAGGATCCGAAAAAGATCGAGGCAAACTACACCTCCGTCACAGGCCATTCTCCCATGTTCCCCGAAAGCCTCATGGGACTCTGGCAGTGCAAGCTCCGCTACCGCACTCAGGAAGAGGTGCTTGAAGTTGCAAGAAAGTACAAAGCAGAGGGCATCAAGATCGATCAGATCGTCATCGATTTCTTCCACTGGACCGTACAGGGAGACTGGAAGTTTGACAAAAAGTACTGGCCCGATCCCAAGGCAATGGTGGACGAGCTCCATTCCATGGGCATTAAGGTCATCATTTCCGTCTGGCCTTCAGTGGACAGGAAGAGCGAGAACTTCTATCCCATGATGGAAAAGGGGCTCCTCATAAAGACCGAACGCGGCGCAGCCCAAACCTACGATTATCAGGGTGACTGCGTGGAGATCGACCCTTTCAATCCCGAAACCGTAAAGTACGTTTGGGAAAAGTGCAAGGCTAATTACTACGATTACGGCATAGATGCTTTCTGGCTCGATAACTCAGAGCCGGATCTGGGAGTTTACGATTTCGACAACCTCCGCTACTACGATGCTCCCGCCCTTGAAGTCAGCAACATCTATCCTCAGATGTACAGCAGAGTCTTCTACGACAACATGGAGACAGTGCGAAAAGGCGAAGTTGTGAACCTCCTCCGCTGCGCATGGGCAGGCAGCCAGAAGTACGGAAACGTTGTATGGTCAGGTGACATCCCCAGCACCTTCGAGTCCTTTGCTACCCAGTTAAAAGCAGGTCTTAACATGGGACTTGCAGGCATAGCATGGTGGACCACCGACATCGGTGGTTTCATGACCGATGATGTGAACGATCCCGATTTCCGACAGCTCCTGATCCGCTGGTACCAGTTTGCGGTTTACTCCGCAGTGCTCAGAATGCACGGCGACCGTGGTCCTTACAACATCCCCGCTCTCGACGACAGAGACTGGGGAGGCGGCTACCTTCACACAGGTCAGCCCAATGAACTCTGGAGCTACGGAGAAGACAATTACAAGATCATGCGTCACTACTACGACATCCGCATCTCAATGCATGATTACATTAAAAGCCTTTACAAAGAAGCTTCCGAGAACGGTTCTCCTTTGATCCGTACAATGTTCTACGAATTCCCGAAGGATGAAAAGTGCTGGGATCTCGACGATCAGTATATGTTCGGAAGCGAGTACCTCTGCGCTCCCATCTTTAAACTCAACTGCTTCGAACGTGAGGTTTACCTTCCCGCAGGCAGGTGGCAGCTTACAAGCGACAGCACTGTATTCGAAGGCGGAAAGACAGTCACTGTCAAAGCGCCCATTGAATATATGCCTGTATTCAGGCGTTTAAAATAGCCAAAACGTAAGAATCCCCTATAAAAAGGCCGGTCCCAAAAAGGATCGGCCGTTATTTTTATATTTCGTTTTTAAATTCTGCTCCATCGATCTTACTGTTATCGGCTGTAGCACATCTTCCGCCGATATTTGTAAGGAACTCAATGTACCTCTCTCCGCAAAGGGGCTCCGAAAAGTAAAACCCTTGATAAAGGCCTCCTCCGAAGCTGTCCAGCGTGTCTTTCCTCAATTTGTCGCAGACACCTTCAAAAACGATCTTCTTCTCCTGTCCGCGGATCATTTTTATGACAGCTTTAAGAAGTTTTAATGTCTGCTCTCTTTCCTGCTGTGAGATTACAACACGTTTGTGGGCAGGCTCTTTTTCCTCAAAGCAATTGTCCAGGATGCTCTTATCGATCTTGATGATACTGTATTTGTCATCTACGATACCGATGAGATTTGAATATCCCGTTCCGAAATCATCCATTGAAAAACTGAAACGGGCATTCTGAAGCTTTTCAAGGTTATCATTCACCATAAGGGATTTGGTTCTTGCAATGCCTTCGGTGATCTCAAAGTTTATAAAATTCGACATCAATCCGTTTTCTGCAGCTATCCTTATGAAATCCCTTGCGAGGGTGGTCTCTTCACACTGCTTCAGCGAGAGATTGATCTCTATGTAATGGATCCCGTATTTTCTGTTCAGATCGTTCTTTACGAAGAACTCGCATGCTTTCCTGTACACGGTTTTTCCGATCTGATAGATCAGCTTTTTGTTCTCTGCCATCCTGATAAAGTCTTCCGCAGCAGCCTTCAGGATCCTGAGATCGCTGTTCTGCGGATCCGGCAGAGATTCATTTCTGACAAGACTGCAGACTTCAGTCCCGTAATTCTTTTCCAGTCTCTCAAAAAAGCTCTTATCCAATCTCGGGAATCTGGCCAGTGCTTCTACGCTGGAGCAATAGCCCTCTTCCGTGGAATAGATGGGCTGATAAAAAACATCGAAATTCTCATCTTCGCAAAGCTGCTCCAATGCCTTTTCAATGGCAATGTATCCCATGTACCTGTTCTTCATTTCGGAGTTATAGAAGTAGGTCAGCCCGCATTCCATGTCTCTGTTCAGATCTTTTTTACAGAACAGCTTAATGATGTTTTCACAGACGCCTTCCAGCTTGATCTGCTCCGGACAATCGATCACCAGGATCCTGGACCTGACATTTGCTCTCACGTATTTGTCCATGTTCCATCTGGACGTCAGATCTATGATCTTTTTCAGATCCCTTGTCTTGTTCTTCATGGGCACCAGAGCCGTGACGCAATTGTTTTCGATCTTAAAAAGGAAATCGTCCGCATCCTTTATGATGGTTCCCATGCTCCTTATGCCGCTCTCAAGCATTGCAAGGGCCCTGACATAAAGCGGATCGTTTTCCACGGGTGTGCTGTCAAGACACAGGGTCACACTGTAAAAGGGTATATGTTTTGCATATAGCTTGTGCATCCTGGTTAGGAAATAGCCCTCTCCCTTAAGTTCAAGAGGATTGTACTTCCTTAACTTGCTCATGTCGATGTAGCCCCAGATAATGGTAAGTCCCACCATGAGATTGGTAAATGTGGGAAGAAACACCTCTTTTGAAAGCATGCTGAGGGTCGTAAGCAATGTCTGGTAGATGAGTACGAAAAGGTAACGGTTGATGATGTAAGGCTCCCTTTTCATAAAGATCAGACCGTTTACCCAGAAGGCCACAAGGAAGGCTGCAGTCATACAAAAGCTGTAGAGATCGATGCTGCCCTCCAAAGGATAAACGATCCCGGCCTTTTCGATCCAGTAAGCCATTACATAGCCCACAACCCAAAAGCCAAATTCTATTACAGTAACTTCCACGAAGGAATGAAACTTTCCGATGGTCTTGTTTTCGCCGTTCAAAAACTTATCCGAATAGATCGCCATTCCATAGAAGGTGGCTGTAAACAAAAAGCCGATTATATGAAATCTGTTTATGGTCCCTACTATGATCCGATCCACAAAGAAGCATTGGGCAACTTCTTCCGAAACCAACCACGGCAGATACTCAAAAAAGCACCCCAGCGTCAGTACTGCCAGCATGGAAGCGATCATCTTTTTACCGCCGATCCTCGAATCCACCCGTATGATCTCAAGGTAGTAGAACCAAGCCACCACGTAAACGAAACCTGCAAACAATTGTAACGATGTCCAGAACATATGTCACCTATCCCTTAAATAAAACTATCCCTGACCCCTTTGCTTCTTTTGTGCTTCCTCCTCGAGAGCCTGTCTCGAATGTTTGCTTCGTGCCTTCATTGCATACATTTTCTCGTCGGCCTCCGCGTAAATCTCCTGAACGCTCTTATCATCGCTGCTGTTTTTGTATGCTATGCCGTAAGAAACCGAAAGAACGTATTTACTGTTCTTTGAAGCTTCTTTAAGATCCTTCTTGAATCTGTCTGCTGCCTGCTTAACGGTAAAGATACCTGCGGGATCGATCACACAAAGAAATTCGTCTCCGCTCATGCGATAGCCGGTACCGATCTCACTGAAATTCTTTTCGATAAGCTCTGCAACTTTTTTCAGGAGATTGTCTCCCTCGTCATGTCCGAAATTATCGTTAACGTACTTAAGTCCGTTAACATCAAAGTTCACCAGTGCATATACACTGTCTTTCGCTTCCAGCTCCTTGAACCTTTCATTTGCCTTGGCACGGTTGTATATGCCCGTAAGCGGATCGTGATAGGCCAGTTTTGTAAGCGCGTCCCTCTCGGCATGGGAAAGCACCTTTTCATAAAGTGAAAACAAATGGCTTGCTGTCAGCATCGTTACCAGCAAAATGGCACCGATGGGAAGGAAACTTACTTCCACTATGATGTCCTTGCTGGGGAGAAAGATCCTCTGCATATGCAGACGTATCAGATCCAGGAGCGCTGCAGCGGTAATCTCTCCGAAGGCAAGGATCACGATCTTATCCGAAGTTTTTTCTTTTCTTACTTTAAAGATACCTGCAACAGAGATCGCTCCAATGCCCAAAACACCGAATATATGGTAGGCCAAAAGACTTTGAGGGAATCTGACAATGTTGGTGAGATGCAGAATGATCGCAAAAACATCAAAGACGGTGAAAACTGCCATGACGATCCTTAAGACCACTTCTCTCCAGCCGCCTTCATCTTTGATCTTACTCCATATAAAGACAGCCAAAGGTATCGGTGCAGTGTAAATGCAAAGAAATTCCTGTGTGGAGATCTTTGTGAGGGAATCCGAAAAAATCTGATAGATCTTCCCCTGGCAATTGGACCAATGCCCTATAAGTGCAGAAAAAATGCCGATCAAAATAAGGCTCAGATTGTCTTTTCCGTCGGCTCTTACAGAAAAGCCGATGGCAACCAGAGCCAGTCCGAAAACCAGCACAAATGCGTTCATATAGACGCTGGTAGCATTTTTGTTTGCAAAAACCATCCTGGCATCGGATGTGGGTTCGAGTGTGATCCTTCCGATGTCGGTGATGGCATTCTTTTCATTTAATATATACCTGATCTTAAGTATCTTTCCCTGAAGATCAGCCGGAAGTTCAACAAAGCAGTAACCGCTTCCCAAAAAGCTGTTGTCTGCCACATTGGAAGTTCCGTAGGAATAGATCGGCTCATCGTTTACAAAGACCTCCACCGAGCAGAAACTGCTTCTCACCTGAGCAGTATAGCCTCTGTGCAGATCCTCCGTAACAAGCCTGGAGATCTCTATCGTGTCCAATCGTTTAAGTCCGGATACGGTGTAGGAAGAAATGTCGACATTCTCGACCTTTTTATCGTTTAAATACAACGTCCACCCACGATCCATGTTAAACCCATCGGTCACTCTGACACCGTGCATGATGTAGATGATGCTCCATGCGATGATCATACCGATGAATGCCACGGTACCGATCAATATGATCTTTTTGGTTGTCAACTGTTTAACCATAGTGCGGTTTCCTCGTTATCGGCTTTAAGGCACCACTGACCTCATAAAGCCGCACAGATTCGGTTAATTCTGTCCGTAATATGCATTGGGACCGTGTTTTCTGTTAAAATGCTTGTCCTGCATGGCCTGAGGTGTTTCTCTGATATCGGGATTTAAAGCCTCTGCTCTTGCCGCCATCTTAGCAACTTCTTCCAAAACGACTGCATTGTGTACAGCCTCATCCGGGTTCTTTCCCCAGGTGAAAGGACCGTGATTGGCGCATATGCATCCCGGACAGAACATGGGGTTCTTTCCTTCAAAGGCTTCAATAATGGAAGTTCCCGTGTGTTTTTCATATCCTGTGTCGATCTCTTCCTTGGTAAGATTCCTTACGCAGGGAATGGGACCGTAAAAATAGTCCGCATGAGTGGTTCCGTAGCAGGGGATGGAACGGGCTGCCTGAGCCCAGCTGGTAGCCCAGGGTGAGTGAGTGTGAACTATTCCACCGATCTCGGGAAATGCCTTGTACAGTTCAATGTGGGTGGGTGTGTCCGAAGAAGGTCTGTAATGACCTTCAACCACATTTCCTTCAAGATCCAGCACAACCATATCGTCTGCTTTCATCTTGTCATAATCCACACCACTGGGCTTGATCACAATAAGACCGGCCTCTCTGTCGATCCCGCTGACGTTTCCCCAAGTGTAAGTAACCAGTCCTCTCTTGGGAAGCTCCATGTTTGCTTTGTAAACGATCTCTTTTAAAGCTTCAAGCCTGATCCCGGCTTCTTTTGAAATGTCCATCTTCTATCTCCCCTCTGCATCAACTGCGGCTTTTTCTGCCGAAAGCCATTCTCTGTAAAGGTCCATGAAACCTTCGGCACCTTTAATGTCCGCAGCATCGGGCTGCATGGTGCTGCCCTTTGCATCGGCAAAGACCTTCTTGTTAAGGAATTCCGGCAAAGTATCATTTCCTCCGAGGACGCTGAAAGCAGCCAGAAGAGCTGCGCCCCACGCTCCTCCTTCTCCTGCCGTTTCCATGCAGGTGACGGGAGATTCGGTGATCGCAGCCAGGATACCCTGACCTACACCCTTTGTCTTAAAGAGTCCGCCGTGTCCCATGACACTGTCTACCTTAACATTTTCTTCCTTATTAAGGATTTCCATACCCAGCTTTAATACGCCCAAAGATGAGATCAGATGGCATCTCATGAAATTGGCAAGGTTAAAGGAAGCATCGGGTTTGCGGATGAACATGGGTCTGCCCTCGTTCAGATGAGTAACATGCTCGCCCGAAAAATAAGGGAAGCTCATTAATCCGCCGCAATCCTTGTCTCCCTTAAGAGCAAGGGTGTAGAGCTTTTCATATATTGTGTTTTTGTCAACCTCAAGTCCGAACAGCTTGAGATTCTCTTCAAACAGATTGATCCAGGCATTGAGATCGGAAGTGCAGTTGTTGCAATGAACCATGGCAACGGGAAGCCCGTCGGGAGTGGTGACCATATCGATCTCTCTGTGAAGTTTCTTAAGATCCTTCTCCAAAACTACCATGGCAAAGCAGCTGGTTCCCGCAGAGACATTGCAGGTTCTGGCTCCCACAGAATCAGTGGCAACCATTCCCGTACCTGCATCGCCTTCCGGAGGGCAGAGCTTGATGCCTGCCTTCAGCTTTCCCGTAGGATCCAGGAATCTGGCGCCCTCTTCCGTAAGGCAGCCTGCTTCCTCTCCTGCGAGAAGAACCTTGGGAAGAATGTCCTTAAGTTTAAGATCAATGCCTTTGCTCTGAACGAGCTTATCGAATTTTTCAACCATTACGGCATTGTAATTCTTTGTGTTGCCGTCAATGGGGAACATGCCTGCGCAATCACCGATGCCCAGGACCTTTTGTCCCGTAAGCATCCAGTGAACGTAGCCCTCAAGCGTCGTCAGGTACTTGATATCCCTGACATGAGGCTCCTTGTTCAGGATAGCCTGATAAAGGTGGGCAATGCTCCATCTCTGGGGGATGTTGAAGCCAAAGAGCTCAGTGAGCTCATCCGCCGCTTCTCCCGTGATAGTGTTTCTCCAGGTCCTGAAAGGAACCAGGATCTCGCCTTTCTCATTAAAAGGCATGTAGCCATGCATCATAGCACTGATGCCGATGGCTGAAATGTCGGTGATCTCCTCGCCGTACTCACGCTTTACGTTTTCGGCAAGGCTCCTGTAGCAGGCTCTTAAGCCCTCTCCTATCTCTTCGATGGAATAGGTCCAGATGCCGTCAACCAGTTTGTTCTCCCAGGTGTGATCACCCGATGCGATGGGTGCAAAATCTTCACCGACCAGCACTCCCTTGATCCTTGTGGAACCGAGTTCGATTCCAAGGAAGGTCTTTCCCTCCCTGATCGCATTTTTAATGTCTTCTTTTTTCTTCATTTTCCTTTTATCTCCGTCTTCCTTGCGGCAGCCGCAAAGAAGTGCCCTGTTTTAACCCTCGGACACAGGGTTTTATTCTATATCGGAATCTTCGCCCGACTTCTGTCCCGTAGCATTCCATTTGAGGTAGGCTGTAATAAAGGGATCCAGATAGCCGTCCAGGACATTTCCGGCATTTCCCACTTCCGCATTTGTCCTGTGGTCCTTAACAAGGGTGTAGGGCTGTAAAACATAGGATCTGATCTGACTTCCGAAATTGATGTCACGGACCTCTCCACGTATGCCCGATGTCTTTGCTTCGTTCTTCTCCTTTTCAAGAAGATAGAGCTTGGCTTTCAGCATCTGCATAGCCTTGTCCTTGTTCTGGAACTGTGATCTTTCGTTCTGACACTGGACCACGATACCTGTAGGGAAGTGGGTGATCCTTATGGCAGAAGAAGTCTTGTTGATGTGCTGACCGCCGGCACCGCTGGAGTGATAGGTGTCGATCCTGATGTCGGCGTCGTTGATCTCGATGTCGATATTTTCCTCAATGTCCGGCATTACATCGCAGGACACAAAGGAGGTCTGACGTTTGCCGGCTGCGTTGAAGGGGGAGATCCTGACGAGACGGTGTATGCCTTTTTCGCTCTTTAAATAGCCGTAGGCATTCTCACCCCTGATCTCAAGGGTGACCGACTTGTAGCCCGCTTCGTCTCCGTCAAGGAAATCAAGCATGGTCACGGAGAATCCGTGTTTCTCAGCCCAACGCATATACATTCTGCACAGCATGGAAGCCCAGTCACAGCTTTCCGTTCCGCCCGCTCCCGCATGGAGAGTGAGAATGGCGTCATTGTGATCGTATTCTCCGGAGAGCATGGTTGAAAGACGCATAGCTTCCAGATGCTCCTTAAATTTGTCCAATGCCGCCTGTACTTCCGGTACAAAGGCCGGATCGTTCTCTTCGTAGCCCATCTCGAGGAAGAGTTCCACATCCTCGAATTCCTTCTTCAGGTCTTCGTACTCTCCCACGATGTTCTTTAACTGATTGAGCTCCTTAACGTACTCCTGGGATTTCTCTGCGGAATCCCAAAAGTTGGGCTCATTCATGATGTTTTCTATTTCCTGTATCTTTTCACGCTTATTGGCGAGGTCAAAGTGAATCCCCCACTTCGACTAAAGGTTTTTGATAAGTATTAAGTTCTGTCTTGATCTGATCAAGTTCTACCACCAGTCGTCACCACCTTTTAAATGATTATTTTGTGCCGCGGATCACTTTCCGCAGCAGAATTTGTACTTTTTGCCCGATCCGCAAGGGCAGGGATCGTTGGGCATTACTTTCTTTGCAGCACGGCGTACGGGTTGCTTTAGGGCGGAATCGTCCTTATTTGTTCCGGTGATCTTTGCAACCTCTTCACGTTCAACCTTCTGCTCTACCTTGATGTGCATAAGGATCTTCACCGTATCCTCGGAGATCGCTGCCTCCATGTCATCAAACATGTCGTAGCCCTGCATCTTGTACTCCTGAACGGGGTTCTTCTGTCCATAGGACTGAAGATGTATGCCCTGCTGGAGCTGAGCCATGTCGTCGATGTGATCCATCCATTTGCGGTCGATGACCCTCAGAAGGACAACTCGCTCCACTTCACGGAACTGTTCCTTTTCGGGGAATTCCGCTTCCTTGGATTCGTAGAGTCTTAAAGCCTTTTCCTTGAGGCTCTGCTTGAGTTCCTTCTTAGTGAAATGCTTCATCTCTTCATCCGAAAGCCTTATGGGCTCAATGGGGATGATGGGAAGCAGGAGATTATTAAGTTCGGGGATGTCCCATTCTTCTGGGATCCTGTCTTCACCGATGCAGGTGTCCACGCTTCCTTCAACCACATCATATATCATCTTGACGATGGAATTACGCATGTTCTCACCGTCAAGCACCTTACGGCGCTCTGCGTAGATGACTTCACGCTGCTCATTGTTGACACGGTCGTACTCAAGAAGGTTCTTTCTGATACCGAAGTTATTGCCTTCTATCTTCTTCTGTGCTCTCTCAATGGCATTGGAAAGCATCTTGTGATGGAGCTCTTCCCCCTCGGGGAATCCAAGGGAATTGAAGATGTTCATCAGGTTTTCCGCACCGAAGAGTCTCAAAAGATCGTCTTCAAGTGAAATGTAGAATCTCGAATCACCGGGGTCTCCCTGACGTCCGGCACGTCCGCGGAGCTGATTGTCGATACGTCTGGATTCATGTCTTTCGGTACCGATGATCTTAAGTCCGCCCAGCTCGACCACGCCTTCGCCCAGCTTGATGTCGGTTCCTCGACCTGCCATGTTGGTGGCGATGGTGACCGCACCCTTCTGACCTGCGTCGGCAATGATCTCCGCTTCAAGTTCATGGAACTTGGCATTCAGCACCTTATGAGGGATGCCTCTGCGGCGAAGATACTCGCTGACTTCCTCGGAAGACTCAATGGTAACTGTGCCCACAAGTACAGGCTGTCCGATGGCATGAGCCTTTGCCACCTCTTCCGCAATGGCATTTAATTTTTCTCTCTTTGTCTTGTAAACCGCATCCTCGTGATCCACACGTCTTACGGGAACATTGGTGGGCACTTCCACAACGTCCATTCCGTAGATCTCACGGAATTCCTGCTCCTCTGTGAGGGCGGTACCCGTCATTCCGGCCTTCTTTTCGTACTTGTTAAAGAAGTTCTGGAAGGTAATGGTGGCAAGAGTCTGCGATTCTCTCTTGATCTTTACATGCTCTTTTGCTTCGATGGCCTGATGAAGACCGTCGGAGTAACGACGTCCGGGAAGGATACGTCCCGTAAAGTCATCAACGATAAGGACTTCATCATCCTTAACAACGTAATCCTTGTCTCTGAACATAAGGTTGTGAGCCCTGAGAGCAAGGATGATGTTATGCTGGATCTCGAGATTCTCGGGATCCGCCAGGTTCTCGATCTTAAAGAACTGCTCAACCTTTTTAACGCCCTCTTCGGTAAGATTTACGTTCTTATCCTTTTCGTTTACAACGAAATCTCCGGACTCCTGAGTCTCTTCACCCATGATGATGTCCATCTTGGAGAGTTCCTTTTCCGTACCTCTTTTCAGCTGGCGGGCAAGGATGTCACAGGCTTCGTAAAGCTTTGTGGATTTCCCGCTCTGTCCGGAAATGATGAGAGGAGTTCTTGCTTCATCGATGAGGATGGAGTCCACTTCATCGATGATGGCATAGGGCAGGCCGCGCATAACAAGCTGTTCTTTGTAAAGAACCATGTTGTCACGGAGATAATCAAATCCCAGTTCGTTGTTTGTAGCGTAGGTAATGTCGCAGTTATATGCTTCTCTTCTTTCTTCGTTTGTCAGACTGTTCAGAATGCATCCGACGGTAAGTCCGAGGAAGCGATGTACCTGTCCCATCCACTCTGCGTCACGGTGGGCAAGGTAGTCGTTACATGTTACAACATGAACACCTTTCCCCTCCAAGGCATTGAGATAGGAAGGAAGTGTGGCCATCAGTGTTTTTCCTTCACCTGTTTTAAGTTCGGCGATACGTCCCTGGTGAAGGATGATGCCGCCTATGATCTGCACCCTGAAGTGCTTCATCCCCAATGTTCTTCCGGCTGCTTCGCGAACAACCGCATATGCTTCCACAAGAAGATCATCGAGGGTTTCTCCGTTTTTAAGTCTCTTTCTGAATTCTTCCGTCTTTCCCCTGAGCTGCTCGTCCGTAAGTGCGGCCATCTCTGCGTCGAGAGCCATTACCCGATCGGCAATGGGAGCAATCTTTTTCAGTTCTCTTTCACTGTGAGTCCCGAATATTTTTGTTACAATACTCAATTTATGTTCCTCCGATAAATGGTAGGCCTTTGTCCCCAACAAGGTACAATACCCCAAAAGTATCCTTTATTATAACATTTTGCACCATCCTTATCAATAAGATAAAATTTAACATATTATGAATTGGAGTAACGAGCGACAATAATGACCTGTTTTCAAAATTTTTAAAATTGAAATTTGCATCTTGACTTTTAAACCCTTTGTGCATTTTTCACAAAAAGGCATCTTCTTAGCATGTAGAATGAATTTTTTGCGCAAAATTGCGCAAAAGTTATCCACAGGAAAAATGGCGTTTTTGACCCTTAAAAGTGAGTTATTCGCAAAGTTATCCACATTTTCCACCGATTATACTATCAAAGTGGAATAATTCTACACCGAAATAATGCAAAATTTTCCTTGTAACTATTAACGAAAAATTAAGAATAAATGCTTTTATTAGTATTTCTTCTTGACATATATTTTTTCAGAAAATTCCAAATTCTCCCGATAAAATTTCTGTAAACTCGCTCTGCAACGGTTGAAAAAAAGGGTGGCATATGCTATCATAAACACAGGTCAAAACCTTACAAGTTTCGACCAATCAACTTAATAAAGGGAGTGATTGTATGCGCATTTACACGTATGGCAAAAACATTGAAGTAACCAAAGGCATGAAGAACATGGTGGAGGAAAAGCTGGGCAAGCTTGAGCACTATTTCAAACCCGAGACCGAAGTCCATGTAACCTTCAGCGTCCAAGGCGGCAAGCAGAAGGTCGAAGTTACAATTCCTCTTAAAGGTACCACGATCCACGCCGAAGAAGAAAGCGAAGACATGTACGCTTCCATCGACATGATTGAAGACATCATCGAAAGACAGCTCAGGAGGTACAGAAAAAAACTTATTGACAAGAAACAGAACGCAGCTAATTTTGCAGCTGCTTTTACCGAAGAAGACGATTCATCGGATGACGAGATCAAGATTGTAAGAACCAAAAGATTTGACATTAAGCCCATGGATGTCGAAGAGGCTTGTGTACAGATGGAACTCTTGAACCACAATTTCTTTGTTTTCAGAAATGCAGAAACAAACGAGATCAACGTAGTTTACAAGCGTAAAGGTGATACTTACGGATTGATCGAGCCCGAAGGATATTAGAATCTTCGGGGCTTAACATAAGACAAAGGCCGCCGGATTCCCGGCGGCCATGGTTTTTCCCCCGATAATGATCGGGGGTTCTTTTTATTTTTTTCTCTTTACCACAGGCTCGCATTCGATGCGGAACAGGGGCAGCTGTCTGATCACCTTGCGGTAATTCAGGATGTCTTCCTCGTTCTCTCCCGTTTCCGGCGGTGCAAAAAGCTTCACCTGAAGTGTGGTTTCTCCTTTGAGCTTTTTCTTGTAAAAGGCTTCCATCATATCAACGCACTTTGTACCCGGCGCCTTGTAGAACCACTGCCCGTTAACCTCCATCATAAGGTTGTAATCAACGGCTTCGCCTTCAAAATACGCCTCAAAGAAGACGGGATTCTTCGGTACAGTGAACTCCATCGCAATCCCTTCCGCATCGTCCGATGCTCCGAAACGAAGTTCCGTCTCTTCGTTCTTCTTAATGGCCTTTCCCTTTGTGATCACGGGCATGAACTCCGGCTCATTGATGAGATCGATGTAATAATCCATTACAGGCTGGCGCACTCCGATGTACTTGTCATTGGGGTCTTCCGTTTCCAGTCCCAGACGTCCTCTGTCCCTGAACTGATAAAAAGTGAAGCCCTTAAACCAGTTATCCGGATCCTTTTTAAGCATGTCGATGAATTCCTTCATCATTCTGATCTGATCGTAAGGTCCCGTAACATCGGCATCTGCGTTAAGTTCCGCCATGACGAAAGGCTTGCTCTTACCGTTGTTAAGTTCCGTGTAGCGTTTCCAGCTTCTCTTTGTTTTTTCGTATACTTCCGATACAGGGTATCTGGCAAAACTCTTACCGCCCTTTTCAGCCACATCATAAGGCCATCCCCAGTGAAGAGCCAGATACTTGTCCACAGACCATATGTCTGCTTCAAGGATCGTATTCTTAAACTCTTCCTCCATGGTAATGGTGTTGCTCTTAAGATCTTCGATGCCTCCAACGCAGGTGATGGTTTTTACATTGGGTGCCTCTTCCTTAATGATTTTTGAGGCATGGCAAAAAAACTCTCCGATCTCCTTGTAGGTGGCTCTCTTTGTAAAAGAGAACCAGTCTCCCGTTGCTTCATGATTGATGCGAAGTTCCATTCTTCCAAACTTTTTCAGATCACGTCCGATGGCACGAAGGTGATCGTCACTCACCTTGGGATCGATGGTAAGAGTCAGAATGACATCCATTCCGTGACGACGGATCTCTCTTATCTGTCTGAATACATCAGCATCCCTGCTGCCATTCAGTCCCCCGCCGTAGGGGAAGTAGTCATCATAGGGATAGTCCCAGGCAAAGCCCACCTTTTTGTCCTTAAAGGCAATGCTGGCTCTCTCGGGCCAGCCCTTGTCATTCGGATAGTAGCAATACATAAGGTTGATGGCTCTGTGGGGTCTTCCCAGAGCATGAAGGATGTAGTCCTGACTGACATACTCTCCTCTCTCGCTTCCGTCGCAAAGATCAAGGGAGTACTTGGCAGGCCCCATGTGGATCCTGTAAATCTTTTCGGGGTTTTTAGTGTTCATATGCAAACCTCACTTTAATAATCGTTATTATCATACAGTATAACATAAGGGCGGAACAAATCCGCCCTTAAATTTAGAGATTATATAAAGCATTTTCTGTCTCTCAGATCAGCGTCCAATTACTTTGTGGCGATGTCGTCAAAAACATCCCTGAGTGCGGGATAGATCTTCTTCCAAACATTGTACTTGATTTCGTACTTCTTAACAAGTTCCGCATCGGGAGAAAGCTTTTCGGAAACCTTAACGATCTTATCGGTAGCTTCCTCAACGCTTGAGTATTCCCCGCAACCCACAGCAGCAAGGATCGCTGCACCATATCCGGGTCCTTCCTCGCTGTTCATGATCTCAACATTGACATTCATGATGTTTGCAAGGAGCTGTCTCCAGAGAGGGCTCTTCGCTCCGCCGCCGGTAGCACGGATGGTGTCGATCTTAACACCCAGAGAACGGGCGATCTCCAGCGAATCACGAAGTGCAAAAGTAACGCCTTCAAGAACCGCAAGAGTCATGTCGGAACGGGTCGTATCCATGGTCATGCCCACAAAGCTTCCTCTTGCGTTGGGGTTATTGTGAGGCGTACGCTCTCCCATAAGGTAAGGGAGATAGTAAACATGATTTTCGCCCAGTGCACCGATGTTCTTCTGCTCACCTGCATAATCCTTGGTCCCAATGATCTCATCCATCCACCATTTGTTGGAAGATGCGGCAGAGAGCATGCACCCCATGAGATGATACTTTCCGTTTGCATGAGCGAACATGTGAAGTGCATTTTTGTCATCCACAGCGAATCTGTCACTTGCAGTGAAGACTGTTCCGCTGGTTCCGAGGGAAACGATGGTCATTCCGTCCTTTACGGTACCTGTTCCCACAGCACCCGCAGCGTTGTCTCCCGCACCTGCGGTAACCTTTACGTCTGCTCCGAGTCCCAGTTCTGCGGCTACATCAGCCTTGACCGTTCCTACAACATCGTAGCTTTCGTAGAGCTTTGCAAGCTGAGATTCCTTAACATCGCAAAGATCCATCATTTCTTTGGACCAACACTTGTTCTTTACATCCAGGAGAAGCATTCCGGATGCATCGGAATAATCCGTGCAATGAACTCCTGTAAGAACATAAGCAAGATAATCCTTGGGAAGCATGATCTTGCAGATCTTTTTAAAGTTCTCGGGCTCATTTTCCTTTACCCAGAGGATCTTGGGAGCTGTAAATCCCGTAAGAGCCATGTTTGCTGTGTAAGAAGAGATCTTCTCTCTTCCTATGGTCTTGTTCAGATAGTCGCATTCCTTCTGGGTCCTTCCGTCATTCCAGAGGATAGCGGGTCTGATGACATTATCCTTTTCATCCAGAATAACAAGTCCGTGCATCTGACCGCCGAAGCTGATGCCCTTTACTTTTTTCAGATCGATCTTTTCGGAAAGCTTCTTAAAACTCTCCTTCATTCCCTTGACCCAGTCCGCAGGGCTCTGTTCCGACCAGCCGGGCTTCGGAAAGCTGAGTCCGTACTCCGCTCCCGCAGTAGCCTGAATGGCGCCCTTTTCATCCATTACAACAAGCTTTATTGAAGATGTTCCGAGATCCACACCTAAATAATACATTAAATCGTCCTCCCGTTAATAATAACATTCTTTATATTCAGACCCTCATCCGTAATGAGGTAATCCGCTGCACAGCCCTCTGCTATCCTGCCCACCCTGTCGGACATTCCTATTGAACGTGCCGCATTAAAGGTAGCAGCCAGAACAGCCTCTTCACGACTCACACCGTAGCCGATGACATTTCTCACTTCTGTAGCCACATCCGTCACGGAGCCTGCAATTGTCCCATTCTCCTGTACCGCTTTCCCGTCCTTTACAAAGACATCAAGGCCTCCCAGTGAGTACTTTCCGTCTTTTAAGCCTGCCGCCTGCATGGAGTCGGAAATGATGATCATCCTGTCAGCCATGAGTCTGAACCACATCCTGATCAGTGTGGGGTTCACATGGATCCCGTCACAGATGATCTCGGAAAAAAGCTGTCTGTCGAAGGCCGCTCCGATGAGTCCGGGTGCACGGTGATTTAAGGGGCTCATGGCGTTAAAGAGATGGGTCACATGATCCGCTCCCGCATCCGCTGCCTTTAAAGCCGTATCGTAATCCGCACTTGTGTGTGCTATGGAGATCACTATCCCGCGGTTTTTGTACTCCCTGATGAATTCGGAAGAGCCTCTGAGATTGGGATCTACAGAAATAATTCTTATGTTATTATTACTTGTTTCTATGATTTTATCTAACCAAATTTTGTCAAAATCCCACAAGAAATTTTCATCATGGGCGCCCTTTTTGTCTTTCCCCAAAAAAGGTCCCTCCATGTGAACGCCCAACACTCTCGCTTCTCCGGGACCGGGTCCGCGATCCGCTGCTCTTCCCGCTGCCCCGATGGAAAGTTCCACCGCCTTCGGCTCATTCGTCATGGTCGTTGCCAGAACTGATGTAACGCCGCAGCAGGCATATGCTTTTGTGAGCTTTTGCAGTTTTTCGTCGTCCACAAAGCTGAAATCTTCTCCGCTTCTGCCGTGGGTGTGAATGTCAAGATAACCCGGAACAGCGTAGTCCCTGTCTTTGGGATCTTCTTCTCCCAGGACACGGACTTTTGAAAACCTTCCGTCCTTTGTTTCAAATTCTCCTTTTACGAATCTTCCTTCATAAAAAATGTTCATCCGGACACTCCTTAATACTCTTCAAAGACACCTAATTAAAGCAATATACCACCGTCAGATTGGGATGGAACTGAAGGATCGACGCAGGCACCATGGGAGTGACAGGTCCGTGTAACGCTTTTTCCACAATATCCCTTTTGTCAGGTCCGTTTGCGATCAAAAGAAGTTTTCTTGCCTGCATGATGGATTTGATGCCCATGGTGATGGCTTTCTTCGGTACTTTGTCCTCTGAGCCGAAGAATCTTGCATTTGCTTTGATGGTAGCCTCTTCAAGTTCAACGATATGAGTAGTCTTTTCAAAAGCTGCACCGGGCTCGTTGAAACCGATGTGTCCGTCATGACCGATGCCAAGGAGCTGAAGGTCGATCCCTCCAAGGGAATCGATCAGTTCATCGTATCTCTTGCATTCCGCTTCCATGTCGGCTGCTTTTCCGTTGGGTACAAAAGTGTTTTCCTTCTTAATGTTGATACTGTCAAAAAAATTCCTGTTCATAAAATAGCGGTAGCTCTGATCGTCGGAGCCGTCAAGTCCGATGTACTCGTCCAGATTCACCGACTTCGTAAGTGAAAAGTCAATGTCTCCTTTTTTATACCAGTCGATGAGCTGGCTGTAAGCTCCGATGGGTGTTGACCCTGTGGCAAGCCCGAGAACGGAACGGGGTTCAAGGATAACCTGCGCGGAGATCACATTTGCCGCCTTACGGCTCATGTCTGCATAATCTTTCGCTTCGATAATACGCATTTAAATTACCTCTCTTCATCTTTTATGCAAATTTTTCTTTTATTAAAGTATCTGTTTACTCAAAGGAGTATCTTTTGGATCTTCCGATACAGTTCCTGCCGCAGACCTCAAGGAATACGGAATCAAGGATGTTATGGATCAGGATACCCAAAGCGCCTCCTGCAAACCCTATTATTATATCATCCATGTCAAACAGATTTTTACCGCTCCAAAGCTGCATCAGCTCGGTCAGAAGCGGAAAAAGAAGAACAACAGCCAGTCTCACAAGGATATTAAATCTCGAAAATGCAACAGAGATCAGGAAACCGAAGGGAATGAAGATCACTCCCGAGAAAACAAAGTAGAGCGCCATAACTTTCCAGGAAATGTTTCCCATGATCACAGCTTCCAGATAGCCCGCAAATGTTACAAAGGGTATCAGCTGAGATGCTGCCCCTTCTTCATGGTAGGCAGTATTGTAATAGAAGAGCCAAAAGATCATAAAAGCGATATAGCCTGCCCCCATCATGATCGCCTGTGCCCTGAACCACGCTGCAAACCCGTTTCTTTCCACATCATGTGCGGAAAGAGCATACACGATAGACCACACAAAGGGGATCCCCCAGGAGAGGAGAACGACAGACACGTTTAAAGCGGGAATTATCCCGGAGGATGTTTTTGCGGAAAGATCAAATAGAAGTCTGACTCCCGGATAGGCAAAAATGATCGCAGTGTAGACGAATAGCCCGTCCAGACTGTCTCCCGCCTTGATCACCGCCCAGGTTCCTGCTGCAATGGTCAGTGTGCAAAAGATCAGCGGCCAGACAAAAGTCTTTGAATAAAACATTATAAGAAAGCAGATAACGGCGACAACAACCCCTGTTCCCGCATATATAGCCTTATTGTCTGTCATAGAAATCTTTTAACCTCTCTTTCATGGTGCTCAGATTAACCGTAGTGTAAGGAAACCACTCTCTCGGAAAAAGCTCCGTGTATTGAGGATTCCCAAAACGCTCGTCCAGCAGCAGTATCGCCCCCACGTCATCGACAGTCCTGATGACACGACCTGCGGATTGCATGACCTTGTTCATTCCGGGATAGAGATAAGCGTATTCAAACCCCGTCCCTGATTTTTCATCGAAATAGAATTTAAAGAGTTCCTTCTCATTTCCCACCATGGGAAGACCGCAGCCCACTATCACGGCTCCGGTAAGTCTGTCTCCGGTAAGGTCGATCCCTTCGGAAAAAGCTCCTCCCATAACTGCGAAGCCGACAAGGGTAGAATCGGGTTTTTCCTTAAATGCATTAAGGAACTCTTCCTTCTGTTTTTCATTCATGTCCCGTCTTTGGATCATTATTTCGATGTCTTTTTTTATCCCGGGATCATTTTTGTCAAATCCTGATTTGTCATTTTCAGGCATTTTTTCAGCTAAATCGTAACTGTCTTTTTCAACCCGATCATTCCCGTCCGACGGATCCGGAACTTCTTCCATATTTTCAATACACCACTCCTGTAGTCTGTCCGAAGCGGCCAACACATCTTCCATCATTTTATAGGAGCTGAAGAAAACCATATAGTTACCTTTTTTGGCTTTGACAAACTCCTCTATGTAGCTTGAAACCTTAAGATACTCTTCTTTTGTGCGTCTTACGTATCTTGTTGAAACGTCTCTTCCGATCATCACCACTCTCTTCTCGGCAGAAAAAGGCGATGGAGCATAGATCGCATAGTCGTCTTCATTTCCGCCCAGTTGTTCTTTGTAGTAGTTCATGGGCAGAAGTGTGGCACTGAAAAGAATGGAAGCTTTCGTGTTCCCCATTATCTTTTTAAGTTTGGAGGCAGGCTCCATGCAAAGAAGTTTGATACGGAAGTAGCCCTTGTCGGTGTAATCGGTGTAGATCCTGTAGGCCTCATCCATACCTTCGTAAACTTCGAGAAACCTTCTCATATCAAAGAAGAGATCCAGGGCATCATCTTTACCTTCAAAGCCTACTGGAGTACTGTCCAGAAAATCTTCAAAAACAGAAAAAGCTCTTAAGATCTTATTGTAAAGATCATCTGCCTGCTCCCACACCTGAAACTCATCACACTCCCTTTTCAGAGAAAGCATGGCTTTGTTGCACATGTCAAGCTGCTTTTCCAGCCTTTTGCTTAAGGGGGCAACCTCTTTTTTTACAGTCAAAAAATCTTCCTTTATCAATTCGGCGCTGTACATTTCTCTTGACCGTTCCAAAAGATTGTGTGCCTCATCTATAAGGAATATAAAATCATTCTTTTTGTCTTCCGAAAAGAACCTTTTCAGGCAGGCATCCGGATCAAAGGCATAGTTGTAATCACAGATCACTGCGTCCGCCCAAAGGCTTACATCAAGACTCATTTCAAAGGGACAGACATTGTGTTTTTCGGAATATTTTAAAATTAAATCACGATTTATTTCTTCTTCATGTGTCAAAAGGTCGAACACGCAGTCATTTACTCTGTCCTCGTGTCCACAGGCTCTCGGACAGGCTTTGGGATTACAGTCCGGTTTTTCCAGAACGCAGATCTTATCCTTGGCTGTAAGTGTCACGTACCTGAACTTTAAGCCTTTTGCACCCAAAAGTGCAAAAGTATCCTCTGCCACTGTACGGGCTATGTTCTTGGCCGTTAAATAAAAAATTTTGGAGGCTTTTCCTTCCCCCACATTCCAAACAGACGGGAAAACAGTGGAAACAGTCTTTCCTACTCCTGTAGGAGCTTCGATAAAAAGCTTCCTCCCTCTTGTGATGGTCTTATAAACATTTCCCACCAGTTCCCTCTGTCCCGGTCTGTAGGGAAAAGGGAATTCCAGGCCTTTAACGCTTTCATTTCTGATCTTTTTCCAGTCAGCTTCCCAGAAAAGCCATTTGGCGTATTCCTTTATAACGCCCTCGAACCAGTCATTCAGTTCCGTTGATGTAAAGGAACTGTTAAATCTCTTGATCTCTTCTGTATCAATGTTGCAGTAAGTGAGCTGCACACCGATCTCCGAAAGCCCCTCATCCGATGCATAGATACATGCGTAGCATTTTGCCTGGGCTTCATGCACCGGTACTGCCTCGGTGATCCTGTCCAGAGAAAGATAGGTACTTTTTATCTCGTCAATAATTACATCATCATTTAACTTCCAGATACCGTCTGCCCTTCCCTCTACTGTCAACGCCAGAGTGCCCTCTCTGTCTTCTCTCTGAATGATCTTGACTGTCTTTAGCGGTACTTCCGCCCTGTATCCTTCGGGCATGCTCTTCTGGATCTTTCTGTGGATCCTGGCTCCTTCTTGCATGGCATCGGTGTCAGTGTGCGATCTGGTATTGTCAATGTCCCCGGATCTCAGTATGAACTCTACCAGATTTCTCACTGAGACGGTGACGGTAATATTCTCATCATCCATTGTATCTTTTATCGTGCTCTGGGCGTTGGCGTTCCGCTGATCAGCTCGTACTCCACGCTGCCGGGAGTGGGAGTCGCAGTCGGCTCATTTGTAGGTGCTACAGGTGTAGGCGGAACCCTCGTGGGTCGGGGAGTGTTAGTGGGCTTCGGTGTGGGTGTGGGAGTCGGTCTGGGGGTAGGTGTTGCTGTAGGATAGACCGGTCCGTCGTTTCCACCCTTGGGAGTGGGTGTGGGTGTCGGCGTATTGGTGTGGGTGGGTGTCGGAGTCAGAGTTCCTTCCTGCCCGTATCTTCCCGGGAACAGGGTAGTGACCGGAACCAGCTGGCTGTCCTTACCCTTTCCGTTATTCGGATCGTCATAATCTATTACTCTGACAGGGGGAGTCGGTGTGGGAGTGTTTCTTGCGGGAGACCAGGTCTTTTTGCATCCTCCTGCTACAAGGATCACAGACAGTACTGCCGTAAAAATCACTGTTTTATATGATGAATCCTTAATCTGCAAAGTCTCTTCCTCCTATTTGACTGCCTTAAGTCGATCTGCAAGCGCTTTCATTCTTTTCTCATCCACCTTACAGATTTCTCTGTCGTAAGTATAAAGTCCGTTGACCTCATCCTCGATATCGGAAAGCTGGGTGTAAATGCATCCGCAAACACCGTTTCTGATGCCGGGGATCACCATCTTTTCGTACAGTTCTTCTATCCTGTCCGTCAGTTCTTCCGAAGATCTGCATTTACCATAGCCGTATGACGCTTTCTCATTAAACACATGGCCCTTTACAGCCATCATGTAACCACCGCATTCCGTAATGAATATCGGCTTTCCTTTGTATCTTTTTGAGGGTCTGATGTCTCTTAACCGGAAATAAATGTGTCTGCTGTCGAAATCGGTTTTCCTGACATCAAACCAGCCGGAGGCCGTGTCAAACAAGCGTCCGGGTTCAATTTCCTTAAGCATTTTGTAGTAATCATCGCCCCGATGCTGTCCCCACCCTTCATTAAAGATCGTATAGGCAATGACAGAGGGATGATTGTGCAATTCCTTAACCACCCCCAAAGCATGCTTCTCAAAATTCTTCCTTGCTGTGTTACTCACATGCCTTATCCTGTCATCCGTAAGCTTTAATCCGGCAGTCGGAAGAACAGTGTCAATAATGTATCTGTATTTACCAAGATTAACAAAATCCTGCATCACCAGCATTCCGTTAATATCACAGTAATAATAGAACAGGTCTGTTTCCGTTTTTACATGTTTTCTCAAAAGATTAAAACCGAGAGCCTTCATGCGAAGAATGTCCCTCTCGTACTCTGCTTCATCCCCGGGTCTGCAAAGTCCGTCAGTGTAGTAACCCTGATCCAGAACCCCGTGCAGGAACAAGGGTTTTCCGTTAAGAAGGACCCTTACTTTGCCGTCGATCTCCTTTTCCTCTATAGTCCTGATGCCAAAGTAAGAGCAGACGACATCATCCCCTGCTGTGATCTCCGTATCGTAAAGCCAAGGCTCTTCCGTATCCCATTCCTTTACCGGGAATTCATTCCCCAGATTTGAGATGAGTCCTGCCGTATTGATCTCAATACAGTTTTCCGGAAATTCCTTTTCGATCTCACCGGAAATGATCCAGCATTCTTCCTTTTCTTCGTCATTTTCCTGTTGGATCCGGTTCTTTAATACAGGCGGAAACACCCTGATCTCAAAGCTTTGGCCCAGGAAATCGTAAAAGTTAAATTTAAACTTAATTCTATCTTTGTCAGCATCGATCTTGAGATCCTTAATGTACTTTTCCGGAACCGCTTCCAGCCATACACTTTTCCAGATACCGCTGAAAGGAGTGTACCACATGCCTCCTCTTTTAAGCTTTTGCTTTCCGTAGGGCAGATCTGCGGAAATCGGATCCACTGCCAGGATCTTAAGGAGATTCTCTCCCTCCTGCTGCACCTTTCCCGTGATGTCATAAATCGATTTCAGGTATCCGTCAGTACGGCTTCCTACCACGTTCCCGTTCACCACAGCCAAATGCCTTTGATCTACACCGTCCACATGCAAAAGGAGCCTTGTATGGCATCCTTCGTGCATATATTCGGGCAGCACAAAGCTCTTTTCATATACAAGGCTTTCTCTTTTACCATAGCCGATCTCCCCTTTAAACTCCGAAGCTTTTGATTCGGGGCAAAAGGGGATCTTAATGCTTCTACCGTTAAGTAGCCAGTCACCGTCCAGGCTGAATATCTTATTTCTTTTTAATTGAGGGTTCGGATACTTTTCCGGGTACATTTTATTCTTCCTCGTCATCCTCCAGATCGTCAAGCATTTCATTCAGCTCTTCATCGTCAAGGAGTTCATCAAACGCGTCTGCCACGATCTCAAATTCGTCATCGCTTTCGATGTTATCGATCTTAATGTTGTCCGGATCTTCAAGATTTGATGCTCTGTAAAGGAAGATGTCATCCCCCTCTTCTGCATTTTCATCCAAAAGAGCAATGTACATCTGCTCCCTGTTGTTTATATTAACGGGGAAGATCGAGATCACGTCACATGTGATCTCTTCTCCGTTGTCCAGTTCAAGTGTTACGGTCTCAAGATTGTAATCTTTCTTCTTATCTGCCATTTGGCATCCTCCGATCTGTCTGCGTTTCAAAAACGCTTTTACTTACTGATCATTTTATCACAAATCGCACTTCTAAAAAAGCCCTTTCATGCAAAACGAAAGGGAGGAAGCAGATGCTTCCTCCCAAACCTTTATATCCGTTTTTTGTTCACCGTGATCAGACTTTGAATTTGCCTACCATCTCATTCAGGCTTCCTGCGCTTTCTCTCTCGGAATCAATGATCACATTGATATCTTCAACAACCTTGGTTGTTCCGACGTTCTTATCAACGATCTGCTTAACTCCGTCGTAGTTATTGGATGCGCAGTTGGAAACTTCCTTAATGTAAGATCCGATATCGTCAACCGATGCTTTAAGATTGTCCATGGCTCCGCCGATCTCGTCGATGGAGTGCATGATCGTTTCAATATCGGCTCCGTAGCTTCTGGAGCTTTCACCGAAGGACTTGAATTCGCCTTCAACGTCTTCAAGTACGAACTTCATGACTGCTTCAACACTGTTTCTAACCTTATCAACCGCGATGTTACTCTCGGCAACGATGTCCTGGATCCTTCCTGCAGTCTGCTGTGATTCTGTAGCAAGTTTTGCAATTTCACTTGCAACTACCGCGAAGCCTCTGCCGGCCTCACCTGCACGTGCTGCTTCGATGGAAGCGTTGAGTGAAAGGAGGTTTGTCTGGGATGTGATCTCAAGGATCGCGCTTGCCAGATCATTGATCTTCTTAACTGTCTCAAGGCTTTCAACAGCTTCGTAAACATTTGTTCTGGTCTCATTGATCTTTTCACGGCTTGCTTCAAGCTTGCCTTCAACTTCCTGAGTAACCACTCCGGTCTTCTTGATGAGATCCTTGGAGAGCTTTTCTCCTGCGCCAACCTTATCATTTACATTCTGAACAAGACCTACAACCTTATTGATCTCGTCTTCTGTCTTTCTTACCGATTCATTTGTCTGCTCAATTCTTGCATAAAGTTCCTCGGTAACCGCCATACTTTCTTCTGTGAAGTTGGAAAGAAGTCTGGATGTGTCTACAAGTGCTCCGGAGTTGGTGTTCATCTTTCCTGCACTCTCGCCTACCATCTTCATCGTGTCGCTCACCGCATCCTTAAGAGCAATGGTGGCACCGGCGATGGTTCCCACTTCGTCGTTTCTGCCGGCATATCTGTCAAGTGTATCGCTTTCGGTAAAGTCAAGTGTTGCAACTCTCTTAAGTTCGCCTTCAACATTCGAAAGAGGTCTTAAAAGAACTGTAACGAATGCAAGGATTCCGACGATACCTACAGCAAGTGTAATTATTGTAGCGATAAGGAGCTGACGGCTGGAACTGGATGCCTGAGAGAATACCATGTCAGATTCACCTTCAAGGAAGATTACCCAGCCATACTCGGGAACAAGGAGATAGAAACCGATCATATCCTTATTGGTATCGGGATCCTTGTACTCTATGATATCCTGATACTTATATTCATAATTCTTTCCTGTTTCGGGATCTGTGTAAGAGAAGCCCATTGCATCAGGTGAAGGCGCCTCTACCTGCCCGTTCTGAAGTGCCACCTGATAAAGGCCGTAGCCCTCAACAAAGCCTGCAAGTGCTGAATCAGAGTACTCTGTAGCAAGCTTTGACTTATCCGTATCATAGATAATGGATGATGTCTGGCTTGTGTAGGAGTAAGGGATAACGATCTGCAAGTGCTTATAGAAAGGATTTGTTCTGAGAACGTTGTCCATCATCTCGTTGAAACCGTCGGTGAATGTAGCACACATTACCATTCCGCCGTATCCGCCGGCTGAATTCTTAATGGTCTTTCCGACTGAGATAACAATGCTTCCTGTTGCTTCCGAAACAGATGCCGTTGCCATTACAGCTTCATCGGTAAATGCATCGGCGCCCATGGCACCGAGATCCATTCCCACGATAAAAGGAAGAGTGTGGGTATCAACGATACCTTTTTCATCACAATAGAAGAGACCTTCTATGTGTTCCTTCTTGTCGGAATATCTGATGGTAACGTCCTCTGCCGCTGCCATATCTGCCTGTGAGCGATTACCGTTGATGATGTTCTGTAACTCAGTGGTCCAACGATAGCCTTCTACAAAGGTTACTTCATTCTGAATATACTGTCGGATGCTGTTAGATGCTCCGTTTACGACGCCCTGCAAAGACCCTCTTGCATTCGTTCTGGAAATGTCCATCATCCTGCCGGATGCGAAGATCCAGAAAATGATGATACATGCCGCAAAGATAACCCCGACAACCAATATGATCTTTAAGTTTAACGCAAATTTTTTCATTTACACGCGCCTCCTTAAGCAAATATTAATCTTGTTAGGGTATTTTAACATAAAATGTCCACCAAATATACATCACAAAAACTAAATATTTATAAATTGACGCCATTTGAGCGTATTTTTAAGTTAATTAACCATCGTTTACCATGTCCACCGCATTCAGCCTGAAATAGGGCGATCCGCCGTACTGAACGCATGTCACGATGTTTCTGTACACCTCCTGAGTCGCCTTGATCCGGCCTTCTGTAACAATAAATCTCAGTTCCTTTCTCAAAGCGTCGTCATTTTTTATCATATCCGCTATATACGGATTATAAGTCGTTCCCGCTCCCTCGCAGATTTCACGGAAGATCTCGTCAAAGCTCTTCGGTTCCTTGTAGGCACGGCTTATGTAATCCTCGGCATTTTCCAGGGCATCACAAATGGAAATTATGTCGATAATAACCCTGTAGGGAGATGCAGTGTTGTCAAACCCCGCAGGATAACCGCTCTTCCCGTCATAGGACTTGTGATGCCCGAGGATCACGTCCCTGTAGGGCTCAAAATCCGTATCCTCTTTAAGATACTCCACTCCGATCTCAGGGTGTTTCAAAATAAAGCTCTTTTCATCTTCGGTAAGACTTCTTGTCTGCATGTTTATGATGGTGGGCATGATGATCTCACCCACATCGTGGATAAGACCGGCACGTCTTACAAAATCCAGTATGCCGTTTTCCTTTGAAATGACATCCTTTATGGAATCCAGTTCTCCCAGACCCACCAGCATTTCGGGATTCTTTTCGATTATGGCGCTTCCCAGTCTGTATGCAAGGCTTCCCACAAGGAGACAATGTATGTAGGTCAGGGGCTGGCGCAGGAAAAAGATCTGCATCAGTTTCTGTTCCTTTTCTCCCACACCGTTAAGGAATGGACGTACCATGGAAAAGTACTCTTTGCAGATGTCATCCACGTAGTTCGTAAAAAGATTGTTCGGTATCTTGTGAATGTCCTTAAAAAAGCGGAAAGTGATCTGTCTGCCGTATTCCGTCCTTTCTTTTTCCGTAAAGTCCATCTTTCTGAGGACCGCTACGCTGAGTTCCATCATCATGTACTTCTCATCCAGGATGTCACAGTTCTCTTCGGGTGTCAGCTTCTCAAAATCCGGTTTTGCAATGGCATCCGTCTTCATTATCACTTTGTGGATGGCATCCAGGGGAGTGATCTCGGAATTAATGATCTTAAGGGTCATGTCCGCTATCCAGCAAATGGTGTTCTTCTCAATATCTTTATCATGCTCTTCAAGCTTTTCCTTAATAAAGGCGATCTCCGAATTCCTGATCTCCTCAGAATGAACCGTCCTGTAATCCAAAAGATTGCGGGCACAGACATAGACCATGTTGTCCTTCATCCATTCCACTTCATTTCTGATGTCGCTGTTGTTTCCGTCCATTTTCTGTACGGTCTCGCTGCTCCAGAGTGCCATCATCTCATCGTAGATGGAAAAATCCCCGTCCCGTAGCCCTGTATGCTCTTCAAGAACGTTACCCATCAGATTTGCATAGGTTCTGAAGATCCTGAGTCTCGCTTCGGGATCGTCCAGTTCCGCATAATGTTCCTTGAAAGAAATGGTCTTCTTTGCATACTCTATGGTCTTATCCCGTTCTTCAACCCTGATCCTGCTGTAATACTCCATATTACAATAGGTCAGAAAGGCATATATCCTCACAAGCCTGTTGTAATCCTTCTTCTTTTCGAAATGTTCCGCCGCGGTCCTGCAAAGCAGGATGATGATCGGAACATCGCTTATCTCAAAGCGGTCAAAAAAGACATCAAAAATAGAGCTGAACAATGCCTCTCCGGCTTTGTCGGAAAGTTCCCCGCAGAGTTTTGAATTCAGCCCGGAAATGAGCTTTTCGTTGTCCTTGTAGAGTTTCTGACACCTGACAGCCCTGTTCTTCAATGTTTTCAGCCATTTGTCCTGATCACAGATCTTAAACAGCTTGTCATTTAATTCTGTTCTGGTTTCGATGTTTTTCTTGTATTTTTTTGTAAACGATCTTATGTCATCATGCAACGCCATATGCCCCGCTCCTTCGCTGTCTGTTTACAAATAGGACACCTTTAGGTGATTTTATCATAATTATTTTACAATATAAACCCTTTCCAAAAATTTTAAATCGGGTTATAATGAACCGCTTGAAATTAAAACAGAGGTACAAAAGATGAAGAAAAAGATTTTATTGTCATTGATGGCTCTCTTGCTGTCTGCTGCAGCATGCGGAAATGAGACGGGTCTTAACGATGTTTCTTACGCTTCCCCATCTCCCGCAGAAGCTGTCATTCCTTCTCCCGAAGCGGAATGCTCCCACGAAGACAGGGACAGCAACGGGATCTGCGACATTTGTAAAGCAGATGTGCTGGCCGTCATTGACATATATGCCTTAAATGACCTCCACGGAAAGTTTACGGACAGCGAATCCCAGCCCGGTGTGGATGAGATGACCGCATGGCTTAAGACAAGGGCCATGTTGGACGATAACTTCGTCCTTCTCTCCTCCGGAGACATGTGGCAGGGAAGCAGCGAATCGAATCTGACCCGGGGAAGGCTCATGACAGAGTGGATGAATGAACTTGATTTTGTGTCCATGACCTTCGGTAACCATGAATACGACTGGGGCCGGGAATTCATCGAGAAAAACGAGGAACTTGCTGAATTCCCTTTCCTTGCTCTTAATATCTACGAAAGAGCAACGAATGCCCTTGCCCCTTACTGCACGCCTTCCGTAGTCATAGAGCGCGAAGGCGTTAAGATCGGAATCATCGGAGCCATCGGAGACTGCTACTCCTCCATCTCGGGAAACATGGTTTCAGACGTTTACTTTATTACCGGAAGCAGACTTTCCGAACTTGTGAAAGCAGAATCCGAGCGACTCAGGAATGAAGAAGGCTGTAAGATCATCATTTATTCTGTCCACGACGGTTACTCAAAGAATTACTCAGGTACGGGCACAATTTCCGCAGGGCAGTTAAAGAGCTACTACGATCCTACGCTCTCCGCCGGTTACGTCGATGTGGTCTTTGAGGCTCACACTCACAAAGCATATGCCTTAAAGGACATGTACAACGTCTGGCATCTTCAGGGTGGCGGCGACAACTCCACCGGACTTTCCCATGTAACGATTGAATACAACAAAGTAAACGACACCCTTCTGACAACGGATGCGGAGATCGTTTCCCATAACGCCTACAGATACGACTATCAGGGCGATCCCATAGTGGATGAACTGATGGCAAAGTACAAAGACGAGATCGGAGACATAAATGCCGTGATCGCGAACATCCCCGTAGATCTTGACGGAGACGAACTGAGGCAGCTCTGCGCAGATCTCTACTACGATGCGGCTGTTGAAAGGTGGGGTGACAAGTACGACATCGTTCTGGGGGGCGGCTACTTCTCGGTAAGAAGTCCCAGGATGCTGGATGCGGGGGAAGTGACCTACGCGGATCTCCAGATGCTCTTTCCCTTTGACAACCGTCTGGTGCTCTGCGAATGCAAAGGCATAGATCTTAACAACAATTTCTTTGAAACACAGAACGGAAATTACTTCATCACTTACGGTGAATACGGTGAAGAGGTCAAAAATCATCTTGCCCCCAACGCCGTCTACTATCTTGTGACGGACACCTACTCTTCTTCCTACGCACCGAACAATCTTACGGAGATCGAGCTTTACGACGAAGATATCTTCGCAAGAGACCTGCTGAAAGAATACTTTACAGAAAAATACGGAGTGCAATAAAATGGCTGATTATATCACTACTTACACTGAAGAACATTTCTATCCCACAGAACCCGATCCGGAGAAATTAAAGATCGAAGACATAGCTCATTCCCTTTCCATGCAGTGCAGAGGAAACGGTCACGTAAAATCCTTCTTTTCGGTGGCACAGCATTGCATAAACTGCGCCAGGGAAGCTGAAGCAAGAGGTTACTCTCTCAGAACGGTTCTCGCATGTCTTTTGCATGATGCATCGGAAGCATACATGAGCGATGTTCCCAGACCATTCAAAAAGGAGCTTCCCTCCTTTATCGAATGGGAGGATAAGCTCCTTGACATGATCTATAAAAAGTGGCTCGGTTCCGCCCTTTCAGAGGAGGAAGCAAGGCTTGTAAAAACTGTGGACGATGAAATGCTTTTCTACGATCTCAAAGTCCTTTTGAACGAAAAGCAGGATCGCCCCGCTCCCGAGCTTCGGCTTGAGCTCTCCTACAACGTCCGTCCGTTTAAAGACGTTGAAAGAGAGTATCTGACGCTGTTCGACCGCTATAAAAAGGCTCTTTAAGCGAACTCTTTTATAGCTTTTTCCAGATCGGCTTTTGCCTGATCTATGTTTTGGAACAATATGCCATGAATGCCTGCCTTCTCCGCGCCGTCGATGTTTTCCCTACGGTCGTCGAAGAAGAGGCATTCTTCCGCTTTGAGACTGTATTTGTTTAAAAGATATTCGTAGATGTCTTTATTTGGCTTAACCATTTTTACTTCATAGGAGACGACCCTACCGTCAACCATGGGTACAAATTTAAGCCTTTTTTTAATACCCGCTTCAAAGGCTGTTTTTCCGTAATTGGACAGAATGTAAACCTTGAAGCCTTTTTCATGAAGCTCATGGATCCAGGGACAGGAGTAGTCGTAATCCAAAACGATGTCTCCCAGCCTTTTAAAGAACTCCGGCAGACGATCCCCAAGGGACGGCATCCTGTCGGTGATGGACTTAATGATCTCTTCGTCCGTCATATAAGCCTTGTCGAACTCATCCCATAGCCCGCTGTTTATCATGCCGTCCGCAAAAAGCTCAAATTCCTCATCGTTAAGCTTCATGCACTCCCTGCCCAGCTCTCTCCACTGAAAGTAACCCAGCACATTTCCTATGTCAAGAATCACGTTTTTAATCATTGAATCTACTCCCCTGCGATCTATGCATTTTCTTCATGTCTCTTCTCTATCTCGCTGACCATCCGTGCATATTCCTTCTCGTCGATCCTGTATCCCTTTTGAATGATGATCCATGAAGCGATCATGACCAGTAAAGGAATAGCCACCATACCGATCCGAAGGATCAAAGTCTGAACAGGTTCAACCGTGGCTATGATGTTATCAGCCTTTAAAAGAGCTTCCTCTCTCGCCATGGCTCCCTTTCCCACTTCGACTTCAAGGGCACTGATGTTCTGACTGACCGCATAGATGCCGCTGACGATGAGGATGAGAGATGCAGCGCCCTGATTCAGGGCACCTGAAAACTTCGATGCAAAAGAACGGATGGCAGAAATGATACTGTCATGGCGCTCGTTAAACCTGTACTCATCGTATTCAATGGTATTGTTGATGATAACAACCATTGCAAGATTGATGAGTCCCTGGCAAAAGAAGATCACAAAGCCCGTTATCATGAGAAGTATCACATTCTTGGGCAGGATGTAGCCAAAGCCCAGAAGAACCAGATATCCTGCCACGAGCACCGCAAGACAGGTGCCGTAGATCTTCTTGCGGCTTGTTCTTGCGGAAATTATGGGATAGACAAACTGTGCAGCCAGAGTACCGATGCCGTACATTACAGTGAACAGTGTTACCAGATCTCCGCTTTCGGAATAGCCGAACTCAAAATAGAAGAAATTAACGGCAAGAAGGAGCAAAAGCTGCTGTCCGACGCAGAACAGAACATAGGCGATACCGGACTTTACCAGCTGATCATTCCTCTTTAAGATACCGAACATCTTTTTGAAATTTACTTCTTCGGCATTATCCACACGCTCATTTTCAGTAACCCCAAGGAAGGTGAGCGTCTGGAAGAGCAAAAAGCCAAGGGCGGCAATGATACCGATGATACGGAATGCTGCGATGGCATTTCCCGCGATGACCATGGGAACTATGCCTGCCACGGCAAACTGACCGATGCAGACAAAAACGCCCATAAGAGTGACCAGTGAATCCCTCTCCTTGGGATCGCTGGAAAGACTGGGAAGCATGCCCCAGTAGGCAATATCATTGATGGTGTAGGTCATGCCCCAAAGCAGGTAGGTGATGCAGAAGAAAATAACAAAGGACCAGCCTGTGGGACGAACAGTGAACATCAGGATGATCACAACAGCGTTAAGAAGCGCTCCCACAATGATGAAGGGGCGATACTTTCCCATTTTGTAGTGACTGTTCTCGATGATGGAACTCATCATAAGGTCATTTACAGCATCCCAGACCATGCAGATCACCATAGCCACAGAGATCACCGTAAACTGCGCCACAGTGAGTTTCATGGTGTACTGGATGTAGGTCAGCACAAACATACTGACAAGAGCATAAGCCGCATCTCGTCCCGTTGCCCCAATGCAATAGGACCATTTGGTCTTCTTATCGATCATAATACCTTCTCCTTTTATTATGAATTTCTTTCTCAATTATAACACATCTGTCATGTGTTTTTCATCATGCTTATAGCAAATTACTGTTCACAGATATGCAAGATGCCAAAACTCTGAAAGCTTGCTTTCAAAGAGTTTTAGCATCTTGCATATTCTGCGCAGCAGTAACGCCCCCACCCACATGAGCAAGTAGCGAAGCGGATTGCGAATGCTGGGCTGGGGTGTGTGAACAGTAACTTTAGCAAAAACACCCCCAAAATATCAGGGGGTGTAATTCTAAAGAGGATCTCTTACACTGCATTTTTATTTTTTGAACTCTCCGCCATTGCCTTAAGGTCAAAGCC